>DAIDHS010000012.1 GCA_027451985.1 Elusimicrobiota bacterium
ACCCTTTCCCCATACCTGCCTATCCTACAGCAGGTCTTCAATTCCTCAAAGTGTTGCACTAGCATATTGAACTTGTGCTAGGCCCCGAAGGCGAAGATGCGGCGCAGGCCCGAGCCGTAGCGCACGCTGCGGTGCAGGTGGCGGGGCCGGGCGCCCTCGGCCGCGCCCAGGGCGAAGAAGAGCGGGTCGAAGTGCTCGGGCGTGGGCGCGGCTTTGGCCGCCTCGGGCGCCAGGCGCCGGTAGTCGCAAAGCTCGCCGATTTTGCCGGCGTCTAGACGCTCCAAAACCCAGGCGTCGAAGGCCTTGGCCCAGGCGTCCTCGGGCGCGGCGTCGTCGCCCAGGCGCAGGAGGCGAAGGTTGTGCACCAAAGCGCCCGAGGCCAGGAGCAGCACGCCCTCTTGCCGCAGCGGCGCCAGGGCCAGGCCCACGCCCATGATTTTGCGCGGGTCCTCTCCGGCCGGCACGGAGAGCTGCACCACGGGCACGTCGGTCTTGGGGTAGACGCGCGAAAGGGGCGCCCACGCGCCGTGATCTAAGGGGCGCTTGGCGTCCTCGCGCGCGACAACGCCCGCCTGGGCCAGCCGCCGCACCACGTCCGCGGCCAGCTCCGGGCTGCCCGGGCAGGGGTAGTCGAAGTCGTAGAACTCCCTGGGAAAACCGGAATAGTCGTGCACGATGCCGGGCGCCGCGGACGCGCTCACGCCCAGGCTTTCGCGCGCAAGCCAATGCCCGGACATGACCACGACGGCCTTGGGGCGCGGCAAAGTCTTGCCCAGTTCGGCCAAGGCGAAGGCGTAGTCGTCGTCCATGAAGGCCGGCAACGGCCCCAGGTCGGTGACGAATGCCGCGGGCAGCGCGGCGGGCTGGGGGCTCATGCGGGCTTGTCTTCCTTGGGCGTCACCGCGGCGTTCATCAGCACGCGGCCGCGGATGATGGTGAGATACCCTTTGACGCCGATGCTTTCCTCGCTCAAAAGCCGGTGCAGGTCGTCCGTACCGCGCACGGTTTGGCCGTTGAAGCCCGTAATCACGTCGCCCTCGGTCAGCGCCGCCTCGGCGGCCGGGCTTCCCGGCTCGACGCCCACGACCAGGATGCCGCCGTCTTGCGAGACCCCGCGCAGGGACTTGGCGTGGGGGGAAAGCGCCACGTTTTGCCCGGCCACGCCCAGATAGCCCCGGCGGATGCGGCCTTTCTTTAGAAGCTCGCGCGCCACGAACTTGGCCGTGTCGATGGGCACGGCGAAGCACAGGCCTTGCGCGGGCAAAATGACCGCGGTGTTGACGCCCACGGCGCGCCCGAGCGCGTCCAACAGCGGCCCGCCCGAGTTGCCGGGGTTTAAGGCGGCGTCCGTCTGGATGACGTCGTCGATGAGCCGGCCAGACTGCGAGCGCAGGCTCCGCCCCAAGGCGCTCACCACTCCGGCCGTGACCGTGGTCTGAAAGCCGTAGGGATTGCCGATGGCGACGACCAACTGGCCGGGCTTCAAGCCCCGCGAATCGCCCAAGGACAAAGAGGGCAGGCCCGCGCCCTGCACGCGCAGCAGGGCCAGGTCCGTGCCGGGATCCTCGCCGACGAGCTCGGCCGTCAGGCTCTGGCCCTCGGGCAAGACGGCGTCCAAGCCGTCCGATCCGTGCACCACGTGGCTGTTGGTGATCGCGTGGCCGTCCGCGGTGAACAAAAAACCCGAGCCCGAGCCCGCCGGCTTTCCGCCCTTGCGCGCGTGGATGTTTAAGACCGCGGGCGAGGCCTTGGCCGCGGCCCCGGTCACGGCGCGGGAATAGGAGTCAAGCGCTGCCTGGTCCATGGCCGCCTCTTTCCTTATATATGGGGCCTACGCCTTGAATTTGCCCTCGAAGACCAGCTCCGCCAAGGGCTTGCGGTCGGAGGGGGCTTCGCGCTCCTGCAAGGCCGGGGACAAATCCTCCTTGCGCCCGGGCTTGCCCACCGCGATCATGGCCTGCACGTCGAAGTTGTCCGGAATGCCCAGCTCGGCTTTAGCCCGGGCGTAATCGAAGCCCGCCATGCCGTGGGCGACCAAGCCTTTAAGCGAGGCCTGCAGCGCCAAGTTCTCCCACGCGGCGCCCGTGTCGAAGGCGTGCGTGCGCGAGACCGTGGTCTTGCCCTGGTAGACCGATTCGCGTTGTGAGACGACCACAATCAGGGCCGCGGCGTTCTTGGCCCAGCTTTGGTTGAACTCGACCATCAAGCCCACGAATTTGGCCCACTCGGCGCTCTCGCGCGTCGCGTAGACAAAGCGCCAGGGCTGGATATTGGAGGAGGACGGCGCCCAGCGCGCGGCCTCAAAGAGCGACAAGAGCTCCTCGCGGCTTAAGGCTTCGCCCGAAAGGGCGCGGGGCGACCAGCGCGCGGGAAATATATTGTCGACGGCGTGCTCGGCCTTGCGGGTTTTGACTGCGTCTGCGAGGGTTGCTGCGGTCATGGGGCGTCTCCTGGGTCTAAACTGACTATCTGGTCATTTATTATACGGCGCCAAAGCCCGCGCGTCAAGGGGGAGGGACTTAAGGCAGGCGCAAGGAACGGCTTTGCCCGCGCTTCATCACGAAGCGCCTGGTCACGGTCTTCGGGTGCTTGCCGCGCTCTACGGAGCGCACGGTCACGGCAAGTTTGCCGCCGTCCAAGAGGCGGTAGGTGACGGAGACCAGCCTGTTTTGGAAAGGCAGGTCGGTCAAGCTCAGCGTGCGCCCCGGGATGGTCCAGGGAATGTGCGGCGAAAGAGTCAGCGTGCCCGTAAAGCCGTTTTCGCTCACGCCGTAGACCGAGTGCACCACGGCGTAGAGCCCCAGCGAGTTCCACAGCGTCGAGAAAGAGCTGAGCTCTCCCTTGGTCTGGTCCACGTCCATGGCTTCCGGCAGCGCGTCCGGATAAACCGACAAGAGCTGGGACATTTGCTTGGTGAGCCGCAAGAAATCCGCGCTGCGGCCGGCGGTGGTCTGCGCCGCGGCTTCCAGGAAATTGGCGAAGGGCCAGATGCCGCCGTCGTTGAACACGGGCTTTGCGCCGTAGGGCTGGGAGTCGGCGTGGCCCAGGCCGCCGGGGGTCTTCAAGTCATTGTCCGCGGCCTTGAGCACCCGGCCCCAGCGCGCGCGGGGGAACACGCCCCACAATATCCCCAGGCTCTGCCCGACTTCGTCGTACTTGGGGCTGTAGCCGCCTGGCTTGTTGGGATCGACGAAATCGGCGTAGGAGCCCACGCCCGGCATCCAGAAGCCGCCGTCTTTGACCGCGGCGTTTAGCGCGGCCTTCACCGCTTGGCTGCGCTGTTCCCACACTTTCGATTGCCGCGCCTGGCCCACGTCCTCCAACATCCGCGCGACGCGGTCCAGCGCCGCCGAGAAGAGCACCTGCTGGTAGACGTTGGCTTTGCCCTTCAAGATGGCCTGCAGGGTGGGCCAGTCCCGCCAGGTGTCCAAGCCCCCGCCGCGGTCGACCAGCATGTCTTGGCGGTCGCGCGATTTCCACATCGCGTTCATGCGCTTTTCCAAGAGGGGGAGGTTCGCTTGCAAAAACGCCTTGTCGCCGGTCATGCGCGCGTAGTGCTCGCTGGCAATGGTCAGCATGGAGGTGCCGTCTTGTCCCGCCACGAAGCCGCCCTGGATGGCGCTTTCCAAAGTCGTGCGCGTGCGCGCGGGCTCGAAGTACGTCGCGGCCAGGCTTCCGTAGCCAGAGTCGCGCGCCCAAATCTCCGGATGGCCGTACTTGGCCGCGGTGAAGCCTCCGTTTTCCGCGGCGAAGTCCGAATTGAGAATGTACTTGAGCTCGTTGAGCGCGTCGACCGCGTGCGTGCCGGTCTTGAAGGCTCCGTCTTCCCAAATCAGCTTGTGCCAGCGGGCGGCGGACTCTTTCTGCGCGCGAAGAACGTCGCGCGGGCCGCGCCCGGCGATTTCTTCATAGGCCGCGCGGGCCAAGGCCGGGCTCGTGCCCACGGCCAGCACGAAATCGAGTTCGGCCGAGCGTCCGGGGGCGAGGCTGATCGTCATCTCGGCGCCAAAGGCGCCTTGTCCCGCTGGGGAAAACGCCGGCGCGCGCGCGGCGCCGACCAAGCCCGCGTCCGCGGCCAAAGTTCCCTTGGCGTTTTGCGCCGCGACGGCGCCGAGGCCCGGGTCCCACGCCGCCTGCGCGCCGCAGGGTGGCTTAAAGCTGGAGGTGTAGGGGTACTCGGCTTCCGCGAGGCAAGGGGTGAAGCGGGCCGCGAGCGTGAGCGCGCTCTTGGCGCGTCCGGCGTTGGCGACCGTGTAGCGTTCTACGAGAACGCGCGGCGCGGCCGAGTCGGTGGAAAGAAACTGGCGCTCCGTCATTTGCCAGGGGCCCTCGCGCGTTTCAATCGTCCGCACCCCGTCCGCGAACGTTTGGCGCGTGAGCGTGCCCCGGGAGAATCCGGAGCGCGATTTGAAATCCAGGGCCAGCGGCGAGCCGGCGGATTGTGCGTCCAGGTAAATGTCGTCCGGCCGCTTTTTGTTCCCGAAGTCGGGGTAATTGCCAAAGAGGAGCTCGATATCTCCCGAGGGGGAGAAGCGGGCGACCAAGTTGTTGCTGGGGTTGTAAAGCTGGTAGGGCTGGGAGGTCTTGCCGCCGGGCAGAATCCAGGACTTGGTGCGCTCGTCGAAGGAGAAGCTTTTTCCGCGCCACTGCGCGCGTCCGGGGCGGGCGAGCAAAGCCAGCGCCGCCAGGCCGGCGGCCGCGCCAAGTGTTTTTTTCATTCGGGCATTCCTATGATAGGCCGGAGCCGCCGTTCGGGCAAGAAGCGATGGGCCCAGGCGGGCCTGGGACCAAAGGCCGCGGGCGGGTTGATATAATGGAGGCATGCCAGGGCACGCGCGCGGGGCGAAGCTCCCCGCCTTTGCGGTTCCCCGGCCGACGTTCTTTTTTCAAGCCGCGGCGCTTTTGGCCCTTCTGGTTTTCTACGGCATGTTCCTGTGCCAGAAAATAGACTTCGCGACCGCGGACCTGGGCCGGCACCTCATGAACGGCTCCATCATCCTCAAGTCCTGGACCGTGCCCGAGACCAACCTCTACTCCTACACCTACCCCGCCTTCCACGCCATCGACCACCACTGGGGCACGGGCGTGATTTTTTTCCTGATTCAGCGCGCCTTCGGCTTCAAGGGCCTCTCCGTGTTCGCCATCGTGATGGGGCTTTTGACTTTCCTGGTGCTCTTCGATTTGGCGCGCCGCGTCTCCTCCTTCGAGGCCGCGGCCTTCTGCGCCGCGGTAGTCATCCCCTGCCTGGGCGATCGGGCCGAAATCCGCCCGGAGATGTTCAGCTATCTCTTGGGGGCGATTTTCCTCTGGGTCTTGTGGCGCTACCGTGACAACGCCGTGTCCGAGCGCCCGCTCTACGCCCTGCCGTTTCTGGAGATTCTCTGGGTGAATCTCCACATCTACTTCTTCCTGGGGCCATGGATTTGCGGCGCCTTCCTTATAGACGCCGGCTGGGATTACGTGCGCGACCGGCGCTCGGCCAGGCGCTTGAAGGCCATGGCGCTGCTGCTGTCGGCGCTCGCCGCGGCCACGCTGTTCAATCCCATGGGCTTTCAAGGCGCGGTCTACCCGGCCTTCATCTTCAATAATTTCGGCTACCGCCTGCTGGAGAACCAGTCGGTCTGGTTCATCGCGCGGCTCTTCAAGTACCCGCCCACGCCCTATTTCGAGGCGGCCTTCGCGCTCTTGGCCGCCTCGTGGCTGGCCGTGTGGTACTTTCTGCGCCGCCGCTTCTCCCCGGCGCAGCTGCTCTTGAGCGTCTTTTTCAGCGCGGCGGCGTGGTTCGCGGTGCGCAACTTCACGATGTTCGCCTACTTCGCCCTGCCGCTGGCCGCGGCCAACTGGGGCGCGGTCATGAAGGTGACGCGGACGCCGGCGTGGCTCAAATCCTGGCTCCTGCCCGCGGCCGCCTTGGTTGCCGTCGCCATGCTGCGCCTGGATCCGGCCTATTTTATCCAGCGCTGGCGCGGGAACTTCGGCCTGGGCTTGGCGCCGGGCGTGGAGGATTCGGCGAATTTTTTCCTCAAGAACGGCCTTGCGGGCCCCGTCATGAACAACTATGACAATGGCGGCTACCTCATCTACAACCTCTACCCGCAGGAGCGCGTCTTCGTGGACAACCGGCCCGAAGCCTACCCCGCCTCGTTTTTCCGCGATGTCTACGTGCCCATGCAGCAAAGCGACGCCAAGTGGCGGCAAATGGAGAAGCGCTACGGCTTCAACGCCATCTTCTTCGACTGGCACGACCTGACGCCATGGGGACAGTCCTTCATCATCCGCCGAGTGCGCGACCCACATTGGGCGGCGGTCTACGCGGACCGCTACGACGTCATCCTGCTCAAGCGCAACGCGCGGAACGCCGCCTTGATCGCGCGCTACGAGCTGCCGCGGGACGCCTTCGGCGTTTCCCACCCCGCCGGGCGCTAGCCGGGCTGCGGCCGCGTCCTAATACGCGGGCTTGATGCGGGAAAGCCCGTCTTCGAATCGCTTCTTGAAGCCGGGCGACAAGACGTCCGCGCAGGCGGCGTAGCGGATGAAGGGCTCATCCGCGCCGCTTTGGGGCGCCGCGTCGAAGTGCACGCCCACGATGCCGGCCTGCGCGATGGCCAGCGCGTTGAAGGCGCGGGCGGGGGGAAATCCGTGGCGCCGCGCGTAGGCCGCCACGTCCTCTGCGAAGGCGCGCTTGGGAATTTTCCAGAGGGTGAAGAACCCCGCGTCGGCGCGGCAGGCGGGTTTTAAGCCGGCCGCCGTAAAGCGTTTGACCAGGTAGTCCATGCGGGCCCTGTAGAGGCGGCGCAGACCCTCAAGCGTTTTTTTGGCTTGGCTTCGATTTGAGAAGAATTCCCCGTAGGCCGCCATGACCGAGGGCACGGGGCCCGAGTCCGTGTTCCCCTTGATGACCAGGAAATCCTCCACGAAATCCCTGGAGCCGGCCACGGCGCCCAGGCGCGCGCCCGGGTCGCTGAAGGACTTGCTCACGGAGTAGAGTTCCAGCCACTCCAAGGCGGGATATTTCGCCGCGGCGCGGGCCAAGGACACGTGGTTGGGCCCGGAGAGCCCGACGTAGGCCGCGTCGTTGACCAGGCGCACGCGGTGCTTTAAGCAGTAGCGGATGAGCTCGTCCCACTCGGCTTGGGAGGCCGCGACCGAGGTGGGGTTGCCGGGACGGATGAGGAAAATCAAGTCCGGCGCGCGGCCGCCGGATTTTTTAAGCGCGGCTTTGAGGCGCGATAGCTTGGGCTTCATGCCGTCTTCGGACAAAAGCGGCCAGACCACGCGCTCGGCGCCCAGGTAGCCGCCCCAGGCTCCGACCACGTCGTAGGCCGGCAGGCACGAGGCGAAGCGGAAAGCGCGGCCTTTTTTGCGCGCGGCGGCCAGGCCGCAGACGAGCGGAATCATCGCGGTCGCGGTCTTGATGCCC
This sequence comes from Elusimicrobiota bacterium, assembly GCA_027451985.1. GTDB lineage: Bacteria > Elusimicrobiota > Elusimicrobia > UBA1565 > UBA9628 > JAGWJU01. The sequence continues at coordinate 7,421 of DAIDHS010000012.1, forward strand.
GCGATGGGAAGTGCTGCGAGGTGCGGGTGGTCTTGGACGCGCAGGCCCGAGTGCAGCTCCACCATGGCCTCGGCGAAGCCGCGCAGGTTCTTGGCCTCGGCGTAGGTGTGGTAGTCGTAGCCCGGGTCCTTAGCAAAGCGCGCCTGCAAGCGGCGGATGTCCGCGGGCGGCACGCCGTCCGGGTTGCCCAGAGACAAGTTCAAGGGCTCTTGGCCGGTCTCGCGGCGGTAGCCGTCTACGAGCGCGTAGATGGACTGGAACAGGTTGACGCCTTGGGCGGGGATGCGGCGGCTCATGTCGCAGTGATGATAGCCAACTCCGGCCCGGCCGGAAAAGCCCCTTGCGCGGATCCCGGGGGCCTGTTAAGCTTAGGGACGTGAAAACCTGGATGGCCGCGCTGGCTGCCGCGCTTCTGGCCGCCGCGCCCGTCTGCGCGCAAAACTCGGGCGATTCCGGCTTCATCCAGGGGCTTTCCGCCGTCAGCGTCTCGCCGGGCTTCGTCTTGGCGGCCAAGAAAATACGCGTCAACGCGCTCGCGGGGGAATACGCCCGGGACATCGCGGCGCTTTTGGGCTGGTACGGCCAAGCCGACGCGCGGCCGGGCCTCGACCCCGCGGCCATGTCCGCCGTCGTGGTCAAGGGCCTTAAATCCGGCGCCTACGACGGCGTCATCTTCGGAGAGTCGCACGGCAACGCGCGGGAGCAGGCCGCGGCGCGGCTCATCATCGGGAACATTCTCGCGAGCGGCGTCAAGGTGGGCGCATTCATGTCCGAGGCGACGCAGGTCCAGGGCGGCAAGCCCGTGGGGCTTTTTGCGCCGGATCAATTCGCCAAGGCGGGCGTGCCTACGGGACTCTTCGTCAACCAGTTCAACCCGGAGCCGGACGTCGCCCGGGGCCTCAAGATGGCGGGCTCGGGCCTCCTCATCACCTACACGGGTTCGGCGCACACCTCGCGCAAGATGCGGGACTTCGTCTACAAGACGCTCAAGGAGTCGGACCTGCATTGGGAGAAGTATTTCCCCGGCCGGCCGACCGTGGAGGAGTCGTTCTTGCGCCACGGCAAGCGGCCCATCATCGTCGCCATGCTGGAGGAGTCCACGGTGCTCGACTGGATCGAATACCTCGAGCTCCGGGATGCGACCAAGGACAAAAGCCTGGAGCAGTTCCGGGAGAATTTGATCGCGCTTGACCGCGCCTGGAAAAGGCAGGCCGGGCGCTTCGCGCGGCGTCAGACTGTCGGCTTCATCCAGGCGCCCGGGCAGCCCAATTTGTACCTGGGCATCGCGCCCACGGACCGGCGGCCTCTGGAGTTGGAAGCTTTGGAGAAGGCCGCTTCGGAATCGGCATTTGACCGTTGGCTGGGCGCCGGCAAGGTCGCCAGCGCCGAGTCCGAGGCGCAGAGTTCGTGCTCGGCTCTTGGGGCTTGCAACACGCAGTATCAAGTCTACGTCTACAGCGGTCCGGAGGAGAGTCTGCCCGCCTGCGCCTACGGCCCGGTCAAGGCCAAGGGCGGGAGCGTGACCAAGCCGTGCTTCGACAGCTCTTCGGGCGGCTTCTCGGGCCAGTACGGGGACGTCTTCGCCCGCGTCGTCCCCCAATCGAGCCTTCCTTAAAACGGCGCCGTCCGGCTCTAGGCGGAGAGCTCCTTCACGTACCAGCGGTCGCAGCCGAAGTGCCCGGTCTTGCCCATGGGCTTATCGAGGGGAACAAAGCCGTTTTTCTCGTAGAGCGCGCGGGCCCGGGTCATGCGCTCCAAGGTCTCCAGGTAGCAGCGCGCATAGTCCATTTCTCGCGCGGCCTTGAGGCACTCCTTGAGCGCGGTCTGGCCGGCGCCCAAGCCCCGGAGCTCCGGAAGAAAATACATCTTGCGCAGCTCGCACACGCCCTGCGGGCCGTTTTCCAGCGGGCCGATGCCCGCGCCGCCCTTGACCGCTCCGTCGACGCTGACCACGAAATAGGCGTGGCCGGGGCGCGAGTAGGCCTTCGAGATGAAATCGACTTCGAGGTCGCTGATGGCGAAACCCGCGCCGCAGGCGCCGAACTCGGGCATCACCGCGCGGATGATGCGGGCCAGGACGGGATCGTCTTCCGCGCGGACGGGCCGCAGCGCAAAGCCCGGCACCGCGCGCGGAGCGCGCAGTACTGGGCCGCATAAGGAAAGTGAGTTGCGGCCCGGCACCATCGGATTAGTTGCCGCTGGAGCGCTGGTGGCCGCCTTCGACTTCGCAGGCGCACCAGTCGGGATGCGGCGTGCCATCCTTCCAGCCGAACTTCTCGAGGTTGGTCTTGACCCAGCAGGGGTAGCAGAGCATGAGCCGGTTGATGGGCTTGGTCTCGCCGCAGCGGCGGCACAGGCCGTCCTTGGGCGGCTTTTTCTGGTTGAGGCGCCGCGCGTCCTTCTCGTCCTTGGGCTCCTCGACGGGCAGCTCCGTCTCTTGAATCTGCTTCGTCGGGGCGTCTTGCAGTTCCGTGGTCATGGTCCGACTCCTCTGTTGCACCGGCGGCACCAGGCTCCGATGCGTCCGTTGGTGGATTTGCGGGTAAGCTTCAGAAATTCGCGGCAGCCGGGGCAGTAGACGTCCAATCCTGAGATATCCAGGCCGGGATAATCCTTTTCGAAGGCCTCCTGGCTCATGTGCCTGGGCTGAATCCACTTCCCGTCGCGCATCGCTCAACGTCCTGGTTTTCCTTTGACGAGCTGGTCGAGTTCGTAGGGAAGGGCGAAGTGCATGTCCTCCTCGACGGTCTCGAACTCCTCGACCGTGGAGACGCCGAAGTGGTCGCGGCAGTACTTGATGGTCTCCTGAACCAGCACCTCGGGAGCCGAGGCGCTGGCGGTCAGGCCCAGCGTGTGCACGCCGGAGAGCCACTCTTCCTTGATGCCCGAGGCGCGCTCGATGAGGTAGGACTTGACGCCCTGGCCGCGCGCGACCTCGCACAGGCGCAGGGAGTTGGAGCTGTTGGGCGCGCCCAAGACCAAAAGAAGGTCCACGTGCGGGACCATGGCTTTGACCGCGTTCTGGCGGTTCTGCGTGGCGTAGCAGATGTCGTCCTTGGCCGGTTGGCGCAGGTTGGGAAAGCGCTTCTTCAAAACCTCCACGATCTGCTTGGTGTCGTCCAGGGACAGCGTCGTCTGCGTGAGATAGGCGACCTTGTCGGGGTCCGCGACGTGGACGGTCTCCGCTTCCTTGGGCGTGCCCACGATCTGGATGTGCTCGGGCGCCTCGCCCATGGTGCCGATGGCCTCGACGTGCTCGGCGTGGCCGATGAGAATGATGGAAAACCCGCGCTTGGCCAGAGCGATGGCCTCCAGGTGCACCTTGGTCACCAGCGGGCAGGTGGCGTCGATGACCTTGAGCTTGCGGGCCTTGGCCTCCTGCTCGACTTGCGGGCTCACGCCGTGGGCCGAGAAGACCAGCCACGCGCCCGCCGGCACCTCCTGCAGGTCCTCGACGAACACCGCGCCCTTGGCGCGCAGCTCGTCCACGACGTAGCGGTTGTGGATGATTTCGTGGCGGACGTAGACGGGCTTGCCGCAGATCTCGAGAGCCTTCTCCACCACGTCGATGGCGCGCACCACTCCGGCGCAGAAGCCCCGGAGCTTGGCCAGCACCAGCTTGTCGATTTTGACCTTCGTCTGGGTTTCAATCATGGGATGTCTCCAGTTCTCGCTCAGCTCGGGCTCGCCGCGGGCGCCGGCGCGGTTTTCTTGGCGGCGGACTTGCCCATCCACTCCGCGACGCGCTGGTAAATCTTGGGCGCGGAGAGGCCCACCATGTCGTAGAGAAGGGCCGGGGCGCCGTGCTCGACGAAGTGGTCGGGCAGGCCCAGGCGCAAGACTTCGGCCTTCAAGCCCAGTTCGTCCATGGCTTCCAGAACCGCCGAGCCGAAGCCGCCCTCAAGGACGTTGTCCTCGACGGTGACCAGACGCGGGGTCTTGGCGCAGGCTTCCTTCAAAAGCTCCGTGTCCAAGGGCTTCACGAAGCGCATGTTGAGGACTCCGGCCGAGATGCCGATGTCTTCGAGCTCCCGCGCGGCCTCAAGCGCCGGGTGCACGCGCGAGCCGATGGCGACCAAAGTGACGTCCTTGCCGTCTTTTAAGCGCACGCCCTTGCCCACGGGCAGGGCCTTGGGCTCGGGGTCCATGGCCACTCCCACGGAGGCGCCGCGCGGGTAGCGCACGCTCGACGGCCCGTCAATCGTGAGCGCCGTGCGCAGCATGTGCTGCAATTCGTTCTCGTCGGCCGGCGCCATGACCGTCAGGTGCGGCAGCATGCGCAGGTAGGAGTAGTCGAAGACGCCGTGGTGCGTGGGGCCGTCTTCGCCGACCAAGCCCGCGCGGTCCAAGGCCAGGACCACGGGGAGCTTCTGCAGGCAGATGTCGTGCTCGATTTGGTCGTAGGCGCGCTGCAGGAAGGTCGAGTAAATCGCGACGACCGGGCGGTAGCCCTCGCAGGCCAGGCCCCCGGCGAAAGTGACCGCGTGCGGCTCGGCTAGGCCCACGTCGAAGAAGCGGCGCGGGAAGCGTTCGCGCATGGCGTCCATGCCGGTGCCCTCGGGCATCGCGGCGGTGATGCCGACTACACGCGGGTCGCGTTCGCTCTCTTTGGCGATGGCCTTGGCGAAAACCGCGGTGTAGGAGGGCGGCTGGGGCTTCGCCGCGGCGGACTTAGCGAACTCGCCGGTCGCCGGGTCGAACTTGCCCGGGCCGTGCCACTTGATGGCGTCGGCTTCGGCCGGAGCGTAGCCCTTGCCTTTCTTGGTGACGCAGTGGAGAAGCACCGGGCCCTTGATCTCCTTGATGTGCCGCAGCACTTCGACTAAGCGCACCACGTCATGGCCGTCCACGGGGCCGAAGTAGGCGAAGCCCATTTCCTCGAAGAGCATGCCGGGGAACAGGAGCACGCGCGCGCGCTTGGCAAAGCGCATGATGCTGGCCCCCCAGAACTTAAAGCGCGCCAAGAATTTGGCGACCGACTCGCGGGCGCCGCGCACAGCGCCCAAAGTCAGCAGTTTGGTCAAAAACACGCCCAGGGCGCCCACGCGGTGGGAGATGAACATCTGGTTGTCGTTTAAGACCACCAGCAGGTCGCTCTGGAGCATGCCCGCGTTCTGCAGGCCCTCGTAGGATTCGCCGCCGGTCATGCAGCCGTCCGAGACCACGGCCACGACCTTGTTCTTCTCACCCTTCAAGTCCCGCGCCACGGCCATGCCCAGCGCCGCGGAAATCGCGGTCGAGGCGTGGCCCGCGCCGAAAGCGTCGTAGGGGGACTCGGAGCGCTTCAAGAAACCCGAGATGCCGCCGTACTGCCGGATGTTGGCGAGCTTCTCGCGCCGGCCGGTCAGGACCTTGTGGCCGTAGGTCTGGTGCCCGGTGTCCCAGACCAGCTTGTCCTTGGGCGTGTTGAAGACGTAGTGCAGGGCTACGGTGATGTCGGCGCAGCCCAGGCTCGAGCCGAAGTGTCCGCCGATTTTAGCGACGGTGTTGATGAGGTACTCGCGCACCTCGGCGACCACCTTGGGCAGCTTGTCAACGCTTAACTTGCGCAAATCTTCCGGGCTGTTGATCTTGTCCAAAAGTTCCATTTAACGGTCCCTCGCAATCACGTAGTCGGCCAAATCCCGGAGGATTTGACCTTTTGGTCCGAACGGCGAAATTTTGCGCTGCGCCAGCGCGACGAGCGCCCGGGCCTTGGCGCGGGCCTTGTCCAGGCCGTAGAGCGCGGCGTAGGTCAGCTTCTGGTTCTGCGCGTCGGAGCCGTTCTTGCCGAGCTTCTTCTTGTCCCCGACCACGTCCAAGACGTCGTCCGCGATTTGGAAGGCCAGGCCCATGGCCTCGCCGTACTCGCGCAAGGCGCGGCGCTTGGCCGCGGAAGCCCCGGCGAGAATCGCGCCGGCTTCCAGGCTCGCGGCGATGAGCGCGGCGGTTTTCCTGAGGTGAATCTGCTCCAAGACGCGGGCGGGATTAAAGCCGTGGTTCTTGCCCTTCCATTCCTCGGCTTCCAGGTCCGCCACTTGGCCGCCGACCATGCCCTGGGTGCCGGCGCCTTGGGCCATCACGCGGATGAGTTCGGCCGTCGAGCGGGCGTCCAGGCCCAAGTCGCGCGCGTTGTCTGCCGCGGCCTCGAAGGCGTAGGTCAAAAGCCCGTCGCCGGCCAGAATCGCCATGGCTTCGCCGAAGACCTTGTGGTTGGTGGGCTTGCCGCGGCGCAAATCGTCGTCGTCCATGGCGGGCAAATCGTCGTGGATGAGCGAGTAGGTGTGGATCATCTCCATGGCCGCCGCGGCCTTGAGCACCTTCTCCGGCTTGGTCCCGCAGGCCTCGGCCGCGGCCATGACCAGGATGGGGCGCAGGCGCTTGCCGCCCGCGAAAATCGAGTAGCGCATGGCGTCGCGGATGGTTTTGGGCTCGCCGCCCTTGGGCTTGAAGAGCTTGGCCAAGGCCTTGTCCGCCAGGGCCAGGCGGCTCTTCAAGTAGGCGTCGAGGCGGGTTTGGGTCACAGGCACGGCAGGAACTCCTCCAGGACTTGGGCCAGGACGGCCATGCCGCGACGCTGGCGCCGCCCGATGGACCAAAGCTGGCCCAGCTTTCCCGCGTGCGCGGCCGCGAATTTAATCAGGCTCGCGGCGTCCTCGCCCGCTGGCGCTTCCATCGGGAGTTCGTCGTTCATCCCGTCTAAAATTACGCGCAAAGCCGGCGCGGGAAGGTCCCGGGTCTTGGCCCAGCGCCGCACCGCGGCGGTTTCCATGTCCACGGCCAGGGCTCCGGCCTTCTCGCCCAAGGCTTTTTTCGCCGCAGGCGCCAGGACGGAGGCCGGGGAATCGGCGATGGCGCCGAAGCGAAGAACGGCGCCCGCTTTTTGCGCGGCGGCGCGGACGGCCTCCTTGAGCAAGTCGTTTCCTTCCGAAAAATCCGCCACGAGATCGCCGGGTTGGACCTGGGTTTGCAGCGAACCCGCCAGGCCGACGCTCAGGACGCAGGAAAAATTCCGCGAGGCGGGCAGGGCCGCCAAGGCGCGGGCAACGTTGTCCGCGCCCATGCCGGTCTTTAAGAGTTCCACCGGCGTTTTGCCGGCCCGGCCGAGGGATAGACCCTCGGCCTCGGCGTTTAATCCCAGTCGTTTGGCCAAGGGATCCGCTTCCCAACGCGTCGCGGCGCAAAGAAGAATCCGGGTGGGACGGAGGCGGGCCGTGTCGCGGGAGGCGGGCGATTCCGTCATCGTGTTCATGCCGGAGCTAAATCCTTTTCAGCCTTATGAGCGCGGCCTTTGACGTAGCCGTTGTCCGTGAAGTAGCGCACGGCTTCGCGCAGGGCGTCTTCGGCCGGGCGGGGGGAGTAGCCCAGCTCGCGCTTGGCCTTGCCGGAGTCGAACCACATGTAGTGCCGCGCCATGCGCACGGCGTCCAAGGGCGCCAGAGGCTCGCCGCCGAAGAGCCCGGCGCGCGCGCTGTCCAAGGCGGCGAAGGCGTAGGCCACGGCGTAGGGCGTCTTGAACTTGGGAGGCTTGGCGCCGGAGACGCGCGCCAAGAGAAAGAGGATGTCCTTTAAGGTGAGGTTCTCGCCGCCCAGGATGTAGCGTTCGCCCACGCGGCCCTTCAAGGCGGCCGAGAGATGCCCCTGCGCCACGTCCTGGACCGAGACGACGTTCAAGCCCGTGTCGATGTAGGAGGGCATGCGGCCGCTCAAAAAATCCACCACGATTTTTCCGGTGGGCGTGGGCTTGACGTCGTGCGCGCCGATGGGCGCCGCGGGGTTGACCACCACGACCGGCCGCCCCTTGCGGGCCAGCTCCAGCACGGCCTGCTCGGCCAGAAACTTGGATTTTTTGTACGCGCCCACGATTTTTTCGGGGCCGGGGTAAAAAGAATTTTCATCGGTGGGCGCTCGGCCACCGGAAACCTTGACCGTGGCCACGCTCGAGCAGTGCACCACGCGCTCGGCGCCGGCCTTGGCCGCGGCCTCAACCACGTTGATGGAGCCCTGGACGTTGGCGGCCGTCATCTCTTCGGGGTTGGGCACCCAGACGCGGTAGTCGGCCGCGATGTGGAAGACGTAGCGCGCGCCCTGGGCGCCGCGCGAGAGGGCCTCGGACGAGAGCAAATCGCCCTCCACGATTTCGACGGCCAGGCCGTCCAAGTTCCTGCGGTTGGAGCCGGGCCGGGCCAAGGCCTTGACCTTGAAGCCCTTGTCCAGCAGGAGCCGCACGAGGTTGGCGCCGACGAAGCCCGTGCCGCCCGTGACGAAAACTGTGTCCATCAAGCGCGCGGAGTGAGCGAGCCCTCCTCGCTCCGGGACTCGGTTTTGGCCGCGGCAGGGGCTGCGGCCGCGAGCGTCTCCTGGTAGCTGGCGTCCGGGCGGCGCGGGTAGGCTTTCTTGGCCTTCGTGGGGCCGTGGATGGAGGCGTAGTCGCGCACCAGCTCGAAGAACTTGGACCAGCTGGAGAAGCCGTCCTTGACCGCGGTGGGCTCGAAGCCGCAGTGGGTCATGCAGTTGGCGCACTTGGGGTTGCCCGAGGCGTGGCCGTACTGGGACCAATCGGTGGTCTCCAAGAGCTCCTTGTAGGTCTTGGCGTAGCCCGCGTCGGCCATGAGGTAGCAGGGCTTCTGCCAGCCGAAGACGTTGCGCAAAGGCAGGCCCCAGGGCGTGCAGTCGTAGTCGCGCTTGCCCTCGAGGAAATCCAGGTAGAACGGGCTGTGGTTGAAGTCCCAGCCCTTCTGGCGCCAGTCCTTCAAGGTCTCGCGGAACCAGGCCTTGGTCTGCTCGTTCTTGAGGAAGATGTCCTGCTGGGGCGCCTTCTCGTAGGCGTAGCCCGGGGAGATCATCATGCCGTCGGCGCCCATGCTCATGACCTCGTCGAAGAATCGGCGGAACTCCTCCGACTTCTCGCCTTGGAAGATGGTGGTGTTGGTCATAACCTGGAAGCCCTTGGACTTGGCGAGCTTGATGGCGGCCACCGCCGTTTTGTAGACGCCGTCGCGGCACACCGCGCGGTCGTGGGTCTTCTCCAGGCCGTCTAAGTGGATGGAGAAGATGAGGTTGGGGCTGGGCTTGAACTTGTGGATGTTGCGCTCGAGCAGAATGGCGTTGGAGCAGAGATAGACGAACTTGCCGCGCTCGATGAGGCCCGAGACGATGCGCTCGATTTCCGAGTGCACCAGGGGCTCGCCGCCGGCTACGGTCACCACGGGCGCGCCGCACTCCTCGGCCGCCTCCCAGCACTCCTCGGGAGTCAGGCGCTTGCGCAGAATTTCAGTGGGGTACTGGATTTTGCCGCAGCCCGCGCACTCGAGGTTGCAGGCGAAGAGGGGCTCGAGCATCATGACCACGGGGTACTTCTCGACGCCCTTTAACTTCTGGGCGACGAGGTATTTGAAAACGGACATCTGCATCTGCCACGGGGAAGGCATAAGTTATTCTCCTAGGATCGCGCCGCGGACGGCGCGCCCAAATCTTGTTCCTGCTTTTTGAGAAGCTTGAGGTAGGTCCCCAAGGCTTGCAGCGGGAAGTAGCGCCGGTACATGGTGTACTCGAGATAAAAAACTTTGGGGAAGCCCGTGCCGGTGTACTCCGTCTCGTCCCACGAGCCGTCCTGCTTCTGCGTCGCGATGAGGTGGGCCACGCCGCGGGCCACGGACTCGTCCATGACTCCGGCGGCCATCAAGCCCATGACGGCCCAGGCGGTCTGCGACGGCGTGGAGGGGCCGCATCCTTTCTTCGCCGGGTCCGCGTAGGTTTCGCAGGTCTCGCCCCAGCCGCCGTCTTCCTTCTGCACGGACTTGAGCCACGCCACGGCCTTCTGGATGTAGGGCTGGCTCATGTCCTCTTCGATGGCGGCCAAGCCCCGCAGGACCTGCCAGGTGCCGTAGACGTAGTTGACGTTCCAGCGACCGAACCACGAGCCGTCCGCCTCCTGGTCCTCGCGGATGAAGCGCACGGCCTTTTCCACGCAGGCGTAGCTCCGGTCGTAGCCGACGTAGCCCAGAAACTCCAGCACCCGCCCGGTGATGTCCACGGACGGCGGATCGATCATGGCGTTATGGTCGGCGAAGGGTATCTTCGTGAAAATCGCCTTGGTGTTGTCCTTGTCGAAGGCGGCCCAGCCGCCGTCCTCGCACTGCATGGAAAGCACCCAATTGAGGCCTCGCAGGCAGGCTTTTTCGCGGGCTTGGGAGAGCGGATCCTCCAGATGCACGTGGCGCAAGGCCAGCATGACCATGGCGCTGTCGTCGACGTCCGGGTAAAACGGGTTGTTGAACTCGAAGTACCAGCCGCCGGGCTGGCCCTGGGGGTTGTTGACCTTCCAGTCGCCGGCGATCTTGACCTCTTTGGAGATCATCCAGCGCGTGGCCTTGACCAAGGCGGGGTGGTCGCTGGCCAGGCCCGACTCGGCCAGGGCGATGACGGAAATCGCGGTGTCCCAGACCGGAGACCAGCTGGGCTGCATCTCGAGCTTGGAGCCGGGAACCTCCAAGAGTTCCAGGGCCCGCATTTGATCCTTCAGGCGCGGATCCGTGTCCGGGTAGCCCAGGCACTTCATGGCCATGATGGTGTTGACGATGCCGGGGTAGATGGCGCCGAGTCCGTCGGAATCCTGCAGGCGCTCCAAAACCCAGTCCTCGGCCAGGCGCAGGGCCCATTTGCGGATCCAGTGCCCGCCGTGGCCTTCGATGGTCTTCAAGCCCTTGTCCCAAAGGAGGAAAAAAGAGGTCCAGGAGATCGCGCCGTGCGGAGCGACGGCCTCCTTGAGCGGCACGTGGCGCCGGGAATCGGGGAAAAGCTCGTCCAAGACGGCGTGCGGAGGGCATTGAATCTTCGGCTGGGTCGCCCAGACGATGCTCAGGGGGATGACGATGGAGCGCGTCCACGACGAAACCTGGTAAATGTTGAAGTAGAACCACTTGGGGAAGAGCATGAGCTCGGGCGGAATGGTGGGCACGCCGCGCCAATCGTACTGGCCGAAGACGGCCATGTAGAACTTGGTGTAGGTGTTGACCTTGTGGATGCCGCCCAACTCCTTGATGCGATGGCGCGCCGCGGCCAGGCGCGGATCGTCGGGCGAGTGGCCCGCGAACTTTAGCGCCCAGTAGGCCTTGACCGTGGCGGAGATGTCCGCCGGCCCGTTGCGGTAAATGGGCCAGCCGCCGTCTGGAAGCTGCTCGCTCAGGATGTGATCGGCCAAGCCCCGAATTTTGGGGGAATTGCCCTGCCCCAGGAAATTGAGGAGCATGATGGTGTCCGACTCCAGCGTCGTGTCGGCGCGCAGGGGCTCGTACCAATAGCCGTCCTCCTGGTTCTGGATGCCCAGCAGGGAGTTCTGCGCGCGGGCGATGCTTTCCTTGAGGTCTTTCGGGGCGTCCGCGTGGGCGTGCGCAGCGCGGCGGGAGGGCTTGAGGTTCTCCGTCCAGCCGTCCGGTTTTTTATCAGCCGCGAGCCAATTGGAGACGAGGTTTTTAATCATGGGAGGCTTTCAATTATAGCGAATTCCGCGGGAGGCGTTCAATTTCGGCTTCCGAACGCGCAGGAGCGGCTTAAGGCGAATTCCAGGGCGCGGTTATGCACGCCTTCCATTATAATCCGGAATCGCCGCGGCTTCATGGGCCGCTGGTCCTAGTCCGCGCGGGAAAAGGGCCTAGGGGCGTTTGGGGTACGGTGGAGGGCTAGGCGGCTTTGGGAGCGAATTTGGGCCACAGGGCCTTCAAGAGGTAGCCGAGCGCCAGTATGGCGAGGCTCCACCAAATCTGCTGCACGCCGCCCTGCGAGCCCAGCCAGAGGGTCGTGGCGACGCCGGCGATGGGAATGAGCAGGCCGCCGGGCAGGCGCCAGCCCTTGCCGACGTGATGCTCGTGGTGGCGGCGCTGGCGCAAGAAGGGCACGGCCGCGCAGGTGGAAACGTACTGCGCGCAGACCACGACGTTGCTGAAGTCAACCAGCTTGTCGAAGTTGAGGAACAGCGTCAGCGTAAACACGGCTGCGGCGTTGGCCAGGATGGCGACGTAGGGCGTCTGGAATTTTTTGTGGAGCTTGGCCAGTGCGGGGGGCAGATGGCCGTCTTCGGCCAGGGAGAAAAGATAGCGCGGCGTGACGATGGCTGATCCGGCGTTGTAGCCGGCGGTGGAAAAGAGCGCGGCCAGGACCATGATGACGGCCCAAATCGGGCCCAGCCCCGCGCCGGCCGCGTCGGCCAACGGCTTGGTCGATCCGGCCAGATGCGCGCTCAAGCCGACGGCTGTCGCCTGCACGGCCATGTAGAGCAGCGCCGCCAGGGAGAGCGAAATGATGATGGCCAGGGGAATGTTCTTTTCCGGATTCTCGGTTTCTCCGGCCGGCACGGGGACGGATTCAAAGCCTTGGAAGGCGAAGTAGGCGAGGAAGCAGGCTTCACCGAGCGGTTTCCAGCCGTGCGGGGCGAAAGGGTGGTAGAACGCCGCGGTGATGTGCGGCAGGCCCAGGAGCACGAAGAACCCCAACGGGATGAGCTTCGCCGCGGTGAAGAAATCCGAAGTCCAGGCGCCGAGCTTCACGCCGCGGTAGTTGATGGCGTAGAGGGCCGAAAGAACGCAGATGGCGACGATTTTCGCGGCCCAAACCCCGCTGAAGGCCGGATTGAAGTGCCCCAGGTAGGCCGCGATGCCGTTGGCCACGGCGGCGCCGCTGAAAATCTGCGTGATCCAGGACATCCAGCCGATGCCGTAGCCGACGCCCGGCCCGAAGGCCTCGCAGGCGTAGAGATAACTGCCGCCGGTCTGCTGGAAATGAGACGAGGCCTCGGCGTAGCAGAGGCCCACGCTGATGAGCAGAAGCCCGGTCAGGCCGAAGGCGACGATGGAGGCGGGTCCGAGAAATCCCACGAGGAGTCCGGGAAAAAGAAAGACCCCCGAGCCCACGATGGCGTTGATGCCGATGCAGGAGAGGTCGAACAGGTTTAAGGTGCGTTTGCCTTCCGAGTGCATTGGTTTTTAGTCTCCCGCCGCCGCCGAGCGGATCATGGCGGCGGCCGTATAGGTCACGACCGCTATAACGAGCCAGCGCAGGATTTTCAAGGGCAAGGATTTGACGATGTAGGCGGCGATGAGCACGCCCGGGATGCCGCCCAGAGCTAGCGCCAGCGCCGTGCCCGGGCTATAGCGTCGCTTGCGCATGAATTGGGGGCTGGCCACGGGCATCAAAAAGGCGCAGGACCCCATCATGATAGGAAACGCCGCCTGCGGGTTCATGCCCAGGAGGCTGACCAGAACCATGCAGGGGGCGTAGAGCCCTATGCCCAAGGTCATGAGCGCGCCGAGGATTAAGTTGCCGCCCAAGCCCAGAGCCAGGCGCGCGCCGGATAAATTTTGCGCCGCGCCACCGGCGGGGAAAAGGCCCAGGTTCGACATCAGGAAAAACGCGGCCGCGGCCAAGAGCGCCGCGCCCATGCCGAGTTGGATTTTGCGCTTAGGGAGAGACGCGACCACGCCCGCGCCCAGCCACGCGCCCAGAATCGACGCGCCGATCATGAGGACCAGGGTCTTGGCGCCGACCTCCACCGCGGCCATGAAGGCGAAGGCCTCAAGAAACGTGGGCACTGTGTCGCCGATGTTGAGCGTGCCCGGAATGAGTTCGTCCGGCACCAGCTTGAAAATCTTGAAGAGCGAGGTCTGCTGGGCGTAGGAGCCGATGCCCAAGGTGTCGAAAAAATTGGTGGTGAAACCGATGAGGAGCTCGATGCCGCTCGGGCGCAGGCGTCCTTCTTGCGCGCCCGCGTCGCGGCGTTTCTTGATTGCGAGCAAGTCCGCGGCCCAGAGGGCGGCGAACGCCGCGGCGAAAAGGCCTAGTGCCAGCAGAAGCAGGGACCGCGCGCTGGCCACGGGATCGGGGCTAGGCGACGGGGGCCGGCTTTTGCTGTTCTTGCGCGAGCTTGCGGCGGTGCTGAGCCATGATGCTATGATGGCGACCGTAGAAGAAGTAGATGGCCAAGCCGATGAGGAGCCAGACGATGAGCCGGATCCAGTTCTCAACCGGCAGGGAGAACATCAGCAGCAGGCAGAATGCGATGCCTAGGATGGGGAAGAGCGGCACCATGGGGCAGCGGAAGGGCCGCTCCGCGTCGGGGTTGGTCTTGCGCATGATGAGCACGGCCGCGCAGACCATGACGAAGGCCAAAAGCGTGCCGATGTTGACTAATTCGGCGAGGATGCGCAATGGAATAAACGCGCCCAGGAGCGCCACCACGATGCCGGTCAGGATGGTCGATTTCCAGGGGGTCTTGAAGCGCTCGTGGATAGCCGCGAAAAACTTGGGCGGCATGAGGCCGTCGCGCGCCATGGCCAGGAAGATGCGGGGTTGGCTCAGCATCATGACCAGCAGCACCGAAGTGATGCCGGCCAGGGCTCCGAAGGAAACCAGGAACTGCGCCCAGGGCAAGCCCACTTGCAAAAACGCGTGGGAGATGGGGGCGTCGATGTTGATCTTGTTGTAGGGCACCATGCCGGTGATGACCGCGGTCACGGCGATGTAGAGCACGGTGCAGATGATGAGGGACGCGATGATGCTGATGGGGACGTCTCTCTGCGGGTTTTTGGCTTCTTCAGAGTAGGCGGAGAGGGAGTCGAAGCCGATATAAGCGAAGAAAATGACCGCGGCGCCGGCCAGCATGCCCAGCGGATCTCCGCCCGGGCTGGTTCGCCCGTAGATGGTCTTGCCGAAAAAGCTCAAGCCTCCGTAGCCGAAAGGCGCGAAGGGGTGCCAGTTCTGCGGGTGGATGTAGAAAGCGCCGACCACGATGACGAAGAGCACGATGAGGAGTTTCACGGCGACGATGACGGCATTGACCGTCGCGCTTTCTTCGATGCCGACAACGAGAATGTAGGTCATGATGAGAGCGATGACGATGGCGGGGAAATCCATGACCGTTCCCGTGGCGAAAAGGTGGCCCGTGGCCGGGTTGAAGTCGAACGGGGCGTCCCGCAGAATATAAGGAATATGAAGGCCGAAGGAGCTGATGAGATCCTGGAAGTAGTGGGACCACCCGTGCGCCACGGTCGCGGCCGCGACCGTGTATTCCAGAATCAGATCCCAGCCGATGATCCAGGCAAAAAGCTCGCCCAGGGTCGCATAGGCGTAAGTGTAAGCCGAGCCTGTGACAGGCACCATGGCTGCGAACTCCGCGTAGCAAAGGGCCGCGAACACGCAGGTAACGCCGGAGACGATGAAGGAAAGGATGAGCGCGGGGCCGGCTTTATCGTGCGCGGCCACGCCGGTCAGGACGAAGATGCCGGTGCCGATAATGGCGCCGATGCCCAGCGCCGTCAGGCCGATGGGGCCTAGTGCGCGCTTTAAGCGGTTCTCGCCCTCCATTTCCTCAAGGAGGAGCTTCAGCGGCTTTTTGGCGAAGAGATCCTTGATCACTCTGGCACCCCTTGTGCTTAAAAACTTTTTTCATTATACTCAACGCGCGCCGAGAAAGCAAAAAAATATTTTTGATTTCGTCTGTTTTTCCTATCATAGTAGGAATGGCCCCGCGCTGGCTGGACTTTCGGGCGAATCTTTCGGATTACGCCCGCTATCACGAACATCCGGGCAACCGCCTTTGCCACGCCATGGGCATTCCGCTCATCATGCTGGCTGTTGTCCGGTGGACCCAGTGGCCCGGTCTGCCCTGGATTCCGGGCGCGGCCGCAGTCCTTCCTTTATATATTTATTGGGACGCGGGTCTGGGACTGGCCATGGCCGGGGTCATCCTGTTCATGGCCACCGTCGCACCCCTGTTGAGTCCGGGCGCCGTCTGGGGAGCCTTCATTCTCGGTTGGATTTTTCAGTTCGTGGGGCACGCGGTATTCGAGAAGAAAAGCCCCGCCTTCACGCGCAACCTTATTCATCTGCTGGTCGGGCCGATGTGGATTCTGAAGAAGGCATTGACACGCAAGTAGTGACGCGTTATCCTATTAGATATAGCGAGCATCCAGGCGGATTGAGCACCGACCCCGCTTCGCCACCTAGCCCCTCCGAAGCAACCCGTCTTAAGCCCGCAACAAGCCGCCCGCGGCTCCCTTCGCCTTGTTTTTTGACCGGCGTCCGGTGGCGTTGGCGGCATAACGGCGGCGCGAGAGCGCAAGGAGGCAAAAACATGGATCAGGATCGGCCAGGAACGGTTGTGCCGCAGGCTCCGGATACGCCTGAAAAAAAGCGTTCCACGGGACAGCCGTCCTCAGGAATGAGCCGCGGCCAGTTCCTGCTGGCTGGCTACGGGGCGCTGGCCGCTTTCGGCGCCGTTTTGGCCGGCTCTGCGGGGCGTTTTTTCTTTCCCAACGTCATCTATGAGCCCTCCGCCATCTTCAACGCGGGGCCGATGAAAGATTTCAGCCCGGGCGTGTCCTTGAAATGGATCAACAAGCAGGTCTGGGTCGTGCGCAACTCCAAGGGCGTCTACGCGCTCATCGCGATTTGCCGCCACCTGGGCTGCACCCCGAACTGGTTCCAGGATCAGCAGCTCTTCAAGTGCCCCTGCCACGGCTCGGTCTACAATCTGCAGGGCATCATTATCGCGGGCCCGGCGCCGCGCAATCTGTGGCGGCCGCACCTGGAGATTGCCTCCACCGGCGATTTGATCGTGGATAAAAGCATCGTCCAGGACACGCCGCCCATGTACTACGAGCCGCCGTTTTTTCTGCCGTTGTCCTGAAATTTTTTGCGGGCGGGGGGAATATTTCGTGGATCGCCGTGGAGTGGCGGGCCGTAAAGCGCCGATTTTTATCAACGATTGAGGAAATATTTTTCCCAAGCGGTGTTGACAAATCGAAATTGAAGTGTTAACCTGATCCGCAAGGATTTAAAGAGCAATGAGTGAGGATCAGTTAAAAAGTTCCGCTTCCGTAGCTTCAGCCGTTTCCCCGGTCAAGCCGCCCCCATCAGCCAAGCCCTCTTCCGGAATGAGCCGCGGCCAGTTTTTGCTGGCGGGCTACGGAGCCTTGGCTGCGTTCGGCGCGGTCATCGCGGGTTCGGTCGGGCGCTTTTTCTTTCCCAACGTCATCTATGAGCCTTCGGCCATCTTCAATGCGGGCTCGGTCAAGGATTTCAACTCCGGCGTATCCCTGAAGTGGATCAACAAGCAGGTTTGGGTCGTTCGCACTTCCAAGGGCCTCTACGCCCTCATCGCGATTTGCCGCCACCTGGGCTGTACCCCGAACTGGTTCCAGGATCAGCAGCTCTTCAAGTGCCCTTGCCACGGCTCGGTCTACAATCTGCAGGGCACCATCATCGCGGGCCCGGCGCCGCGCAATCTCTGGCGGCCGCATCTCGAGATCGCCACCACCGGTGATTTGATCATCGACAAGAGCATCGTTCAGGACTCATCCCCGATGCGCGACGAGCCGCCGTTCTTCCTGCCCATTTCCTAGGCTTGCGAATGCCAGATCTCGAAGAACTTAAGAGCGAAGTCGTCAACTCCCAGATTTGGCGCAGCATTTTCCGCGGCGGCCTGTGGAGCGACACGCCGCGTGACCGGGCCAACCACATGATTGGCAACGTGTGGCTGCACATCCAGCCCGCGAAGGTCCGCAAGCGGGCCTTAGAGTGGACCTACACGTGGGGTTTGGGCGGCATCTCATTTTTCCTCTTCCTAGTCCTGGTCGCCAGCGGCGTGCTGCTCATGTTTTACTACCGGCCCGTCCCCGGCTTGGCCTTCAGAGACATCAAGGATCTGACTTACGCCGTGACCTTGGGCAAGTTCCTGCGCAATATCCACCGCTGGGCGGCGCAGGCCATGGTCCTCATCGTCATCCTGCACATGCTCCGCGTGTTCCTAACGGGCGGCTACAAGCGGCCCCGCGAATTCAACTGGTGCGTGGGCGTCATCCTGCTCACCCTGACTCTGTTCTTGTCCTTCACCGGCTACCTGCTTCCCTGGGATCAGCTCGCGCTTTGGGCCGTGACCGTGGGCACCAACATGGCGGGCGCGACGCCCTTTTTGGGCAACGCCGGGCCATTCGGCGCGTCCCTGATGCACATGCAGATGAACAACGACATCCGCTTCGTGCTTCTGGGCGGTACCACGGTCGGCGCCAATACTCTGGTCCGATTCTACGTCTTGCACTGCGTCGCGGTGCCCCTGCTTTTGGGCGTCCTTATCATTCTGCATTTCTGGCGCGTCCGCAAGGACGGCTTCTCGGCCGCGCCCTACGGCGACGTCACGGAGCCCAAATTGGACACCTGGCCCAACCTCATCAAGCGCGAGTATATCGCGGCGGCGGCCTGCCTTCTGGTTTTGATGGTGTGGGCTTTGCTGGTCAACGCGCCCCTGGACGTGATCGCCAACCCGCATGCCACGCCTAACCCGGAAAAAGCTCCTTGGTATTTCGTGGGGCTCCAGGAAATGCTGGTTTATTTCGATCCGTGGATCGCGGGCGTCATGGTCCCCAACTTGATCATCGTCGGCTTGATGGCTATCCCTTTTATCGATCCGAGCCCCAAGGGCGTCGGCCGCTACGCGTTTAAGGAACGGCCTTTCGCCAACACGATGTTCCTTATGGGCATTATCATGTGGTTCTGCTTCATCTTCATGGGGGAGTTCTGCCGGGGGCCGAACTTCGTGTGGTATTGGCCGTGGCAGTCTTGGCTGATGCAGAAGCCCGCGCCGCCGCCGACGTGGAATTTGTTCGGCCCGACGGGGGTGGGCAAGTTCCCGCTGGCCCTGGGACTGCCGGCTCTCGGGCTCCCCGTCCTGGCGATTATGTTTTTGCCCAAGCTAATCCAGAAAAACTTGAGCCTCGCGAAGGCCGCGCTGGCCTGCTTCGCGGGCTTCGTCGTGGTTGCCTTTGCGTTGCGCTACGGCGCGCACGTTCCTTTGAGCCAAGGCGCGTGGATCGTGTTCTTCGGCACGTTCATCTCGTTTTTTGGGGTGCTCATTCCCCAGCGGCACATCCGCGGCCTTGATTGGGCGCGCTACCTGGTGACCATGGTGCTCGTCGTCTGTACCATGGGCCTCTTGGTCAAGATTTGCGCGCGCTTGGCGTTCAACATCAAGTATTTGGTAACCATCCCGTCCGTGTTCTTGAACGTATAACCCATGTATAGAAAACTTTTCGTCCTTTTCAACTTCGCTCTCGTGGCGGTCTTGGGCTGCGCCATTTGGCGCAGCAGCCATCCGATGTGGAAGGTCTACCAGCGCAACTACTACAACATGGCCGCGGACGCGATGGAAAAGCAAGCGGGCGAGATGAAAGACCCCAAGGCTGCCGCCGTTCTCCGGGAGAAAGCCGAGGAGCTCCGCCACACGCCGCTTCAAATCAAGCAGATCTTGACCGTCTTCGGTGGAGTCGATCGGTGCACCACCTGCCACGTGGCCATGGACGAGTTCGTCAACCCGACCATGAAGAACGATTTCACGCAGCAGCCCTACGCCGCCCATCCGCTGGTCGACGGCATGGACATTAACAAGATGCACAACTTCCAGAAATACGGCTGCACAGTCTGCCACCAAGGCCAGGGCATGGCCACGACCGCCAAGGACGCCCACGGTTTTGTGGACAACTGGCAGAAGCCTCTCTTAAAAGGGAAGTACATCGAGGCGGCCTGTGCGCGCTGCCACGCCAATTTCGAGCACGCCAAGGGCATGGAGTTCGTGGCGCTGGGCAAGAAGCTCTTCTACAAGCACGGCTGCCAAGGCTGCCACGCCATCAACGGAGTCGGCCAGACCGTCAGCGTGGACCTGGGAAACATCGCGGACAAGCCGCTGGAGCGCATCGAGCCCTACAACTTCTCGCTCATCCGCATCAACGGCAAGCCGCTGCCCAAGGATCAGTGGACTCTGCAGAACTGGATTTTCGCGCATGTCGCCAGCGACCCCGAGTCTTTCGTTCCCAACGACCCTCTGGCCAAGTACAACCCGGAGCCAATCGCTCCCAGCGGCATGGTCAATTGGACGGCCAACGACGCCGCCGGCCACCGGGAGTTGAGCGAGCAGGACGCCGAAGCCATCACGGCGTTCCTGCTGTCCTTGACGCACGAGCAGATTCCCTATCAATACCACGTCGCCGGCATCGGGCCGATGCCGGACCCGGACCCGCACTTCACGGACCCCGTTGCGCACGGCAAGTACGTCTTCGAGAAGTACGGTTGCGCCGCCTGCCACGGGCTTTTGGGAGCCAAGGGCCGACGCAACTTCAACGCCCTGGGGCCCGGCCAAGTGCCTCTCGATCGGTACGCCAAGCTCACCGATCCGCAGAAGATCGCGGAAATGGCCAAGGGGCGCGAGCCGACTTTGACCCAGGTGGTGGGAACCTACGATCACCAGGAGCTCGTCAACAAGATATCCGACGGCGTGCCGGAGACCGCCGTCGCGCGGTATAATCCCAACGGTCCGATGCCGCCGCTCTACATGCCGGCGTGGAAGGAGCGCGGCCTCAAGGGTAAGGAATTGAACGATTTGGCGACATGGCTCCTGACTATCGGCCAAAGTAATCAGTCTCAAGGAGGATTCTAGTCATGAGAAACTATTTCAAGTATTTGGGCTTGGCGCTGGGGGTGGTGACGGCGTTCTCCTTCATGGCCCTGGTCAACACCGTTTCCGTATCGGCCGCCGGCAAGAGCGCGGCCGAGCTGCAGCGCGAGCAGGCTCTGGCTAACCCCTACCCCAACGATTTGGGCCCCGATCGCCTCGACGCCGCGACGATGAAGGCTTACCCGGCCAAGTTCTTCACAGGCCTGGCCGCGGCGGAGAAGCTCATGGCCAAGGACGATCACACCGGCCAGCTTCCGGCCGACACGGGCGGCTACGCCCTGATGCTGGTTCGTTGCTCCACCTGCCACAGCGCGGCGCGGCCCTTGAACAGCCGCTTCGTCGAAGTCCCCGGCGAAGGCAAGCCCGGCACCCCGGCTTACATCGCCTCGGCCGCGGCGGCCATGAAGAAGCTCAAGGCCGAGCAGCCTGAGCTCTTCGACGCAAAGAATGCCGGCGTGTGGGAAGTGGGCGATCACATTTGGAGCCGCTACGTGCACCGGATGATGAACAAGCCCGGTTGCCCGGTCAACGGCGTCGAGGGCAAGAAGATTTGGGAGTTCCTGGTCTACGACGGCATGCACCGCAAGGTCGGCGCCGCCGCCGCGGCCTGGAAGGCCCATCAAGACAAGCTGATTGACGAGTTCAAGGCGAAGTATCCCAAGCGCTACGCCGAACTTAAGGAAGATAACGACCTTTAAACGCGGCTTGCAGCCGCCTCATCCCGGTCTTTTTTATGAAAAGGCCGGGATGATTTTTTTCTAGGCTGCCATGCGCGTCGCCGTCGTTTATGGTCGGAGCCCTTCCGGCCATGCGGCGGCCGCTGTCGCCCTGGAAGCAGGTCTGCGCGCCTGCGGCGCCGAATGTTTTCGCGTCAGCGCCGCCGCGGACATCAACCCTCTCTTGGGCCCGCTTCTGGATAAGCTCTATATTGGCATCCTTGAGCATTGCCCATGGTTTTGGCGCACGGTCTACGATCATCCGGCGATTGTCGCAGCCGCAGGCGTTTTTAGGCGCTTATACTGGCGGTTGAGAGCCTCCAAGGTTCTGAACGCGATTGCGCAGCTCGAACCGGACGTGCTCGTCTGCACGCACGCCGCCCCGCTTTCCGTCCTGGCTCTGGGCCGGAGATTCGGCTTGGTGCGGCCTAAACTCGTCGCCTGCCCAACGGATTACGACGTCCATTCCTTCTGGCTCTGCCCGGAGGTGGACTTGTACCTGGCGCCCTCCGCATTTGCGGCCGGCCGCCTGACGGCTTCGGGGGCCGAGCGGGCGCGGATCGTTGAGGCAGGCATCCCCATCTGGGAGGAATTCGCGCGCCCTCTGGCCAAGACCGAGGCGCGGCGCGGCCTTGGCTTGCCTGAGCGAGGGCCCGTGCTTCTTATCTCAGGGGGCAGCCGGGGCCTCGGCCGGTTGTCTCAGGCGGCCCAGGCCATGCTTGAGGAATTCCCGCAATCCACGGTCGCTGTCCTTTGCGGGGAAAACAAGAGGCTTTGGTCCGCGCTTCGTTCCGCACCGTTGCGCCGGCCACGCTTGGTGCCCTACTTGGGAGCGGATAGGACGACGATACGGAGGCTCATGGCCGCGGCCGATCTGCTGATCGGCAAGGCGGGGGGAGTGACCTTGGCGGAATCTTCGGCCGTCGGCTTGCCCGTGGTTTTTTGGGAGATTCTCCCGGGCCAGGAGGAGAGAAACGCCCGCTTTTGGCTTGGCGCCGGGGCGGCGCGCCAGGCGCATTCGCTGCGAGAGCTTATCCGCGCCGTTGCCGATCTGCTCGGCAATCCGGCCGAGGCGGCGCGATTGCGCGGCAATGCGGCGGCGTTGGGCCGCCCGAGGGCGGCTTGGACCGGGGCGCAAGCCGTGCTTGCTATCGGGGCCGAGTCAGCGGGCAGTGAAAGCTTGACGGCCGCGCTTTAAGACCCATAACGCCAAACGCGGATCGGGCGCCAAGGTGCGGTCATCCCAGGCATAGGGCAGGCCGCGCAATA
The DNA here is from genome assembly GCA_027451985.1 of Elusimicrobiota bacterium. Classification (GTDB taxonomy): domain Bacteria; phylum Elusimicrobiota; class Elusimicrobia; order UBA1565; family UBA9628; genus JAGWJU01. Next base: position 29,882 of record DAIDHS010000012.1, read on the forward strand.
TCTTCACGATGTGAGTCTCTATGCCGCCGCGGGAGATGAGTTCGGGAATGACCAAAGCGCGGCCGCCGTTCTTGCCGGCTTTTTTGACCAATGCGCGCAAAGCAGCGTCGGCCCTGGCCTTGACGGGCGGCGGAGCGTCGTCCCGAATTGTGGCGGCCCAAGCGTTCTTGAAGCCTCCCGCCTCCTTGATTTGACGGCACAGGCTGCGCATGGTTCGGAGCCAGATCTCGTTTTCGGCCTTGTCCACCGGCCCGTGCCCGACCAGAATGATGGTTTCCTTCGAAGGATCGCGGCTGAGCGCCTTCGCCCGATCAATGAGGATGCTCGCGACCAGCGGATCGTCGTCCAAGGCATGAGTCATGATGAGCTTCGCGTGAATGGTGACGCGCTTGTGAGGATCAAAGTCCATGCCGGCCATATGTAGCACCATCGGGGGAAGCCTCTTCATGGCCTTGATGAAAACCATCGATGGCGTCGCTCTGAGGTGCAGGGCGTATCGGGTCTGATCCATCACCTCGGAATGGGAGTTGATGAAGAGCGGCACCACGGCGATGCGTCTGATGCCGCGGGCCTCAAGCCGGTCGATGCCCGCCTGCATGGCGTCCGGCGCGGCCATGCCGAACGCGACCTCAGCGGGAGTGCGCTTGTTGACCGCGTTTCGAATGCCGGCGACCTGGGAGTCCCATTCTTGTCCGGCGCCGTGAGCTAGAATCAAGATTCCGTACGGGGCACGGCTCCGGGGGGGCTTGGCTGGAGATGCGCCCCGTCCCGGAAGCGCAAGAGCCAGCAGAAGAGAAAGGAGGGTCATGCGGCCTTGGTTGGCGTCGGCACGTTGGAATGCTTGAAGCTCGCCTCCTGTCCGCTGCCCAGGGATTTTTCCCAGAGCGAGAACTCCCGGCTTTTGTCCGTCACGATTTCGCGCGCCCTGGAGAGTTCCACGCCGCGTTTTTTCATGTTGTCGGCGACGACGGACTCCAAGTCCTCGAGGCGGTAGACGTAGACGTGGTCGATGCCGTGCGCCGATTCCTCGACGTTCCGGGGCATAGCGATGTCCAGGATGAACAGGGAACGCCCTTGCCGAGCCTTCGCGGCTTGGCGGATCATGTCGGTGGTCAGGACCGGACGATCGGAGGAAGTCGACGCGATGACGATGTCCGCGCGCTCCAGGGCCGAGGGGAGCTCTTCCCAGGGCGCAGCTTCCGCCAAAAATTGAGCCGCGAGCGCCCGAGCCTTGCCCCAGGTTCTGTTGACCACGGTCAGGCGCATGATTTTTTGGCTGATGAGATGGCGCGCGGTTGTTTCGGCCATTGAGCCGGCGCCGACGACAAGAGCCGTGGCGCCCTGAAGCCCGCCAAAGATGGTCTGCGCCAACTGCACGGAAACCGAGGCCACCGAGGTCTGCCCGATGGCGACGCCCGTCTCGCTGCGGACCTTCTTCCCCACGTAGAGCGCCCGTTGGAACAGAACGTTGAAATACTTGCCGGTCATTCCGGCGGCGTGCGCCGCCTCATAAGCTTCCTTGACCTGGCCCAGGATCTCCGTTTCGCCGACCACCAGCGAATCCAAGCCGGAGGCCACTTCGAAGAGATGCTTGACGGCCGCCTCGCCGTTGTAGCGGTAGGCGTGCTGGGAGATGGGTCCGCCCGAGACTTGCTCAAGCCATGCCGTGATGCGGTCATCTTGGCGGGAGTCTCCTTCGGGGGTTAGAAAGTAGACTTCGAAGCGGTTACAGGTGGATAAAACGGCCGCCTCGGTCGTTCCTTCGGCCTTGATTCTCTTGGCCAATTCCGAGGCCGACAGGAGCGCCAGCCGCTCTCTGACCTCCAGCGGAGCGCTCTTGTGGTTAAGGCCCAGGACGGCCAAGCTTCGCTCCATGGCGGCGGGGCCCTTTTCTCGCTCAACCCCCGCCGGAGAGGTATCCGTGGAGCGGGCTCAGGAAGTTGACGCCCAGGAACGTGAAGAGCACGCAGGCGAAGCCCACCATGGAGACGTAAACCGCTTTCTTGCCGCGCAGGCCTTTGACGAAGCGCATGTGCAGATAGCCGGCGTAGACCAAGGCCGTGATGAGCGCCCAGGTCTCCTTCGGATCCCAGCCCCAGAAGCGGCCCCAAGCGCTATAGGCCCAGATGCCGCCCATGATGATGCCTACGGTCAGGACTGGGAAGGCCCAGACGATTATGCGGTAGTTGAGGTTGTCGAGCTCCTCGATGGAGGGCAGGCGGTAGCAGAGCTCGCTCGGCTTGCGGGATTTGATTTGGTGCTCCTGGATGAGGAGCGCCACGCCCACGCCAAAGGCGTTGCCGAAGGCCGCGTAGGAAGTCATGAGGATCACGGGGTGGATGTTGATCCAGTAGTTCTGCAGGGCCGGAACCAAGCCCTCCACGGCTGGATTGGCGAAGATGAGCGCGGATCCGGTGCCGATGGCGGCCCAGGGGAGGACGAAGGCGCCCAAAATACCCAGTTGGTGCCGGCTTTCGATGACGAAGAACACCGCCACGGTGGCTAAGGACAGGAAAGAGAGCGCGCCGAAGAAGGAATTGATGGGGAAGTAATACCGGTTGTCCGGGATTTTCCAGAAATAATGCATCCCGAAGCCGAAGCTCGCCAAGTGCAGGGCCAAGCCGGCGGCAACCAGGCGGAACATCCAGCGGCTCCATTTCTCGTCCTTGTTGTATAAGTAGACGAAGGCCGCGGCCGTGGCCAAGGAGTAGAAGGCCCACGCTCCCTTGAGAAATAGCACTTCGTAGTTCATGTTAGGAAACCTCCACGATCGGATTTTCCGTCAGTCGAAAATTATCCTCGGATTTAAGCTCCGTGCGCAGCGACTTGGCCAGGCTCCTGAACTCGGCCTCGTACTCCCGCACTCCGCGCGAACTCCAGGCGCCTAGGTTGACGCGGCAGGATCCGGCTCCGGAGGATTCCAGCAGCACCCAAATCCTCCGGCGGTGCATGTAAAAGAGCGCGATCATTCCTAGGAGCCACATAATGGCGCCCAGGACGACGATGGGAAAGCCGGGATCGTAGGCGACCTGGATGCCGGAAAACAGGATCGGATCGACGGCCGCCAACTGGAATGGCGGCGAAGGGGCGTGAGTGAGTTGGCCGTTGGCGTCCTCGGTAAAGCACAAATCCGGATAGTTCTGGAGAAGCCAGAGCGGCGAGGTTTGATGCGGTCCCACGCTGAACATCAGGCGCACGGCGGGGTTCTTCAAGTCCAGGGACGCGGTGTCCGCCTGCCCGTCCGTGATGGTGAAGTTGGGCAACATCATGTCGGCCTCGACGGTGAAAGGGGTTCCGGGAATCTTGACGGGGGTGCGCTGCGGTAGCTTGAGCGTCTCTTTGCCCAGCTTTAAGGTGACGCTTCGGAACATGCCGCCCGCGCCCCAGGAGGCCTGGTAGAAGCGCACGCCGTTGATGTCCAGCGGGTGGTTGACCCGGATGATCTTCTGGCCCAGAAGCTGGTCTCCGGCCATCACGCGGGCGTTCGAGGCGAAGAGCTTGGGCTCCATCGTGCCGTGGTAATACTCGATGGTGAACTTGTCGACGTAGACGTCGATGGGCTCCTTCATGTTCCAGGGATGGCCCCAGAACAGCTGCTCGACCCGCTGCGCGAACGAACGCGGATCGAACATGTGCTGCATGCGCCGCGATCCGCCCTCCAGGACCGGGACCATCTCCACGAAGCCGAAGACGCTGCGGATGAGCGCCCCAATCAGAATGACGACGAGGCCGATGTGGGCAAAATAGGATCCCCAACGCTGGATGCGGTGCTTGGTGGCGGTGAAGGCTCCGGCTTGCCCCGGCAGGAAAAATTCTTCTTTGACGTGGTAGCCTTCGCGTTTGAGGTGCCCGCGCGCCGCAAGCCAGGCGTCTTCGAGGCCCATTTTGGAGCCGAAGAAAGCCTGGAAGGGCTTGAGCTTCAATGCGGCTTCCTTCTTGTCCAGGTGCTTTTCCAGATCCTCCTCATTGGTCAGCTCGGGGGGCAGGGACACGATGCCGACATCGGGCGGCTTGTTCCAGAGTTTGCAGAGCACGACGTCCACGGCCATCAAGGCCAGGATGCCCATGAACCACCAGCTGTGGTAGAGGTCGAACATGCCGAAAAAGCTGAAGAACTTGGTCCACAAGGGGTGCGCCTGCATGAAGGCGTTGGCTTTCTGCGGCTCCTGGCCGAGTTGGGGCAGGATGGTGCCGACGGCGGCGAAAAAGGCGATGAGGGAACCCAGGAAGATGTTGAAACGAATGGAGCGAAGGATGCGTGTCATTTGAGGCTTAAACATATTCTACTCTTTTGCGTCCGGTTTGTCCCGGCCGCGGAGATTTCGCTAGGAAATCATGAAGCTCCAAGCGGCGTAGCGCCCGGAGTGCGACAAGGAGACGCCCCAGTCCTGGACTTTGCCGCCCTGGAGAACCTTCGGCGCTCCTCCGTCATCGGTGAATGCCAGAAGCGCGGGGGATGAAATTTCGTCCGAGGATTCGGCGATGAACTCCAGGCATTTTCCTCGGGCGAATTCATGCGGATCGTCCCCGGGGGGGATTTCCGCCACATCCCATAAAACATCTCCAGGGGTCTCATCGTCTCCGATGAATCCGCCGCGCAGCACCGCGACGCAGTGGACTTTGTCCTCGTCCTCGTGCGTGAAGCGGACGTCGACTTGCGCCCCCGTGGGCAGGTGGACGACCTTGCGGCGGAACAAATCCGCCTGCAGCATTAAAAAGCCTCCCTGCGGCGTTTGGATGCCCGATTGGGTCAGCGCCTTGTGCGCAGCCTCCTTGGCCGCGATGAATTTGCAGGCCTCGGCGAAGCGCTTAAATCCCGGCGGGAGGGCTTCCAGGGATTTTTGCTCCCGGGCGGTCAGGTGCCGCGACATCCACTCGGGATCCGTCTCGCCGCTTTCGGCGTCGAAATGCTCCGCCAGCCGGGGGGACTTTAAGTCGAGCACATCGTTGCCTCCGCAGTTCTTGGGAAGAGAGCTCGCCGCGAACCACTCCTCCTGCAGATCGGCCAAAGTGTCGAAGAGCCGCTGGGCGATGGCGCGGGGCGTGGTTTCCCCGGGGAGAACCGCGGGAATGAGCGCGCCGTAGGACCGGAAGGTTTCGTCGCGCCTGGGCACGGCCGTGGTATAAAGCTGATGATCGCCGCGCACGTAGAGGCAGAGAAACTTGGCGTTGGGGGCCTCCAGAGCCAGGCGACCCAGGAAATCCTTGGGGCGGTGCCGTTCAAGCCAGCCTGAGCGTTCCCGTCCGGCCTCGGGGTACATGAAGACGGCCTCGCCCCGCTTCAAGAGCCATTCGCACTTGGCGAAGACTCTTTTGCGCCACCGCTCCGAGGCGGCGTCTTCTCCCTCGCGCAAGAACGGGATGCAGCGGCACAGGTACATCAGCGTGCGCACGGAGATTTTCTTAGGCAGCGAGCCTAAGTGGTAATAGTTCCGGTATTCCGGCGTGGACCAGGGGATGAGGCGCGTGCGGTGAAGCTTCTTCCATGGGACTACGGCGGCGAAAACCAGGAAGGAATCGATGAGGGTCAGGTGATTGGCGGCCCAAAATACGGGGCCGTCGTGGGCGTCCAACTCCCTCCAGATTTTCTCCTGGAACTCGCGGGCGTTGGAAAAACGGTAGCGGAAGCGCCAGCGCAGGACGACGCGGATGAAGGCGTAAAGCGGCGCTGCGGCAAGCACCGAAAGCCAGCGCTGGATGCGGAGGCTTGCGATGTCTTTGGATGAAAGCAAAGAGGCCTTTAGGCCAGGGCTCGCTCGGCTTCCTGAAGGCTTTGACGCAGGAGCGCCCGGATCTCCTCGATCTTGGCCTGGATGACGGGCGTGCGCTGAGAGGCTTCGCGGGCGACGGTGCCAGACACCGTGAGCTTCTGCGCGCTCATCTTGAGCCGCGTGCGGACCTCGGCTTCCTCGGCGCGCAGGGCGGCCAGCCGCTCGGCGTCGTTCGTGGCGGAGACGCCCTTAATCTTGTCCTCAAGGACGGTCAGTTCCTGGCGCAGCGAATCGTAGGCGGCCTGGTCGTTCTGGCCGATTTTCTGCCGGGAGGTGGCGAACGCCGCGGAATCGGCGATGAGAGCCTCGTAGGCCCGGGCTTGGTCGCAGAGAGCTTTAAGGTTGGCCTTGGCCTCGTCCTTCTCGGTGCCAGAGAGCTTCTCGATTCGCGCGACGAGCTTCTTTAAGGCATCGTTGGTGCGCCAGCCCTCGCCGATGGAAGTGATGTAGGCGAAGGAGACGACCTTGGACAAATAAGCGTCGTTCTTGGGCATGTGGCCCAGGTCCATGAGCATCTTAATGGAAAGGCCCGGCGTCGCGGCCGTGGCGTCCTGGCCGTCCAAGATGCGGAGTTTCCCCAACTCACCGTCCTCGAGCTTGAATTCGGCGCTGCCCTCGGACACAGGCACACGTTTCGTTTTCTTGGTCAGAAACTGCCTTTCGATGGACATGGTGATGTCGGCCAGGTTGGAGGACTCGATGCCCATGCCGATGATGTGGCCCAGAAACGGCGTATTGGCGTCGGCCTTGGACCAGTTGCCCTCGTTGGTGGCGTACTTTTTGACGCCGGCGATGATGCGCTTCTCGGCCTCTTCGGGAGTGATGGTGTTCAAATCCGTCGCTTCGATGGTCGCTTCCTTGCGCTTGAATGCCATAATTACCTCCTTAAAATAGAGTCCCTCTTCTTTGGTCATTTTAGCAATTTGCGGGCGGATATCATCGCTGTAATCCCTTTCGTGGCACGCCTGAGCCGCAAAAAGGTATAAATTTAACCAGAATGACGCTCAAAGAATTCCCAACAAAGGCCAGCTTCAGTCAAGATGAAATTATTGCCTTGGCGCCGCAACTGCCGGTATCGTTGCTGCTGCCTTTCCATGAAATTCCTCTTATTCGTTGGGATGCGGTTTCGGGAACTGGCCGCATCGAGGCCTTGAGGCGCAACCGTCCGGACGAGTGGTTCTACGCCTGCCACTTCCTAGGCGATCCGGTCATGCCGGGCTGTTGGGGCATCGACGCGCTCTGGCAGTGCCTGATCTTCTTCGCCGCCTGGCGGGGAATCAAGGGCTGCGGCAGGGCGCTAGGGATGGAGAATGTTTCCTTTTTCGGCCAGATACGGCCCTACGATGGAATTATCCGCTACACCGTCGATGTTTTGTCGTGCGAAACCTCGGAAGGCGAAACGCTGCTGGGCGGTAAGGGCGCGGTCGAGGTTGATGGGATGCCCGTCTATTCCGCCGGCCAAGTGCAAGTCGGCACTGATTTTTGGCAAAGCGACGGGGCTAAAGCGCCGGCGGTCTTGCGTCGTCCGGCCCCGCCTTTGACCGAGCCGTTGAGCTATGAGGAGTTCATGGCCAAGACCGGCTTTAGTCCGGCTGAAATATTGGCCGTCTCGCAAGGCACTCTGGTGAAGGACTGCCCCATAGAGTTGGGGCTTCTGCCGTCTTCCTTGATGCTTGAAATAGGCGAGGTCCACGAAATCCGCCGAGACCCCGCCCTGGGCACCGGACGAATCATCGCCTCGCGGCGAGTCGATGCGGGCGATTGGTTTTATCCCATGAATCACGGGATCAAGCCGACGGCGCTCTCCATCGACGCGGTCTGGCAACTCATGGGCCTGTTTCTGGCTTGGAGCGGGAACGCTGGAACGGGGCGAGCTCTCGGATTCGAGCAGGTCGAGGTTTTCGATGAAATCAAACCGAGCGACCGGGAATTGATCTACGACGTCAGCGTCTTGAAGCTCGTGCACGCGGGCAACGGCGACGCCTTCATCAACGCCGATGCGCGAGTCGTCGCCGACGGCCGCCCGATTTTAAACTGTGTCAACGTGCGCGTCGGCTGCCACCGTGGCATCCGCTATTCGGATTATCCGATTCAAAACGAGATGGCATTGGGCGGCAAGCTCAAAATCAAGTAGCATCCACTTCTATTTCCCGTCCCAACGCTTAAAGAGCAGGCAGCCGTTGACGTCCCCGAAGCCAAACGACGCCTTGATGACGTAGTCGAGTTGCGCCTGCCGCGCCTGGCGCGGAATGCTGTTGGCGATTTTGGCGATTTGGGGGTGGACCTCATCGCAGTTGATGGACGGGTGCACATAGCCGTTGGCGATCTCATCCACGGCCGCGACGCACTCCAAGGCGCCCGCCGCGCCCAAGCTGTGGCCGATCATGGACTTGGTGGATTGGATGCGGGGGAATTTCTCGGGCGGTAATTCCAAAGCCTTAAGCCAACTCGCGATTTCGCGCGGGTCGGCGCCCGTGGAGGTCAAATGTCCGTTGATGAGCGAGATTTGAGAGGGCTCAATACCCGAGTCCTCGATGACGCGCCGGATGCAGCGCACGACGCCGTCGGGGTTGGGGAAGGTCATGGTACCGCCGTCTCTTTGCCCGCCCGAGTTGCAAAAGGCGGAGACAAGCTCGCAAATGATTTTGGCCCCGCGCTTTTGGGCGGAGTCTATGGTTTCCAAACGTAAAACGCCCGCGCCGCCGGAGGGCACAAAGCCGCAGGCGCCCGCGCCCATGGGCTGCGAGCCCTTTTCCGGAGATTCGTTAAAGCGCGAGCACAAAACGTCTCTCATCGCGTCAAAGCCCGCCCAGATGCCGTAGTGCGTGCCCTCGGCGCCTCCCGCGTACATGGAGTCGGCAAATCCCATCTGGATGTGTTTCCACGCCTCGAAAATCGCCTCGGTGCCGGTGTTGCAGGCCGAGCTGTTGGAGCTGGTCTGTCCACCCAGGCCCAAGAAGCGCCCGATGGCCACGGAGACCGAGCTGTTCATCACCTTGGGCACGATGTCGGCACCCATGGGAATCGTGCCGCGGCCGGGCTCTTGCTTCTTGGCCTCGGCCATGACTGGGGTCAACTCCTGGAAAACCGTGTCCATTCCTCCGATACCGCAGCCCATGATGGCGCCGGTATTCCAGTCGACCGGGCTTGTTTGGTAGTTCTTGGGGTCGACCGTCGCGCCTGAGTTTTTAGCGCACTCAACCGCAGCCAAGACCGCGTAAATCATGGCCTCGCTCATCTTGTGGTAATCGGCCTCGGGAAGAATACCCAGGATGTAATCCTCATCGATGGGGGGAACGCCGCCGATTTGACAGGCGAAATTGAGATCCCGTAGTTCCTCGTGCCAGCTGATGCCGGATTTGCCGGCCTTTAGGGCCTCGCGATAGGCCTGGACGCCCACGCCGTTGGGCGCCACCGCTCCCAACCCCGTCACCACCACGCGCTTTCTCATTTTAGGCTCTCCAAATTTTTAGGCACCCACAAGCCCGAGGTTTTGCAGGAGAATATCTCCTCGCCGTCCTTTGGCCCACCCATGAATTGAATCTCCACGGTGCTCACGACTTTGTTTTTGCGGAAATACCCATCCTCGCCGAAGGTGGCCTGGGCCGCGACCTTGTCACCCGGCCGCACCGTTTTCTTGAACAAACCGCGCTCAACTTCGGTGAAAAATCCCACGAGGGTTTTTAATTCCTCAGGCGAGACCTTGCTGCCCATGTGGTAGATGCCCCAGGCCACGTTGCCGGTCTGCGCGGCCATCTCGATGAGCTTGACGCCCGGCACCACGGGATTGCCCGGGAAGTGCCCGGCGCAGTCTTCTTCCTTCCAAGTGTAGCAGGTCAGGATGTGCTCTTCGTCGATTTCTAAGATCTCGTCGATGAAGCGCATGGGCCGCTGCTGCGGCACCAGGGCCAGGACTTCCTGCGGGGTCAAATCGTTCATGGCCTCTCCTTTTATTTAGAGCCCCATGCCGCCATCGACGTTCAAGATGGCGCCGTTTAGGTAGTCGTTCTCGATGAAGTGGCAGACGGCCTGGGCCACGGCTTCAGGCGCGCCGAAATCGCCCAGCGCGATTTGGGAGAGAATCTTGCCCTTGATTTCGGGCGCGATGGAGTCGGTCATGGGCGTTTGGATGAATCCCGGCGCGACGGCGTTCACGCGCACGCCGCGCGGGCCCAGCTCCGCGGCGAACTGCTTGGTGAGCGCCTCCAAGGCCGCCTTCGAGGCGCGGTAGAGCGCGCTGCCCACCAAGGCCGTGCGCGCCAGGACCGAACTCACGTTGACGATGACGCCCGAGCCCGAGGCGGCCATCTCCTTGCCGAAATCGCGCATCAAAAGCGCCGGGCTCTTCAAGTTGACGCCGATAATCGCGTCGAAGGACGCATCCTCGATTTGCAACGCCGGCTCGTGCGGCTTATCCACGCCGGCGTTGTTGACCAGGATGTAGGGCGTTCCCTCCTTCATGACGGCGTCCAACAGGGCCTCGCGCCCGGCCGCGGACGAGAGATCGGCCGAGACCACGAAAGATTCCGGAATCTCCACGCGCAAGGCCTCGGCGGACTTCTGGTTGCCGCGGCAGTGCAGGCAGACGCGGATTTCACCCTCGGATTTCTCGTGGATGGCCTTGGCCACGGCGCGGCCGATGCCGCCCGAGGCTCCCGTCACGACCGCGATGTCCTTCATGCCTTATAAAACCTCCATGTATCCGCCGCCCCAGGCCAGGCCCGAACCCAGCACCGCATAGACGATCTTGTCGCCCTTGCACAGCTTGTTCAAATTCTGCGCGATGACCGAGGGGCAGCCCGCAGCCGCGATGTTTCCCTGCGCCTGGACGTTGCGGAGATGCTTTTCCGGCGGCAGGTGCAAGTGCCCGATGATGGAGTCCTGCATGACGTAGTTGGCCTGGTGCGCCACGGTGTAGGCGTCCTCGGCGTAGAGCCCCTTTTTCTGGGCGATGTCCTCGAACATCTCGCAGGTCTTGCGGATGGAGAACTCGCGCACCGCGGCGCCGTTTTGCGCGAAGTGCCCGGCTGCGTCGATGGCGATGTCGTCGGCGCCCTTGGGGTCGGTCTCGAAAATCATGGGCTCGACCAAGAGGCGCCCGGCGTGCTTGGCCGAGAGGACTTCCGCGGCCGCGCCGTCGCCCCAAATGTAGCCGTCCACGTTTTTGGGTGAATAGTCCGTGCGCGTGGTGTACGCGCTGGTCTGCACGCAGAGGATGAATTCCGGGAGCTTCGGCTCCATGTCCGAAAGCGCCTGCATATGCCGGGCGAATGATGAGCACGCGCTGTTGACGTCGCAGTGGGGGCCGGAGCCTATGCCCAGCGCTTTGGCGATCAGGTTCGCGGTCGAGGGAATGGTCTCAAAGGGAGTGTCGCAGTTGGCGATGACGAGGCCGATTTTCTCCACCGGCACTCCGGCCTGCGCCAAAGCCTTTCGCGCGGCTTTGGCGCCCAAGGCCACGGGCGTTTCGCCCCGGGCGCGAGCGTGCACCAGGGCTTGGTTCGGATTTTGGTTCTTCGTCTCTAGAATGTAGTCCTTGCTCAGGACAGAATAGCGCGTGTAGATGCCCAGGCGGGATTTGACCCAGTCCGGCCCGCGCTCGAGGCCTATTTGTTCATGGAGAAACTCGTTGGTGATTTCGGTCTCGGGGAGATAATAGCCCATCCCCAGGATGGAGAGCATGCGGCTAAATCCCGGAGATGGACTCGCCGCCGTCGACCGTGATGACGGCGCCGTTGGTCCAGGAGAGCCCCGGCAGGCACAGGGCGTAAATCATCTCGGCGACGTCTTCGGGGGTGGTCAGCCGGTGGAAGGGGTTGCGCAGGCGGGCCTGGGCCTTCATCAAATCGAAGTTGGGAATGGCGTTGCCGGCCGGGGTGTCCGTGATGCCTGCCTGCAGCACGTAGGAGCGCGCGCCGTAGGGCGCCAATTCCAGAGCCATGGCGCGGGAACTGGCCTCCAGGGCGCATTTCGCCGCCGAAACCGCGGCATAGCCGCGCCAAGCGACTTCATTGCCCTCCGAAGTCATGGCCACGAGTCGTGCGTCCTTGCTCAGCAGGCCGTCCTTGAGCAGTTCCCGGCCCCAGAGCAGGTAGTCGTAGCCCATCATCCAGACGGTTTTCTCGAGATCTTCCTGCTCCAAGAGATTGTCTTTGTAGGGAATTTTGCTTTCCGCCAAGGTGTAAAGGGCGTCGCAGCCCTTTTGGTGGAAGGCGTCGTTGACCGCCGTCTTGAGGATGTCCGGAGAGGCCTGCACTCCGTGCGCCGAAAGCGCCTCGGAAAGCCCTTTGAGGGCCTGGCCGCGGAAATCGGGAGCCTTTGCGTCCACCATGAGCTTGCAGGCCCCCGCGGCGATGGAGTGCATGAAGAGGTGGACCTTGCCCGGCCCGGCGTTCGCCGCGATGCTTTCAAAGACTTCGCCGCGCCCGTCGTCATCGAAAAGGTTGACGTTGTGGGAGACGAGCTTCACGCCTTGGGCGCGGATTTCGTCGAAGTGGGGCTTGATGAGGGTTTCGACCGCGCCTTCTTTGTCCTTGTGGGCGATTAAGATGTTTATTCCGGCCTGGGCCAGGCGTTTGGCCGCGGCCAAGCCGAAGCCCGAGGAGCCGCCCAAAATCACGGCCCAGAGGCCCGAACTTTCGAAACGGCGATCGCGGTCCATAAAAGAATTACTGGAAACTTGGCGCCGGAGAGGTCCGGCCGCCCGGCGGCCTACTTTTGGACTTCGAGGAGCTTCTTTTTGACCAACTCACCGATGAGCGCGGACGCGTCTTTTTTCGCTTTCGCTTCATCGACGTCGTACTCCTCGCAGACGGCTTCTACGGCGGCGTCCAAGTCCGCTCCCTGGCCCAGCTTCTCCCAGATCAGAACGCCGACCTCGTTGAGCGAGAAATATTCGCTCGATTCCAGATCGAGAATGACGGCTTCCTTGTCCACCTGGCGCCACGCGGCGCGCTCGGCGTGTTTGTACTTCACGGATTCGTTTTTGGTCGCCATGAATGGGTTGCCTCTCGTCTCAAATTAAATACGGAAACTCCAGAACATCCTAATATATTTCCCCGTTCTGCGCAATCGGAGATGCGAGGCGGATGAAGGTTTCGATGTTGCCCTTGGGGCCGTGGACCGGCGATTCGAAAACGCCTGTTTCCCGCAGGCCTAAAGCGGCGGCGGCTTCCCGAATTTTGGCGAGGGCCGCGGCGCGCGCTGAGGGGTCGCGCACGACGCCCTTGGGGGCGAGTTTGGGGCCGACTTCAAATTGAGGTTTGACCAGCGCGAGAAGCACCCAGGGGCTCTTTAGGCAGGAGGCGATGGCCGGCAGCACCAGGGTTAGGGAAATGAAGGAGACGTCGACCGTGGCGAAGTCGGGCGCCGGGGCGAAAAGCGCCGGGTCCAGGCTCCGGGCGTGAGTTTTCTCGATGCTGACGACGCGCGGGTCGGCCGCGATCTTGGCGTGAAGCTGGCCGTGTCCGACATCGACGGCGTAGACGCGTGCGGCGCCCTCCTGTAGCAAGCAGTCGGTGAAGCCTCCTGTCGAAGCGCCCACATCGAGGCAGATTCGCCCTCGGGGCGAGGAGCCCAGGCCCTGAAGCGCCGCTGCGAGCTTCAAGCCTCCGCGAGACACGTAAGGACATGGAGAGCGGACTTCGATGGCGGCGTCCTCGTCAATAAGGGTTCCGGCTTTAGTTTGAGCTCTGCCTTCCACGAACACCTGTCCGGCCATGAGGCAGGCCTTGGCTTTGGCGCGGGTGGGAGCCAGGCCGCGCAGGACCAGCATCTCGTCGGCTCGGACGCGGTTTTTTTTCATGCCCTCTGCGGCTGGCCGCCGCGAGTGGATGGGGTCAAAGCGCGATGCCCAAGCCGGATAATTGCGCGCGCAGGTCGGAGGGATTTTTGTAGAGCACTCCGTTGATGCCCAATTTTCGCGCGCCCGCGACGTTTTCCTTGAGATCGTCTATGAACGCGGCTTCGTGCGCCTCCACGCCGGCCCGGCGCAGAGCGGAGAGGTAGATTTCCGGCTGCGGTTTGCGCAGGCCCAGGCGATAGGAGAGCAGGGCGCCGTGCACGCGTTTGGGGAACGCGTAATTGCTGCGGATGAAGTCGTAGTGCAGAGCGTTGGTGTTGGAGAGCAGGTAGACCTTGTGCCGAGAGCGCACGGTCTCCAGTATTTTTTCCGTTTCCGTTTCCGGAGTAAAATCGCACCAGGCCTTGCAAAAGACGCTCCAGCTTTCCTTGTATCCCAGTTTCGTGCGGAATATTTTGAAAAATTCCGCGGGCGTCAAGAGCCCGCGCTCGAGCTTGTCGGGCAGATGATCAATCCAGAAATAGCCGGCGATGGCCAGGGGGGAGCGTCCGGTGGCTTTTGAAACATGGCGGACAAAATTCTTGGAATTGAAGCGCAGCAGGACATTTCCTATGTCGAAGAAGACGGCGCGGATGTCCGCCTTTTTTTCGCTTCGCGCTGCGGCTTTGCGGGAAGACGCGCCGTCAGATGGAGATGGACGGCGGAAGGAACGGGACATTCGCGTTAGGAATATGCGTGATTCCCCATCTGACGGCTTTGTCGGCGTGATTTTTTTTGACATTGAGAACGATGGGAGAAACCGAAATAATCTTGTCTCCCCAGTCCGTGTGCACGCGCGCTTGAGAGGGCGATATTTGGTTGATTTCCATGATGGTCGGATCCACCAGCCAATGCGCGCACTTGAGGCCGGAGACCTGCAAGTCCCCGGGGCCGTGAATGGTCCAGCGAACGACGTTGGAGGTGACGATGAGGACGTTGGATGAGTGTCCGTGGTCCTCAGCGTATGTATAGCGAAAATCGCTCCTATCCATGAGCATGGTCATGTGTCCTTGCCCTATGATTAGGCCCAGCATATGGTATGGTTTGCCGTCCTGCGACACCCCTTCAGCCGGGACCATGCTGTCCAATGCGTATTTGCTCATGATGGCGGCCACGTCCGGGCCATCGACGAAATAAATCTTGTTCTCCGTCCAGGACGGGTTGGTGAAAAGCTCGAGCGCGTTGTAGCCTTCCGCGACGGCTTGGCCGACCATGAGATCGGCTGCGGCAAGGCTTAAGCGCCGAGCCAGGGCGGAATTGGCCTGGGGCAGCGCTTCATATAGAAGATCCGTTTCATGTTGATTGAGCGGAGTCAGACTGGTCCAAAGGGTGTCCGGAACGATGGGAGGCTCCTGCGCGGCCGCCATCCGCTGGACAGGCGCGGCTGCCGGCGCTGGAGCGGGGGCCATGGGCAGGGAGTGGAAGCGTAGTGAGGCCGCTCCGGTTCCGTCAAAACTTTGTGCCGAGAAAACATTCTCAAGGTGGACGGCTTGGGGAAACGCGGCGGCGTTGGCGAGAGAGGTGCCTAAAATCGCAACGGCTGCGGCGGCGGCTCTGCGGAGTCCGGTCGATGCTTGTAGCATGACTGTCCGCATTATACTCCGGCCTTTTCGAGCCTTGCAAGTCCCGTTGGGCCTAAAAGATGAAGAGGGCTAAGGGCCTAGCCGGGCTGGGCGGCGCGGATGTCTTCGGCCTCTGCCTTAATGAATACGCTGGGAGTGCTCCCAATGGTCTTTGCCTCGTTTGGATATTCCATCTCCAAAACAAGGAATTACGTGGTGAACATCAAGTCTGTGGATCAATGGGGCGATGTCGGCGGCAGAGATTTTATTGCCAAGCGCTCGTGGAGTGCGACGACGGCGTGGCCGTAGGTTTCGAGGGTATGGGTGGAGGCAAATGTAGGAGCAAGTGCCGCTAATCTTGCGCGTAGGTCCGGTTGGCACGCAAGTTGTTCCATCGCCGCCGCCAAGGCATCTGGGGAAAGTTCATCAAGAACGAAAACGCGTGCTTCGCCGGCAAGCAATTCGGCCGCGCCAGCCCGCGCGCCGGCAATAACCGGAACTCCACAGGCAAGTGCCTCAAGTATCGTCATTCCGAACTCTTCCCATGGGGCGGCGTGCACATAAACATTGAGCGCGTGATAGAATCGTTCAACATCGACCTGAGGTTGACGGAAGAACACGCGGTCTGCGATGTCAAGTTGAGAAGCTAAGTGCAGGTAGCGCCCGGGCCTTGACTCCTTGCCAACGATTAAGGCATGCACGCCTGGAATTTTCCGTGAGATTAAGGCAAAGGCGCGTAAGAAGGATGGGAGTCCGCGTTTTTCAAAATCACCGGAGCTTACGAGCCCAAATAGAAGAGCTTCCGATGATAATCCGAGTTCCGCGCGTAGGTTGGCGCCAAGCCGTGCACGATCGGTGAAGCTGAAACGGCGCTGGTCAAAGCCTGGATAGACAACCTCGATCATCTCTTTTGGCACCTGAAAGCGCCGGATCACATCGTCCTTCATTATTTGTGAGTTGGCAATGAGTATCTGAAAATGGCGCCCTGAAAGCTGAAGAGCGTGGAAACGGCCCCCCGCATCCGACTCCGGCAAAGGGAGTCCAGTCAGAGCTTCATGCGCCGCATGTACGCAGTTATGCAAACTTAGTATATCCTGATCAAAGATGTCTCCGTGGCCATGCACGATATTCGCACTGCGGACCATGCGCGAAGCTAATTCTGCGAAGAAGCGCCGTTTCAACCATGAGCCCCATGGCCAACGTATCATTGGGTGTGGAACTGCACCGACAGCCCGTACAGCGGCACCATCAATTTTCTCAGCAAAGATATCAACTTCCCACCCCGCTGCAGTCGCAGCCGCAGCCTCGGCGAGGATAAGGCGCACTGCGCCCGAAAGGCCTTTGACGCGTCGCGCAGCGATTGCCAGTCTCATGATGAATGGGCAGTGCAAGGAGGAGTGGCCGGAACAGGCCAAGTCTCAATGATGCCGATGCGGCGCCGTCTGGGCGACAAAAAAATAATGAACTCGTTAAATAGCGTCTGGACTGTCTTGCTAAAAACAAACCCAAACTTATAGGTCATTTCCGATTACCCAGGCTGACTGCGAGAACCCGGCGGGGCGTTGCGCGAGACGTTTAGGAGTCCTCCCAGGACTTCTTGAGCAGCTTCCCTTGATCCTTGATGAGCACTTCGACCTTGGCCTTGGCGTCCTCCAGTTGCCGGCTTAGGTCTTTAGCCAAGCCGACGCCCTTCTCGAATGTCTCCAGAGATTCTTCCAGGCCGTGCTTGCCCGATTCGAGATCGCCGACCAAGTCCTCGAGTTTCTTGAGGCGCTCCTCGAAGGAGTCCTTCTTAGCGTTTTTCGTCATTGGATACCTCGCATTCGATTTGGCCCTCGGCCAAGCGCAGCCGAAGCCTATCTCCGGCGCGCACTTGTCCGGCCCGGCGCAGAATTTCAAGGCCGGGAAGCTTCTCCGCGATGGCGTAGCCGCGCGAAAGAACCTTAAGCGGGCTGTAGGCCTCGAGCCTGGCAGCGTTGAGCGAAAGCGCGCGCTTGGCATCGAGCAGTGTCTGCGTCATGCCGTCCTCAAGCCGCATCCACAACTCGTCCAGTAAGCGGGCCAATTCCTCATAAATTCTCTCAGGGCTCTGCAGAAGCGGATGCGCCGCGGCGCGCGCAAGCCTCTCGGACAAAACCTGCATCTTTTCTTTCAGGCAGTCGGCTAAGTCCTGCTCCGAAGATTCGACTCGCCCGAGCACGGCGCGCCAATCGGGCGCCGCCAACTCGGCCGCCGCCGAGGGCGTGGGCGCGCGCCGGTCCGCGACGAAGTCGGCGATAGTGAAATCAGTCTCGTGGCCCACGCAGGAGACGACGGGAATCTCCGACTCCGCGATGGCGCGGGCCGTGATTTCCTCGTTGAAGGCCCACAAGTCCTCCATTGAGCCGCCGCCGCGGCCGACTAGGAGGACGTCGGTCTCGGGCAAAAGCGCGTTGAAGTCGCGCACGGCTTGGGCGATTTCCTCGGCGGCGCCATCGCCTTGGACCTTGACCGGATAGACCAGCAAGCGGGCCAGCGGCCAGCGGCGCCCCAGCACCGAAATCATGTCGTGCACGGCGGCGCCCTGGCCCGAGGTCACCACGCCGACGCTCATGGGAAATTCCGGCAGAGGCTTCTTGCGCGACTCATCGAAGAGCCCCTCAGCGGCCAGCCGGGCCTTTAACTGCTCGAAGGCCAGCTGCAGCGCGCCTTTTTCCCGCGGCTCCATCGCGGCGATGACGAACTGCAGGTCGCCGCGCTTTGCGTAAGACGAGACCCGCCCGCGGACCAGTACCTTGAGCCCGTCCTCGGGCTTAAACTTGAGGCCGAGGGCCGCGCCCTTGAAGAGCACCGCGCGGATCTGCGCCTCCTCGTCCTTGAGCGTCAGGTAGGTGTGCCCGGATGGGTAGAGCCGGCAGTTGGAGATTTCGCCCTCCATCCATATTCCGGGAAGACTGTTCTCCAGCACATCATGGACGAGCTCGTTGACTTCTGAGACGGTATAGATTCTGGCGTCGGCCGGAGCCGCGGGGCTAGTCTTGGCCATCGCCGCCGCTCCCGGCGCGCGCGCGCAGGGCGTCCAAGCGCTTCTTGATTTCCGCCTCGCCGCCCAGGCTTCCCGGCTCGTAGAAGCGCACGGGTTCGGGCATGTACTCCTGCTTCACGTAGTGGCCGGGATAATCGTGGGCGTACTTGTAGCCGGCTCCATGGCCGCGGCTCTCGGCGTCCATGTTCGCGTCGCGCAAATGAAGGGGAACTTCCCGGCGCGGGCCGGTTTTGACTTCCGACAGGGCGGCGTCGACGGCCAGGTAGGCCGAGTTGGACTTGGGCGCCGCGGCGACGTAGACCACGGCCTCGGCCAATGGGATCCTGGCTTCCGGCATGCCCAGGGACTCGACCGCCTTGAACGCGGCGTCCGCGATGAGGAGCGCCCGAAAATCGGCCAAGCCCACATCCTCGGCCGCGCAGATGAGGATCCTCCGGGCGATGAAGCGCGGGTCCTCGCCCGCGGCCAGCATCTTGGCCATCCAGTAGAGCGCGGCGTCGGGGTCCGAGCCCCGCATGGACTTGATAAAGGCGGAAATGTGGTCGTAGTGATCGTCGGACTTCTTGTCGTAGCGGATTTGCCGCCGCTGGATGGATTCTTCCGCGACCTCGAGGCTCACGCGCCGGCGGCCGTTGACGGGCGCGGTGGAGAGGACGGCCAACTCCAGGGCGTTTAGGAGCCTGCGCGCGTCGCCGCCGCAAAAGCGGAGCAGGTGCGCGGCCGCCTCGGGAGACAGCTCGGCTTTATAGGCGCCCAAGCCGCGCGGTTCGTCTTTGAGCGCGCGTTCCATGAGGCGCTTGAGGTCGTCCTCCGAAAGGGGCTCGAACTCGAAGGCGGTCACGCGAGAGAGCAGCGCGGCGTTGACGGAAAAAGAGGGGTTCTCGGTGGTGAGGCCGATCATCATGACCTCGCCGCGTTCGACGGCGGGCAAAAGAGCGTCCTGCTGGCTGCGGTTGAAATGGTGGATTTCGTCGACCACCAGCAGCGTGGGCTTGCCCAGGCTTAAGTCGTAGCGCGCGGCCTCCAGGGCCTTCTTGATGTCTGCGACGCCGGCGGCCACGGCGTTGATGGCTTCCACCTTGGAGTCGATGGAGCGGGAGACGATGGCGGCAAGGCCGGTCTTGCCGCAGCCGGGAGGCCCGAAGAAAATGGCGGAGGAGAATTTCTTCGACTCGATGAGGCGGCGCAGCATGCGGCCCGGGCCGAGAATTTTTTCCTGGCCGAAAAATTCATCGAGGCTCTGCGGCGTCATGCGCGCGGCCAGCGGCCGAGAATCCAGGGCCTGACCGCCTCGGAAAAGCTCGCCTTGCTTGGAATCCTGCGGCATCAGGGGGCGGCGCCGGCGGCCGAGAGCGAGGACTCCAGTGTCCGGGAGAGCTCTTCCACTTTCCTCTCGAAGAAGAGCCGCTCAGTCTCGCGCGCCTCTTTCTCCCGGGCGAGCTCGGCGGCGTAGGCCAGCGCCGTCAGCACGGCGAGTTTCGAGCTGTCCGCGATTTTCTCATTCTGCTCGGCGATCTCCCGGATTTTTTCGTCGACCTTCTGGGCCAGGGAGCTGATCTCGATGGGCGTCAGACCCTCGATCTCGACCGTGAGGCGGCGGCGGAAAATTTCGACGTCGACCTTGTCGTTCATCCGATTTTCTCCAGCTTGCGGGAAATTTTGAGCAGCCGCGCGCGCAAACGAGCCTGCGAGGAGGCTCCGGCCATGAGGCGCTTGACCTGGTCTTTGAGGCTCTGGTTCTCGGCCGCAAGCTTCGCCGTCTGCTTGGTCAGACGGGCGTTATCCTCGGAGAGCTGGCGCAGCCTTTTGGCGGAGGCTTCAGCCAAGGACTCCAGTTTCTTGAGACCGTGGAGCGTCATGCCCCGCGCAGGCGCGCGCCCATGTTTTTCTCCAGGGCGCCCATGAGGTTTTGGACGGCCGAAGAGACTTCCTCGTCGGTTAAAGTGCGATCCGCCCGTCCGAAGGAGAGCCGCAGGGTCATGCTGATTTTTCCGGCCTCGACGGCTTTTCCAGAAAAAACGTCCGTCAAGGCGACGTCCTTTAAATTTTCTCCCGCGGCTGCGCGGATGACTTTGTCGATTTTGGCGTAGCGCGCGCTCTTGGGCACGACGACCGAGAGGTCCCGCCAGGATCCGGGGAATTGGCTGTAGGGCGCGAACTTGGCGGCCGGTCCGGCGGAGAGCGCCGACAAGGCCTCCAGGTCGAGCTCGAAGATGCAGACCGTCCGCGCCCCGAAGTCCCAGGCCGCGGCGGCTTGGGGGTGCAGGCAGCCGACGAAACCCAGGAAAGTTCCCGAACCCGAGGCGGCGGCCGCGCGCTGGCCGGGGTGGAACAATCTGTCCAAATCGGACCAGCCGGGGCCCGCCGGAGTTCCGTCACCGGAGTCGGCGTGGAAAACCGTCTGGGCCGAGGAGGGCAGCAAGTTTTCGACGACGCCCTTAAGGCGGTAGAAGTCGTAGTCGACGTTGAGTGCGCCGCGCCAGAACGGCTCGCAGGCGGCTCCGCTCACGACTCCGGCGGCGCGCCAGTCCTCAATGACGGCGCCGTTTTCCATGCGGTAGGTCTTGCCAATTTCAAAGAGCCGCACCGATCGGGCGCCGCGGCTGAAATTAAGCGCCGCGTTTTGCAGAAGCCCCGGCAACAGGCTTGGCCGCAGCACCGCGCCCTCCTCGGAGAGGGGGTTGGCGGGCCGGGCCCAAGAGGCCGCTTCCGTTTGCCGCGCGGCGGCGAGGATTTTTTCCGATATGAAATCCTGATTGAAAGCTTCCAAGAGCCCCGCCGCGCACATGCGCGCGCGGCAGCGCAGGATGGTTGCGGCGATGGGTGCCAGCCGCGAGGCCGCCGCCGGCGCCGAGACCAGAGCGCGGGCGGGAATCCGTCCGTAGCCCAGGAGCCTGGCGGCCTCCTCGGCCAAATCCCACTCAGTGGCCAAGTCCCGGCGGTAGGTCGGAGGGGTGAATTCGATACCGTTTCCCGCGGCGCTATGCTTGGCGGCGATTCGGCCAAGCGCCGCGGAAATTTCCGCCGGCGTGAAATCGGATCCGAGGATTTCGTTGATGCGCCCGGCCGAAACCGTAATCGGCTGGGGAGCGGAGGGCTGCCGTCCCGCCGCTCCTTCGGCCGGGGCCTGGACGGATTTTCCGCACAGCTCCCGGATCATCTGCTCCGCCATGGCCGCGGCCAGCGGCGCCGCCGCGGGATCCGTGCCGCGCTCGAAGCGGTAGGAGGAATCGGAGCGCAGGCGCAAGATTTGCGAGGTCCGGCGCACCGCGACGGGCGCGAAATAGGCGCTTTCCAGTAGAATTTTTTTGGTCTTGTCCGTGATGGAACTCTCCAGGCCGCCCATGACGCCCGCGACGGCCGATGGTTTTTGCGCGTCCGCGACCACGAGGCACTCGGCGGTCAAATCGTAGGTCTTGCCGTCCAGGGCGGCCAGGCGCTCGCCGGACTTGGCGTAGCGCACGACGATTTCGCCGCCCGCGATCTTATCGCAATCAAAGGCGTGCAGAGGCTGCCCCAAGTCCATGAGCACGTAGTTGGTGATGTCGACCAGCGCGTTGATGGGGCGCAGGCCCACGGCTTCAAGTCGCGCGCAAAGCCAGCCCGGGCTGGGCCGAATTTCCAGGCCCGAGAAAACTTTGCCTAGATAAAGCGGGCAGGCATCCGGAACGGCCAGGGCAATCTTAAGCTCCGTTGCGGCTTTAAGCGGCGCGGCCGGTTCTCTCCGCTTGAGCGGCAAAGACAGCGCCGCCGAAAGCTCGCGCGCCAAGCCCAAGTGGGACAGACAGTCCGGCCGGTTGGGCGTGACTTCGACCTCCAGGACCACGTCCGGCTTGGCCAGCGATGAGCTTAAGTCCGCGCCGGTCGCGGTGTCTGGTTTTAAAATGAGGATGCCGCCATGATCCGAACCCAGTCCCAACTCCGCCGCGGAGCAGAGCATGCCGTGCGACTCCACCCCGCGGATGACGGTCTTGGCCAGCGTCCGTCCGCCGGGGAGCTTGGCTCCGGGCTTGGCCAGGGGGACGATTTGGCCGGCCGCGATGTTCTTGGCGCCGCAGACCACGGAGAACACCTCGCCTCCCGACTCCACCGAGCAGAGGGAGAGCCGGTCCGCGTTGGGGTGCTTGCCCACGGACAAAATTTTCGCGGCCGCAACGCCGGAGAAGGCCGCGCCGCGCCGCTCGACGCCCGAGACCTCCAGGCCCAAGCCCAGGAGCGTCTTGGACAAATCGTCCGCGCCTAAATCCAGCGACGGAAGATAGTCCTTGAGCCAGTCAAGCGAGATTTTCATCGAATTGGGAGAGGAAGCGCTGATCGTTTTCGTAGAAGAGCCGCATATCCGAGACGCCCAGGCGCAGCATGGCCACGCGCTCAACGCCCACGCCGAAGGCGAAGCCCGACCACTGCGCGGGATCCAGACCCACGGCCTTGAACACGTTCGGATTGACGACGCCCGCGCCCAGAATTTCCATCCAGCCCGAGCGTTTGCAGGCGGAGCATCCGGAGCCGCCGCAGAACAGGCACCGGACGTCGACTTCGGTCGAGGGCTCGGTGAAGGGGAAATAGGAAGGCCGGTAGCGCGTCTGGGTGCCGGAGCCGAAAAGCTCCTTCAGGAAGAAATCGAGCGTGCCTTTTAAGTCCGCAAAAGAGACGCCTTTGTCCACGGCTAAGCCTTCGATCTGATGAAAAACGGAGGAATGGGAGGCGTCGACCTCCTCGTGGCGGAAGACGCGTCCGGGGCAGATGATGCGCAGGGGAGGCTTCTGCTTCTCCATTACCCGCACCTGGACTGGAGAGGTGTGCGTGCGCAACACGCCAGGCGCGTCCTTCAGGTAAAAGGTGTCGAGCATGTCCCTGGCCGGATGGTGCTTGGGGATGTTGAGCGCCTCGAAATTGTGCCGCTCGGTTTCCACGTGGGGGCCTTGCGCCAGTGAAAATCCCATCAAAGTGAGGATACGCGTCATTTCGTCCATGACCAAGGTCAGTGGATGCAGGCGTCCGCGCGGCTCGCGGTAGGAGGGCAGGGTGACGTCCAGGCTTTCGTTCGCCAGCTTGGACTGCAGGAGCTCGTCCTCAAGCTCCGCCTGACGACGGGCCACGGCGGTCTCGATGCCGCTTTTGAGCTTCTGCGCTTGCGGCCCCAGCGCACGCTTGTCTTCGGGGGCCAGATCCTTAAGGAGCTTGAGGAGCTCGGTTAGTTCGCTTTTGCGTCCCAGATATTTGACCCGAAAAAGCTCCAAGTCTTCGAGAGTCGCAAGGCAGTCCAGCGCGGACGCGGCGAAATCCGAGCGCACGGCCTCAAGCCGTGCTTCCCAGTTCTTGCGGCTAATTTCTGGCATGCAAAAAGGTCCAACGCTCGGACGCCGACTTCCCGGCGCCGGAACGAAAGAGCGTTCCCTTGAAGAGATTCGGTTTTAGGAAGCGCCGCCGGACGCCAAGGACACCAGCTTCTTGAACGAAGCGCCGTCCCGGATCGCCATCTCGGAGAGCATCTTGCGGTTTAAGGTCACGCCGGCCTTCTTCAAGCCCGAAATGAAGCGCCCGTAGGGAATGCCGTGCTCACGGCAGGCGGCATTGATGCGGGTGATCCACAGGGAGCGGAAATCCCCTTTGCGGTCCTTGCGGCCGACGTATGAAACCGCCAGGGAACGCTCGACGGCCTGTTTGACTTGGCGCCATTTGCGGCTCTTGTCCGAGTAAAAGCCCTTGGCGAGCTTGAACTTTTTTTTCTTATGGCGGCGGGTGGTGACTCCGGATTTTATTCTCATGGCTTATGCGTAAGGCAGGAAGCGCGACATTGTCCGTCCTTCGGTTCCGGTCAACTCGTTCTTGCGGTTGAGGGAACGCCTCCGGTCGTTCTTCATGGGGGCGATGAGATGGCGCCGGCCGGGCCTGTAGTGCCGCCACTTGCCGGACGCCGATTTCGAAAAGCGCTTTTTGGCGCCGCTGTGCGATTTTATTTTCGGCATGCAATTCTCCCGAATCCTATCGTTTGGGTATTAAAGTCATGGACATGCGGTTGCGGTCGGACAGCGGGGACTGCTCCACTGAGGCGACCTCGGCCAGGCGCTCCTGGATGGAAAGGAGCAATTTCCTGCCCAAGTCCTGGTGCGCCATCTCGCGCCCGCGAAAGACCACGGTGATGCGGACCTTGTCCCGGGCCGTCAAGAATTCCGTCATGTGCTTGATCTTCACGTCCAAATCGTGCTGCCCGATGTGGGGCTTGATGCGCACTTCCTTGAGGAATCCCGCCTTCTGATTTCGGTGGGACTCCCGCTCCTTCTTCTCCTGCTCATACCGGTACTTGGAATAATCCAAAACCTTGCAGACAGGCGGATTGGCTTGAGGCGCGATTTCGATCAAATCCATTCCGCGGGTCCGGGCCAGGGCCAAGGCTTCATTAATGGACTTGATGCCGATCTGGGTGCCGTCCGAATCGATGAGGCGGACCGTCGCCGCCGAAATCCTGTTGTTGATGCGGACGGTGTCGTTGGACCTGCCGCCGAACCTGTTGTTTTGGTTGTTGATGGCGTCCCTCTCCCGATTTAAAATACGGCCTCTCGCCAGCGCTCCAGAAAGACCGACGCTGATGATATCAACTTCGTCCGGTCGCGTCAAGAGCGCAATTCCGGCGGGATGATGGGTTTGACAGGGCATTTTCGATTTTTTTAAAATTAATCGGCTCGGGCAGGCGGATTCGCAGGTGCTTAAGAGGTCACTGATGAAAAAAGCGGTCGTCGTCTCCATCCTCATCGCATCCGGTTCGGCCGTTGCCATGGCGCAAATCGGTCCAGCGCCGACGCTTTCCCAGGCTTTTTCGCGGCTCGGCCGAGCGCTCAAGCCCGCCGCGGCCCGCTTGACCGCTCCATCCGGTGCGGAGCTTCAAGCGGCGCGAGCCTCCGCCGGCATCCCGCAGAAGGTGGGTTTTAACCTCGAATGGTCGGGCCACCGCTGGCGCTTGTTCCCGAATCCGAACCCGCCGTTTTCGGGCCTGCGCATCGCGGTTTATGAAGGCCAGAAAGTAAGCCTGATGCTTTCCAACCCGGTCTGGGCCGGGCAGGACGACGGCGCAAGCTTCGAAGTCGACGGCTTGAGCGCAGTGGTCAACGGCAAACCAAGCCGCGGCATCCATGTGTGGCTCCCTGTCGCGGTCGGCCGGGCGACGGTGGATTTCGTCGCGCCGTCGAGCGAGGGTTTCTACCCTATTTATTCGACCTACTCCGGGACATCCGACGGCCCCATTGGCCAAATCGTGGTCCTGAAGCCTTAGCCGGCTTTGAACTTCTTTCTCGCAGTCATCCTTTACGGGCTCTTGTTTGTCCTGGGCTCTGCAGTTAGTTTCCTGCCTCGCAGCCTTGAACTTGCCTTGGGGCGGACGCTCGGGCGCCTGACAATGCTCCTGGCGCCGTCGAGGCGCCGCATCGCCGAGGAAAACATGCGTCGCTGCCTGCCGGAGCTTTCCCAGGAGCAACGCGCGCGGCTTCTGCGGGAAAACTTCGAGCACTACGGAGTCCTGGCCCTTGAAATCCTGCATATGTTCTCCCCGATTCCCGGCCATTACCGCCGCTATGCCGCCCGCGTCGCCCGATTGGAGGGATTCGAGCATTGGAATCGGGCGGCGGATAAGGGCAAGGGCGTTCTTTTCGTTTCGGCGCATCTGGCGAATTGGGAATTCGCAGCCAGCGCCGCGGCTTTGAAGGGAATACCAATCACCATTACGACCAGGTTTTTGAAGCCTAAATGGCTGCACCGCAAAATGGAGGCGGCGCGGCTCTCCACCGGGGTGCGCGCCCTATATCAGCCGCGAACCCTGCCCGGAGTCCTGCGGGCTCTTCGGGCCAACGAAGCCGTGACCTTTGTCATGGATCAATACGCTCCTCCTCCCATGGGAACATGGGCCGTCTTTTTTGGCGCCAAAGTCCATACGCTCGCCGCCGTCGGGAGCATCGCCCAGCGCACCGGAGCGGCGATTATTCCGGCCAAACAGCGCCGGACGCCCGATGGCATCGTGCACATCGTTCTTGAGCCGGAGTTGGACTTGGGGAACGCCGCCGGCGATCCGGACAAGGCCGCGCAAATCCTGGTTTCACGGGTCGAGAAATGGATCCGCGAGGAGCCCAGGCAGTGGCTTTGGGTGCACAGGCGGTTCAAAAATGCGGTCTGGCCCGATTCCGCCGCGGCCGTTTCGCCCCGGGCCTCTTGATGGCGGAGGCTCGGTCTTTTCGTACGGCGGACGGCGCGCTGGCTCTTCGTCTTTGGCCGTCCGAGGGCAAGAGGCCGCTTTTGATGGTGCACGGCATGGCGGGAAACTCTCATTGGTGGGACGCCGCCGCGCCGTTGCTGTCCCGCGATTTTGAGCCCGCTGCCCTTGACTTGAGCGGACACGGGGACAGCGCTTGGCGCGAAGACGGCGAATATTCCGGTGAGGCGTTCGTGGAGGATATCGAGCGCGCTCGCGCGACTTTGGGCTGGGATAAATTTATTCTGTGTGGGCATTCCTTCGGGGCGCGGATGGCTCTGGATTACGCCATTAAGAATGCAGGACAGCTTGCGGCCCTTGTCTGCGCGGACTTCATGCCGGAATACCGCGAGCCTAACCCGCGGAGAAAAAGCTTCCGGGCCAAGCTCAAGCCGCGCCAGCCGTTCTACGGGAACCGGGAAGACATTATCGGGCGCTTCCATTTGCAGCCGCCCGGCAACTGCATGACTCCCGAGCGAATTCGCGCCTTGGCGGAGTCGTGCGTGCGGCAGGGGGAGAGAGGCTTCACCTGGAAAACGGACTGGCGGATTTTCACGTTCCAATATCAGAGCGCGTGGCCTGTTTTCCCGAAGTTGAACATGCCCTGCCTTGTCATTCGCGGCGAGTTCAGTACGGTAATGGACCGGAAGGACTTCGACGCGGTGGTTCGGGCCGTGCCCGGAGCCCAGGGCGTCGAAATCCCGGGTTCCTTCCATCATGTTTCCTTGGATAAGCCGGAAGATTTCGCCGCCGCCGTTTCCGGATTCGCCTTAGGAATCGAGAAAAAGGCGCTGACATCGTGATGAGGACCAAATCCAAGCATTATGTCGCTACGGGCTACGTCGTCCGCGGCGGCAGGACTCTCCTTTTATTTCATAAGAAATTGCAAATGTGGCTGCCGCCCGGCGGACATATAGAGGAGGGAGAGCTTCCCGAGGAAGCTTTGCGCCGGGAGATTCGGGAAGAAACGGGTCTTGAGGTGGAGATCGTCTCTCCCAAGGTCGCCCCGGACCCTGCGGAGCCCGAGGTCCGCTATCTCCACATCCCCAGCCACGTGCAGCTGGAGCACATTCCCAATCATCCGGATCACGTCGATTTGGTTTATTTTTGCAGGGCGCTGGACGGCGACGCCGTTTTTTCCGTCCGAGAGCACGAGGACATGCGCTGGCACGGTCCGGAGGATCTGGAAAAACCACACGTGCGCGCGGAAGTGCGGCGCACGGGACTTGAGGCCATCCGTTATGTTGGAAACCTTGTCTCTTGACCGGGGCCGGCAAAAACATACACAATTGAGCCGTTCAGCCGGACTTGGGCCTCGCAAGGCGCGGGCCGGTCCGGGACCTCAGATGTCAAATGGAGAAGATGAAAATGCCTAAAGCCGCCAACGCCGCATTCATGAAGGAGTTGACGATCAGCCCCGCTTTGGCCAAGATCGTCGGAACGAAGCCTCTGCCTCGCACCCAGGTCGTCAAGAAGCTCTGGGACTACATCAAGAAGAACAAGCTTCAGGACATGAAGAACAAGCGCAACATCAACGCGGACGAGAACTTGAAGGCTGTTTTCGGCGGCAAGTCCACCGTCAGCATGTTCGAAATGACCAAGCTCGTCAGCAAGCACCTGAGCTGATCTCTTGTCGACTCGTTCAATCGCGGGGAAGGCGGCGGTTCTGGCTCTGACCGCCGCTTTCCTCGGAGGTTGCGGCATTCTTTATACGGGCATCCAAGAGCCTTATTCCTACCGTTCCGCTTCGCCTATCGACGTCAAGGCTGGTCCCTCGGATCCCATCGTCAGCGGTGAGTCCTGCAACCGGAGCGTGCTGTTTCTGGTCAGCTGGGGCGACGGCGGATACGAGGGAGCGGTGGCCTCGGCTCTTAAAGGCGACACCAGCGACGTCCTTTACGACGTGAAGGCGGACGTCAAGGTCCGAGCCTACCTTCTAGGCCTCTACACGCAAACCTGCACGGTCGTAACTGGCAAGATCGGAAAGCTTTAAGCCGCGCCGCGGGCGCCCGCCTAGGTCATAAGTCCTACTGAGCGTTGGGCCTATTGTTGGCTAGCGTCTGGACCCAACGACCCTATCAGGGAATGGGTCTTATATACAACAATTAACGCGCGCTGGGCGCGTGCGCCCGCGTTCGCATTCCGGATAGAAAGGACATTGGCAATGGGAATTAAGTCGCGCGGAGTGGCGGTCAAGATTTTGGCGCTCGGAGTTGCTTCCGCGCTTGTCCTGGTTTCTCCCGGACTTGGTTGCTACGGCGTCCTGGCCGCGGGGATGGAAGCTTCCGACGCCGTCGTCGAAGCTCCCGCAAACCTCTCGTTGCCTCAGTCAACCGTTTCCGGCTATGCTCTGCCGGACGTGGTCGCGCCCGGAAATTCCGATGGCTTGAACGTTCCCGATCTGATTGAGAACCTCCTGGGCGCTCCATCTCTGACTCCCGCGGAGGACGCTCTCCTCAAGGCCGTCCGCGCCGCGGTCGGATCGCCGGAAAAAAGCGCTGTCGCTGAGGCGCGGGTCGCGGCGGCCGCGACTCAAGCCAGATCTCGGGCGGATTCCCTGCCCGAGGAGATACGGGCGGCGGGGCTCAGCGGCGACGTCTCCGGCTTGAAGCTCGCGGTGGCGAACGTCGGCGCCTATCGCGATTTGCTAGATGCTCAGCGGCTCAAGACTTTGGGCGGCGCCGAGCAAGATTTGGCGGGCATGGAGTCGCGGCAAGTCGAGGCCTCCGTCGCGCGGGCGCGGCGGCTTTGGCGGAGCCCGGCTCCCGCGGGCGTCGAAGCGGGCGCCGCAGCCCCGGACTCGTCGTCGGCCGGCAAACTGAAGCCGTCGAGCCATGCGGCCGTTTTGGAAGACGCGGCCGTGCCGGCGCTCGGCCGAACGCCCCTGAAGGCCGGCCTCGCGCGCAAGGCCGCAGGCTTCGGAGCGATGGGGCGGTGGCGCAAGCTTTTAAGCGGAACCGCCGTCGTCGGCGGAATCGCCGCTCTTGTGCTGACCCATGGCGCGGCCCTGAGCGCCGGCGCTTTTCTTTACGGCGCGGCGCTGATGACGGGCATCCTCCTGCATGAAACGGCGCATTTGTACGTGGCGCGCCGCTTAGGAGACGACACGGCCCATCGCTTTGGGCAGGGCAGTCTCAATCCCTTCAAGCATGTCGATCCGTGGGGCACCGTGCTGCTGCCTTTCCTGAGCTTGGTCGCCAGCACGACGTTCCTGCATGTTCCGTTGCTTTTGGGCTGGGCCAAACCTATCCCCGTGGACTACAATAAGCTGGCCGACCCCAAGCGGGATGCGGCCAAGGTCGCTTTCGCAGGACCGGCGATTAACGCGATTGCGGGGGCGGTCTCTTGGGGCGCGCG
Source organism: Elusimicrobiota bacterium (assembly GCA_027451985.1). Taxonomy (GTDB): domain Bacteria; phylum Elusimicrobiota; class Elusimicrobia; order UBA1565; family UBA9628; genus JAGWJU01. The sequence goes on from DAIDHS010000012.1 coordinate 59,676, forward strand.
TTTGGCGTTGGTCGCTGGCGGCGTCGTGTCCGCGGGAAGTCTGGCCGCTACGGCGCTCCAAGCCGTCGCCGTAGTCAATCTTGCCATGGCGGCCTTCAATCTTTTGGCGCCGCTGCCCCACGCCGACGGATTCAAAATCGGCATCCGCTGGTGGCCGACCCGCGCTTACCGTTCCGCGTGGACGCGCAATCCGGGATTGCCCGGAGGCGCTTACCAAGGGATTTTCCGCCGCCTCTATGAAGGCCCTGCCAATCCGCTCTCGTGGCTTTCGCGCCGCGGGCTTTCGCCGCGCCGCGTGCAGCACCTGACCTGGGGGCTGAGCTTGGCCGTGTTCGCGGCCGCGTCGTTGGCCGGATATTTTTGGCTGGGTCTGCCGATTGCCGGCATCGCGCTGGCCTGCAGCCAAGCCTATTACTGCATCTACGAGAAGGTGCAGAACGAGGAGGCGGTCAAGTCTTTGCGCGGCATCCTGGGCGGTTGGGCCAGCTGGGCGGCGGACTTGGCGGAAAAAGGCGAGCTTCGTTCCGAGGTGGACAGCGAGCGTTTCGAGAACATCATGGCCGAAGTTTTGGACGGCGATTTGATGGACGAAGTCATTGATTCCAAGGGCTTCGACGCCCTCTCTAACGACGAGAAATGGAGCCGCTTTCAGGGCGCGTTCATCAACCGGGCCGCGGAGGCGCTCCACGCCGACCCGCGCGGCCTGCCCGATGACGACGTCTCGGCCATCCGGCAGAAGCTTTTCGAGAGCCAGGACGGCCAAGCCAGGCTGGCCCAATTGCGCCGCTGGATGGAGCAGCGGTGGGACGGCCGCGATATTTGGTCGCGCTGGCGCACCGAGAAGCGCAAGCGCCGCGATAATCAGAATTCGAGCGGGCAGAGCTCCGAAACGGTCAAGAAGGCCGGTGAAACTTTGGGAATGTTGGCTCTGGCGGTTCTGGGAACGATGGCGCTGGGCCCGCATATTTTAGGTGCGCACGCGGCGCTGGCCGCCACGCCGCTGGGGCTGCTGCTCGGGTCCATCGAGGAAGCGCCGGCAGGTTCGGACGCCGCGTCGGAACAGCCGCCAGTAGCGGTTCCGGCGGAATCATCTGCGGGGGCGCCTACCTCGGGCCGCGCACCCATGGAGCCATTTTTAGAAGTTGCGGGAAGCCAATCCGTGGGCCTTTCCCGGGAAGAAGACAAGTTCCTCAAGGCCATGTTCGGCCGCCGCGTGCTGGAGGAAATCCGACTGGAGGACGGCCCCCCGGTTATCGGCCGCCTTCAAGAAATGAACAAGATGGTGCCGGTCATCGCATCTCCCAGCGGAGACACGAACAGCGTGATTTTGGTGGGCAAGGCGGGCGTGGGTAAGACCGCCATCGTCCGCAAGCTCCTCCAGGCCATCGCCTTCTCCCGCCGGCAGGAAAATCCGGAGAGCACCTTCCGCATTTCGAGCTTGGATGATCGCTATTTCCTGTCCGTGGATCCGAGCCAGATTCTGGAGCAGGAAGAGCCGACGGCCGCCCTTGCCAGCATCATCCATATCCTCGCTAAGTTCAATAAAAAGGAGGGCAAAAAAGGGGCGAAGGTTGTCCTGGTCATCGACGAGGTGCACACTCTGTTCGCCAGCCAGCAGTACGGGGAGCGCTTCAAGAATCTTTTGAAGAAGCCCATGGAGAGGGGCGACGTGACCATCCTCGCCGGAACGACCGAAGAGGAGTACAACAAATACGTCCGGCCGGACGAGGCCATCAAGCGCCGCTTTAAGCGCATCGACGTCAACGAGTACGACGTCGCGCAGTCCCTGCGGGCCCTGCAAGAGTCGCGGGAGTACTATCAGCAGCGCTACGGCGTGAGCATCGAACCGGGCGCGCTCAGAGCTGCGGCCGAGAACTCTCACGTGGATGGGGAAGTCTTCCTTCCCGGACGTGCGTTCCACTATCTCATCGAGGCGCTGCGCGACGCCGATTTCCAGAGTCGCCGCGACCGCCTTTCGCTCGCCGTTCAGGACAAGATGAGCGAGCTGGAATACGCGATGAAGCGGCTCGAGGAAGAGAAGGCCAAGCTTTTTAAGGCGGAATCGGACGCCGCGGCCGAAGACGGGCCCGAAACGCCGAGCGTCATTGATTTGGAGAACGTCTCCGCGAGGCTGGTCGAAGATTTGGTGTCGCTCTACCGCCTGCGCAGGGCCGTCCCCACGGACGGCGTTCCGAGCGTCAGCGCGCAGATGGTCAACGACAAGATTGTCGAGGAAACGGGCGTCGCTACCAATCAACTGACCTTGGGCCGCGAGGACATGAGCAAATACGTCGAGATGGAGGCGGCCCTGAACAAAGTCGTGGTGGGCCAGGAAGAGGCGGTCCACGTGATCTCGGACGCCGTGCGACGCAGCAAATCTGGGCTGCACGACTCCGAGGATGAGCCCATCGGCGTCTTTTTGCTGACCGGCCCCACCGGCACGGGCAAGACCTATTTCGCCAAGAAGCTCGCGAAGTTCCTTTTCGGCAGCGAGGACGCCATGGTCCGGCTCGACATGTCCGAGTACATGCAGCCGCACGAGGTCGCCAAGATGACCGGCGCGCCCCCGGGCTACGTCGGTTTCGAGCAGGGTGGAACGCTGACGGAGGCCGTTCGCAAGCATCCCTACAGCGTGGTGCTTTTCGACGAGATCGAAAAAGCCAACCCGGCGGCTTGGCTCATCCTCCTGCAGGTCTTGGCGGACGGACGCTTGACCGACGGACGCGGCAGGACCGTCAGCTTCAAAAACACCATCGTCCTCATGAGTTCCAACGTCGGGATGATGAGCATCGATTTGGGCCCCTACGAAAAGGCTTATGCGGAGTTGAAGGCGCGGTGGGACGCTTCGGAGGGGGAATCGACCCGGCGCGCCGAGGTCGAGGCCCAGCTCGCGGAGTTCGGCGTTCGGATGGCGCGCGAAATTCGGGAGAAAGTCCTCGTTGCGACCAACGAGGCCATGACCGGGACGTTTCCTCCCGAGTTCCGCGGCCGCCTTCAGTACGATCCCATCGTCTTCAACCCCATGACCATGGCGATGATGGAGAAAATCGCGCCGCTCGAGCTGGAAAAGGTCCGCAACAAGGTGGCGCAGCGGGGGAACGAGCTCGAATGGACGCCCGAGGTGGTCAAAATCCTCGTCCACGAGGGCTATAGCGTGGACAAGGGCGCGCGGCCGTTGCGCAACGCCATCAAAAACCTCGTGGAGTCGCCCATTTCCCGTGAAATTTTGAATTCCGCCGTTCAAGGCGGGGTCCAAGCCGGACCCAAGCTCATTCGGTTGACTGCCGCCAACGGTAAAATCAAGGTGGCTGTGGAGGCTATGCCGGCCAAGCCGGCCGTGAAGGCGCCTCCCGTCGAAGCGGTTTCGTTCGAGTTGTTCGACCGCCTTGTGACTTTGGTGGAGCAGGCTGTTGAGGAGGACGCCGAGGTGGGTCTGACCCGGGAAATTCTCGATCGATGGATTCTTGACGAGATCAACGCCCATCCTGAGGCGGATGCGACCGCCGCCGCCGTGCCGGCGCAAGCCCCCGCCAAGAGAGAGACGCGGGAGGCTGCGGCGCCACAGGAGCCTTCGGCGCCGCAACAGTCCCGGATTTTCTGGGCTCAAAGCGAGGCACCTGATTTGGGTGTGCAAAGCGCGGAAATTATCCGGGGCGCGCGGGAGACCGCCAAGGAGTTCCGGACCGGGGCGGCGCGGCAAATCAAGGAGGCTTTGGAGCGGGAGCGGTATCCGAAAGGCGTCTGGGACACCCTGTTGCGCTCCGTGCCCAGCGAGACCGAGCCTTATGAAGGGTGGCTCAAGGTGTTCCTGCGCCGCGCGGACGTGGGGCAAGGCGCCGGGATCAAGGTCCGCTACCGGATTGGTCCTGATTCCGCAGTCATTGCGGTGCATCGGAACGGGCCTTTGGGCGAGGACGAGGCGCGCTTTTTGAAGACACATTTCACCGGCCGGGTCCCGGCCAGCGCCCAAGAGTCCGCCGAACGGGCCGAAGGCGGCAATATTTTGGAGCAGGACAGCTCGAGCCGTCTTTACTTCGAGCTTTATCGTCTCCTATCCGCCATCCCCGGCGCGGGCCTCGGGTATTCGACCGGCGCTTCCGGAACGGACTATTGGGTGGAGATTCCCAATCCCGGCGTGCATGGCTCGCGGTAATCGCCCGCTTCGCGCCCTCGCTCTTTCGCTGAGCGCCGGCCTTGTCCTTGCTTCACCGGGCGTCGGCGCCTACTCCGCTTTCGCGGCGGAAATCGCGCCTGAACAAGCGCCTTCCATTGAGGGATCCGCTCCGAGCCTGAGCGTTCCCGACCTCGTTTCCCAAGCGCAGGGAATGATGTTCAACGGCATCGACGCAGGCAGTCTTCTGGAGGGGCTTTCCGGGCCGCAAGCGCTTTCGCCCGAGCTTTCGGAGTTGCTGGCCCCGGTGCGCAGCGCCGGCGGAGCGGCCGCGATGTCGGTCGAAGGCCGCCGCGCCCTGCAGGCTTTGGCGAGCAAAGCGCGGAAGGAGCGCTGGCAGGCGGATGAAATCCTGTCCTCGGAGCAGGAGACGATTGGAAAAAGAAACGCGGCCGGACTGGAGAAAGCTTTAAGTCGGATTAGGCCTTATATGGCTCTGCTGCAGGCCTCTCAGCGCGTAAAAATAGAGGCGCTTGAGAAACGCCTTAATCAATATAAGGAAGAGAGGGCTCAAGTCGGCATCGACCAGGCCGCGGCGGCATGGGGAGCTCGCGCTGCCCTGGAGAAAGGAATTTCCATCGGCGCGATCTCACCGGCAGTAACGCTGGCGCCCCTCAGCGCCGGCTCCAAGCTTTCGCCAGGACGGCTGGCGATCGGCGGAGCGGACAGGACCGCCCTAGGCGCCGCATTGCTCAAGCTCAACGCGCCAACGGCGCCGATCTATCCCCGTTCTGGAGGCGCGTTGCTTGATTTTAAGAGCGCCGAAGAAGCCGCCAAGGCTGCTTTGGCTTTAGTTGGCCTGGGCGTCGCCTCTTCCGCGACCCTGCATCCGGACGCTATGGCTTACTTGCCGCAGACCTCCGCTTCCCAATCGCTTGGCTCCGCGGTCGTGCCGACTGCGACGGTCTCGCCGATATTGAAGTCGGACCGGGTCGCGTCGAATGAAAACATTTCCGGGAATCGCATCGACGCGCGTTTCGACTCCCAGGAGGCACTGGCGCGATGGGGGGGAACGAACGCCAACGGGCCGCACCTTTATTTCTTTCTGCCGAGCCGCGAAGCGGCCGTGAAAAAGGCGCTTGAACTTCTTGATGATCCGCATTTGACCAGGCTGGAGACGTCGGTGGCATTGGCGCTGTTTATCAAGCGGCGCCTGCCGTCCGCTCCATCGGCGCCCATGCCCATCTCCGAAAAACTGTTAAGCCGTCTGCGGATCCGCACCGGAATGGCGGAGGAAAAAAGCGTCAATGTTCATTTCGTCGATCCGCTTTCGGGCGATGCGATGCGCTCTTTCTTGAAGCTTCTGGGTGTCGCAGGGGCTTTATCAATCAGCGACGGAGAACACGCCGTGACTCCGGGGCTGTTTCCATCTTTGGAAGAGGCGGCGGAGAAAACCATCGACCTTCTCCGCCAAGAAGAAATCGCTTATATTCGGGTCGCCAAATCATTGGCGGATTTCATTGCCGAATATTTAAAGGCCAATTCCGCCACGCCGCCCCGCTCCGAACGGGAGCCGGTGCCCGGCCTGAATGACTCCGGCGGCGTAGTGGAACTCGCGCCGCCAGGCGGGGCTTTTAATTGGACGGCCCAGCGGCCGCCGCAGGGCATGGCTCTGATCACCTGGCAGGAAAGTGATCGCGTGCCCGAACGGGTTCTTTATGACAATTTGCATCGCTCCGGGCTTTCGAGAGACGCGGAACTCGCGGCAGGCCGTGGATATCGCGAGGTCAAGGATTTCCTGCAGTCGGTCGTTGCGAGAGACGCGCCGTCTTCCGTGGGTCTCGGTGTGGGCTTCGGTTGGCGATTCGACGGGCAAGGCGGTTTTATCATGTTCGACGCGAGCAACTTGCCCAATGAACAGCTGCGATTTTCCGAGCAGGACGTTAATCGGCTTAAAGAGGTTTTCTCGCGGACAGTGGTTGGGGGAGATTTCAGGACCGTGGGCGGCCGAATATTTTATAGGCCCGAAAACCCGGTCGCCATTTGGATTATAATACCCGCGAATGAGGCGGGCGGCGGCGATTCGGTTCGGCCCGTGCCTGCCGTCAATTCATCAGAACAGGAAATTTCAGGGGGAGCTCCACCCAGGCCGGAGGCTGGTTCCACCCTGGAGCCCGCTGCCTTAGACTGGGAGTCTAAAATTTCGGCTTTTGATCCGGCGCTTCATGCGAGTGCCGCTGAGGGGCGCCTTTATGTTTCCGTCGCGCCTGGGACGGACGTTCGCGCGGCGATGAGAACGGCTCTTGCGGCGGCGGGATTCGCAGGCGTGCCTGTGATGGCCGCGCGCGCCGGCTCTCCCGCTTCCTATCAAGCCTTCGTGACCCTGTCAGGGACGCGGGAGGCGGCGCGCTTGGCGCGGATTTTGGCCGCGTCCGAGGCGTTCTCTGCGGTGGCCGTGCATCCCGTGGTTTTGGCGCGGATTGGTTCTGCGGATGAAGAACCTCAAGGGGCGCCTTTATCCGCCGCTTCGCGGCCCAGGACGGAACCGGAGACGGGCGTCAATTCACTGCCCGCGCTTGACGGCACCAACGGAGGACTTAAAGAATTCTTGCTGAGGCTTTTGGGCCAGCAGGATATCCGCAGCCCGGGGGTGCGCTATGCCGCTGCGGAGACCTTGGCTTTAGCCGCGCCTGAGGATGCCGAATGGGCCCGGGGTATCCTGTCCTCGAACGAAAAGCTTTCCGCGCTTCACCGTTATTATCCGGAAGTCGTGGCCGCGGCGGGCATTCTGGCGCGCTCGGGCGGCGGGGCCGAAGACACGGGGCTGATCACCGAGGCCATTCGTCGCGCCCAGGACGGCAGCTTGGGGGGCGATAATTATAATCCGCTCAGACTCGCCTTGGCGGAATCCTTATCCGTCCTTTTAAAGCCCGAGACGCGCGAGGATGAAGTGGAGCTTCTGAGCCGCTACACAGCCGTGCGTAACGAGCGGACGACCGAGAAAGAGGCGCTCTTCCGCGCCGCGGCGCGCTGGGGAGGAGAGGAGTTCAAAGACATGTTGCTGGCGGACTGGGCCAAAGTCACCGGAGCTGCCTACGCCATCAGCGTCGGCATCGCCCAGGCTGATCGGGCCAAACTGCTCTATCGCTACTTAAAACGCGTCGATCCGGGCAGCCTTGAGGCACTTCTAAGCGCCTGGCGCGCTCGCGGATCTTGGGACGCTCCGCCGAGCCCGACCGCGGACGAAAAGCGGGAGGAGGCCTTGGCGCTCTACGCCGCCGCGGATTCCGGTTCCCAGGAAAACACCGAGGCTGACGCCAAGAGGATGCGGGACATGATTGACGGCTTTTCCTCGGCTGAAACCCATTCGTTCTACGGCGCCGCGGCGGGAGAGGCTCTCGAGCACCTGCTGGCGGCTCGGCGCATTTATGCCGGCTCCAGGGACGACTTGCGCCGCCATTTGGGCCACTATCTGGCCGTCCATAACAGCATCAATGCCGCGAAGCTCATCATGTTGCTCTCCGCGATTTCCGCGTCTAAAGAGGCCGAGGATGAGGCCATGGTCTTCCAGATTCTTGACGGAGTTTCCTTTGGCTACGGCGAACTTGCCCAGCACGAGGCGGCGCGGGCCTGGGCCAAAATGGCGGTGCGCTCCGGACGCATCCGGGAGTACCTGCAGGAGAACGAAACGGACGAAAACGGCCGGCCCATCTCAAAAATTGAGAAGATGCTTACGGACGCTCGGCCTTTCATCAATAAAGCGGCGTTGGAGGCGGTGAAATTTTACCTCCAATATCAGGCCGCGTCACGGCCGCGACGTCGGCGAAGCTATCCATAGGATGTGGAGCAAAGGAGGAAAATTGGTGGCGCGTACGGGATTTGAACCCGTGATCTCCGCCTTGAGAGGGCGATGTCCTAGGCCGCTAGACGAACGCGCCACGAAATTGAGGCTTGAACCGACGAGCGCTATTTTACCAGTTGCGGCGGAAAAGGGCAAATGAGCGAAGCGCCAGTTCCTGCCCGAGCGGCATTGCCGCGCCGCATTCCCCGTGAACTCATCTTCGGCAACCCGGAAAAGGCGTCGCCGCGGATTTCTCCAGATGGAAAAAATCTGGCTTTTTTGGCCGAGGATGAAGGCGTCTTGAACGTCTGGGCGGGGCCTTTGGCGGGACCGGCCAAACCCGTCACGCGAGACCGTGGCCGGGGAATCCGCAGCTATTTCTGGAGCGGGGACAGCCGCACGCTGCTCTATGTCCAAGACAAGGATGGCGATGAGAATTGGCATCTCTACCGGGCGGGCTGTCAGGGAGGGGCATCGAAGGATTTGACGCCTTTTGCGGACGTGCAGGCCCAAATCATCGGCACGCATCCGGATTTCCCGACGGACGCGCTCATCGGCCTTAACCGCCGGGATCCGCGCGTTCATGACGTGTACCGCTTAAACGTCGATACGGGTCGCTTGGATATCGTGGAAGAGAATCCCGGAGACGTCATCGGCTGGCTTCCGGATGTTCGTTTCATCGTGCGCTGCGCCAAGGCCGTGCGGCCGGACGGCGGCGGCGAACTGCGCGTCAAGGACGCCCCGACCTCACCCTGGAGGACGTTCCTGTCCTGGGGGCCGGACGAGGCCGTCGGCGCGCATGGGTTTACGCCCTCCAACGGCGCGCTTTACGTGGAATCGAGCCTTGGGTCGGACGCTACGCAACTCTGGGAAATGAGCCTGGACGGCAAGTCGCGCACGCTGCTGGCGTCCTGCGATGGAGCCGATGTTGCGGGCCTTCTCGTTCATCCCACGAAGTTTCACGCGCAGGCCTGCGCGTTCGAGAAGGAGCGCCTTATTTGGACGCCGATCGGCGGCGAGGTGGCCGCGGATTTCGCGGCGCTTTCGGAGGGATTGGACGGAGATTTCCAGCTCTCCTCCCGGGACGACGGGGACCGGCGCTGGATCGTCACCCGCGTCAGCGACCGGCATCCCGCTTCCTATTACGATTATGATCGAACGGCCCGCAAGGCGAACTTCCTTTTTAGCACGCGCCCGGCGCTGGAGCCCTACGATCTCTCTGCCATGCAAGCGGTCAAAATCAAGGCGCGGGATGGCCTTGAACTGACGGCCTATCTTACCATCCCCGCAGGCCTGGAACCTCGCGGCCTTCCCTTGATCTTGCACGTCCACGGAGGGCCATGGGCGCGGGACTCCTGGGGTTTCCATCCGGAAATCCAATGGCTCGCCAACCAGGGCTACGCGGTTCTGCAAGTCAACTTTAGGGGCTCCGCCGGGTTCGGCAAGCGCTTCCTGCACGCGGGAGATCGGGAGTGGGGGGCGCGCATGCAGGACGACCTGACCGACGCGGTCTCGTGGGCCGTCCGGGAAGGCGTGGCGGACAAAAGCCGCGTCGCGATTTACGGCGGTTCCTACGGCGGCTACGCGGCCCTGTGCGGGGCGGCGTTTACGCCGGAACTCTATCGCTGCGCGGTCGACGTCGTGGGACCCTCCAACCTGGCGACGCTCATCCAGTCCATTCCGCCGTATTGGGAGCCCTTGCGCCGGGTTTTCGATCTGAGGGTGGGCAGCCTGGAGACGGAACCTGAATTTTTGAAATCCCGATCGCCGCTGTTTTTTGCGGATCAGATTCAAGCGCCGCTCCTCATCGCGCAGGGCGCCAACGATCCGCGGGTCAAGGCCGCGGAGTCGGAGGCCATTGTCCAAGCCCTGCGCTCCCGAGGCAAAGAGGTCGAATATCTTCTTTTCCCGGACGAAGGGCACGGATTCGCGCGGCCGGAGAACCGCCTCAAATTCTACGAAGTCTGCGAAAAAT
>DAIDHS010000013.1 GCA_027451985.1 Elusimicrobiota bacterium
CGCGCATCGCGGCGAGGCGCTCGGTCTCTATCGCGCCGCGCTGGCACGGCTGACGGCCCCAGGCCTGGCGGCGCAGCGCGCCGTGGTGCGCCACAACCTGCTGATCGCCGGGCAGGCGCCGGGCTGACCGGCGGGCGCGCCGGCGCCTCGGTATCCACGGAAACCTGTTGCGCGCCCCGGTGGCGGTGTGTCACGCTGCGGTGCAGCAAGGCGGGCGGATGCCGCGTGGATGTCCGCCACCGGGGAAGAAGCGACCGGAAGCAGGCCCGACCCCCCGGCCGCGCGCCCCGTTGCCGCGGTCCCAACCAGGAGGCTGTGCCGATGGCGGACCATGATTTCGGACGCCGGGATGCGCTTGTCGCGCGCGAGAACCTCGAGGAATACGGTCTCGACTTCAAGCATGGCCAGCAGGCGGCTCTCGTCGGACCACAGACGCGCCATCTCGGGACGGCTGTAGCGCTCGATCATGCTATTCGCCCTCCTGCGGCGCTCCGGCGCCGCGCGCCTTGGCCAAAGGTTCTCCCGCGGCGCATTGGGGGCAGGACTCCGGCGCGATGGCCTCCAGGGGATAGGAAACCAGCGCGCGCACGGGCAAGTCGAAGCAAAGGGTCGAGACGGAGCGGTCCACCAGCGCGCCCACGCCCAGCGGCCTGGCGCCGCGGGACCGGGCCAACGCGGTCATTTCGGTCACCAGCCGCCCGCTGGCCAGCACGTCCTGCACGAGGAGCGCTCGTTCTCCGCGCTTAATCTCAAAATCTCGCCGCAGCGCCAGCGCGCCTCCGGACTGCTCGGCGAAGATGGCGCGGCACTTCTTCACGCGGGCCAACTCCTGGCCCAGGATGATGGAGGACGTTCCAAGGGCGACGATGACGTCGCAGTCCTGGGGAAACTTGGCCGCTAGTGCCTTGGCGATCCGGTGTGCGACGTGGGGATACTGCAGGACCATCGCGGTTTGGACGTAAGTAGGGCTGTGCAGGCCGGAGGGCATTTGAAAATGGCCAGCGACCAGCGCGCCGTGCTCCTGTAGGATTCCCAGGACGTCGCTTTTGTTCATGGTTCCCATGTCGGTGTCTCCTTAAAGCGTCTTGTGTCCCGGCCGCTTTAGCGATCTCCCTCGCGCAGGCTTTCCCGCGCCCGGGCCTCGGCCTTGGCCAGCGCCCGTTCGATTTCGTGCGCGCCCATCTTCTGCAGGCGCGGCTCGATGGTGGGATGATCCAGGCTGCCTTTAACCCAAAATCCGATGGCCGGCCGGCCCAACTCGTCCACCCACCACTCGGGCAGCGGCGCGTCATAGTGGGAGAGCCTGGTCAGCACTTCCATGTTCACGGTCTCCTTGGCGAAGTCGGCTTCCCCTTGGGCGAAGGCCGCGATCTGCGGGCTGTCCACGTGGAAAAAGCGGGTGCGCACGAGCCCATCATGGACGCTGTACTGCCCTCCGATGCGGTTGAAGTCGAAGGTATCAGGGTAGGCGGTCGCGGTGGAGAGGACGGAGAAGCTGTTCATCTTGTGCATGTAGACGTAGGGGAGAAAAGCCACCTCCATGAATTTGCTCGACTCGAGGATGGACTGCAGGTTGTCAAAGTGTCCTGGCCCCAGGCCCAGGCGCACTTCGCCGTTGGCGGTGTTGAGTCTAGGCGTGACGCCCCGCAGGCTCCAGACCAAAGAGGCGTTCTTGAACCAGAAGTCCTTGTCTTTGACCTCCGAAACCGTGATGCGGCCGGAGGTGGCGGGGAATCGCTTCGGGATGTGGTACTTGAAGAAGGCGACCCAGTGGCGCTCGGGCGACGGCGGCGCCGCGCGGGAGCGCTCGCGCCTGAGCCGGGAGAGATAGGCGGCGACATCAACGGCAAGCTGGCGCGCGCGGCTCCAGCGCAGCGGGCCAAACCACGCACGCAGATAGATACGCTCTGGGCGCGCCACGTTCGCGATGTCGCCGCTGGCGATGACGCGAGTTCCTTCCCAGTCGCAGGAGAGCCTTCGGATCGCCAAGCGGCCGCGGGCCAAGTTCGCCTGCAAAAACGCGCCAGTCAGCGAGTGGCCTAAGGCGCGCAGGGAGCCCCGGTCCGCCGAGAGGGAGAACTTTGAAAAGTTGCTAGAGGCGGAGGCGGTAAGGAGGCCGGCGGCGACGGTGAAGGGCTTGAGGCGCGCGGAAAAATCCTCAATTCGGACATCGGCCCGATCTGCGCGCAGCTTAGTCCAGGGGCCGCTGAGCTGGGCGTCGGCTTCGAGCTTGCCGCGCATGTCGTCCCGCGCGAGCCCGGGGGCCAGGAATGAGAAGTTCTGCAGGGGGGCGGAGGAGACCTGCACGCGGGCTTGAAGGCTGAAGGGCGCGGACGAGAAGTCAACTGCCCCGCTGGCGCGGGCGGAAAAGGCCTGAGCCGTCATCTCTAGCTCCGAGACGATCATCCGTTGCGTCGAGGGAAATTTCAGCGCGAAGCTCCAACGGCTCTGCGGCCAGGGGAAGGCCGCGTGCCGGCCGGTCTGGGTCGAGAGCCAATCTTGGCTCAAGGCCGGCGCCAGAAAATGCCCCTGGACAAAAGGATGGGAGAAGTCGCGCAGGGCCAGGCGGCCGCTGAAGACCGCGCCGCCGACCGCGACGGAGGCCTCATCGGCGGTCACGGTTGCTGAGGAGAGGTTGAGCCCGTCCAGGGAGACGGTTCCCGAAAGCGCGCACAAGGCCGTGACTTTGCTGTGCTTGAACTGGAAGGTGTTGGCGAAGGACGCGGAGAACGGGAAGGGCCGGAGCGCGTCCGGGTTACGGATCGTCATGTCCAGACCGCTGATGGTGATGACGCGCCCGCGGTAGCGATCGTCGATGATGACGGCTCCGTTTTTGATTATGGTCTTGCCGGCGTAGAGCGAGACCGGCATGGAGAAAAACCGCGGAACCGTGGATCTCACCGGCTCCGTCGAATGGAGAATGTCCGAGAAGCTCCAGAGGCCGTCTTTCTCGCGCACCAGGCGGATCACGGGATGGAAAATGCGCACGGTATTTATTTCCAGGCGGCGGCGCAGCAGGGGCAGGATTTTGACCGTCACGACTGCGCTTTCGCCATTGAGCAGATCGCCTTCGCCGGGGAGCTTGTTGGCAATCTCAACCGCGGAAATCTTGATGCCCTGGGGCGCCAGGACTACTTGGCCGATGGAGACCGGGCGGTGCAGAGCGTCTTCCAGCCGCCCGACCATCGCGGATTTTATTCGGGAGGAGCCCGCCAGGCGGGGAAGAACAACGTACGCCGCGGTCGCGAGGAGCAGGAGCAGGGCCAGGAAAACCACGCCCAGGCCGTTGACGAGGAGCATGGCCACGCGCCAAGCGAACCGAAAGTTACGTATCTCGTCGGGCTCCCGCATGAAGGGAATTTTAGCTATTTTCGCAGCGTCAGTTGGAGCGCGCCGGCGGCGACTAAAGGCATCCAGAGATTGTCGTTGAACCAGGAGGTGACCGGGGCGTATTCCACCGCAGTCGCGGCTGCGGCCGCGAACAAGGAGGGCGCCCAGCCCAAGCCCAGGAACAGGCCAATGCCCATGCAGACGGCCAGGCAGGAGAGTGTGCCCTCCAGGGTTTTGCCCGGGCCGATGGAATGGCGGCCCAGGGCCTTGCCGCCCAAAGCCGCAGCGGCGTCGCCCAAAGCGGCGCAGCCTAGGGCGAAGGCCACCGACTTGGGATCTTTTCCAAAGAAAACAAAGGCCAGCAGGCTTCCCAGGGTCGTGTGGAAGAGCGCGCTTACGCGATTATTTTCTTCGGGCCGGACGATGCTGGAAAAGGGCCGGAGGATGATCCGGTTCCAAGCCGGAAAACACAGCCGCGCGGTTTCGGCCGCGCTGACCGCGATGGTCCAGAGCGCCATCCAGAAGATCGTGCGCTTAAGCCCCAGGGTCCGGTAGAGAACGTAGTAGAGGAGCGATAGGAGGTGGAAGATTTTGCGCGGCATCTCGCGCAAGAGCGAGGTTTCGTTCATGCGCGCAGGCGCCTTAAGGCCCGCCCGCCCAGCGCCGCGGCCGCAAGCCAGAACCTAGCGCCCAGCGACCATGACGAGCGCACGGTCGCCAGGAAAAAGACCGAGCGGGGGAAAAGAGCCCCCGCCAGGGCCAGGATGACCAGGCCGTTAACCGCGGCAATGGCGGAGAGAGAAAAGACCACGCCGCCGGCGGCGTGCAGGTCCGGCTGGGAGAGGTCCCAGACGTATTCGACGGTTTTGGTCAAGTGGAAAGCGATGGTCACGCCGACCAGCGCCAAAAACGGAGCCGACGGGAGACCGGGCTTGAAGGCCGCAGCGATTCGCCACGCCAGGAGAGTCGCGGCGGTATAGACCGGCAGGCAGTAGGGAGCCAGGGCGATAAATGAGTTGCTCTTGTCCAAATCGACGTGGCCCGAGCGCCGGCCCACGTGAAAGGTGAAGACCTTCGCGCCGAAGAGCCAGGCAGCCAGCGCGTGGGAGAGTTCGTGGCCGAAGATGTAGATGCGCCTCTGGGCCGCGTCGTAAAGGCGCGCCGGCCCGCTTCGCGGCGAAAAAAAACGGGCCGCCAGCCAGGCCAAGGCGGCGCAGGCGAATCCGATGGAGAAAGGCGCGGCGCCGGCGCGGCCGACGGCCAGGAAAAGGGCTTTGAGCGCCAAGGCCAGAAGAGCCGCCGCGAAGGGCGCCAGCGCGGTTCCGATGATCCAGAAGATCACCGGCTACTCCAGCATGTAGTCTTTGTAAGGGATTTTCTCGGTCGCGAGCTCTTTTTCCCAAAGCGCCTTGGCCTTGGGCATCTCAGCGCGGCAGAGGCGGGTCCAGTGGTTCTCCGGAGGGGAGAAAAGCTCGGCGCCGGTCTCGAACCAGACGTAGGCGTACTTAAGCGAACTTTCGGACAGGGCCTGATCGTGACGGATTTTGGCTAGGGCGCTCTTCTGTTCGAATTCGTTTTGACCGATGCTCCCCGCTTGGCGCTCTTTTGCGAGCGCGGCTTCCTGCCGGGCTAGCACGCCGTCGTAGTAGGATTTTTTGAGCGAGGGGTTCTGCGCCCAGAGCAGGTATTTCTTGCCTTCCTGGTAGGCCGCGCGCGCGCGCAGGTCCAAATCCAGGCGGACTAGGCCATAGACGGCGGCGGCGCACGCAAGCACGGCGGCCGCGGCGCGCAGCGGCCGGCTCATGTCCCGCTTTTGGCGCCCAGGGCCTTGCGCACGGCCTGTACCAGGATCGCGGTGCGCAGGGGCTTCTCGAGGAAATCCTTGACGGCCGGCTCTTGGCGCAGAGCCTCCCGACGATCTGGAGCAAGATGTTGGCCCGTGACGGCGACGATGGGAATTCCGCCGTTGCCGGACTCGCGCAGGGCGCGCACGACGGCGTGCCCGTCCATACCGGGCAGCAGAAAGTCGAGGAGAATCAAATCGGGCTTCAAAGCCTGCGCCTTGCTCAGCGCCTCCTTACCGTCGGTTGCGCGCTCGGTCCTGAAACCCTCCCTGCGCACCATGTGCTCCATCAAATCGACGATGCTCTCGTCGTCGTCTACGATGAGCACCAGCTTTTGCGCGGCCGCGGCTTCATCGCTCATGCAAGGGCTCCTATTCGGTAGATTTTAGGATTAAACAATAAGCGCGGCGGCCGTTCAATAGGCGCGGCCGCGCGGGAGGATGCGCGCGAAGAAGAATTCGTCGAGCGGCGCGCGGCTTAAGGCGTAGGGTAAAAAACCGAAAACGCTAGAGTAGAACCCTGCCTCGTCGCCCCGGGCGCTCATCAGGCGCAGGGGGAGGGGATTTGCCCAGTCGATTTGCTTCGCGTTGATGAGGAAACGCCGGTTGGGCGGCAACTGGTTCGAGTTGACCCGGCTCCAGACTACGGCGTCGCCCGGGCGAACTTGGCTCCAGCCGCCGCGTAGAGCGTCGAGTTCGCGCCCGCCTTCTCTCTCCACGTAGTACTGCAGGCCCCAGTGGGACGTCGTCCACAAGCGCCCGCCCTTGGCGGGCAGAGCGGCGGCCACCCGGGCCGCCTGCGCCTGGGCGTCGGCGTAGCAGCTGTCCACCCAGGCCAGGCTCAAGCTCAAGGCCAGCGTAGCCGCGAGGCTCAAGGCGTAAAGGGCGGCCCGCGGCTTTTGCTCCAGCGTGCGCTCGAGCATTCCGGCCCAGGCAAAAATCAGGGGAGGCACCAGGAGCGCCGTGACCCGCGCCATCACCGACCAGTAGGCGAACGCCTCCATGAGCAGGACGGCGCCGGCCCACGAGAGCCACAGAATATCCTCGGAGCTCCGTGTCCGTCTTTCCAGGATCCGGGCCAAGCCATAGAGCGCGGCAAAAGCCATGGCGATTCCCATCATGCGGGCGAGAAGGTCCGGCGCAGGTCCGCCCGCATCCCAGAGCGGGAGGAAAAGCAAAAACGCCGCCGCCAGAGCCGCGGCTGCGGGTTTCCAGCGCGGGCGGCCGGCGAAAAAAGGCCACAAGGCTGCGGCCGCGCAGCAGCCGCCGACGCCGGCCAAGACCGCGCGCCAGCGCCTGGCCCAGGAAGCCGCGCCCAAGCTTTGCGCGGTCGTGCGCCACGCCGAGGAAAAGGCAGCGCCTCCGTGGAGTAGATTGACCGCCAAATAGAGCCCTACGGGAGCGAGCGCCGCGGCCGGCAGCATCATTTTTGCGACAGGCTTGCGCCGCGCGGCGGCATAGGCAGCCGCGGGGACGAGGAACACCACGGCGAGGTATTTGGAGAGGAGCGCCATGGCCAGCGCGCCCAGGGCCGCGTAGGTCCAGCCGGATTTGTCCTCGTCAATGCCGCGGACCCAGGCGTAGAGGCCGAAAAAGCCGAAGGCTGCGGCGGCCTTGTCGGGATAAAGGAGGTTCAAGCCCACGAGGAATCCCGGGGTGGCCAGGGCTACGAGGGTCGGCACGAGCGGCTTTTTCAGGAAGCGGCTGGCCAGCAGGAACAGCGAGACCGCCGCCAAAAGATCAAGCGGCAGGAAGAAAAGCCGCATGGCGAAGGGCCGCCCACCGGTGCATTTCCAGGCCAGGGCCAAGAGATAAAGGAAGAGCGGCGGGGTGTTGTTGATCGACGACATGGGCACGGTCTGCCCGTACCAGTTGAAAGAGAAGGCCAGCGGGTGGAGTGGATCCTTGAGGATGTGCAGCGCCGGCGCCAGGAACAAGGGCTCGTCCATGGTGTAGGCCTTACCCATGAAGGGGACGTAGGCGAAGACGACGAAGGCGAGGACGAGGACAAGGCCCAGAGCGGCCGGGCTTACCTCTTGGCGTTCCAGGATTCGCTCCGGTATTTTTCGGCCAGGCTCCGCCCGGCCCAAATCCAGTCGGAAGCAAGGACGCTCTCGGGCTCCCGGCTCCAGAGCGGGCGCAGGGCCTCGGCGACGAGTCTTTCGATCTCCTGTCTGGGGGCGGAGAAAAATTCCTGGCGCAGGGAGCCCTGATAGAGCCCCCGGCCGCGCTTCTTACGCAGGGCGCCGCCCAGGATCTTGCGGCCCGCGCCATCGACGAGATCGGCGGCAGAGGGCGCGGCGAAGCACGCCGTTTGGAGCGGAAACTCGGGGCCTTCTCCGGCCCAGAGTTCGGCCGGGCCGCCCATGCGGCCGAGCGCGCGGCCCAGGGCCGCATGCAGGCTTTGGTAGACGAGCATGGGAGAAGAGAGTCGATCCCACGGGAAGATCAAGGAAAAAGTCACGTCCCCGTCGTGGAAGACCACGCCGCCGCCGGTCGGCCGGCGCACCGGCGGCCGAGGCAGAAACCCCCGCGCCGCGGCCAGCTGCACCGCGTGCGCGCGCTTTTGCCCGTAGCCGAACGTGATCGCCGGGCCGTCCCAGCGATAGAAGCGCAGGACGACGTCCTCGGGCGCGGACAAGTCAAGCACGGCCTCGTCCAGGCCCATCTGCCCGGGCCCGTCCATGACGGGCCCCGTCGGAGCCGGGCTAAGAGCAGGAGCAGACGAAATTACGGTCGCCATAGGCGTTGTCGATGCGGGCCACGGCCGGCCAGAACTTGTGCTCCTTGAGCCACGGCGCGGGATAGGCCGCCTGCTCGCGAGAGTAGGGGTGGGTCCATTCGGAGGCCGTTGCGGCCTGGGCGGTGTGGGGGGCGTTCTTAAGTGGATTGTCGGTTTTCCCCAGGCGGCCTTCCTCGACGGCGCGGATTTCTTCGCGGATAAGGAGCATGGCTTCGCAGAATCGGTCCAGCTCGGCCTTGGATTCGCTTTCGGTGGGTTCGATCATCATGGTGCCGGGCACCGGCCAGGAGATCGTGGGTGCATGAAAGCCGTAGTCCATCAGCCGCTTGGCGACGTCCTCGACCTGAACGTCGGCCGTTTCCTTGAAGCGGCGCAGATCCAGGATGCACTCGTGCGCAACCAGCCCGTGGCGACCGCGGAACAAGACGGGGTAGGAGCCCCCGAGTTTTTTGGCAACGTAGTTGGCGTTCAAGATGGCGGCTTGCGAGGCGCGCGTCAATCCTTCAGCGCCCATCTGGGCGATGTAGGCCCAGGGAATGGGCAAAATCATGGCCGAGCCCCATGGCGCGGCGGCCACCGGACCGCCCGAAGGGGCGCCCGCGCTGCCGGCGCGCGGATCCTGGCCCAGCGGATTGCCCGGCAGGAACGGGGCCAGGTGCTTGGCCGCTGCGATGGGCCCCATGCCGGGCCCGCCTCCTCCGTGCGGGATGCAGAAGGTTTTGTGCAAATTGAGGTGGCAGACGTCCGCTCCCAGTTCGGCCGGGCGGCACAGGCCCACCATGGCGTTCATGTTGGCGCCGTCCAAGTAGACCTGGCCTCCCGCGGCGTGCACGGCCAGGCAGGCGTCCTTGATGCCCTCTTCGAACACGCCGTGAGTCGAGGGGTAGGTGACCATCAGGGCGCAGAGCCGCCGCGAGTGCTCCACGACTTTGGACTTGAGATCGTTCAAGTCGATGTCGCCCGATGGCGTCGTGGCCACGGTGACGACCTCAAGTCCCGCCATCGCGGCCGACGCGGGGTTGGTGCCGTGGGCCGAGGCCGGAATAAGGCAGATGTCTCGCTGGCCCTGGCCGCGGCTTTCTTGGTAGGCGCGGACGGCCAGAAGCCCGGCGTATTCGCCTTGCGAGCCGGCGTTGGGCTGGAAGCTCACGGCCGAAAATCCCGTGATTTCGCACAGCCAAGTCCCCAAGTCGTTCAAGAGATACTGGTAGCCTTCGGCCTGCTCGGACGGGGCGTAGGGATGGATGTCCGCGAATCCCGGCCAAGTGACGGGAAGCATCTCCGAGGCGGCGTTCAACTTCATGGTGCAGGACCCCAGCGGAATCATGGACGTCGTGAGGGATAGATCGCGCGCCTCTAAGCGCTTGATGTAGCGCAGCATCTCGGTCTCGCTGTGGTACTGGTTGAAGACCGCCTGGCGCAGAATCGGCGCGGTCCGCAGAAGAGTTTCCGGAATGCGCGAGGCGGCGCCGGACGCATCGGGCTTGGGTGCATCCACGCCTTTGCCCGCGGCGAAAATCGCCAGAAGCTCGGCCACATCCTCCATCGAATGGGTCTCGTCTAGGGAAATCGCCAGGGCGTCCTTCATGACGCGCAAGTTCATCCGGCGGGCCTGGGCCTCGGCGAGGATCTTGCGGGACTGGGCGGGCAGAACCTCGACGCAGACGGTGTCGAAAAAGGCTTTGCCGCGCAGGGCGTAGCCCAGGCGTTCGAGCCCATCGGCCAGCGCGCCGGCCAGGCCGTGAGCCTTGCGGGCGATGCGCGTGAGCCCATCGGGTCCGTGGTAGGCGGCGTAGAAGCTCGAGATGACGGCCAGAAGCACCTGGGCGGTGCAGATGTTGCTGGTGGCTTTTTCCCGGCGAATGTGCTGCTCGCGGGTCTGCAGGGCCAGGCGGTAGGCGGTTTTGCCCGCCGCGTCCTTGGACGCGCCGACCACGCGGCCGGGCATCAGGCGTTTGTAGGCCTCGCGCGTGGCGAAGTAGGCGGCGTGCGGGCCGCCCGCACCCAGGGGCACGCCGAAGCGCTGGAGGCTCCCCACCGCGATGTCCGCGCCCAAGTCGCCCGGGGATTTGAGCAGGACCAGGGCCAGAGGATCGGCCGACACGACGCAGAGCGCGCCGGCTTCTTTCGCGCGCCGGCAGACCTCGGCCGGATCCGCGACAGTTCCATCGGTCTGGGGGTACTGCAGCAGCACGCCGAAGGGCTTGCGATCAAAATCAAAGCGCGCGGCGGGGGCGACCTCGGCGGTGATGCCCAAGGCCTTGGCGCGCGTGCGGACCACGGAGATAGTCTGGGGGTGGCAGGCGTCCGAAACGAAGAACAGCGGGGTCTTGTTGGGCGAGGCGGCCTGGCAGACATGCATGGCCTCAGCCGCGGCCGTGGCCTCGTCCAAAAGGGACGCGTTGGCCACGGGAAGGCCGGTGAGCTCGATGACGAGGGTTTGGAAATTGATCAAGGCTTCCAGCCGGCCTTGCGCGATTTCGGCTTGGTAGGGGGTGTAGGCCGTGTACCAGCCGGGGTTCTCAAGCACGTTGCGGCGGATGACGGTGGGCGTGAGGCAGCCCGAGTAGCCCACGCCGATGAAGGATCGGAAAATCTGGTTTTTGTCGGCGAGGCGGGCCAGACGCCTGCCCGCGTCCGCCTCGGAGAGCGCGGGAGGCAGATCGAGAGGCTGCTTGGCGCGCAGTTCCGGAGCGATGGCCGCTTGGCAGAGCTCGCCCAATGAGGCGAAGCCCGTCGTGCGGAGCATCTCTTTGAGCTCGGCCTCGCGCGGGCCGATGTGGCGCGAGGCGAAATCGTCCCTATCGGAAACGGCAGGCGCGGCGGCCGGCCGGGCGGCGGGCTCAGTGATCGCCATGAGCCGCGGTGGACTTCAGGTGTTCGAGATAATGAGGATAATCCATGAGCGCGTCCATCTCGGCCGCGCTGTCCGGCTTTATCTTGAAAATCCAGCCCTCGCCGTGCGGGTCCTTATTGATGAGCCCCGGGTCCGCGGTGAGGGCCTCGTTGGCAGCGACGACCTCGCCCGAGACCGGCGCGTAGATGTCGAAGGCTGCCTTGACGGATTCCACTACGCCGCAGCTTTCGCCGCGCTTCAACTTGCGCCCGGGCTTGGGCGGGTCCACAAAAACCACGTCGGTGATCTCCTTCTGCGCATGATCGGAGAGCCCGACCACGGCGGTGCCGTTCTCGGGTGAAATCCACTCGTGGGTCTGTGCGAAGCGGCAGGACTCAGGCTTTGGCATTCTTGGCTCCTTGGCGGCGGTAGAAAGGCGTCGGAACGATTTCGGCCGGGATGCGGCGTCCATGCACGGCGACGCTCACGCGGGTTCCCGCGGACAAATCGGCAGGGACGAGGTAGGCCGTGCCCAGTCCCGCGCGCAGGCTGGGAGAGTAGGTGGCGCTGGTGAACACCCCGATCGCGCGATCTTCCAGGAACACCTCGCAGCCGGGCCGCGGCACGCCGCCTCCCAGAAGCTTGACGCCGCGCAGGCGCCGGGAGACGCCCTCTTTCATATGCCGCTCCAGCACGGCGCGGCCCAAAAAGTCTCCCTTGCTCGGCTTGACCACCCAGCCGTAGCCGGCCTCCACGCTGGTGTGCTCGTCGTCGATGTCCTGGCCGTAGAGCAAAAGTCCCGCCTCCAGGCGCAGGGTGTCGCGCGCGCCCAGGCCGCAGGGCGCGGCGCCCAGGCCTAAAAAACGATCCCACAGCTTCTCCGCGACGGCGTGGGGCACGATGAATTCGAAGCCGTCCTCGCCGGTGTAGCCCGTGCGGGTGACGAGTCCGAGCGCGCCAAAAATTTCCGCCTCGATGGCGCCGAAGCGCGGCAACGAGGCGGCCTGGGGATAGTCTGCGGCGGCGATTTTCGCCGCGTCCGGCCCCTGCAACGCGATCATGGAGTAGAAATCGCTTTTGTCGGTGAGGCGGGCGTCAAATTCTGGGATCCGCGCCGAGAGCCAGGCGAGATCCTTTTCGCGTGTGGCGGCGTTGACCACCATGAAGTAGCGTCCCGGCGCAAGGCAGGAAATGATGACGTCGTCGACCACCCCGCCCTTCTCGTTGGGCAGGTGGGAGTAGAGGGCCTGGCCGGGCGCGAGCTTCGCCATGTCGTTGGTGTTGGTCTTTTGCAGGAAGCCAAGCGCTCCCGGACCGGAAATCTCGAACTGGCCCATGTGCGAGACGTCGAAAATCCCGGCGCGCGCCCGGACCGCTTCGTGCTCCTTTAAAATGCCCGCGTACTGGAGCGGCAGTTCCCAGCCGTGGAAATCCACCAGCCGCGCGCCCAAGGCTTGGTGCCGGGAATAAAGGGCGGTACGCTTCAATTGGAAAACGGCCGCAGACATGAGCCGATCATAGAAAATCCGACGGGAAATGCCAAACCGGGCGCGCGGACTTTCAGCGGTCGAAGATTCTCTCGAACCAACCTTTGAGGCCGCCGGCGCGGACCGGATCGTAGTGCGTGGGCGCGGTTCCGGCCAAAAACACTTCGCCGCGCTGCGGCGACGTCCCCCAGCGCGCCAAAAGCCCGGTTTTCGGATCGATGGCCGCGGTCACGACGCCCGGCGGCTTCTCAAAGCCGAGCGGGGCGAAATCCAGGGACGCGTCCTTCATGAAGGCGACCCAGACCGGGAGGGCGGCCGATGAACCGTAGAGGCCCAGCGCCCGCGGCTTATCCGAGCCGACCCAGACGCCGGCCAGGAGCTGCGGCGTATAGCCGATGAACCAAGCGTCCGCGCCGCCGTTGGTGGTGCCGGTCTTCCCGGCTGAGGGCCGCGTCCAGCCCAAGGCTTTGGCGTTATGCGCCGTGCCTATCTGGAGCACGCTTTCGAGCAGGGAGGTCATCACGTAGGCCAGGGCCGGGCTGATGACTTTCGTGCGCTTGGGTGCATCGGTCTCCAATATCCGCTGCCGTGCGTCGCGAACCTGCGTGATGAGAAAAGGCGAGATGCGGTAGCCGCCGTTGGCGAACGGAGCATAAGCTGCGGTCAAATCTTCCAAGGTCGTGTCCGAAGCGCCGATCATGACGGCGAGGTTATCGGGAATGGGCGTCTCCAAGCCCATCCGGCGCGCGAAGGCGATGGCCGTTTCCGCGCCGACTTTCTGGGCCAAGTCGAGGCTCGCGGCGTTGAGGGAAAAAGCCAGGGCCTTGCGCAGGCTGACGTCGCCGTAGTAGCGGTTCTCGGAATTTTTGGGCCGCCACCAGCCGCGCCCGCGGCCGCGCGAAAAGACTTGAGGTTCGTCCTTAAGACGGGTGGCCGGCGTGAATCCCATCCGGAGCGCGGCGCCGTAGAGAAAAGGCTTGAAGGCGCTGCCCGTCTGGCGCAGGGCCTGCGTCGCACGGTTGAACTGGCTTCGCTCGAAGTCGCGCCCGCCGCAAAGCGCCAGCACCGCGCCCGTCTGCGGATCGAAGGCGATGAGCGCACCCTGCGGGCGGGCTTTTTCGGACACGGCGGCCTGCGCGGCCTTCTGCAGGAGAGGATCCATGGTCGTGTGAACGACGAGCCCGCGATGAAAAACCTCGTCGTCGCCGTAGCGCGCGGAGAGTTCCTTGAGCACTTCGGCCGCGAAATAGTCATCGGCAAGGCCGCGCATTTGCGCCGGACTTTCCGCGCGCAGGCCCAAGGGCTCCTTGAGCGCGGCGCTAAGCTCGTAGAGCGTGATGCGGCCCTGGGCGCGCATTTGGTTTAGGACCTCGTCCCGCCGGCGCAGGGCCGCCTGCGGGTATCGATACGGGTTATACAGGTAGGGGGAGCGCACCAGGCCCGCCAGCAACGCGCATTGGCCGAGCGTGAGCCGGCTTTGATCCCTGCCGAAGTAGAACCGGGCCGCGGCCTGTGCGCCCAGTACCGAGGACGGGCCGTCTTGGCCCATGTAGACGTGGTTCAGATAGAGCGCGAGAATTTGCTCCTTGGTGAAGCGCTCGGTCAGATAAAGGGAGAGGGCGGCCTCCAAAGCTTTTCGCCAAAGGGTGCGGCGCGGAGTCAGGAAAAGATTCTTGGCCAGCTGCTGGGTGATAGTGCTTCCGCCCTCGAGCTTTCCCGGATGACGGAGATCGAACCACAGCGCGCGCGCGATGCCGCGCATGTCGAGGGCGCCGTGAGAATAGAAGCGGCGATCCTCTGCCGAAACCAACGCGGCCTCGAGCGCTGGCGAAATTTTTCCGGGCGGCAGAATCGTGCGGGCGATGCGGCATCCGCCGGAGAATTCGGCGATGACTTCGGGCTCGATGCCCACGTCCGCGACGCCCAATCCCGCCGCGTCTTGGATACCCCAGCCTCCGGCCCGGTCCTGCCCCCCGCGCGGCTTCCAAGTCAAGGTGAAGACGCCCGGCTTTTGCGCGTAGCCGGGGGACAAAAAGCCGCGCAAGCCGACCGTCAAGACCGGGGGCTTCCACGCGTAGGTGCCGGTGGACGGAGGGGATCTTCGGGCTTGCCGATAGTCCAGGCGCGAGAGCCGCTCAAGGAGGCGTTCGGGGGGCTCGGCGGTGTTGGCGTCAATGATGAACGGCGCCGAATAGATGACCGTGACCCGCCCGGCGTCCATCGTTCCAGATTTGAATTCCGAGATGCGGCGCTCGGCCCAGAAGGCTAGGACCGCCAGGGCCGCGGCGGAGGCCAAGGCCAGGGCGGCGAGCGCGGAAAGGGCGCGGGAAGCCGTGCGCTTGGAAGCCATTAATGCCCGTATTTTATAAAACCCGCTTTCCTTAATGCACCGGCCCGGGGCCCAACGGTCCTGGCCCGGGACCCCAACGGCCCAGGCGGCCGGCGCGTCCGATCGACTACAATAGCCGCGATGCACGGACATTTTTCCGGCCGATCCGAACGCGCGGGAGGCTTAGTGCGGAGCGCGTGGACGGCTGCGGCGCTTTGCGTACTGCCCGTCGCGGTCCGCGCGCAGGGCGGATCCGGGCTCCCCCGCGCTTTTTCCACGCTTGAGGGCCGAATTAGGGAGCGGCCGCTGCGCGCCTTTGGCAAGAAGTCTTTTCGCGGGCTTTCGTCCGCGCAAAAGCTCGGCCTGGCATCCTCATTGCCCGGGCGAGCCAAGTCCCGGGACGGACGGCCTTCGGTCCCTCTGAACTTGGTTTTTTTAGGGAGCGCGGCGCAGATTCGGGGGGCCTTGACCGCGGCTGGCTGGAGCGAGGCTCCGGTCTCGATTTACGCTTCGTTCAGCGAGAGCCTGGATCAGTTGATGAACCGGCAGATTCCTCGCATCGACTTTCCGCCCTTCAAGACCTTCTACGTGCGTGGACGTCCGGAAGTCTTTAATTGGGTGATGGTGGTCCGGATGTTCTACAAGCGCCATCATTTTCGGCTTTGGGATATGGGCCGCAGGGACGCTTTGGGTCGTGAGATTTGGTCCGGCGGCGGAAACTTGGACGTTTCCATCGATTGGACGAAGGCTACTCATAGGGTCGATCCGAACATTGACGCGGAGCGCGCCTTTTTGGCGCGCGGTCTGGCGCTTTCCGGCGCGCGGCTGCGCTTAAGTCTAGTGCCGTCTCCAAACGTGCCGCGCCGCGGCAAGGACAGCGACGGGTTTCCGTTTTACACGGACGGCTCCGTCCTGATGGTGGAGTTTCCGCCAGCCCGCGATTTTTGTAAAATAATCCGTTCTCGATGAGCGGCTGGCCAAAGCTTAAAGCCCACCTAAAGTCGGACGGCGTTCTCTCCAACAATATCCTTCTGGGGTTGGACTTCGATGGAACCCTGGCGCCCATCACCGCGCATCCGGACCACGCAGCCATGCCGGCGGACACGATGAAGATACTTTCATCCCTGGCCCGGAGGCGAAAAATCCGCATCGCCATAGTCAGCGGACGCAGCGCCAAGGACATTAAGGCCCGCATCGGCGTGCCCGGGGTTTTTTACTGCGGCAACCATGGGTTGGAGATCGACGGCCCCGGCATCCGCTGGACGCACGCAGCGCTCAGGCGCTCGCGCGCCAAGCTCGCGGCGCTGGGCTGCGCGCTGCGGGAGGACTTGAAAGGCGGCGCCGGCGAGTTTTTAGTGGAGGACAAGGGCGGCAGCCTGAGCGTGCACTACCGCGGCGTCTCGCCTATTTTGGTGCCTCTGGCGCATAAGATCGTCCTGAAGAATTACCGCAGGCTGCGCGGAGACTTCCGGCTCATGCCCGGCAAAAAGGTTTGGGAGATCGTCCCCCGCTTGGTTTGGAGCAAGGGCGATGCCTTGCTCCGGATCGGCAGGTTGACGGGCTGCGAGAAGCTGATTTTCGTGGGCGACGACCGCACGGACGAGGAGGGCTTCAGAACCTTGCGCGGCCGTGCGCTGACGGTGCGCGTTGCTCGGAACGGGCCGTCCTACGCGAAGTTCTTTCTCAAAGACTACCGGCAGGTGCGGGCGTTTTTGGAGTTATTGGCCCTCAGGCCTTGAATTCCTGGCTGGGGCTCAGGCGAATCTGCGCCAGCCCGTCGATGAGTCTGGCGGCCCACGCGTAGACGTTGTTCTCCCGCACCATGGCCCGCATGGCCACCATGCGTGATGTCTGCTCTTCCGAAGTCATCTCGATGGCCTGAGCGATGGCGTCTGCGGTCTGCTCGAAATCGTAGGGATTGATGATGAGCGCGTCACGGAGTTCCCGCGAGGCCCCGGTGAAGCGGCTTAAAATAAGGACGCCGTTTTCCTCGTCTCGAGAGGCGATGAATTCCTTGGCAACCAAGTTCATGCCGTCGTGCAGCGAGGTCACCATGCACAAATTGGCGGCCTTGTAGTAGGGCTCGATGTCCGCGTGGTTGTGGTGGCTGGCCATGAGCACGATGGCCGCGTAGTCCTTGGCCGCGAATTTCGCGTTGATGCGCTTGGCCTCGGACTCGAGCTCCTCCTGAAGATCTCGGTATCGCTTGATGCGGGTTCGGCTTGGTGCGGCGATCTGGACGAAGGTGAAGCGTCCGCGGTATTTGGGATATTTTTCCAGGAAACGTTCGATGCCCGCGAAGCGCTCTAAAAGTCCCTTGGTGTAGTCGATGCGGTCGATGCCGACGCCCATGAACTCGGCTTTCAGCCCCGCGCGGCGTAAAAGCTCTGCTGCGCGGGGGTTGGGCTTGGCCGCGACTGGATTGGGAAAGGCCACGCTAATGGGGTAGGGGCGCACGCTCGCCGAGTGCCCGCCGCGGCGCACCGCGAAGCGCTCCCAGTCGATGCGGCACTCCATGGTCCGATCGAGGGTCTCCAGGAAATTGTTGCAGTGGAACTGGATGTGGAAGCCCACGATGTCCGCCGCGATCATGCCTTCGAGGATTTCCCGCTGCCATGGGCAGACGGCGAAGGCCTCGGGGTTCGGCCAAGGGATGTGCCAGAACAGGGCCACGCGTGCGTCCGGGCGTTTCTTCTTGATGAGCTTGGGCAGCAGGGCGAAGTGGTAGTCCTGGATGAGCACGCAGGGCTCGCGCACTCCGGCCATCTCCTCGATGAGGGCGTCGGCAAACTTCTGGTTGGCGACTTGGTAGTAGTTCCAGTCCGAAGCTTTGAACTGCGGGCGAGTGTAGGCGATGTGGCATAAGGGCCAAAGCCCCTCGTTGGCGAATCCGTAGTAGTAGCCTTCCTCTTCCTCTTTGGTAAGCCACACCCGGCGTAGGGTGTATTGTGGCGAATCTGGAGGCACCGCGATGCGCCCGTGGGCGTCGGCGCTTGCCTGGTCCGCATCCCCCGCGCCGTGTGCCACCCAGACGCCGCCGCAAGCCAGCAAAATGGGCTCGATGCCGGTGACCAGGCCGCTGGCCGGAGTGAGGACCTCGACTTTTCCGCCTTTGCGCGCATGCATGTAGGGCTCGCGGTTGGCTACGACGAAAATGGGCCGGCCTTCCAAGGTGGTCTTGACGTGCTCCTTGAGGCGTTCGGCGGTCCAGAGCGAGGCGGCCTTGTTACGCAGGTGCGCCTCCTCCTCCGCCACGGCGCGCGCCTCGGCCAAGCTCTCCGCCAGGAAGGATGCCTCGGCGGCCAGAGGCTGCAGACCCTTAGGCAAGGGCGGGGCCGCTGCGGGCTCGCCCGCGCGCGTTTTGCGCATCCAGTCGGTGAGATCGTCGAGTGGGCTCATGATGTTCCAGCGCACAATCCAAAGAGTCACCAGGGAAATGATGAAGACCTCGATGAGCAGGCGCAGGAAGTTGTTCTTCCACAGCTCATCAATGCGGACTTGGATGTAGGACGCGTCGTGCACCACGGCCAGCGCCCCCACCACCCCGCGGCTGGGCGCCAGAGGCATCACGTAAACGTGGAAGTCCCCTTCTGGGGATTTCAAAACGGCGTCCGCGGGACTCTGCTGGGCCAGGGCCCGCCGCACCGGTCGAGCCAGGGCCGCAGTTTCTCCGGAAAGCGCGGGCGTGAAAGCCAGGGGCTTGTCTTCCGCGTTGAAGACGGCGATGCCGTTGAGGCGTCCGTGGCTGCCGTATTTTTTGACGACGTTCTCAAGCCGGCGCTGGCTGCCGGACTCAAGAGCCGACTGCACCAGGTCGCCGAAGGTTTGGGAGAGAATCTCGCCACGGCGGTTGAGATCGTCCAGAAGACCGCGTCGTTCCTGGCGCGCCTGGAAAAACGTGGAGCCCGCCGCGACGAGAGTCGCGGCGATGGCGAGGGCGGCGATGAGTCTGGCCGTAATGCGCATATCGGGGCGGGCTTGCCGGACCTGAGGGGCCATCGCCCGCAAAAAAACGGAGCGGACGCCGCTGTAAAATGGTGCCCAGTATAGGATTTGAACCTATGACCTTTCCCATGTCAAGGGAACGCGCTACCACTGCGCCAACTGGGCCTGTCTTCTTATTTTACCTATGTCGGCGCCTGGTGATCAACTGTATGCGGCAACGAAGGCTACGGTGCCAGGTCTCCGTAGTAACTCAGGATGCTCTTGAACTTGGTGCCCGCCGCTGGATCATTTTTTTCATAATAACCCTGGACGGCGCGGATCATGGCTTGGTGAAATCTCCAGCCGCGCTGCTCAGAAGCCGTTTGAATAATGATTCCTTTTTCCATTCGCTCGGCTTCGGACACGTCGTAATACATGTTGGCGATGTGGGCCGGGTCGGAATGAACGCACCACGCTTCACTTATATACGCCTTTGCCAAGAAGTCCCTGCTGAGCTTTAATTCCTTGCGGTATGCGTCCTCGGTCTTGAGCTTGGACCAGCGCCAGCGCGCGGCAGGCGCGAGCCAGCCGCGTTTTGAAATCCCGCGCGCCAGAGCCAGCGCTAGGAGCCATTCTCCGTGCAGCGAGGGGTGGGCGAAATCGAGAAGGCAATCGGGCACGACATTCGGGCAGGCGCGCTTGCGTAGGAAGATTCGCCGGGCATCAACGAAAGAGACGCCCGGTCCTTGCTGTGAGCGGAGAAATTGGCTGTGGGGGGACGCCGCCATGGGGTTAGCGAGGATTGCCCAGTTCACTTGTCCCAGGAGAACGACGGGGACGTGCTGAGTCCGGGCCAGTTCGATCATTGCGCGGACGTTGCGTTTATAGAGCGCCATGAGGACGGCGGCGTTGGGCCGATGGGTATGCAAACGCGCCGCAATCCGGCGGATCAGCGGGAAATAGTCCCCTATCCAATAGACGAAGCGGCCGAATCCATTGCCCATTCGTTCCTGAATGAGCCGCAGCTGAGGTTGAATGCCCTCGTTGTTCCCTTCATAGAGAACGAGCAGATCGGGATGGTAGCCCAGAACTTCCTGGACGATGGGAAGGTCGCGGAAACTGTCCGATCCCGAGACGCCGGCGTTTATGACCTCGATTTTTTTGCCCGGGAGGACATCCGCGAGGATTTCCCCAAGCCACTTCGGATAGCCGGCCTCGGGTTGGAACGGAGCGCCTTCCGTTGTGGATTGTCCGATGCAGAAGATTCGGAGGGTTCCGGCCGGCTTCGCAACCGGAAAGCTTTTGGGGTAGTCCGAGCTTGTCACAACCGTCCATGGATTGGGCACGGCCCAAAGCGCGTCGCGCACGGTTTCAACGTGATAGAGGGGCCGCCGGGATAATATCCAGTAAGTGCCCCGGCTTTGCGGCGGCTCGCCGAATCTGAGCAAGTGGAGGGGAACCAGGACTGCCGCCGTCGCGAAGAGGGACAAGGCGAGACGCGGAAGCCAGCGCTTTTTGTTTGTCATCTCGAATAGCCGCCCAAGGCTTTTGGGAGTGCCGGAACATGGTAACAAATGGACGCGGTTTTTTGTGCGGACAAAAAGTAAAATGGATCCGGATGAAAGCCAAACGAATCGCGGCGCTTGCGTGCCTGGGTCTTTTGTCGTCCTGCGCCAAGCCCCGGCCGCCGCGAGCGCTTCTCCCGGGAAGCCTTCTCGTCACTTATTACGGCAACCCCCTCTCCAAGAAGATGGGCATCCTGGGCCAGTTGCCTCCCACGGAGATGATGAATCGATTGGCGGACACGGCCCGGATGTGGCAGCGGGCCGACCCCGGCGCCCGGATCCGGCCGGGTTTGGAGCTCATCGCCGTGGTCGCCTCGGGCAAGCCTGAGGGGGGCTCCTACTGCCTGCGCACGCCCCGGCCCGTCATCGAGGAAGTCCTGCGCTGGGCGCGCCGCCGCGGCTGGCTCCTCGTTCTAGACATCCAGCCCGGGCACAGCACGGTGCGCTCGCAGATTGAGTACTTGCGTCCTTACTTGGAGCGGCCCGACGTTGAGCTTGCGTTGGATCCGGAATTCGAGATGTCCCGGGGAGGCAGGCCGGGAACCCGCATCGGCGGCAGCGACGCCGAGGACGTCAACGTCGCCATCATCGAGCTCTCGGACATCGTGCGGGCGCGGCATCTTCCGCCAAAGCTTCTTTTGGTGCATCGCTTCACGGATGGGATGCTGCGCCGCCGCGACCGCATCCGGCTTGATCCGCGGGTGCAGGTGGCGATGGTCATGGACGGCTTCGGCACACCTGGTTTGAAAACCGCCATCTATCGGCGGGAAATCGCCGATCGTCCAGTGGAATACGCCGGCATCAAGCTCTTTTACAAGAACGACAAGCCGATGCTGACCCCGGCCCAGGTGCTGGCTTTGAAGCCGCGTCCCAGCGTCATCATTTACCAGTAGGCGCGCTCAGGGCGTTCTTGAAAAAGCGCACCAGCCGCGGCCGGTATTCTCGCCCGAAGAGCGTAAACGCCTGGACGTGATCGCCGCCCGCCACGGTCCACATCTCCTTGGGTTCGCGAGCCGCGCGGTAGAGCGCCAAGCCTTCTTTATAAGGGACGGTCTTATCTGCAGTCCCGTGCACCACCAGCACCGGAATTCGAGGTAACTGCCGGACCATTTTGAGCGGATCATAGCGGTCGGAAACCAGGAGCCAAGTCAACGGCCAGGCCAGCAGGCGCGTGAGCCAAAAGCGGGATAGCTTATCGCGCGCGATGGCGCGCCAGGATGAAAAAGGGGACTCCAGTGCCAGGGCGCGCACGCCGTGGGGAGACAGCGCGACCGCGGCCACGGCCACGGCGCCGCCCAGGCTTTGTCCGAAGACCAGAAGCTTGTCCGCGTCGACGTCTGGGCGCGAGCGCACGTAGCGCAGGGCCGCGACCGCGTCTTTAACCGCGCCGGACTCCGTGGGGCGTCCTTCCGAGGCGCCGAAGCCCCGGTAGTCCGGAATGAAGACGTTGAAGCCGTCCTTGGCGAGCCAGGCGGAGAACCCCCATTGGGAGGTGATGTTTCCTCCGTTGCCGTGGAAGTGGACCACCGTCCCCAAGGCCGGTGTTACGGCCGAATGAAAAAAAATTCCGGTAAGTTTCGTGCCGTCGAGGGATTCGAAGACCGGAGTGTCGAAGGCCAAGCCCAGCCGCTGCGGCTCCTCGTAGACATGGCTGTCGGGATAGAAGAAATAGCGTGTGCAGCCGCACAAAAGGGCTGCGGCCGCGCAGCCCAAGATCGCCCAACGCCGTGCGCGCACGTCAGCGCCCGATGTCCTCGTTCCAAAGCTTCGGGTTTTTGGCGATGAACTCACGCATGAGCGCGACGCACTCGGGATCGTTGAGGATTCGGATCTCGATGCCGCGTCCGCGCAGGAACTCGGGTGCGCCCGCGAAATTCTGTGCTTCTCCGGCCACCACGCGCGGAATGTTGAACTGCGCCGCGGCGCCCGAGCAGAGGTAGCAGGGGCTCAGCGTGGAGTAAAGGGTCGCGCCGCGGTAGGAGCCCAGGCGCCCGGCGCGGCGCAGGCAGTCGATTTCCGCGTGGGCGGTCGGATCTCCTTCTTGGACGCGGCGGTTGTGCCCGCGCCCGATCACGGCGCCGCCTTGGACCAGCACCGAGCCGATGGGAATGCCGCCCTCGGCCAAGCCCAGACGCGCTTCCTCGAGCGCCTGGCGCATGAAGTCCTCGTCGCTCACGGGCTCCATTGTGCGTCATCCGGGCGCGGGTGTCAAGGCGCGGCCTGGGACGGGGCCCCCGCGCGTCCTTCGTAAAGACTTAAGCTGCCGCGGCCAGCGCGCGCAGAATGGCGCTGGAAAGCTCGCGCTTGAAGACTTCATCGGTGAAAACCGCTTCCGCGCGAAAAAAACCGTCGCCATCCTTTTCGGCGCGCGCGATTCGCGCCGGCGCGGGGCCCAGTCGCCGGCCGCCGATGGAAAAATTAAGGAAAAGGCGCTCGTCTTGACGCAAAACGCAAAGGGTCAAGAGCCGGACCCGCGAGACGGAGAGCTCTTCCATCCAGCCCCAGGCGTCCTGGCGGGCGGATTCGGGGGGAAAGGAGATCACCGCCGGAATTTTCCGCGGCAGCCGGGCGCTCATGAGCCGACCCTCAGCGTGGGGTGCTTAAAAATGCGCGCCGGGCCCGCGCCGTGAGGAATTCTCTCGCCGATGGTCCAGAAGTTGCGGCCGTCCCAGGCCAGGCCCGCGGGACGGTAGCGGCCGTCGGCGTACTCGGGCAGGGGCATGTAGCCCACGGCTTCGTCGGGCCGATTGAGATTAAGGCGCACCAACTCGCGGTCGGAAGAGTCCAGCACCCAAAGGGTCCTACCGTCGTAGACCACCGCCGTCGGGTCGGGATCGGGGCAGTGATAGGACGCGATCTCGGTCAGGTCCACGTCCAGGATGTGTTTGTGCAGCACGTGTTTGTTGTCCAGCGTCCAGAGGTAGATGCCGTCGTAGGCCATAGAGACGGTGCCCGGATTCGTGCGGTACTTCTGCAGGGGCGTCAAATCCTGATCGTCCAAGCCGCGCGTGATGACGCCGGAGGCGGAGAGCCGCCAGGACGCGCCTTGGGCGAAAAGAATGTCCAGCGGCGTCTGGTTGGTGTAGTGGACGGTGCGGACGATGTTGAGATCGGGCAGGGCATGGACGAAAAATGATTGGGCGAACCAATCGGCCGCCCAAAGGTTCTTGCCGTCGAAGTCGAGACCCGCCGGATGGCGGTAGGGCGCGCTCCACGAGTCAACACGCGCGGCTTTGCGCGCCCGCTCCTGCGCGGCGTGGCGCTCGGAGAGGACGCCGAAGCACAGGGCCAAAAAAACCGCGAGCGCGAGGAAGTAGGCCGGAACCCGGCGCCTCTTCGGGAGCGGCCGAAGCGAAATCGCGGTTCCTGCGGAGCGGACGGATTTGTCCAGGCACGCTTCGAGGCTTTCCCTCGTCCAAGGTGGGGGAACGACCTCACAAACGCCCAGGCGCATGAGCTCCACGGCACGGGAGGCGTCCCGGCGCTCGGCGGCCACGACCACGGGCATTGTTGGGGAGACGCGCAGGATTTCCCGCGCGTGCGCCGCCGCGTCGTCTTTCTCGGCGTCGGCGATGAGCACGATGTCCGGGCGCCGCCCGCCCAGAAGTTCTAGAACGTCCTCCAGGCGGCCCGCGGAGCGCACGCCGTAGCCGGCCTCACCAGCCAAAAGCGCGAGGCGCGAGCGCTCCTGGGCGTCCGCGCATAGGAGGCTAAGCAGGGGGGCCACGGCTTATTCTCCCTGCCGCGGCGCAGGAATGGTCAGCACGGCGCCGGGAACCGGGAGGCCCTGATTGAACTTGCTTTCGTTGGCCCTGTAGATTTCCTCCCATAGATCTGGATCGCCGTAGTAGCGCTGGGCCAGGGAGCGCAGGGTGTCGCCTTCCTGGACCGCGTGCGTCTTGGGCCAGCGCGGCGCGGAGGCGCGTTTCTTGGGCGCGGGCGGCGCCGGTTTAGGCGTGAGCATTTGGATTTGGAGCTTGGACTGTTCCAATTCGTAGCTCATGACGTCTTTTTCTCGGCTCATCAGCCGGTATTCGTCCTTGAGTTCTCCGATGCGCTTTTGCAGCACGTCCGCGTCGCCTTCCAATATCTGGTTGTTGGTGGCCGCCGCCTGCGCCTGGCTCTCCAGGTCCTTTTTCTGCTGGGTCAGGCGGGCGATGTCGCTGGTCAAGCTCGAGGCGTCCGCCGCGGCCTGGCCCACGAAGTTGCCAGAAAAGGACGGGGCACCGAATTTGTAATTGACGGACACCTCGTAGCCGCCGCCCGGCTTGTTGGTCCCGTCCCAGGGAACGGTCATGGCCGCGTCGATGACCAAAGGCGAAAAGTCGACTCCGAAGCCGAAGGCCAGTGTGTTCACGCCGTCCATCTCGAAGCCGCGGCCCAGGCGCAGCTTGAGGAGGCCTTGGTCCAAAGATGCCTCCACGCCCGGATCGAATTCCAGGAGGCCGCTGCGCATGCGCAGATCGCTCGCGAAGGTCAGCCACTGCCGCCAGGTGTAGGCCGCGCCGAGGCTTATGATGGGGTAGGGCAAACCCACGCCGGTGGCGAAATTTGTGACGGAGAGCCCGCCCTTCAAGCCGTAGTTGGAATCGGCCATGACCCCGCCGTCGAAGCCGAGGCCGATGTGGCTCTTGGATCCTGGTCCGGGCGAGACGCTTAAAATCTTGAAGTTGCCGCCGACCTTGAGCGGTCTGGATAGGTAAAGCGCAGCGGGCGCGCGCAGGAGCTGGCTGTAGTTGAAAATCACGTTGTCCGCGGCGTCGCCGTTGCCCTGGCGCTCGCCGTAGTAGCCCAGGCCGACAGTCGCGGTGTTGATGGGGTCGAACGGCCGGACGTAGGCGAAAGAGTTCAGAGTGAGGGGGCCTTCTTTCGAGTCCAGGCGCCCGAAGTCGCCTGCGGCTTGGGTGTAAGGTGTGTTGGCCATGCCGGCCGGATTGAAGAACATGCCGAACGGATCGTCCGCGACGGCGGTGTAGGCCATGCCCATGCCCAGGGCCCGCGCGCCCGGCCCGATGTCGTAGAAGTCGGCCGCGCGCGCCGGAAAAATGGATAGGGATAGGAATAGGCACAGCGGTAGAACGAGCCGCGAGGCTTTCACGCTCTAAAATATAGCGGAGGCTCGTGAATAAAATATTGCGGGCAAAGACTTTTTAGCGGAGCGGCTAGTCGTGGGCCGGGCGCGCGTCAGCCCAGCTTGTATTTGACACCCATGCCGCCTTCGGGCCAGTCGCAGACGATGTTGTCGAAGGGGCAAAGCATGCGGCAGGCGCCGCACTCGATGCAGTTCTCGTAGTTGACGATGACTTTCTTGCCGTCCTCATGCCATTCGTAAACCTTGGCCGGGCAGACGGTCGTGCAGGGCTTGGTCTTGCACTCCATCGCGCAGGGCGATTTCTCGGAGGCGTCCTTCAGGGTGATGTGGCTGTTGGGCGATTTCTTCCATTCGAGCGTGCCCAGCTTCGCTTCGACGGTGAACTCGATTTTCGCGTCTTTGAATTCGGCCATGGCTCAGCTTATACCGCGGCCTTGCGCAGGGGCCAGAGGTCGCGCGCGATGCGTAAAAATCCGCGCTTCTTGACCAGGGCCAAGGCCTTTTTGAGGTGATCCTTCTTGGGTTGCCCGTCGGCGGAAAAGCGCATGTGCGCCAGGTCGCAGGCGAGCTTGGGGTAGAATTCCAAAAATCCCGGACTCTTCTCGACCGCTTCCTCCAAATACATGGTCTCTTCCATGTCCTTGAGCACGTAACTGTTCTGCAACTTGTCCACGTAGGCGGAGAGCGAGGTCTTGGAAAAATCGCCCTTGGCTTTGGCTTCGATGACGGTTTCGCCGGCGAGCTTGCCCGAAGTCATGGCGAGGTTCGAGCCTTCGCGGAAGGCGGGGTTGGTCATCTGCGCGGCGTCTCCCGCCACCAGGAAGCCGTCCGAGGCCAAGGGCGGCATGGAGCGGATGCCGCCCTCGGGGATCAAGTGCGCGGAGTACTCCAAAGTCTTGCCGCCGGAAATGAGCTTCTTGATGAGCGGATGCGACTTTAAAATTTCCAGGTGGTCGGAAGGGCGGAGGCCCTTTTTCTGGTACTCGGAGAGTTTACAACCCACGCCGAGGGACACGCTCTCCTTGTTGGTGTAGATGAAGCCGTATCCCAGCATGCCCAGCGTGACCGAGCCGAAGAGCTCCATGGTGGCGCCTTCGCCGGGGTTTAGGGCAAAGCGGTCCTCGATGACCTTGGGATCTAGCGCGATGACTTCCTTGGCGCCCAACGCGACCTCGGAGGATTTCAGTTCGCCGCGGAAGCCCGCCTTCTGGGCCAGAAGCGAGTTGACGCCGTCACAGGCCAGAACCACGGAGGCCAGCAGTTCGTCGCCCTCCGAGGTCTTGATGCCGATGATTTTGCCGTCCTTCTTGACCACGTCGCGCACGGTCACGCCCGTAAAGACCTCAGCGCCCGCGGCCTCGGCTTTCTGTGCGTACCAGCGGTCGAATTTGACCCGGATGATGGTGAAGCAGTTGGGCACGCCTTCCAAAAACTTGAGCGACTTGTAGCCGACGGTGATCCAGGAGTCCTGGGTGGTGATGCAGGTCTTCTGCTCGACCACGGGGCGCTCGACCGGAGCGTCTTGCTCTTTCCAGAAATCGGGCACGATCTCGTGGAGCATTCGGGAGTAGAGCACCGCGCCCTGCACATTCTTGGCTCCGGGATATTCGCCGCGCTCCAAAAGGGCGACTTTCAAACCTGCCTTGGCCATGACGATGGCCGCCGAGGTGCCGGCGGGGCCGGCTCCAACGACGATGGCGTCGTAGGCGTCTCCGGATTCGGACACGGCAGGCTAGCCTTGGGCGGCGCGGCCGGTGGCGCTGTTGGCGGCTTCCAAGAGCTCCTCGGGCTTGAATGGTTTGGTCATGAAGCATGCGACCTGGGGGAACTTCTGGAACAGGGCGCGGGAAGGCTCCAAGGCCGTCAGGACCACGACCGGGATGTTCTTGGTTTTCTCATCCTGGGAGACGGTGTTCTGTAGAGAGTAGCCGTCTACGCCCGGGAGCATGACGTCTAGGACCAGCAAATCGGGAGAGACCCGGCCGATTTCCTCCATGGCCGCGCGGCCGTTGTCGCAGGAAAAGACCTCGAAACCGCCCTGTTCGAGGGTGTACTTAATGAGGTTGACCATCTCCGGCTCGTCGTCCACGACGAGGACTTTCTTGGCCATGCGCAAAGACGATATCAATTCGCGCGCGCGAGTGTCAAACCGCGGCTTTTGGTATAATTGACCTCCAATGCCCATCAATCTGGATAACCTGAACCCCCGGCAGAAGGAAGCGGTCCTGCACGGGGAGGGGCCGCTGCTCATCCTGGCCGGAGCGGGCACCGGCAAGACCCGCGTCATCACCCACCGCATCGCGCGGCTCATCGAGCAGGGCGTGCCGGCGTCGCGTATCCTGGCCGTGACCTTCACCAACAAGGCTGCGGAGGAGATGCGCCGCCGCATTGAGGAACTTTCTGTCGGTGCGGGCGCCCAGGTCTGGGCGCACACCTTTCACGCCTTCGCCGCGAGACTTTTGCGCCAGCACCACCAGCTTTTGGGCCTCTCGCGGCACTTTACCATCTACGACTCGTCGGATCAGAAACGCCTGGTCACCGAGGCCATGAAGCAGATCGGCCTGGGCGACCAGGCGTCGAAGGCCTCGATGTACTTGAGCCTCATCTCGCGGGCTAAGGACGATCTCCTCGACGCAAAGTCCTACGCCATCTACGCTGCGGCCTCCTCGGACCTCGCTCGGCAGACGGCCGCGCGCATCTACGAAATCTACCAGCGCCGGCTGGACGAGTCAGGCGCGCTCGACTTCGGCGACCTTCTGCTCAAGGCGTGCGCGCTTTTGAAGGAGCACCAGCCCGTTCTCGAGTATTACCAGGAATATTTCCTGCACTTGCTGGTTGACGAGTACCAGGACACCAACCACGCCCAGTACGTGCTGACCAAGGCCCTGGCGGCCAAACGGCGCAACCTTTGCGTGGTGGGCGACGACGATCAGAGCGTCTACTCCTTCCGAGGCGCGGACATCCGCAACATCCTCGAGTTCGAGCGCGATTTTAAGGACGCCAAGGTGGTGGCTCTGGAGCAGAACTACCGTTCGACCGCAAGGATCATCGAGGCCGCGGGCCTGGTCATCCGCAATAACGCGCGCCGCAAGAGCAAGAGCCTTTGGACTGAGGCGGCCGCGGGCGAGAGCATCGGCGTTCTGGAGTTGCCTAACGAGGCGGAGGAAGCGCGCTGGACCGTCGGCGCCATCCGGGGCCTGCTGACTCGCGGGCGCAAGCCCTCCGATATCGCCGTCTTTTACCGGACCAACGCGCAGAGCCGCTCGTTCGAAGAGGCGCTTTTGCGCGCCGGCATCGCCTACCGGATCGTAGGCGCCATGCGATTCTACGAGCGCAAGGAAGTTAAGGACGCCTTGGCTTACGCGCGCCTCATGCTTAACGAGAGCGATTCTGCGAGCTTGGAGCGGATTATCAACGTACCGCCCCGCGGCTTCGGCCAAACCAGCCTGGACCGGGTCAGGAACTACGCGCAGGGACAGGGGCTGAGCTTATGGGAGGCCCTGCGCCGCGCGGAACAAATCCCCAATTTGACCGGGCACGCCCGCAAGGCGGCCTTCTCCGTCGTCTCGACGCTGGAGAAGCTGCGCGCCGCCGTTTCGTCCTTGCCCGTGGGTCAGGCGATGACGCGCATTCTGGCGGACACCGGATATTGGCAGTGGCTCGAAACCGAGGCCGAGAAGGATCCGGAGGCCCGGACTCGGATGAGCAACCTGCAGGAACTCTTGAACGCCGTGCAGGAGTACCAGGAAAAAGCCCTGGCAGCGGGTGAAGACGCGTCCCTGGCGCGCTACCTGGAGGCCGTGGCCCTGCAGAGCGATCTTGATCGCGCCGATTTCAACGAGGCGGCCGTCACCTTGATGACCGTGCACTTGGCCAAGGGACTGGAATTTCCCGTGGTGTTTTTAACCGGGCTCGAGGAGGGGCTCTTCCCCATCGGGCAGAGCCTGGCCCAGGATGACTTGGAGGAGGAACGGCGGCTGTGCTACGTGGGGATGACTCGGGCCAAAGAGCGGCTCTTCATGCTCTACGCCGCCACGCGCCGCCTCTTCGGCCACGTCTACGCCAATTTGCCCTCTCGCTTCTTGCTGGAGGCGGGCCTCTTGGGGGGGGCTCCGGCGCCAAAAACGACCGCCGCCTCAGCCGCCGCGGCGTTTTCTGGAGCGGTGCCCGCCGGTCCGGCGGTTTGTGCGGTTCCCGCGGAGGCTCCCAGGCGGCGCATCACTTCGGCCCGCATCGGTATGCGCGTGCGCCACCCGGACTTTGGCCTGGGACTGGTGATGGAAAAATCCGGATCCGGCGACGGCTTGAAGCTTACCGTGCGCTTTGACAACGGCCGCACCGCCAAGCTGCTGGTCCGCTACGCGCCTTTAGAGCCGGCGTGAGCCGGCGCTGAGATGAGTCCTCAAGCCGGCCTCTCCCGACGCAGCGCCGGCATCCTGTTGCACCCGACGTCCTTGCCCGGGCCGTGGGGTTCCGGCGATCTGGGTCCGGCCGCGCATGAATTCCTTAAAACGCTCGCGGGCTGCGGCCAGTCCTGGTGGCAGATGCTGCCCGTGGTCCCGGTCGGAGCCGGGTCCTCGCCCTACAGCGCGCGCTCGGTTTTCGCGGGCGAGCCCCTGCTGGTCAGTCTGGAGGCATTGGTTGAGGCGGGCTATTTGTCCTCCGCGGATTTGAAGCCGCCGCAGCTTTCCGAAGGGCGGGCCGATTTCGAGTCAGCCTGGCGCGCCAAGCGTCCGCTTTTTGACGCGGCCTTCGAGGCTTCCGAGCGGAGGGCGAGCGCCGAGGCGCGGCGCGCCTTCGAGTCTTTCCGCGCCGAGAACGCCGTTTGGCTCGAGGACTACGCCTTATTCGCCGCCCTGCGCGAGGCCCACGGCGGCGCCAGTTGGGCCAGTTGGGAAAAGCCCCTGAGGCATCGCGAGGCCGCAGCCTTGGAGTCGGCGCGCCGCTTGCTGGCGCGGGAAATCCGCTTTCACGTGTTTTTGCAGCACCATTTCTCCAGGCAGTGGGAGAGCTTGCGCGAAAAAGCCCGCGCCTTGGGCATCGGGCTCATCGGAGATATCCCGATTTTCGTCGCGCACGACAGCGCCGAAGTCTGGGCCCACCAGGATCTTTTTCAGTTGGACTCCGAAGGCCGTCCGACCGCGGTCGCGGGCGTGCCGCCGGACTATTTCAGCCGCACGGGCCAGCTCTGGGGCAACCCGCTCTATCGCTGGGATGAAATGCGCCGGCGCGGCTACGCGTGGTGGATCGCGCGCTTCAAATCCGTCTTCGCGCGCTTCGACGCCGTGCGTCTGGATCATTTTATCGGCTTTCACAACTACTGGGAGATCCCGGCGGACGCGCCCACGGCCGAGACCGGGCGCTGGGTGCCGGGACCCAACGAAGACTTGTTCCTGCGCGCGCAGGAGGCCCTGGGTCCGCTCGCGCTCATCGCCGAGGACCTGGGCGTGGTGACGCAGGGCGTCAAGGACCTGAGGGAGCGGCTGGGCTTTCCCGGCATCCGGGTGATGCAGATGGCTTTTGGGACCGACCCGGAGGCGGAGTCCTACCGGCCGCACAATTATCCCGAGAACTGCGTGGCCTATACCGGCACGCACGACAACGACACCACGCTGGGCTGGTTCCGCGACGACGGCGGCAAGAGCAGCACGCGCACGCGCGCGGAAATCGAGACAGAGCGCGCCGCGGTGCTTGGCTACGTCGGCACGGACGGCCGGGAGCTGAACTGGGATTTCATCCGGCTGGCCTTTGAATCCAAGGCGAACACGGCCGTCGTGCCCCTGCAAGACGTCCTGGGCTTGGGCTCCGAGGCGCGCATGAACCTGCCCGGCACAGCCGAGGGCAACTGGCGCTGGCGCATGAAGGACGGGGCGCTGACCCCCGAGCTCTCCGGGCGTCTGGCCGAGATAGCCGCCGAGTCCGGCCGCCGGCCGAAGCGGGATTAAGCCGCGGGAGCGGGCGCCGGCGCGGCTTGTGCCTCGGGCTCGAAGCGGCGCAGCCCCGGAGTTAAGGCCGCGGCGAAGAGGATGAGCGCTCCGCCCAGAGCCACCACCGCCGCGTCGTTGTTGTGCAAGAAGGTCTCCATCACGCCGCCCAGACCCAAAGACACCAGGATTTCCGGCAGCACGATGAACATGTTGAAGATGCCCATGAAGATGCCGTAGCGCTCGGCGGGCAGCTGCTCAACGAGGATCACGTAGGGCATGGAGACGATGGAAGCCCAGCCGATGCCGGCCGCGATCATGGGAAGGTAGAGCATTTCCGGGTTGTGAATCCAGGGGATGGCGAAGAGCCCAAGGCCGCAGAGTAAAAGCGAGAGGCCGTGAGTGTAGGCCCGGCCAATGTAGCGCACAAGAAACGGCAGGCACAAGGCAAAGACCGGTGCCGCCACGCCTTTGACCATCATGGTCCGCGCCGCCCAGCGGATGCCGTGTTCGTAGAGCGCGGTGTGCGGATTGACCGCGCCGAAGACGTCCTGGGCCACGGCGATGGAGTAGTATATCCACATGCAGAATAACCCCATCCAAGTGAAAAACTGGATGACGGCCAGGCGCTTCATGGCCGACGGCATGTGGATGTAGCAGTCCGCAGTCTCGGCCAGCCACCTCTTGAGCGCGGGCCACAGGGCCTCCGCTTCGCGGCCGACGCGCGCGAAGGGTTCGTCCGGCGGGTACTCCGGCGTGGTCGCGACGCTGTAGGCCACCGAGAGGAACAGGATGACGGCGCAGGCGTAGAAAGAGAGGTGCGCCGCATCCTTGCCGAAGCGCGAGAGAAAGGGAAAAACCTGGTTCAGATCGACGGAGGCGATGTAGTTGCCCAGGATGGTGCCCAGGCCGATCATGAGGCTCTGCAGGGCGTAGCCCGTGGGACGCTGGTCCGAATTCTGCGTGTCCGCGACCAAGGCGCGGAAGGGCTCCATGGTGATGTTCAATGACGCGTCCAAAATCCACAGGAGCCCCGCCGCCATCCAGAGGGAGGAAGCGTCCGGCATGAAGCACAAGGCCATCGAGGCCAAGGCGGCGCCGGCCATGAAGTAGGGGCGGCGGCGCATGCGCAGAGGCGCGATCCAGGTCTTGTCGCTCAAATAGCCGATGATGGGCTGGATGATGAGCCCGGTCGCGGGCGCGGCCAGCCAGAGGAGCGGAATCTGGGCCGGCTTGGCGCCCAGCTTCTCGTAGATGGAGCTCATGCGCGCGAACTGGATTTCGAAGCCGTGTTGGATTCCGAAGAATCCGACGCTCATGTTGATGAGTGCCAGGAGGGAGAGGTTGGGCCGCTTGGCGTCGGCCACGGCTATCTCCAGAATCCCGTGTGGGCGGCGACGGAGGTAGCCACGAAGAAGGCGGCCCAAAGGGCCGCGGAAAGGGCGACGGCGGCGAAGCGGTTCTTGGGGTAGAGCTTCGCGGCGACAAGCTGCGGGCCCAGGATGAGGAGCGGCCCCAGGATGCCGATGGCGTTTCCGGTCACGTTGTACCAGCGGCCCGCGGACATGAAGATGGGGACCAGGAACAGGTTGCCGACCATGCCGACGATAAGATAGAGCGGACGGATGCCTTGCAGGCTTTCAAAGGCCTTGCGGCGCGCCTCCGGAGCGGCCGTGGGGTCCTTCATCTCTCTCAGGGCGCGACGATTGGCGAGAATTTGGGGCAGCGTGAACCCCGTGAAGACCGCAGTGGCCGCGATGCCCATGGCTTGCACCAGCCAGGCGTGGGCGATG
This sequence comes from Elusimicrobiota bacterium, assembly GCA_027451985.1. Lineage (GTDB taxonomy): Bacteria > Elusimicrobiota > Elusimicrobia > UBA1565 > UBA9628 > JAGWJU01. Next base: position 32,867 of record DAIDHS010000013.1, read on the forward strand.
ATGGGCCAGGCTACGGCGACGGCGGCCGCGGAGCCAAGGACGACGAGTCCCCATTTCCAACGCGGGAAGACTTTTCCCGAAGCCAGCTGCGCGAGGATGTAAACAGAGCCGGCGGCGCCGATGAGCGCGTTGCCGATGAGCGCGGCGCTGCCGCTGGCCAGAAAGGTTGGGAAATTAAGCAGATTGCCTGCGATGAGCGTCATCTGGGAGAGAGCGCTCACGCCCGAGAGTCGCTGCCGGGCCTGGACGGCCGCTTGTCCGCCTTCTTTTAAAAGCCGCAGGTTCTTGCGGTTGGCGGCGATTTGCACCCAGGGAAAGAAGAAAAAGGTCACATTGGCGGCCCAGCCCGAGATAGAGGAGAGAAGCGCGTAGTGCGCGATGACCCACGGGGCGGCCAGGGCGGCCGCTCCGACCAGAGCCGCGGCGCCTGCGGCGAAAAGGATGGCGGCGGGGGTTCCGAAGCCCGAGTCCGTCCGTGTGCGGCCCGCGGATTTTCCGGCCCTGGCCAAGCGCAGGACCGCGCCTTCACCGGGCGCTAGTTCGGCGGCGGCCGCGGCGGCGTAGCCGGGGACTTGGGCGCCGGCCGTAAGCGGGGCTTGGGTTGGGTTGGCCAGGACGGCGTAGACCGGAGCCTCTGGGTTGTTGGCGGACTTGAGCAGGTAACCGACCCAGGCGGCGCTTTGATCCGCGGGCTCAAGGGGCTCTAGAACGGGTGAGCCCAACTCCTTCTTGATGTCCTTGGCCTGGGCGAAGAGCGACTCGAAGAACGGGGCGTATTCTGGGTGCTGGGCCGACCACTGGGACCAATCCACGCTGACGGGAACGGAGAAGGGAACGGCCTTGGGAAAATCGCCAGGATCGGGATGGTCGTAGCCGATCTCCTGCGAGGCGTAGAAGAGCAAGTTGCCGGGCAAGAGCAGCGTCATGAGCGCGGCGGCCTTCCAGAGCCGGCCCAGGCCGCTCACGGGCCGCCTGTCGATGGCGGCTTGGCGCTCGGGCGCGGCTTCATCATGGTTGCCGATGAACTCAAGGCCCGTGGCGCCGCCCTTCTGCCAGGTCAGGAAGGCGGCTTCGCGCACGGCCTGCCGGATGTCGCCCACGGAGGCGTTCATCCACGCGTCGTACCATCCGTACTGGCCCTCGCCCGTATTCATGTCGTTCTTGTTGTAGATGGAGTCGAAGCCCGCGGCAGAAAGAGCGTCGCGAAAGGCGTAGGCTTCCGCGAGGTAGGCCGCGGAGGGGTTTTGCCGCCGCCCCGTCTCGATGAGCTGGGCCAAAAATTCCTTGGGCGGCGTCTGCACGCCCCAGAGGCTCGAGAAAGCGCCGTTGAGAAGCTGGTAGGCCATGTCCACGCGCAGGCCGTCGACGCCGCGGGCGATCCAGCGGGCCGCGATGGCCGACATGGCGTCGCGCGCGTCTTGGCGGGAATAGTCGAGCTGGGCGGTGTCCTTCCAATAGGCGCGGGCTCCGAAGGAGTTGTAGCCGCCGTGGCTCACCCAGATCCAGCGGCCGAGCTTCTGGCTGAAGTACGAGAAGTAGCCTTCAGGCGGCTTCTGCGCATCCCCTTCGACCTCGCGATGGATGAAGAACTCCGGATGCTCGGCCAAGAGGCTAGAGTCCATCGAGGTATGGTTGGGCACGAAATCGAGCACGACCTTCAGGCCCGCGGCGTGGGCGCGGCGGACGAAGCCCTCGAAGTCCTCCATTGTCCCCAACTCGGGGTTGACCGCGGCGTTGTCCTGGATGGAGTAGGGCGAGCCGCCGGCGGTCCCGATGCGGTTTCTTTCGCCGATGGGGAAGATGCCCATGGTCCAAACCGAGTCGTAGCCTTGGGATTTAAGGTCAGCCAAATCCTCTGCGGAAAAATCGGCGAAAAACTTTCCGGTTGAAGAGCCCTCCGACCGGCCGCGCCAGGCGCGCCAAGACTGAAGGTTGAAGGCGCGGGGGAAAATCTCGTAGATGCGGCTTTTTTGCATCCAGGCGGAGGGCCAGAACTCGAGCGCCGCAGTCTGCAGGGCCTTGACGCCGTCCTCGAGCAGCCCTTGGAGGGCGGAGTTCTTGCGCGTGGGGCTCATTTTCGCCTGGCGCAAGGCGTCCGTGCGGGCCTGCAGCGCGGCCGCGGCGGGAATTTCGCGTGCGGGGGAAAGCAGCGCGTCCAAATACTCGAAATATTGGTCCAGGTGATGGAGGATGGACGCGGGACCGAGGTCCGACTCGATTTCCCGCTTGGAGTACGTGAAGCCTTCCAGGCCGGCGCTGCGGGCGGAGAACGTCTCGTCCGGCCGGCCCGCGATGTGGAAGACGAACGGGTTGACGCGCTGGCCTTGGGCATTCCTGGTGCCGGCGCTCAAGACCGCGCGTAACAGCCCCGCGCGGCGCAGGCTCGCGTCAGGCAGGACGGGAGAATCGGCGGAACCAGCGGGAAGATCAAGTCTGGCGTCCCGGCTCAAGGATTCGGCGGAAGCGGCGGGTGAGGAAGAGGCGAGTTGTTTCGAGAGCCGCCGGGACATTTCCTCCTTGAGGTGCTGCAGGTAAGCGAAGGGACGCGGCGTCTGCGATGGAGAGCCGCCCTCGGTTCCGGCTTTCCGGCTTTGCGCGTCGCGCGCCGCCGGAGACGCGGGCAGAGCCGCAGCCTCTTCCAGCCGAACCGCGGCTTGCGGTTCCGCGGGGGCTTTTTCCGCGGCCGCCGCAGTGCGCGGCGTTTCCGAGCGGAGCAAATCGGCGGCGTTGGGGGCCGGCAGGGCCGATAAATTGGCGTCGGGGGAGAGATCCGCCGGCAGGGTCGGCAAGCTCGGGATGGCGGGCACGGCGCCCGTCCCGGCGGCCGTGGGAAGTTCCTGCGGGGCCTCGTCCGCTGCGGAGAACTCCTGGGCGGCCAGACGGTAGCCTTCGAGCTGAGGGCCGACTCCCAGGATGAGGAAGCTTATAAGGATGCTGAAGGCTTTGCGGAGGACGAAGGGGAAGTCATCCTTGCTTCCGTTCATACGCTCATTGTATCTTGCGAAGATTCCGGAAGCCTGAAGCCAATGGCCCAAAAAAGCTGGGCAATAAGGCCCAGTTTTTGGGGCCTTAAAGGCCCAGGCGCTCCAAGCGCGCGTGGGCGTGATTTCGCGGCGATTTGATATAATTGACGCGCCTAAACCAACCAACCATGAGCCTCGGCCTCGAAGACGTCCGAAAAATCGCCAAGCTGGCGCGCCTGCGGCTCTCCGCGGATGAGGAAGCCCTCTACCGCGAGCAGATGGGCAAGATTTTGGACTCAGTCGCGGAACTCTCGCGCCTGGACACGGCGGACGTGCAGCCCACCGCCTCGGTCTCGGGCGCCGCAAGCGCCTGGCGGGAAGATCGGGCGATTGCGTTCCCTGGCGCCGAAAAAATCCTGTCCCTCGCGCCCGAGCGCGAAGGCCCTTATTTCAAGGTGAAGAAGGTCATCGAGGGATGACGACCATCGGGCTTTCGGCTGCGGACATCGCCGCGGGCGTTTCGGGTGGCGCGTTTTCCGCCGAGGACGTCGCGCGCGAGCACTTGGCCCGCATCAAGGAAAAGGACGCGGGCATCCGCGCCTTCGTGACCGTCCTCGAGGAGCAGGCCCTGGCCCAGGCGCGCGCGGTCGACGCCAAGAAAAAACGCGGGGAGAAGCTGGGCGCCCTGTGCGGCGTCCCGGTCGCGGTCAAGGACAACATTCTCATCGAAGGGGTGGAGACCACCTGCTCCTCGAAAATTTTGAAGGGCTACGTCGCTCCTTACGACGCCGATGTGATCGCGCGGCTGCGCAAGGCCGACGCGGTCTTCATCGGTAAGACCAACCTGGACGAGTTCGCCATGGGCTCCTCGACCGAAAACTCGGCGTTCTTCAAGACCGCCAACCCCTGGAACAAGGACTGCGTGCCGGGCGGCTCCTCGGGCGGCTCGGCCGCGGCCGTGGCCGCAGGCTTTGCGCCTCTGGCCTTGGGCTCGGACACTGGCGGGTCCATCCGCCAACCGGCGGCCCTGTGCGGCGCCGTGGGCCTGAAGCCCACTTACGGCGCGGTTTCGCGCCGCGGGCTCATCGCCTTCGCTTCTTCTTTGGATCAAATCGGCCCCATCACGCGCACCGCGGCCGACGCGGCCCTGGCCCTCTCCGTCATCGGCGGACACGATCCGCTTGATTCCACCTCCTCGCCGGAGTTCGATGCGGGCAAGGCCCTGGAACCCGCGCCCAAGAGCTTTGTCGGATTGCGCGTGGGCATCCCCAAGGAATATTTCATCAAGGGCATCGATCCCGAGGTTGAAAAAGCCGTGCGCGAGGCGATCGCGGTCTTCGAGAAGCTGGGCGCCAAGACGAGCGAGGTGTCCCTGCCGCACAGCCAGTACGCGATCAGCACCTACTACCTCATCGCGCCCTCGGAGGCCAGCTCCAACCTCGCGCGTTTCGACGGCATCCGCTATGGGCGACGGGCTGCGGAAGCCGCGACTCTGGAGGAAGTCTACGAACGCTCACGCGGCGAGGGCTTCGGCCCCGAGGTCAAGCGGCGCATCATGCTGGGGACCTATGCCTTGTCCTCAGGCTATTACGACGCCTACTACGCCAAGGCCCAGCGCGTCAGGACCCTCATCAAGCAAGACTTTGAGAAGGCGTTCGCGTCGGTCGATTTGCTGCTCACGCCCACCGCGCCGTCTCCCGCCTTTAAGTTCGGCGAGAAAACTAAGGACCCGCTGTCGATGTACCTCTCAGATGTCTTCACGATTCCTTCCAACCTCGCCGGCAACGCTTCCATTTCGGTGCCCTGCGGGCTGACGCGCTCGGGCTTGCCCATCGGTCTGCAGATCATCGCAGATCAATTCCAAGACGGGCGCCTTCTGGCCGCGGCCGCGGCCTTCGAGCGCGAGCGGCCCTTCCCGAGGCTCAGCTGATGCGCGAGGAATTTTCCGCCGGCGGCGTAGTCCTGCGGGGCGGCGAAATGGCCTTGGTGCAGGTGACCAATCTCAAGGGCGAGACAGTCTGGACCTTCCCAAAAGGGCACCTTGAGGCGGGCGAGTCGGCCCAGGAGGCCGCGTTGCGCGAGGTGGAGGAGGAAACCGGCTGGCGCTGCAAGACGATTAAGCCCCTCATCAAGGTGCACTACCAATTTTCCCGGCAGGGCGTGCCCGTTTCCAAGAGCGTCGAATGGTTCCTGATGGAGCCCCTGGAGAAAGTCGGCGAGCCGGCCGAGGGAGAAATCCTCTCCTGCCGCTGGGCCACGGCCGAGGCCGCGCGCAAGCTGGTGCGCTATCCCTCGGACGTCGAGCTTCTGGGGCTGGTGGCGGCTTGATGGCGAGCTACGAGATGGTGGTGGGCCTTGAGGTCCACGCGCAGCTGGCCACGGAGAGCAAACTTTTCTGCTCCTGCCCGACGGACGGCTTCGGCGCGACGCCCAACAGCCGGATTTGCCCGGTGTGCACCGGACAGCCGGGCGTTCTGCCGGTTTTGAACCGAAGGGCCGCGGAGCTGGCCTTCCGCGCGGCCGCGGCGCTGGGCTGCCGCATCGCACCCGTCTCCATCTTCGCGCGCAAGAACTACTTTTACCCCGATCTGCCCAAGGCCTACCAGATCTCCCAGTACGAGCTGCCCTTCTCCGAGCACGGGGGACTTGAAATCCGGGACAAGGAGGGCCATACTCAGCGGGTGCGCATCCACCGCATCCACATGGAGGAGGACGCGGGCAAGCTTCTCCACGCCGTGGGCGCGGAGAAGCTTGATTACTCCTTGGTGGACTTCAATCGGGCCGGCACGCCGCTGGTCGAAATCGTCTCGGAGCCCGACATCCGCAGCTCCGATGAGGCCTACGCCTATCTCACGGCTTTGAAGGAAATCCTGCAGTACGCCGGAGTCTCGGGCTGCAACATGGAAAAAGGCGAGATGCGCTGCGACGCCAACGTTTCCCTGCGCCCCGCCGGGACGGAGAAGTTCGGCACGCGCGCCGAAATCAAGAACTTGAACTCTTTTCATAACGTCAAGCTCGCCTTGGATTACGAGTTCGCGCGCCAAGCCGAGATTCTGGACTCCGGCGGCCGCGTCGTGCAGGAGACCAGGCTTTGGGACGCTGAGCGGGGAGCGACCGCCTCCATGCGCTCCAAGGAAGAGGCTCACGACTACCGCTATTTCCCCGATCCGGACTTGCTGCCGCTTCACGCCGACGCGGCCTGGGTCGAGCGCGTCAAAGCCTCGGTGCCGGAACTGCCCGCGCAGCGCCGCGCGCGCCTGGCCGCCGAGTTCGGGCTCTCGGACTATGACGCCGAAGTTTTGACTGCTGAAAGAGCTTTGGGAGATTTTTTTCTTGAGGCAAATCCTGAGCGGGGATCCGCAAAAACTTTGGCAAACTTTATAACAACGGAACTTCAGGGGAAACTTAATTCGGAAAATATCCCTATAGAGGAAATCCCGATTAAACCACTTCAACTCTGTAGTTTGGTCGGCTTGACTAATACAGGAATAATTTCAAGCAAAGGGGCAAAGGAAATCTTCTCCGAGATGTGGAAAACAGGTAAAGATCCAAAGGAATTAGTGCAGGAACTGGGCCTGGCCCAGGTCTCGGACGAGGGACAAATCAAGGCCTGGATTCAAGAGGCTTTAGCCGCCAACCCCAAGGCGGCCGAGGATTTGCGCGGCGGCAAGGAGCGCGCGGCCGGCTCCATCGTCGGCGCGGTCATGAAGCTCTCCAAGGGCAAGGCGAATCCGGCCCTGGTCAACCGCCTTATTAAGGAAGCGGTCAAGGCATGAGGCGTTTTCGCGCCGTTCTCGGCCTGTCTTGCGCCCTCTTGGGCTTGGGCGCCCTCTCGGTCCGCGCCTACGACACCATCCATTTCCTGCCGCCCGTGCCTCTCAAGGACGCGCGCTGGCCGGTGGCTCTCGCCGCGGGCTCGGGCCGCTTCTACGTGGCCGACCGCAAGAAGGACCGGGTGGAGATTTACTCCCTTTCAGACGGCAAGCTCTTGGGGACGACGGCCGGCCGCGGCGCGGAGAGCCTCGATTCTCCCGAGGGCCTCGCGGTCGGACCGGACGGGCGCGTCTACGTGGCCGATACGGGCAACGACCGCATCGTCGTGCTGGACCAGGACGGCGGCTTTTTAAGCGCTTTCGGATCCGAGGGTTCGGGTCCGGGACGCCTCGACAAACCCGAGGGCGTGGCGGTGGGCCAAGACGGCCGGGTCTACGTGGCCGATACGGGCAACGACCGCGTGCAGGTCTTTACGCAGGACGGCATCCTGCTTTTCCGTTTCGGACGCTCCGGCAAGCTGCCGGGAGAATTTCGCGAGCCCGCCAAGATCCAGGTCGACGCGGCGGACAACGTCTACGTGCTCGACCCGGACAACGGGCGCATCGACAAGTTCGACAATAAGACCCGGTTCGTCCGGTCCTTCGCCGTCGCCGGACGCGACTTTGTCCTGGATCCCTACGGCTTCTCCTACGTTCTCGACGCGGACGACGCGAAGGTGAGCGAGGTCGATCCCAACGGCTCGGTGCTGGGCGTCTTCGGCACCTGGGGCCGCGGCGCGGGCGAGTTCCGCGATCCGCAGGCCGTGGCGCTGGGGCCCGACGGGCGCATCCTCGTTTTGGACAGCGAGAACGAGCGCGTGCAGGAAGTCGAGCTTACCAACAGCTCGAAAACCGCGCCCATCGCCCCGGATTTGGAGACCAAGATTTTCATCGCGGCTTCCACGCGGAGCTGGAGCGCCGACGCCGGCGCCCTGGCCGCGGACGGCGGCGATCTCTACGCCTATCTGCCCGAAAAAGGACGCTTCGTCGCCTTGTCTTCGGGGACCGTTCCGCAGGGCTTCGGCGCGGGACGCGGCAGCGGTCGGGGGCAGACTAACGGGGCTCGCGGCTTTTCCGCGAGCCCCTTAGGCTTCTACGTCTCGGATACGGGCAACGATCGCATCGAGGCATTCGACTCCTCGGGCGCGTGGACGGCGGACTTCGGCGGCGGTCACGGCCTCTTCGGCTTCATGGGCCGCTCGAAAGAAGGCCGCGTGGATTCTCCACGCGGCGTTGCGGTTAATCCCCAGGGGACCGTTTACGTGGCCGACGCGGGAAACCACCGCGTCGAGGCCTTCAGTCCGGACGGGACGTTTTTATTCACCATCGGACCGCAGTTGACGCTCCAGGGCAGCACGCAGACCTTTACGCTGCAGGAGCCCGTGGCCGTGGTCTGGGACAAGGAGGGCTTCGTCTACTTCATCGACCAGGGCCTGGACAAGATATTCAAGTGCGAGCCGTCGGGGGCGCTTGTGGCCGCCTGGGGTGCGCAAGGCGACGCGCCGGGGGATTTCGAGAAGCCCGCGGCCTTGGCCTTCGACGGACGCGACTACCTCTACGCTTTGGACGCAGAGTTGAAGCGCGTCTCGGTCTATGACAAAGACGGACGCTGGATGACGGATTTGTTCTCGCCTGGTAAAGGGCCGGGAGAGCTTTCGGAGCCCGCGTCCCTGGCCGTGGCGGACAATGCGCTCTTCGTTTCCGACCCGGGACGCGGCAAGGTGATGTCCTTCGGTCTGCGCCCGTCCTTGGCGCCGCCCGTGGCGGTAAGCACATCGGTCAAGGACGGCATGGCCGAGCTTTCCTGGCCGCCCTCCGAGGATCCGTGGTTCTACGGTTACCGTATCTACCGCGCGGATAAGGTCGGGGGGCCTTACGCCTTGGTCGGCGAGTCGGGCGCGCCGATGTTCGAGGACATCGGGGTCAACCCCGGCGGGGTTTATTTCTACCGCGTCGCGACCGAGGCCGAGACGCATGATACCGGCCTCATGGGGCCGCCCGTGGAGCTGGTGGTGCCTGGCGTCGCGAATTTGCCGCCGGTGGAGATTTCCTCCGTGACGCTGGGCGACATTTTCCCGGCCAACTACAAGTGGTACCTGAAAAACCCAGTGGGCCAGGCCGTCGTGGTCAACAACGAGAATGTCCCGTTCCATGACTTGACCTTCAGCTTCCGCTTGAAGGATTTCATGGACTTCGGCTACGACACGACGATTAAGATCCTGCCGCGCCGGGGCAGCGTGACGATTCCGCTCATCGCCACGCTCAACAACAGCATCCTGGGCGTGACCGAAGACACCCCCGTCCAGGCGGAGTTCTCGCTGACCTACTTCGACGAGGGCCGGGAGCGCACGGCAACGCTGACCGAGCCCTTGCGGGTCTACTCCAGGAACGCCATCGTCTGGAACGACCCGCGGCGCATCGCCAACTTCGTCACGCCGCAGGACCCGCCCGTGGTCGACTTCGCGCGCGAGGCGCTTTTGTCCGCGCCCGCGGACGCCCGCACCGCGGCCTTGAATCCCAACGCGGTGGCGGCTTTGAATTTGTGGGACGCGCTCTCGGCCGCGGGCGTGCGCTACTTCGCCAAGCCGAACAGCCCTTACGAGACAGTCTCCCAGGACAAGACCTTCCCCGTGGACTACACGCAGTTCCCCAGGGAGACCTTGGCGCGCAAGAGCGGGCAGTGCGACGATTTGACGACCCTAATGGTCTCTCTTCTTGAGAGCGCGGAAATTCCCTCGGCCATTCTCGACTATCCCGGCCACATGGCGCTGATGTTCGACACGGAAAGCCAGTCGCCCGAACGCTCGGGCCTGCCCGCGGATTGGCTCGTCAAATATGACGGGCGCTACTGGGTGCCGGTGGAGGCCACGCTGCTCGGCCAGGGCTTCGTCCAGGCGGTGCAGAAGGCCGTCTACGACTATAAGACCCTCTCGGCGCAGAAGTCGGCGCGCGTCATCGATTTGCAGCAGGCCTGGGCGCGCTTCGAACCCGCGACCCTGCCGCCTGCGTCCGCCGCGCCGCCGCAGCCCGACGCCAAAGCCGCCGCCGCGGATTTTTCCGCCGCCGTCAAGACCATGTTCGAGGCGGAGTACGCGAGCTTGAAGGGCCAGCTCGCGGCGGCCCTGAAGGCCGACCCTAAGGATTCCGCGAGCCGCATCCAATTGGGGATTCTGGAGTACCAGGCCGGACATAAGGAGGCCGCGCGCAAGGCTTTCGAGGCCGTCTTGAAGGCTGATCCGTCGGATGCCGCGGCAGTCAACGATCTTGGAAACATTGGCTTTTTCGCCGGCGACTACGTCCAAGCCGCCAAGATGTACCGCAAGGCGGCCGAGGATTCGGCGTCCTCGGGCGCGGCGGATCCGGACTACTCCATGAACCTGCTCAAGGCCGAGCTTAAGAGAAAGGACATGGTCGCGGCGAAAAAAGCCGGCGACGCGGCCGAGGCCTTGGACGCTGACTTGACTCCGGCGGTGCAGGCCTTAATCGAGGGCTCGGGGGCGCAGGCCCAATAGGAGGCTTGTCATGAAAAACACGATGGCGGCGGCGTTGATTTTGATTTTAGGCGCGTCCATAGCCAGGGGCGCGGAAGGCACAGCCAAGCCCAAAACCGCCGTTGAAATTCCGGATTCGGCCAGGACCTGGCTTCTTCATCTTAAGGAAGCGCTGACCCAGACGACTCTCGCGGGAGACTATCAGAAGGGCGACGTCGCCGAGGTGGCGGCCGTGCGCGGCGCGCCGCAACGGGCCGTCAACCCCGACGTTCCGGTATGGAAAGGCGGCTTTTCGGACAAAGCCCGCGCGGAGCTTAAGACCGAGCGCGCGGCCCTGGCGCAGGGCGTCGAGCTGATTTTGGACGGCCATGCGGCCGAGGGCCGCGCGAAGATTCGCGCTTTCGAGACGCAGTATCCCCGCAGCCGCCTGCGCGGCGCCGCGGAAGAGGCGCTCCGAAAGACCGCCTCCGCGCCGGCGGCTACGCCCGGCGCCGCGCCAGCCGGGAAATCTTCTCGATAATCCCGGTCGTTGAGCGTCCGGGGGCGAGGGGAATTAGAGCCACCTTGCCCGCGTATTGCCGCCCCGCCACCTCGCTCTTGCGGTAATCCGCGCCTTTGGTGAGCACATCGGGCTTGAGGCGGCTTAAAAGTTCGGCCGGCGTGTCCTCGCCGAAGGCCACCACCGCGTCCACGCAGGCCAACGCCGATAGCACCGCGGCGCGGTCCTTCCAGGCGTTGATGGGGCGCCCGGGCCCCTTGCCCAAGCGCCTGGCCGAGGCGTCCGAGTTCAAGCCCACCACCAGGATGTCACCCAGACTGCGGGCCTTTTCCAGGCTCTGCACGTGCCCGGCGTGCAGAAGGTCGAAGACCCCGTTGGTGAAGACCACGGTCTTTCCTTCCCAGCGCCAGGCCTCCCGCAGCTCCAAGAGGCGCTTCAAGGTTTTTATTTTATCGCGGAAATTAAATGCGGGCATGGGATGTCCTTTTGATTCCGGAACGCTCCTAGTGCGCCTTGGGGGCGTTGGGAAACAGCGCGTCCTCGATGAGGCCGCACCAAATCTGGATGACGGCGATGTGCGCCTCCTGGATGCGCGCGACCGTGTCCGAGGGCACGCACACGCAGACGTCGCACAGGGCCTTCAGCTTGCCGCCCTTGCGGCCGGTGAGGCCGATGACGAGGAGATTTTTCTTCTTGGCGGCTTCGACGGCCTTCAAGACGTTGGCCGAATTGCCCGAGGTGGAGATGGCGACCGCGATGTCACCCGGCTTGGCGTGGGCTTCCAACTGCCGCGAGAACACGTTCTCGTAGCCGAAATCGTTGGCGATGGAGGTCAAATCGGAGGTATTGACGGTCAAGGAGATGGCCGGCAGCGGCGGGCGGTTGCGCTCAAAGCGTCCCACGAGTTCGTCGGCGAAGTTCTGCGCGTCGCAGGCCGAGCCTCCGTTGCCGAAGGTCATGATCTTGTTGCCGGCGCGGAAAGTGGCGATCAAAGCCTCGGCGGCTTTTTCCAGGGTGGGCAACTGGGTTTGAGCCGTTTCGGCAAGCGTCTTGCTTGAATCAAGCAGCTGCCGCTGGATGTCGTTCTTGAGCGTCTCGATCATGAGTGGTCTCCAATATCTTCTCGGATAGATGCGTGTCGAAGTCGCCGCCGATGAAGTCCGGGTGCGCGAGCACCTTCTGGTGAAAGCCGATGGTGGTGCGGATGCCCGCGATCTCGAATTCGGACAAGGCGCGGCGCGAGCGGGCCAAGACCTCGGGCCTGGTGGGCGCGAAGAGCACGAGCTTGGCCAACAGGCTGTCGTAGTGGCTGGGCACGGTGTAGCCCGCGTAGAGGTGCGTTTCCAGGCGCACGCCGGGGCCGCCCGGCAGGCGCAGCGCCTCGATTTTGCCCGGGCAAGGCGCGAAATTGTGTTCGGGGTCCTCGGCGTTGATGCGGTGTTCCATGGACCAGGCGCGGATTTCCGCGGCGCGGGCCTGGTCGAAGGGGAGCTTTTCCCCGGAGGCGATGAGGATTTGCGCCTGCACGAGGTCTAAGCCCGTCACCGACTCGGTCACCGGGTGTTCGACCTGCAGGCGGGTGTTGACCTCGATGAAGTAGAACTGCCCGTCCTGCACCAGGAACTCGACCGTGCCCACGTTGCTGTAGCCGCTCTCGCGCGCCAGGCGCACGGCGGCTTCTTGCATCTCGCGTCGCATCTTTGAGTCCAACGCCGGCGAGGGGGACTCCTCGATGAGCTTCTGGTTGCGGCGCTGCACCGTGCAGTCGCGCTCGGGGAAAGCCACCGCGTTGCCGCGGCCGTCGGCTGCGATCTGGATCTCCACGTGCCGTGGGTGGCCCAAGTAGCGCTCCAGGTAGACCGCGTCGTCGCCGAAGGCCGCCTTGGCCTCGCTCTGCGCGGTCAAGAGCTGGGTCTTGAGCTCGTCTTCGGTCTTGGCCAGGCGCAGGCCCTTGCCGCCGCCGCCGGCCGCGGCCTTGATCATGACCGGAAGCCCGATGGCCCGGGCTTCCTTCAAGACGTCGCCGCGCACCAGGCCGTCGGTGCCGGGAACGATGGGCACGTGCGCCTTCTTGGCCAAGGCTTTAGCCTCGCTTTTATAGCCCAGGGTGCGGATGGCGTCCGGCTTGGGGCCGATGAAGACCACGCCCGCCTGCGCGCAGGCCTCGGCGAAATCCTCGTTTTCGGACAAAAATCCGTAGCCGGGGTGGATGGCCTCCGCGCCCGTGATTTTGGCCGCGGCCAGGACCGAAGCCATATTCAGATAGCTCTCGCGCGACGGCGCCGGCCCGATGCACACGGCCTCGTCGGCCGCGCGCACGTGGAGGGACTCCCGGTCGGCCTCGGAGTAGACCGCGACGGACTTGATGCCCATCTCGCGGCAGGCGCGCAGCACGCGCACCGCGATTTCGCCCCGGTTGGCGACGAGAATTTTCTTGAACACCGTCAAGCCTCGATGAAGAACAGGAGCCGCCCGTAGTCCGCGGGATTGCCCTCTTCAATGAATATCTTGGCCAAGCGGCCGGAGATGGGGGCCTTGACCGGCAAAGAGGCTTTGGGCCCCTGCTCAACGCGGCCCAAGATCTGTCCCTCCTTGACCGCGGCGCCCTCTTCGAGAGCCGCCGCGCGGCCGGGCTCGCCCCACTGGAAGAGGCCCACGCCCGGCGAGACCACCGGCGCGTAGCGGCTGGAGAGATCGGGCTGAGGGATCATCGGCGCCGCGTCCGGAAGCGAAAAGGAAAAGCCATCCGGGCCTTTCTCCAGCGCGACCTCCGTCAAATCTGTGGTCTTGATCCAGGACAGAACGTCCTTGAGTTCCTCGGTGGTCATCATTTCCTCCTGGCCTTGGGCCGCTTGGCCGAGATCGAGCTGCGGGCTTTGATGAGGTTCTGCGGGTGCGCGGGCAGAAGCCCCGAGCTCAATGGGTCGAAGGCTTCGGGCAGCATCTTGTGCACGTAGGTCCGCCGCACCTTTTGCCGGCGCGTGCGGGGGTTCAAATCGACGAGGTAGAGCTCCGTGTCGCGGGTGGAGAACTCGAACATGACTTGCCGGCAGGCGCCGCAGGGCCTGGCCGAGTTGGCCACTACGCAGACGGCTTTTAGGCCCAGCTGCTTGCGGGCGATAGCGGAGAAAATCGCGACTCGCTCGGCGCAGAGGGAAAGCCCGTAGGAGGCGTTCTCCACATTGCAGCCCGCGAAGATGCGGCCGGACTCGGTCAGCACGGCCGCACCCACGGGGTAGCGCGAGTAGGGGCAGTAGGCGTTTTTCTGCGCGGAGACGGCGGCGGCGATGAGGCGAGAGACGAGCTTAGACGGGTTCATGGGCCTCCTTGAGCGCGGCGGCGGCTTCCTTTTGGAAACGAGCTTTCAGGGCCGCGCGCTCTTGCGACGGCAAAAATAGGTGGTCGACCGAGGCGACGCTCAAGTCCGCGAGCTCGCGGACCGAAAATCCCAGCTCCAGCGCCTGGGCGTACTCGCCAGTCAAGTTGATGGCGAAGACGCCGCGGTCGTCAGTGTTGAGCGTCAGCCGTACGCCGGCCTCGTAAAAACGCCGCACGGGATGGTCCTTGAGGCTTGCCACCGCCTTGGTGCGCACGTTGGATGTAATGCCGATCTCAAGCGGGACCTTCCGGCGCACGACCTCGGCCAAAAGCGCGTCATCCTCCATTAGGTGCACGCCGTGGCCGATGCGGTCGACCGAAAACTCCAGGGCCGAACGCAGGTTCTCGGTGCCGCTGGTCTCCCCGGCGTGGCAGGTGGTGTGGATGCCGAGTTTCTTGGCCTCGGCGTAGTAGTCCGCGAATTCGCGCGTCGGGTGCCGGGCTTCGTCGCCGGCCAAATCCAGCGCCGCGACCGCGGGCTCCTTGAGAGAGAGCTTGGGGTTGAAGGCCTTTTTAAGCACGGAGAAGGCGCGGCGGTTTTCCTTGGGTCCGTGCGCGCGGAAAAGGCAGAGGATGACGGAACTGCTGGTTCCGAAGTCCTTCAAGCCCTTCTTTAGGCCGCGCAGGACAGCCTCGACCGACTCCTCGGAGCTCATGCCCGAAGAGCACAAAAGCTCGGGCGCGAAGCGGACCTCCACATGCCGGATGTTGTCTTCGGCGGAATCCTCGACGAGCTCGTAGGCCGCGCGCTCCAAGGCCTGTGGGCGGCACAAGAGCGGACAGATGATGTCGAAGGCTTTCAGGCATTCGCCCAATGACTCACAAGAAGGCGAGGTCTGTACGAACGGAATGAGTTCCTCCAGGGTGTCGGCGGGCAGCTTGGCGCCGGACTTGCGCCCCAGCTCCAGAATCGTCTGGGGGCGCAGAGCGCCGTCTAAATGGCAGTGCAGCTCGGCCTTGGGAAGTTTTCTTAAGACCTCGTTCATGCCTTTTTCTCCAGGTACTTGCCCGCGATGAGCGCGAGCCGCTTGTCCGCCGCAGCCTTGACCTTGCGCGCGTCCGTCACCAGTGCGCCGGCCAGGGCGTGCGGGCAGGCGCAGGCTCGTTCGCGCGCGGCAATAGCTCCCGCGCAGGCCTGTAAAATCCTCTGGGCGTTCTGGGCATTGGAGGACAAGGTCGCCATCACTTTGTCGCTGGTGACCTCGTCGCCCTCCTTCCAGCAATCGTAGTCCGTCACCATGGCCATCAGGGAGTAGCAGATCTCGGCCTCGCGCGCGAGCTTGGCCTCCTGCGCCGCGGTCATGCCGATGATGTCGTAGCCCTGGCGGCGGTGGTAGGCCGACTCGGCGCGGGTGGAGAACTGCGGGCCTTCCATGCAGACGTAGGTGCCGCCACGGTGCAAATCGAGCCCCAGTTCGCCGGCGGCCTTGGCGAGAATCGCCGTCTGCGCGGGGCAGAAGGGCTCCGCGAAAGCCACGTGCGCGACCACGCCGCCGCCGAAGAATGTGGATGGCCGGCCCCTGGTCTCATCCACGAGCTGGTCCGGAAAAACGAAGCGCTTGGGCTCCAGTTCCTCTTTGAGCGAGCCCACGGCCGCGACGCCTATCAGGCGCTCGACGCCCAAGGCTTTGAAGGCGTAGATGTTGGCGCGATAGTTGATTTCGGATGGCAGCAAGACGTGGTCGCGGCCGTGCCGGGCCAAAAAGACGCACGAGACGCCGGACATCTTTCCTACGACGAGCGGGCCGGAGGGATCGCCGTAGGGCGTCTTGACCGGGATTTCTCGCGCGTCGGTCAGGCCGGGCATGCGGTAGAGCCCGCTGCCGCCGATGAATCCCACCGCAGCCGCGATTTTGGACGCCTTGGCGCGCATCATGGGGCGAAGCCTCCCAGGGGCAGAAGCTCCCGGATGGCCGCCTCGAGCTTTTTGAAGTCGATGGGCTTTTGCACGAAGCGGGTCTTGGGGCTCTGGGGGATGATGGTCTTGATTTTTTCGAAGGGATGCGCGGAGATGAAAATGACGGGGATTGCGGCCGTGCGCGGGTCGTCCTGCAGCGACTGGTAAACCGAGGAGCCGTAGGCGCCCGGCATCTGAATGTCCGTGATGATGAGGTGCGGGTGATGATCGGAGGCTTTTTGGCGCAGGTCGAAGCCGTCCATGGCGACGGCGACCAGGTGGCTGCGCGCCGTAAGGAATTCTTCGAGCAGCACGGCGATGTCCGGGCTGTCCTCGCCGATTAGAATCTGCGCTCTCATGCCGCGCCGCTCCCGATTTCGGCCATGAGCTCGGGATAGATGGGAAAGCGGGCGCACAGAGCGCGGACTTCGTTCCGGATAGCCGAGAGTTTGGCGGGATTCTCCCGCGCGGCCACGGCCTCGTCGATAAACTGCGCCACGGCCTCCATCTCCTTTTCGCCCATGCCGCGCGTGGTCACGGCCGGAGTGCCGAGGCGCACGCCCGAGGCGATGAAGGGCTTCTGCGGGTCATAGGGGATGGCGTTTTTGTTGACCGTGATGCCGGCCGCGTCCAAGGCCGCCTCGGCCTCCTTGCCGGTGACGCCCTTGGGGCGCAGGTCGAGGGAAAATAGGTGGCAGTCCGTGCCGCCGGCCACGATGCGAAAGCCCTTGTCTTTTAAGAATCTTGCGAGGGTGCGGGCGTTGGCCAGGACGCGCGTCTGGTAGTCCTTGAACTCGGGCTTCAGAGCCTCGCCGAAGCACACGGCCTTGGCCGCGACCGCGTGCATCAGCGGGCCGCCCTGCGTACCGGGAAAATTGATCTTGTCGACGGCCGCGGCGTGCTTGGCCTTGCAGAGAATGAGGCCTCCGCGCGGGCCGCGCAGGGTCTTGTGGGTTGTGGTGGTGGTAAAATCCGTCAGCGGCACCGGGGAGGGGTAGAGTCCGGCGGCGACCAAGCCCGCGTAGTGGGCGATATCCGCCGCGAAGTAGGCGCCGACCGAGTCCGCGATGGCCTTTAAGCGCGCCCAGTCGAAGACGCGGGAGTAGTTGGAGGCGCCGGCGAAAATCATTTTGGGCTTGTGCTCCTGCGCCGTGCGCGCGGCCTCGTCGTAATCGATGAGCTCGGTCTCGCGCGAGACGTTGATGGGCGCGATCTTAAAAAACTTGCCGGAGAAATTCAGGGGATGACCGTGCGAAAGGTGGCCGCCATGGGCGAGGTTTAGGCCCATCACCGTGTCGCCGGGAGAGAGCACGGAAAGATAGACCGCGACGTTGGCCTGAGTGCCCGAGTGCGGCTGCACGTTGGCGTGCTCGGCGCCGAAGAGCGCTTTGGCGCGCTCGATGGCGAGCGTCTCGGCCTGGTCCACGAACTCGCAGCCGCCGTAGTAGCGCTTGCCGGGATAGCCCTCAGCGTATTTGTTGGTAAGCACCGAACCTTGCGCCTCCATGACCGCGACGGAGGCGTAGTTCTCGGACGCGATGAGCTCCAAATTCTCGGATTGGCGCCGGGCTTCGCGCGCCACGGCGCCGTAGACCTCGGGGTCCTGCGCCTTCAAAGTCTTCAGCATGCGGCCTGCCCCGCCGCTTCCCGGACGGCCGCGGCTGAAATGGCGCCTTCGCGCAGAATGCGCGGCGCGGCCTCGGTAGCGTCGACGACCGTGGACTCGGCGCCCGGCGCTGCCCCGGCCGCGACGACGTAGTCGACCAAATCTTTGAACTGCTCCGCCACCGCTTCGCCGTCGGTCAAGGCTGGCGAACCGGAGACATTCGCGCTGGTCTGCGCCCACGGGACGTCCGAAAGCTCCAGGAGCTTGAGCAGCAGCGGATGATTGGGCACGCGCACGGCCACGGTCTGGTATTCGCCGAAGGTCAGGAGGCGCCCTTCTTTAGTTGGCCGCAGGACCAAGGTGAGCATGCCGGGCCAGAATTTTTTCGCCAGGGCGTCGGCCAGCGGCGTCCATTCGACCCAGCGCTTGGCCGCTTCGGCGGACTTGACGAAAGAGGGCAGGGGCTTGGCCGAGGGCCGGCCCTTGATCTGGTATATGCGCCGCCCTGCGGCCTTGATGAGCGCGGTCGAGCCCAGGCCGTAGACGGTATCCGTGGGAAAAGCCAGAATCTTGCACGACTTGGCCGCCTGGGCGAGCTCGGCGAGAGTTTCCGGCGGGGGCAATTCTCCGGCTTTAAGCCTGATGATGACGGCCATTGGCGCGCTCCTTTGCGGGATGGAACAGGACGACGAATTCGCCCAGGACCTCGCTTTTGCGCGAGAGGGCGCCTTTGACGTCTTGAAGGCTTCCCGAAATCCACTCCTCGTAGACCTTTGAGATTTCCCGGGCCGCGCAGGCCAAGGCGTCCGGGCCGAAGACATCGGCTGCTTCGGATAAAAGTTCAGCCACGCGGAACGGCGACTCGTAGACCACGACGGTCTTTTTCAGCGTCGCAGCCTGCGAGAGAATCTTCTTGCGCTTGCCGGAGGAGCGCGGCAAAAATCCCAGGAAGACAAAAGAGTCCGCGGGCAGGCCCGAGCCCGCCAAGGCGGCGGTCAGGGCGCTGGGGCCCGGCAGGGCCGTGACTGCCAGTCCTTCCTGCCGGGCGCGGCTGACGATGGAAAGACCGGGGTCCGAGATGGCGGGCGAACCCGCGTCCGAGACCAAGGCGATGGACGCGCCGTCCTTTAAGCGCTCGAGCATCTTTTCTAAACAGCGCGGGTCGTGCTCGTCGTAGCGCACCAACTCCTTGGCCAAGCCGAAGTGGGTCATGAGCGCCCGGGTGCGGCGGGTGTCCTCGCAGTAGACCGCGTCGGCGGTCTTTAGGGCCGTCAAGGCGCGCGCGGTGATGTCTTCAAGGTTCCCGATGGGCGTGGGCACCAAGGAGAGCATTATTGCGCGGGGCGGCGAGCCTCGTTCTTGCCGGCGGGCGTGCGCTCCGCGGCGTGGTCCGCCCCGTGTTCCGGGGCTTCCGACTCGAGGCTTAGGAAAATTTCCACGATTTTAGGATCGAACTGGGTCCCCGCGCCCCGGCGCAGCTCCCCAACCGCGACCTCGCGCGGCAGGGCCTTGCGGTAGGGCCTGTCCGAGGTCATGGCGTCCCAGGCGTCGATGATGGCCACGATGCGCGCGCCAAGCGGAATGTCCTCGCCTTTCAATCCTTCGGGGTAGCCCTGGCCGTTGTACCACTCCTGGTGGTGCAGGACCATCTGCGCCACGGGGCCCAGGAACTTGACCGGGGAGAGTATCTGGTGGCCGATGATGGGGTGCTTCTTCATGACCTCGTATTCCTCGGCGGTGAGCTTGCCGGGCTTGAGCAAAATAGCCTCGTCGATGCCGATTTTTCCGATGTCGTGCAGCAGCGCCGCGTACTCGACGTAGCGGATCATGGGCGCGGGCAAATCCAATTCCTGGGCCAGGCGCCGCGCGACGCCGCTTGCGCGCTCGGAGTGCTCGTGCGTGTAGGCGTCCTTGGAGTCGACCGCCCGGGCCAGGGTGCGGACCATTTCCAGGTAGAAGGTCTCCAGGCTGTCGAACAAATCGATGTTGTGGAGCATGACTGCGGCCTCGCCGGCCAAGAGGGTCAAAAACTTGACGTTGTAGTCGCTAAAGGGCTTGTGGCCTTCCTTGGAGTTGAGGTTCAAGACGCCCACGGGCTTGGATTTGACCAGGAGAGGCATGGACAAGAATGGCTCGCTGTCCGTGCCCTTGACGTAGCGCGGGTCGTTCTTGGGGTCTTCGATGAAGATGGGCTGGCCGGTGACGAAGGCCTTGCCCGCGACGCCCTCGCCGGGCTTCAAGGAAAGCGCCCGGGTCCACTCGCGCGCCGGGTTCTTGGCTGCGGCGGTCTTCAAGCACCCTTCCTTCTCGTCCCAGAGCATGATGGTGCCGCGGTCGCAACCCATGAGCGCGCAGGCGTTGTCCAAGACCGCCTGGCCGAACTCCTCTTTGGAAACGGTGCCCGAGCGGGCGATGCCTTTTTGCTGCAGGGACAAGAGGCTCGAAAGCAGGAGATCCAGTTTGTCGGAGTCCGGCTCGGGCGCGGTCCAGGCCTGGCTTTTCTTGAGCGCGGACATGCGGGCCAGGGCCCAAGTCAAAGCGGCGGCCAGGGCCAGGACGGCGACGCCGGCGGCGATCAGGAGCGTTGACATGAAAAATCAGTTTTTTGCGCGAGCGACCGTCTTAGATTAGCAAATTTTTGCCCGTCAGCCGAGGAGGCGGACTTTGTAGCCGCGGGCCTGCAAATCCGCGGCCAGGACATCGCGATGGTCGCCCTGGAACTCAAGGACCCCGTCCTTGATGGTTCCGCCGCAGCCCAGGCGCCTCTTGAGCTCGGAAAGAAGGCGATCCTTGAGAGTCGGATGCATGATGAGCCGTTCCAGTCGCGTGACGCCGCTGCCCTTGGCGCCGCGCCTAAATGAAAGCCGCACGGGCTCGGGCTGCCGGGGCGTGCCCTTCTTGCCCCAGTTCGGATCGGTCGAGTAGACGATACGGTCGCCCATGCGCGGCTTTACTGCGTCGAGGCGGAGGGTTTCGCGGCCTGGTTTGGCGCGGTCTGGCTGGAGGACTCCACCGCCGGGGCCGCCGCAGCGGCCGTCGCCGAGGAGGCGGAGACTTGCTCCTGGGCGAAATCTCTGAGCGAGGCATCCGCGTCGTTCTGCGCGGTCCAAAGCGCCAGCGTCCTGAAGTCCGCGGGACTCGCGATCTCCTTTAGTTCGATCAGAGCGCCGCGCCGCGCCGCCGGATCGGGATTGGTTTTTAAGTCGTTCTCAAGGAGGGGGACCGCCTTCGGGCTGCGCGAGGCGAAGATGGCGCCCAGCAGGTAAAGCTTGGTTTGGGCGTCGGCCGTCTTTTGGCGCCTTTGAATCAGGTCGGCGACCTGCGCATCGTCGGAGCACAGTCCGACCTTGATCGCCAGGAAATGGCGCACGTCGGCGGGCTCCCCGGAATCGAGAACCAATTTGAGCATGGCTGCGCGGGTCGGCCGCAGGTTTGCGACGGGAACGTCGGCGGAGAGTCCTTGATGGGCCGCGTTCCGCCGGTTCCGCCGATCGGAGTTGGCCCAGTCGGTGAAAAGCGGCAGGGCCTTGGGCCAGAAGCGCGCGGCCAAGATGCGGGCCACGTCGGGCGCGGCCAGCGCCTGCTTTTTGACCAGCTTGAAGGCGCTTTCGCCTTTCCACGCGGCCAGCGCGTCCAAAGCCTCGTACTGGGTCCACCAGGCGTCCCGCTGGCCCGAAAAAGGCGTGTTTCCCGCCGATTTCAGGGCGAATTTCTGCCCGGCCAGCTGCTCGATGAGGGGCAGGGCCTTGGGGTCGCGCAGGCGCAACTCGGCCAGGATGGCGAAGAACTGGGTCTTGGGGTCGGGCTGGGACAGGTAGTCGCGCAGCAGGGGCGCGAAGGCGTAGTCGTCGGGGCCGATTCGGTTGATGGAGGCGACGGCTGCGGCGCGCGTCTCGCTTTGGGGATAGCGGGCGAAGAGATCGAAGAGGTCGTCGAGGTCGCGGGACGACTGGGGCTTCATTTTGGAAATTTCGGACAGGATGCGGATCTGGTCGGCGCGGTCGGTGCTGGAAACGAAGTCGTCGTGGAGCTGCCACAGGCTTTCGTTCGCTGTGGGCGTGGACTGCGCCCGGGCCTGAAGGAGAGCGATGCCGAGAATGGCGGCGACGATCATGAGAGCCTCCCGCGTCCTAAAATAACCTCCAGCGCCGCCCGCAGCTGGCAGTTCCTAAATCCCAGGGCGTCGACCACCGTGAGCGGAGCGGGCGCCAAATCCTTGTCCCAAGGATTGCGGATGAGGCAGGCGGCGGTTTTGCGCGGCGCCAGCCGGCGCAGCAGGGAAAGCGTCTCGCGCTGGCCGGGGAAGCGCATGGCCTCGAAGCAGAAAAAGATCACGGCCTGAGCTTTGGAAATTTTATTCCTCAGTCGCGCCAGCGTTGCAGGATCTCTGGAGACGACGGGCGCCCGGTCCAGGGTAAAAGGCGTCCGCCGCAGCAGACTGTGGACGAAAGCGGCCGGACCCCCGGGGCCGTTTTCCAGGCAGAACAAGTCGACGACTTCCTTGAAGTCGGGGAGAATCAAAAGCGGCGGGTCGGAAGCGGGTTTAAGCGGTAGCTTGAGCGCTCCCTCGCGCACGATGGAAACGGCCCGCCGAGCGATGCGGAGGTCCAAGTCCGCGGGAGCGGCTTCGCCTCGGACGCGGGGTGCCGCGCGCGGAGGCCGGGCCAGGGCCTCGATGCGCTTCATTGATTTCCTGGCCGCGTCCTGCGCGGCGGGCTCTGCCAGGGCCTCTTCCAGCGCTTCGGCCGCCTCGATCTGAACGTCCTGGTTGTGGGACACGATGAAGAGGTCGTGGCCGGCCTTGAGCGCGTCCTGGGCCGCTTGCGGCACGCTGCGCTTTGTCGTGGCACCCGCCATGCCCAAGTCGTCCGAGACGATGACGCCGGAATAACCCATTTTTTCACGCAGAAGCCCTCGGATGACGGGCTCGGAAAACGTGGCGGGCCGGGAGTCCAAGGCGGGCAGGACGACGTGCGAGCTCATGACGCAGGAGACCTCCGCGCGCATCGCGGCCGCAAAGGGCTTTAAGTCCCGCGCGATCTGCGCGCGGGAGGAGCGGATGACGGGCAGGGCATAGTGGGCGTCCTTGCGCGCGGCACCCTTGCCCGGAAAGTGTTTGGCGCAGGCCCAAACGCCGTTGCCCTGCAGCCCTTCGACGAAGGCGGCGCCCATTTTCGCGCAGAGCGCGGCATCTTGGCCGAAGGAGCGGATGAGGATGCCGGGGTTGTATTGGGGCCCGAGCACATCGAGGACAGGGGCGAGGTTGAGGGTGACGCCGAGGCGCCTGAGCTCCTCCGCCATGCGGCGGCCGACCGCGCGGGCCAGGGACGGGTTTCCCGTGCGCCCCAAAGCCGCGTTGCCGGGAAAAGCCGTGAGGCCGTCCTTGAAGCGCACGACCCAACCGCCTTCGTGATCCACGGAGACGACGAGCCGGCGCCCCAGGCGCTGCCGGAGGTCTTCAACCAGCGCGCGCACCTGGGCGGCGCTCTCGATGTTGCGCGAGAGGAGCAGAATCCCGGCGGGCTTGGTCTTGCGCAGATGCGCGATCATGGGCCGGTCCGCCTTCCGGCCGTAGACGCCCAGAATGAGAGGAAGGACCCTCAAGGGCTAGCCCTTATTGGCGGCGTTGATCTTCTGGATGATGTTCTGGAAGTAATTCAGGGGATAGGCCCCGAAGACGGGCACGCCGTTGATGAGGAACCCGGGCGTTCCCTGGAAGCCGAGCTTCTTGAACTCCGCGGTGTTGTCGCTGATGAGCTGGGCGACCTTTGTGCCGTTGAGGTCCTTCTTGAGGCGCTGCATATTCACGCCAAGGCTTTGCGCGGTCTGCTTGCAGAAGGCCTCGCCCTGGCTGTCCAGTTGCGTTTGGTTCGCGAAAACCTTGTCGTGGTATTCCCAGGCCTTCTTGTGCGATTGGAGCGAGATGGCCTCGAAATATTTCGCCGCGATGAGCGCGTAGGGGTGGATGTTGACCAAGGGCATCACCTTGAAGACAAAGCGCATGTTCTTGCCGTACTCCGTGCGCAGCGATTGAACGGTGGGGACCGCCTCGGCGCAATAGGGGCACTGGAAGTCGGCGTATTCAACGAGCGTGTATTTGGCGTGCTTGCTTCCGCGGACCATGTCGTTGGGTCCGATATCCGGCTTCAAGGGGTTCTTGATGGCTTCCGCGATCCGCTTCTGGTCTTCCTCCGCTTGGTCCTTCGCCTGCTGCTCCTGATCCTCCTGCGCCGCCTGCTTTACGATGGCGAAAAACTTCTCTTTGTTCTGGCTCAGCACGTCGAGCACGATGTCGGGGTTCGCCTCCAGAACGGCCTTGATTTGGGCGGCGGTGGGGGCCGGGTTCGAATCGGAGTTCGCCTTTGCGGTCGGGGCGAACAAGGCCAGAGCGGCTGCGGCGACGGCGAATTTTTTCATGGTGTTCTCCTTGAGAAGGCCTGCGTCAGGCCGCTGCAGGCGCTTGAAGTATGGGGCGCGTGTGTATCGTTTTCATGTCTTCTTGCCCCCAGGGGCCTTCGACATGAGCTTGAGAATATCATTTTCCAGGTCCGTCGGATCAATCGGGCCGATGTAGTGCCGGACAATTTCCCCGTCGGGACCGATAAGGAAGCTGTCCGGCAGCTCGTAGACGTGGTAGGCGTCGGCCGTCTCCGGATCGCAAAGAAGCACCGGGTAGGTGATGGGGGAGCTGGCCAGGAAGGGCAGCACCGCGGTCTTGCCGCCATCGTCGACCGAGACGCCAAGGATGGTGAATCCCGAGCCCCGGTAGCGCTGGTAGACCGATTCCAGAGCCGGAATCTCCTCCTGGCAGGCGGGGCACCACGTGGCCCAGAAATTCACCAGGACCGTGCGGCCCTTGAATTGCGAGAGGGAGACCGTCTGCCCGGACGTGTCGGAGAGTTGAAAGCCCGGGGCCGCGTCCGAGAGCGCGCCACCCGTGCGCCTCCGCAGCCAAAAAAATCCCCCCAGCGCCAGTGCAGCGGTGAAAAGGGCGATGAAAATTTTTTTCTGGCTCATCAGTTGACCGGCTTGGGGAAAAAACGAAACCCCCGCCCCGTCTTCCCCATTATATATTAAGGGAAGAGCGGAGCGGGGGCGTTTTGGGGTGCTAGCACCCGCAGGGGGTCTTGGGTCCCATGGTCTTATGCCTCCTTGTTACGAGCTTGTGCTGCTCTAAAAGCGAAGCCGCGGCGCGCCCGACGCGCGCGAAAATAGAGGGGTCTCTTTGGGTGCGGGCGAGCATGACCGCGCCCTCATAAAGCGAAACGACCGATTCGGCCGCGGACCGGGGGTCGAGCGAGCGTCCGAAAAACCCTTCTTTTTGCGCATTGGCGAGGCGTTCGGCCACGCGCCTGGACCACTCTTTGAAGAAAAGTCCCGCTCTTTGCCGGAAGACGTCGTTGACGTCGGACATCTCCAGCGCGATGTTGGCCACGAAGCAGCCGGCCTTGCAGCCGTTGGCGCGGAAGAGCTTGGCGGCGTTCTCGAACATCTTCTCGACCGCGGAGACGGGGTCCAAGCAGTCGCACAGGGGGGAGACGCGGCGCTTCTGGTAGTCGGAAATCTTGGCGTCTAGGACGGCCAGCCCGAGGTCTTCCTTGGACTTGTAGTAGTGGAATAAATTGGCCTTGGACATGCCGCAGGACTCCGCGATCTCGTCCATCGAGGTGCGGTGGTAGCCGCGCAGGTGGATGATGTGCTCGGCCTCGGCTAGAAGGCGCTCGCGCGCCGCAGGGTCCGCTTTTCTGCCCATTTGATTTATCAACCGGTTGGTCAATTAATTTTACACCAAAGCCGGCCTGCTGTCAAGGGCCGCCGGGACGAGAGCTAAAAGTAGCGAACTAGGTCCAGCGACGCCTCGCGCGAAAGACCGTAGCGTTGGGCGCGCAGCTGAAGAGACCATCGGCTGGAGAGGTCCAGCGCCGCGCCCGCGCGCAGGCGGACCACGCCGCCCAAATTGCCCAGGACGTAGCGCCAATAGGAGGCCTCGGCCCAAAGACGCCAGCGGCTTTTCGGTTCGATGAGAAATCCGCCCGAGGTGCCGGGCCCCAGGCGGGCGTCGTCTCGAAACACGGCGCCCGCGCCGCCGTCGACGCCGGCGAGGGCGTAGAGAATCGCGGGCAGGCGGAAAATTCGGAGCGCGGCGCCGCTGCCCAGGGTCGCCCCGAAATACTGGGACGCCCACGGAGCCTTGCCCAATTCCTGAGCCTGGCGCAGTCCAGCCGAGATCTCCCACGAGGGCTTGCGAATCCACCGATCAAGCGGCGCCAGGGAAAGGATGTGGATGAGTCGCAGGGAATTGATGTAGGTCCGATTCGATTTATCCTCGTGACGAACGTCCAGGCTGAACATCTCGAGCGCGCTCCACGGGGCGTAGCCCCGCGGCGGATCGAGCGGGTCATGCAGGGCCGGGCGAATTGAAAAATCCTCGAACCCCCGGCCGTTTAAAAAGCCGTAACCTAGGCGCAGGCGGCCGCTCAAGTGCCCGCTTTCGGGCGGCGCTGGCGGCGGCACGGGATTCTCGGGCGCGATGACCCCGGTCTTGGCCAGGGCGACGTAGATCCGGTGCTGGCGATCCAAAAGCGCGGGCGCGGCGTCCTTGCGGTAATCAATGAGATACTCAAGATATTCGCTGGCCGAGGTCAGCGTCCGGGCCTGCGTGGGTGCCGAGAAGGCGGATAAGCGCCGCCAGCCGCGGCCGCGGCGAGCCAGGCTCGTCGCGATTTCGATTCCGCCGGGCTTCAAGAGGCTTCTGTCATAGAGCAGGCGGCTTAGATGCGAAGGGCGGTAAGTCCGCCGCGCCACCAGCCCCGGATGGGAGTCCAATCGGCGGATGGTGTCCAGCGGAATGACGTAGAGAGGCCAGCCGCGAGCCAAGTTTAGGCTGGGTTCGGCGGCGTCTAGGAGGGGCAGAAGCTCATAGGAGCAGTTGCGGTTGAAGAAATAATAAGGAAAGACGGCCGTGCGCAGCTCCCAGATGTGATCTGTGAGCCGGTCAAGCGCGCCGGAGGAGAGGTTCAAACGGTACTCCCAGAGATCGCGGCTCTCCAGGTTGGAGTATTCCTGGACCTTGAGGTAGTACGGCATCGCGGAGTAGCGTCCTGGAAAAACGCCGGTCAGGCCGTCGATGGCGAAGAGAGCGCCGTTGTTGGTATCGGCGCGGGCCGCGTAGTTGACGGCGTAGTCAAGCAGGCGCTCGTCGGTCGGCCGGCCGGCATGGTGGACGAGCAAAAATGTGTGCCCGTACATGGACGACGGATTGTCGAGATAAGCCGAGGCGAAGACGACCGACATCGACCCCGGGTCGAGCTTGCGCTTCCAGCGCTCCAGCAAAGGGCATGCGCGGGGGGCGAGCTTGTCGGGATTAAAGCGGAGTTGAGAGTCAAGCCAAGCGTAGCGGGCCGGAAATCGGCACTGGGCCTGGTCGTCCGGATTTTTGGCGTCCTTGAAAAATGCGGCCAGATCGGCGTCTAACTCCGCTTGCGGATCGGTGCGCCCTTTAGGGGAGATGAAAAACGGGCCAGGGCTGACCTGGCTGTGAAAGCCCGTCAGGGTCCAGCCATAGTGCAGGAGGTTAAGCCACTCCGTTTGATGGGCCAGGAAGAGGGCGCGCGCCCGGGCCTGGAGAACGGCGGGATAATCTCCAGCGGCCCTGGCCCGGATGGCGCTTATTAAGGAAAGGGCTGCCGCTAGGAGCGCGGGGGCAAAAAAGCGCGGGCGCAAGCGTGAAGCCTGCGCCCGCGCGCGGCGGGCCTCCGGCAAAGCCGGAGGTTCGCTTGATGCCGTTATATCAGCGTGCAGGAGCGCGAGAGCGCCGCGTCCTTTTTAACGTCAAGCTTCAGCGCGCCCAGAACCTGGTTCGGTTCCGCGGTTTTTCCCGGGAACAGCTGGCTGTAGTTTTTCTGGGTCATCTTTCCGAAGGAGGCTGTCGCGTCAGGCGAGCATCCTAGGAGAGCGGCCAGCGAGGTCAGATACTCGCCCTGGCCCTGCGCCATGTCCCGGGAAAGGTTCCGGTAGTTGACGTTCACGAAATTCTTCTGCGCCCGTTCGACATCTGCGCGAGTCGACTGGCTCAGGTTTCCGGAGGCCGTGCAACCGAGAGTCCCGGTGGTGATGCCGAAGGTCTGGTTGCCGAAGGTCCCGTTGGTGGTCGCGGCTAGGATTTGCGCGCCCATATCGTTGTTCTTGAAGATGAGGCTTCCCACGCCGCAGCCCGCGTCGTTCTGCGAGCCCGCGAAGGCGACAGAGGCAAAAAGCATCGCGCCCGCAGCCAGCGTCGCTATTTTTCTCATTTATTTCTCCTTTATTTTTTAATTTTTGCGGAACGACGTTAGTATAGCCTTAAAGTCCCGCGCGCGCAAGACTTTTTGCTACGGCCGGAGCGCAGGAAAGCCGCGAGGTGGCGCGCCAGGACGTCCGCCTCCAAATTGACCTCGGCGCCCGGCTTGCGCGCGGCGAGATTGGTGCGGCGCAGGGTCTCCGGAATGAGAGCCGCCTCGAAGAATCCGCGCCCCGCGCGGCTGACGGTCAAGCTGATGCCGTCGACGGCCACGGAGCCTTTCTCCGCGATGAGGCCCTTGAGCGCCGCGGGAAGCTCGACGCGCAGGAGCGCGAAGCCGCCGGGCTGTCCGCGCAGAGCCAGAATTTTCGCCGTCTTGTCCACGTGGCCCGTGACGAAATGGCCGCCCAGCGCGTCCCCGGCCTTGAGGGACGCCTCCAGATTGACCGCGTCGCCGGCGCGCAGCGACGAGAGGTTCGTGCGGCGCCAAGTTTCTTCGCTGACGTCGAAGGAGAGGACGCCGCCGTGCGCTCGGACCACGGTCAGGCAGGCCCCGTTGACGCAGACGCTGGCGCCTTGCTTTTGGCGGCCCAGCCGCCGCGTTTGGACGTCTAAGCCCCGCGCGGTCCGCTTTTGGACGCGGCCCAGGGATTGGATTAGTCCCGTGAACATGAGAGCCTCCCGGAGATGAGAAAGTCGCTTCCCATTTTTTTCAGGCGCGGGCTCGGGAGCGTGGGCGCGGCGTTGGGATTCCGGCTGCCGGAAATCATTTTGGGCGCGATGAACACGCGCGCCTCGTCCGCCAGGCCTTGCGCTAGAAAGGCCGCGTGCAGGGTCGGGCCGCCCTCGATGAGGAGGGTGTTGATGCCGCGCCTGCAAAGCTCCTTCAGGGCCGCGCGCAAGTTTAAGCCGCCCGCGGCCTTGGGAATGCGGACGGTTTCCGCGCCCGGAATTTTCCGCCAAGACGCCGTGAAGACGATGGTCGGCGCCGAGCCGTCGAGCAGGCGCGATTTTTTGGACAGCCGCAGCCGCGTATCCATCACCACGCGCAGCGGATTTTTCCCCGCGCCGTGGCTGGTGAGAGCCGGATTGTCCGCCAGGGCCGTGCCCGAGCCGACCATCACGGCTTGGGCTTGGGCGCGCCAGTCGTGGACCAGATTCCGCGCCGGAGCGCCCGTGATCCAGCGCGAGGCGCCGCCCGGGGAGAACGCCCGGCCGTCCAAGCTCAAGGCTATTTTTAAGATCACGTAGGGCCGCTTTTTTCTCATGCGCGCGAAAAAATGGGGGCTTAGGCCCCGCGCTTCGGGGGCCAAAAGCCCTGACTCAGCCTCAATATTGGCTCGGCGCAGGAGCGCCAAACCTTTGCCGGACACGGCCGGGTTGGGGTCAATCGCGGCCGCGACCACGCGCGCGACGCCGGCGCGGGCCAGGAGCTCGGCGCAGGAGGGGTTTTTCTTACCCGGATGCGCCATGCAGGGCTCGAGCGTGACGTAGGCCGTGGCCCCTTGGGCGCGCGCGCCGGCTTTTTTGAGCGCCACGGCCTCGGCGTGCGGACCGCCCAGCTTCGGGTGCCAGCCCTCGGCGACGACGCGGCCGCCTTTGGCCAGGACGCAGCCGACCATGGGATTGGGGAACACGGCGTCTTTGCCGCGGCGCGCCAAGGCCAGCGCTCGGCGCATCATGCGGCGGTCGAATGCGGACGGCTTCACGGGATGACCGCCGCCTTGGGGATGGAGCGCTCCGCATTGTCGCGGAAAAATTTCGGCAGTTCGTCCAGGGGCACGCGGCCCGAGATGAAGAGTTCGGGCGAGATTTTGCCCGCAGCCAGGAGCTCGACGGCCGCGTGAAAATGCCCAGGCGCGTGGTGGAACACGCCTTCAAGGCGCAGCTGCTCGTAATGAACCCGTTGGGCGTCCACGGGCACCTGCGTCTTGGGCGCGCAGCCGCCGAAAAGGCAGACCCGTCCGCCCTTGCGGGCCAAGGCGACCGCGCTCTGCCAGGCCTCGGGCGTTCCGACGGCTTCGAAAACGGCGTCGGCGCCGCGGCCTTGCGCGGCTTGGCGCGCGGCCGAAACGGCGTCCGGCAAGAGCGCGCTGAAGGTCTCTTTCGCGCCGGCGGCCTGGGCGCGGGCCAGGTTCTCGGGACTGCGGCCCAGCACGAGCACGCGCGCGCCCGCGGCCTTCAAGACCTGGATGAGCATGAGCGCCATGGGCCCGGAGCCGACGACCGCGGCGGTTTGCCCGCCCGAGACCTCCAAGGCCTGCGCCGCGTGAACCGCGCAGGCCAGGGGCTCGGCCAGGGCCGCGGAGGCGAAATCGAGGCCGTCCGGGATGGCCGCGGTCTTGTGCTTCAAGACCTTGGCCGGGACCAGGAGATACTGGGCGTAGGCGCCGCAGAGGATTTTTAAGTTGTCGCACAAGGGGCTTTGGCCCGCGCGGCAGAAAAAGCAATCCTCGCAGGGGGCCGAGTCTCCCACGACGACGCGCGAGCCCTCCGGGAAAAGCCGTTCGGCGCCTTGGCCCGCCTTGGTCACCACGCCCGCCATCTCGTGGCCGAAGGGGCAGGGCGTTTGCGGCAGCATGACGGGGTGCCCGCGGCGGTAGGCCTTGAAGTCCGTGCCGCAGGTGAGCGCCGCCTCGATTTTGACCAGGGCTTCGCCGGGGCCGGGTTCCGGCACGGGTGCCTCCACGAGCCGGACATCGCCCGGGCCGTAGAAATGGACGGCCTTCATGGTCCCGGCCATCAGCGCGGCACCAGAATCGCCTTCATCACGCGACGCGCGCGCGCGTCGTAGACCGCGCGGGAGAACTCCTCCAGGGCGTAGCGCCCGGAGGCGATGGGCGAGAGGGAGATTTGGCCGCCGGAGATGAGTTCGGCCGAACGGCGCAAATCCTCGGGCGTCGCGGAGTAGCTCGCGAGCACGCGCAGTTCGCGGTGGTAGACCATGTCCAAATCGAAGACTGCGGAAGACGGCTTGGGCGCGGCGAAGACGTTCAAGGCGCCTCCGTGGCGCAGCCAACCGAGGCTTTGCCGGGCCAAATCCGCGGGGCCGGCGGTGATGACGACGGCGTCCAGGCCCCGGCCCGCGGTGGAGCCCTTGGCGGCGGCTTCGAGCTCACGCGCATCCGACAAGCCTTGGATCCAGGGCGCCGCAGCTTTGAGCCGCGCTGGGTCGATATCCAATCCAAACACGCGCACGCCGTCCAAGCGCAGAAGCTGCGCGCTCAAAAGCCCGATGGAGCCAAGGCCCACGACGGCCGCCGCGTCGCCCGAGGAGAGGCTCAAGCGCCGGACGTTGCGCACGCAGCAGGCCAAGGGCTCGATTTGGCAGGCCGCGGAGGCGTCCAAATCCTCGGAAATTTTCACGACCGTGCGGCCTAGGTGCAGGGCCGAAACCCGGACCATCTCGGAAAACCCGCCGGGCGAGACGTTGGTGGCCTTGAACTGCGCGCACATGGAGGGGCTGTCCCGCCGGCAGTAGTGGCAGTGGCCGCAGGGCACGTGGTGGCCCAAGACGACGCGTTCGCCCTCCTTGAACTTGCCGTAGGGAGCCCTGGTCTTGGCCACGCGCCCGACGATTTCGTGCCCGAGCACGGCGCCGGCTTTCTTTTCGGCGAGCTTGAGCAAGTCGGTGCCGCACAGGCCGCAGGCCTCGACCGCGAGGACCGCGCCGCCTTCCTCGGGCTCCGGCGCCGGCACCTCGCGCAGGACGGGCCCCTCGCGCTCGTCGTAGATGATCGCCTTCATATTAAGGAGGAGTTATTATAGGAAATAGGCGGCGCAGACGGAGCGCCGGGACCTAAGGGCCGAGGTCTGATCCGATGCGGCCGGCCAGGAGGTACATCCCCAGGTTTTCTTTGAATTCAAATCGGCCCGAGACAAAAACCTTCCGGCCCGCCCAGGGCTCCAATTCCTTCCGGGGGATGCCCAGAATCTGCAGACGGTAGCCGCCTTGATCGAGCACGAAATAGCGCTGCGCGGTGCGCCGGGAAAAAACCAGGAGCTTCCCCGTGCAGCGGACTTGGGCGCCCAGCCAATGCTCGCGGCCTTGCCATAGGATCTTGATTTGGACCGGCTGCGGGGGGGTGAAGCGGCGCAGGTAGGGGTGGCCGACCGCGAAGAGAAAGATGACCGTCAGAATGGCGGATCCCGCGGCCAGCCGGCGGCCGGAAAATGAAAGCTTGGGCGGCGGATTTTCGCTCATGCCTTGCCCGCCTTCGCCGCCAAGACGATGAGCCGCGCCGAGTCCTTGGAGTAAGGACGGCCGTCGAAGCCGCCCCAGCGGCGCAAGGGCGTGAGCCCGGCGCGGCGCAGGGCGGAACCCAATCGCGCGGCGTCGTAGCGCCTGACGAAAAAAGAGGCGCGCGCCGGCTTGCGGCCGGGGCGCAGCACAAGCCAAGTCGTGATATTGCCGGGGTCGCGGCCGCCGCGGAACGCGGTTTCCTCAAGAACGAAGGCGCCGTCCGCCTCCTTGCGCCAGTTCCGCTCCAGGCCCTTGCGCCCGAGCCACGCGCCGTTGACGACGTCTATCAGGAATCGCCCGCCGGGCTTCAAGGCGCGCGCGGCTTGGCGCAGGGCCAGAATATCCTGGCTCGGCCGCTCGAAGTAGCCGAAGCTGGTCCAGAGGTTAATGGCTGCGTCGAACTCTCCGCGCCAGGGCAGGCGGCGCATGTCGGCCAAGACGAACGTCGGATTGCCCGCGCGTCCGGCATTGCGCCGGGCCTCGTTCAGGTAGGCCGGCGTCTTGTCCGCGGCCGTGACCAGGATTCCCCGGCGGGCCAAGGCGAAGGCATGCCGCCCGGTGCCGCAGCAGACGTCCAGGAGCCGCGAGCCTTTTTTAAGCCCCAGGGCCCAGGCCGCGAAGGCGGCTTCCGGCGGGGCGCGGCGCGCGGCTTCGGGAGAGCCGGGGGAGAATATCTCAGGCCGGAAAAAACGCTTGGGCCAGCCCTTCGGAAACTTGAGCACGGTTCGATTCTATCACATGCCGCCCGGGAGGAAGTCATTCCTTTCCGGTCGGCAAAAATGTTAGATTCCAATCGTCGCTATGAGAGCGCTCACCTTCCTGGCCCGCAGGTTCGTGGCGGGCGACACCATCGACGAAGCCGTCGAGGCCGTGCGCGTCTTGAACCGCGACGGCTTGAAGGCCACGTTGGACAACCTGGGCGAGGAAACCAAGACCCGGGAAGAGGCCGAGAGCGCCTGCCGGGAATACGTCGCGGCTCTGCGCAAAATCGCCGAGGCCGAGGCGGACTGCAACATCTCCCTCAAGCTGACCCAATTTGGGCTCAATTTGGACGAGTCCTTGGCGCGCGACAATCTCGCCCGCGTGCTGGAGGAGGCGCGGAAGCTGGGCAACTTCGCGCGCATCGACATGGAGGGCTCGGACTACACCCAGAAGACGCTGGATTTGTTTTACTCCCTGTTCCCCGAACCCTTCGCCAACGTGGGCGTGGTCATCCAGTCGGCCTTGAGGCGCAGCGAGCAAGACGTCGCGGAACTAGTGCGCCGCAAAGCCCGCGTGCGTCTGGTCAAAGGGGCCTACAAGGAGCCCGCGGGCATCGCGTTCCAGAAGAAGTCGGAGGTCGACGAGAATTACGACCGCCTCGCGGCGATGCTCGTGAAGGCTCCCATGCCCGCCTTCGGGACGCACGACGACCGACGGATCGCGGGCGCAGTCTCGGCCGCGCGGGCGGCAGGGCTCGCCAAGACGGACTACGAAATCCAGATGCTCTACGGCGTGCGGCCCAAGCGCTGGCGGGAGCTCGCGCGCGAGGGGCACCGCGTCCGCGTTTACGTCCCCTACGGGACGCACTGGCTTCCGTATTACTCCCGCCGCATCCGGGAGAGAAAAGAGAATCTGTTCTTCGCCTTGAGAGGGATTTTCAGTGATTAAAGAAAATGCCGTGCTTCCTAAAAACGTCGGAAGCAAAACCATGAAGGCGCTCATTAAAAAGTCCGCCGCGCCGGGGGCCGAGTTCGGGGACGCACCCGTGCCGCGGCCCAAGCAAGACGAGTTGCTCATCAAGGTCCACCGCGCCTCCATCTGCGGCTCGGACATGCCCATCTACGGTTGGTCGTCCTGGGCCCCGGAGCGCTTGAAGCTGCCCTTGGTGTTCGGCCACGAATTCTGCGGCACGGTCGAAGAGGCCGGCGCCGCGGCGGGCGATTTCAAGGCAGGCGATTTCGTCTCGGTCGAGTCGCACATTTATTGCGGGCGCTGCGAGCAGTGCGTCGGCGGCCAAAGCCATGTCTGCCGCGAGATGAAGATTATGGGCATCGACGCGCCCGGGGGCTTCGCCCAGTACGCGGTCATCCCAGCGCGCTGCGCCTGGAAGCACGCGGACGAGCGCCTGAAGGATTGGGGCTCCATCATGGAGCCCATGGGCAACGCCGTCTACTCGGTTTTGGTCGAGCCCGTGGCGGGCAAGACCGTGCTGGTCCTAGGCGCGGGCCCGCAGGGGCTCTTCGCGGTCGCGGTGGCGCGCGCCTCGGGAGCGCGCCGGGTGGTGGCGGTCGAAGGTTCGCCCTTTCGCGCGGAGCTGGCCCGCAAGATGGGCGCCGCGGACGTGATTGATCCCGCGTCGCCCGATCCGCTGGGCGCGGCGCTTAAGGCTGGGGGATGCCCCGGCGGCTTCGACGTGGTGGTCGAGATGTCCGGGGCGGCGCAGGCGATTTTGATGGGCTTGAAGGCCGCGCGTCCGGGCGGGCGCATGACGGCCTTCGGCCTGCCGTCCAAGAAGATCGAAATTGACTGGGCCTCGGACGTCATCTTCAAGGGCCTGCGCATCCACGGCATCGTGGGCCGCGAGGTCTTCGGCACCTGGCGCATGACCGAGGCGCTTCTGCGCTCAGGCGCGGTCGACGCCGGAGCGATCATCACTCACGTTTTCCCCATGAAGGATTTCGCCCGGGCCTTCGGCGAGATGGCGGCGCCGGAGAAGAAGTGCGGCAAGGTCGTGCTGGTCCCCTAGCGCCCCGCGCTTATCTTAAGGGAAGGAGGAGTTTCGCATGGCGACGACGGCGGCCGGACTCATGAATTTCCTGGACGATGAAATCGCCAAGCTCAAGTCCGAGGGGCGCTTCATCAGCCTGCGCGTGCTCGAAACCGCGCAAAAACCGGTTTCGACCATCGACGGCAAGGAGGTGGTCAACCTCACCTCCAACAACTACCTGGACCTGGCCGACGATTCCAGGCTCAAGAAAGCCGCCGTCAAGGCCATCGAGAACTACGGCGTGGGCACCGCCGCGGTGCGCCCCATCATCGGCACCATGGACGTCCATCAGGAGCTCGAGCGCCGACTGGCCGAGTTCAAGGGCACGCCCGCGGCGCTGGTGTTCCAGTCGGGATTTACGGTCAACGTGGCCTGCTGCCAGAGCCTCATGACCGACGAGAAGGATCTGCTCATTTCCGACGAGTTGAACCATGCCTCCATCATCGACGGCGCGCGCCTGGCCAAGGCGCCGCGCAAAATCTATCCGCACAAGGACATGAAGGCCTTAAAGGCTATTCTGGAGTCGCCTGAGTCCCGCACCGCCAGGCGCCGCATGATTGTGACCGACGGGGTCTTCAGTATGGACGGCGACATCGCGCCCCTGCCGGCCATCGTGGATTTGGCCGAGCGCTACGGCGCCTTCGTGATGGTCGACGACGCGCACGCCTCGGGCGTTTTGGGCAAGAACGGCCGGGGAACGCCCAGCCACTTTGGACTCACCGACCGCGTGCAGATACAGATCGGCACCTTGTCCAAGGCCATTGCGTCCTTGGGCGGCTACGTGGCGGGCTCGCAGTCTTTGCGCGACTACCTGATTTCGACCGGGCGGCCGTTTCTGTTCTCGAGCTCCCACCCGCCGTCGGTTGCCGCGACATGCCTGGCCGCCTTGGACGTGTTGATGAGCGAGCCGCAGCGCATCGAAAAGCTCTGGGACAACACGCGCTACTTCAAGGACGGCTTGAAGAGCCTGGGTTTCGACACCGGGGCCAGCGAGACGCCCATTACTCCCGTCATGGTGGGAGACACCGCCAAGGCGCAACGGTTCTCGCAGCGGCTCTTCGAGGAGGGCGTCTTCGCTCTGGCGATCTGCTACCCCATCGTGGCGCGGGGCAAGGAGCGCCTGCGCACCATCGTCACATCGGGGCACACCCGCAAGAACCTGGACTTCGCGCTTGAGAAGTTCGGTCAAGTCGGGCGCGAGCTCGACATCATCGCCAAGCGCTGACTCGGACGGGACGCCGCGGGTTCCGGCGATTTGATATAATTTCCCCCGTTCATGCCGACGCTTTTAAAGCTCGAAGACTCGCTGGAACAGGTCCGCCTGGGCCTGGAGAATCGGGCGCGGCGCATTTCCGGACGCGTAGGACGCGAATTGGCCGACGTCATCGGCCGCCCCGGCAAGATGCTGCGCGCGCGCTTCTGCCTGCTTCTGGGCGCGGCCCTGGGCGCGGACGCGGAGAAGACCCGGTCCGCGGCGCGGGCCATGGAGTGGGTGCACACGGCCTCCCTGCTGCACGACGACTGCGTCGATGACGCCGAGATGCGGCGCGGCTATCCCACGCCCAACAAGATTTTCGGCACCACCACCGGGCTCCTCCTGGGCGACCTGGCGTTTTCCCAGGGCTTGGAGGAGGCCATCGAGGTCTCCCCGTCCGCGGTGCGCCACCTGGTGACGACCGTGCGCGAGATGACGGTGGGGGAGCTGCAGGAGGAATTTCTGCGCGGCAACGCGGCCGTGACCATGGAGGGCTACATGGGCGTGGCCTCGCGCAAGACCGGCGCCCTGTTCGAGTGGTGCGG
>DAIDHS010000014.1 GCA_027451985.1 Elusimicrobiota bacterium
CCAAGCCAAAACGCCTTTGCGCCGGCTCATCGACTCGGGCATGGGCAATACGGCCAAAATACAGGCTCTGCTCAAGCGCCGCGGCGCCGGCCGCGTCTTTGGACGCTGCCTCCGCGTTCATAATCAAGCTCTCGATTTCCGGCGCGAAAAAACTCAGGCGTCCGTCGCGGCGCAGGATATCCACCGCCCGGTTGCGCGCCGCGCGCATGAGCCAGGCGGAGGGATTCTCCGGCACGCCGCGCGCGGGCCAGAGTTCCAGCGCCCGGCACAGGACGTCTTGCACCACGTCTTCGGCCAACTCCAGGCGCGCGGGGCCGAAGGCGCGGACCAGGTAGGCCGCCATCTTCCCCGCCTCGCGGCGGAAAAGGTGGTCGACCAGCCTGGGGACGTCCTGCGCCATGGGAATGCCTCCGGCTAAGCCGCCATGAAGGCGCGCACTTCCACCGTGCCGTCCCACTCCAGGATGGGGCAGCCCTTGGCCAGATCCACGGCTTGGCCCATGTCCTTGGCCTCGATGAGGAGATAGCCCTGCACCGAGTCCTTGACCTCCACGAACGGGCCGTCGGTCACCGCCTTGGCGCGGCCGCGGACCACCTTACCCGAGGGTTCCATCCTCTGGCCGAAGTTCTTGCAGTGCCCGTTTTTCTCCAGGGAGTCCCGCCAATCCATCCACTTCTTGAAGGCCTTCTGCATCTCCTCGGGCGAGCGGGATTTCATCTCCTTCAAGTCGCTGCGGAACAATAACACGAATTGCGTCATGGTTTTGTCCTCCTTATATAGGGCGCTTTCTGCGTCCTCACCCCAATGACGAACGGGAACGCCGAAACCGGACATAGCGGACCCCTAGCTATCTCAATTATAACGCCTTTGCCGGACTAGACCTAGGTATACCACCTAGGTCACCTAGGTGGGGGCGGTAGATAGACCTATATGTGGGGGGCGGTGTCTAGTAGGTCCCCCCAAGCAGGCGCTTATATTTCGCCTTTCCGGCCTGTCTAGGGGGGTGTATACCACCACCCCCACCTACCGCCCCCCCGGTATACCCACCTAGGTGGGGGCGGTGTCTAGACCTAGGTGGGGGTGGTAGATAGACCTACTCCGCGTCCCAATGGACCGTATCCGGAGAAGAAGTGCCTGCGGAGGCGATGGCGGTCAGCTTTTCAATCAGCGTGGACATGTGCGGCCTTTCTTATATAGGGACTTAAAGGCTCGGCTTGGCGACCGTACGCGCGGGACGGTAGAGCCGTCCCAGGAACTCGACGCCCAAAGCGAAGACGATGCCGAGGCCTATCTGCACGAAGCGCCGGCCAGCCATCACCCAGGGCGAGGCGTCGTAGGGCACGAGCATCACGATGGCCACGGTCACGCCCGCGAAGCGGTAGCTCTCCCAGCGATCCACGAGCGCGCACAAAAGCACCGCGGCGACGACCGCGAACGAGAACGAAATCAGGTGCCCGCCGAAAAACACCGCGAAGAAGCCGCCCGCAAGGGCGCCAACGGCCGTGCCCAAAAGGCGGTTGAGCGAGGTCTTGGCCGTGGCGCCGATTTCAGACTGCATCACGTTGATGGCGGCGATCGCGGCCCAATAGCTCTGCGGGATTTTAAGAAGCGAGCTCAAGTAGTAGCTGCCGGTCGCGGCCGCGGCGGTCAAAATGGCCTGCAAAATGACGCCCGTTTCGCGCGGAGTCTTGCGATGATGGACGGGATGGGCGGAGGATTCGGCGCGCGTCACGAGGAAGTTATAGCGTTTTTGGAGGCGCGGTTAAATTCAAAAGAACAAAGCATCAATGGTAATTTTCAAGCCGTAAAGCGCCGGCCAAATTCTTGGCCGCATTCGGATAGTTCGGCTCCAAACGCAATGCCTCGCGGAATTGCGCGATGGCGCCATTTAAGTCTCTCCGCTCAACCATCACTAGGCCCATGGTATTATGGGCAACCGCGTTGGCAGATTCCCCCGCCAAAACTACTTGCAGATACTCGTCCGCATCTTCCGGATGATTATCTGCGACATCGCGCAAAGCGAGATTCAGGAACCCTTGGAAATATTGAGGGTGGAGCCGAGCTGCTTCTAAGTAATACCGAACGGCATCGGATTTCCTCCCGTTTTTATCCATGACCGTTCCCAAGATGTAGCTTACCAAGGGTTGATTGGGATACGCCAAACGCGCATACTGCCAGAGAGTGATCTCGTCATGCCATATCTCGCTCTGCCTCCATGTAAGCAACCCCAAAACCGAAAGAATAACCACCGTTCCCGCAAGCCAGATGCTCTTTAGACTCGAGGCGTTTTTTAATAATTTCAAAAGGCCGGCCCCAAGCGCCAAGGCGATTCCCAAAGATGGAAGATAGGTGTAACGATTCGCTACAAGCTCCTGCCCG
Source organism: Elusimicrobiota bacterium (assembly GCA_027451985.1). Classification (GTDB taxonomy): domain Bacteria; phylum Elusimicrobiota; class Elusimicrobia; order UBA1565; family UBA9628; genus JAGWJU01. Next base: position 2,380 of record DAIDHS010000014.1, read on the forward strand.
AATTTCACTAAACCAATGACCGGCAGCAGCGCAACGATGAAATACGCCCATGCGGCCACTAAGATGGGACGAGTTCTTACCTTCCCCAGCAAGAACGTCGTAACTCCAAGAGTAAAAAGCGCTCCTATGATAAATTTCAACTTCCACGGATTAAACGGCTCCGGCATTTCATAGAGCGGCACCAGACCAATGGGAAGGAATGTTTTAGAAACGTAGAAAGCGATGCTGTAGAGCGCCAGCATCCCACGGTCCAAAAAGCCGAGATTGCCGATAGTCTCTACTCCCCCGAATTTTAACTGCCCGATAAGGCCAATGAATCCGATAATGCCGGCCGGGATTAGGAAGAGCATCTTTTCAAACCAGATCCCGCAGTACTTTCTCTCAAACCATTCATTAGGTGAGGAAGGCAGACGCTTCAAGGGATACAAATCCAGAATTAATAAAACGGCGGGGAAAATAATCGCAATGCCTTTAGACAACAGGGCCATCAGATACACGGCCCAACAGGTTCCAAAGAGAAGGCGTTTTATCCCCTTGGATTGTGCACCACAATAATTAAGATAGAGTAAAATGGCGCCAAGATAGAATAAGCCGCATAACACATCGCGGCGCTCGGTAATCCAAGCGACGGATTGCACTCGGAGAGGATGGATAGAAAAGAAAAGCGCCGCGAATGCGGCGGCGAAAATCGCCGTTTTTTCCCGGCTCTCTCCTAAACGGAAGAGGCGCAAGCAGATTAAATAGAACAAAGAAGCGTTGATCGCATGAATGGCGATATTGACGAAATGATATCCCGCCGGATTCAGACCCCAGAAACGATAATCGCATGCGTAACTAAGCCAAGTCAAAGGCTGATATGGGCCATCCTTGAGCGTGGTAAACATCCAGGAAAGATGCGCCCAACTGAACCCCCTAAATCCTTGCGTTTCAAGCAAGTTCGCCGTATCGTCCCAAACAAAACCGCCTCGAAGAGCCGGAATGAACACGATGAAAGTTACAATAGAAACGACCAGCGCGCTGGACGCCTCAAAGGAGCATGTCTGCGTCCATAGTTTTCGGTTAGCTTCCTCGCCACTAGACTTTTTACCGTTTCTACTCATACCCTTTTGCTTATCCTTTCAGTCGCTCGTTCAAGAAGCCCGTGAGCGCGGACCAGACGCGCTCGCGGTCTTCGGGCGCCATGGACGCGAAGTCCATCGTGAGTACCGAGTGGCCGTGGCCTTCGACCTCCACGGGCTTGAAGCGCTCGCCGAAGCTCTCGCGCAGGGTCTCAAAGCGCTCCTTGCGGCAGAGCGGGTCGCCGATGAAGCGAAAGCCTAGCACCGGAATGTTTTCGGCCTTGGAGCGTGCGGCGGCATGGTTCCACTCCGCGCTGGGGATGCCCATGGCCGAATGGGAGTAGGACGACGCGGGTTGGCTTAGGACCGGCGCGATCATCTCGGGCTCCATCATCAAGCTTAACGCGAAGCGCCCGGTGAAACACATACCGATGGCGCCCACGCCGCGGCCGCCACGCTCAGCGTAGGCTTGGCGCGCCAGGGCGCGCAGCCAATCCGCGGCCGGGCTTTTCCCGCGCGTGCTGAGCACGCTGAATTCCCGCCATACGCAGGGCCACAAGAGCGGCGCCATGCCGTAGTTCTTGTCTGGCTCGCCGAACAAGAGCGGCATGTAAATCGTGAAGCCCTCGTCAGCCAAGCGCCGCGCCAGTTCGATGCACTCGGGTGACATGCCCGGCAACTCGTGGATGAGCACCACGGCAGGACCACTGCCGCGCCGGTAGACCCGCGCCGCTCTGCCGCCGGCGCGGTCTTCACGTCCAGTGTCGAAGTCGAAGCTCTCGAATCCGTCTAGGTCCGAGGGCACGGCTGCCATGAGGTTTACTTCAGTCTCTTCTCAAAGATGTAAGACGCCTTGACCTTCTCGTAGCCCTCACGCTCGTAGAACTTGTGAGCGCGCCGGCGGACGACGCGCGAACTAAAGCGCAGGCGCGTGTAGCCGCGCTTTAACGTCCACGCCTCGGCCGCGGCCAGCAAAAGTTTCCCCACCCCTTTCCCGCGCCAGACCTCGCCGACCACCAAGCCGCCCAAATACATGCCCGGCTCCGATTCCAGAAGCGGAAACGGAAAGACATGAATCCAGCCCACGACCGCGCCTCCCGAGACACGAGGCGCCTGCGCGGCGAAAACTGCGTGGCCGGAATGTCTTTCAATGAGCGCGAGGCGCCGGGCCAGCGCCTGGGGCTTCGTAGGATAACCCAGTTCTCCGGCGAGCTTGGCCGCTGCTTTGGCGTCAGAGAGGCGCAACCGGCGGATTTTGATCGGGTTTCCAGTCAAAGGAAGGCCGGTTATTCGATGGCCGGGCGCGCGGGGACGACTGCGTTGGCGCTCAAGACTTGCCCGAAGCCGTGGCGCCCCGCGATGGCCTCGTAAACGAAGTTGGAGATCTGGCGGATGACGTTGCCGCGGCGGTTCATCCATCTGAAATAGGGGTAGGCGCGTCGGGACTTCTGGATGATGCCGACCACGATGTAGGGGTACTCCTGCCCTTCGTGGCGGATGACCAGAATGCCCATGTCCCCGCACAGGCGGCTGGTGGTGCCGGTCTTGTCGAAGACCTCCGTGCTGGGCGGCAACTCGGCGGTGAAGAGCCGGTTGGGCTTGGGCAGGCTCATCAAGCGCAGAAGCTCGTCCGAGAACGGCAGCTGTTTGTTCCAGAGGGCATAGAGGAAGCGGCTGTAGTCATGGGCCGAGGCCTTGTTGCGGTAGGTCCGTCCGCTGTAGGGAATGTACTCAACCAAGTGCAGATTCTGCAGAAGACCGCCGTAGTTCTTCTTCAAAAGGCGCTGGACCGCCGCGGGGCCGCCCATCTTGCGCAGGAAATAATCGGCCGCCGCGTTGTCGGAGTCCTGAATCATCGCCGCCATGCGTCGACGAGCGTAGGGCGTGTAGCTCAGCCGTCCCTCACTGACTTCCTTAAAGAAAGCCAGCGCGATGAAGGGCTTGATGAGGCTCGCGGTCTCCATCGGCTCGTCCTCGTTGATGCTGACCAAGGGCGTATTGGAGGTCAAATCGTAGACGGACCAAGCCGTGCTCTCGTTGCCCTTGATGGCGCCGATGCGGCGCAGCCGCTCAATGTAGGAGTCGATCTCGGTCGAAAGGCTTGAGGGCTCCTGCAGGATTTTAACCGCGACGGGCTGGGCAGCGGCAGCGAGCTTGGCGCGGGAAGGCAAAACGCGCCGCCGACGGGCGATCCGACGGGCGCGCGTATGCCTGCGCGGAACCACCACGGGTTCCCACGGCCGAACCTCGATAATGGAGGCGGGGTAGAGCCCATAACGCGTCAGGAGGTTCGAATGCCGGTGCGCGGTCTTTGCCGCGGAGCGCATGTAGCCGCGGCGCCGATAAATGAGCCCGTAGTTTGGACCCCACTTGACCACCGCCAAGTGCCGCACGAAGCGCCGCCCAAACACATGGCTCATTTGCCTCCGGTAAGCCATAATGCTGGGCAATTCCGCGGACCAGCGGTAGGAAATGTCGTAGAGCGGCCGAGGCTCTTGGGCTAAAGCCGGGCGCGGCAAAAGCGCCCAAGACAGAACAACCGCCACGGCCGCGCTTGCCGCGACGCCGCCCCATTTTCTCAACGCATGCGCCATAGACTCTATATTTTTAGACTAAATTTACGGATTTTTCAAGGGGGCGGAGGTTAAAACCCCCGCCCCCATTTAAAAGCAAGCGGCAGAGCCGCTTTCCCTAATTATTTAAAGACAAAATAAGCGGCTTCCTCAGCCACGTCGTTGCAACGCTGGCCCTGGGCGTCGGTCATCTTGGAGAGCATGTAGCCGTTCATGCCCCAGGACGTGCCCCAGCTGTTGCGCAGGATCCAGACGCCTTTACCCGGAGGCAGGTTGCCATTCTTGCCGAACTTAGCCCCCTGGTTATCCCAGCCCACGATGTTGATCATGTGATCGATCTGCCCCATCTTGCAGCCGTTGTAGACACCGCTCTGGTAGTTTTCCCAGTCGCCCGTAGCGGCCGCCACGTCGACCGAAACCGGCTTGCCGCTCTTGGTCATATAGGCCTCGATATCCCGCTCGCTCGGACTGTGCCCCGGCTTGCCCAGCATGTGCCACGCTTTGATGCGCATGACCGGTCCCTGGGGCTTGGCCGGGCATTGGCCGGCGCCTTCCTGGTAGAAACAGCGGCCCTGCGGGTCTGAGCCGGCCAAGGGCTGGCCCGGGTGGATGAAGTCGTTAGCCGAGTCGAAGTCGCCGCCGTTGCAGCCGTCGGCCTCGGGAGAGTTGTCCACGAGCCACTCCTGGGAAAGATCCCCGGGGTCCTTGCCGTCGGCGATCGCGTGCCCGTCGCGGTTGGTCGCGGTCAGGCTGAAGGCCCAGCAGGATCCGCACTGGCCCTGGTCCTGGATGGGAGTGAGCTCGGGGCGGAGATCAAAGGTATTGGGAATGGGAAGAGACATGCGCTGGGCAGAAACGGAGGCGGATTCCCAGTCGGACTTGGGCAGGGATTTATGGATAAACCCCGTCTCATGGATGGACTCGTACGGAGCGATCGTGTAGGTCTTCACGACGCTTGAGGAGAACTTCTTGCTCTGCGCCTCCTTCCCGAACGATCTGACGACGGAATTTACGCCCGTTCCCTGATCGAAATTAACCTGGGTCTTGTCCGAAGCGAAGCTTTGGGCGCCGGCGATGAAGACGCAAGCGAAAGCCAAGACGAGGCATCTTTTAATCATAACCCTCTCCTGTGCGCAAGTTCGGCCGCAAGGCGACCGCTACTTTACGGCTCGGAAAAGCCTAGCGATTATGGCGGCGGGAATGCAAGGTCCGGGCGCGGCCAGGACCGCGGAACCTCTACTTGACGTCCTTGAGGTCCGCCATGTACTTCTGCGCGATGGTGCCGACCGCCAAGCGATAGTTGATCTCGGCCTGGGCCAGCGCGAGCGCGACGCCGTTGAGGCTTTGCTGCGCCTGCAGGGCCAAGTCTTGAGACTGCAGCACGCGGAAGGAATCGCTCAGGCCCAGACGCAGCCGTGCTTGCTCCTGCTCGAACTGCAGCCAGGACAGCCGCGCCGCAGCCTGGGCCACTTGGTAGCGCAAAGACTCGGTCTCAACGCCGCGCACGGCCGAGCGCACATCGAAGCGTACGGTGTTCTCCGTCCCTTGCAGCGCAAGTTCAGCCTGCTCCCGCGCGGCCTTGGCGGCGCGGTACTTGTCGATGTAGATGCGGTCACCGATGGGAATACTGAAGGCCCCCCCCACCGACCAAGCGTGGTCGCGGCCGTGCAGGGCGCCGGTAATGGCGTCGTTGAGCGCGCCCGGATCGCCGCTTTGGTTGCTGCCGCCGCTGGCCAAGGTGCCGGTGAAGTCAAGCTGAGGCAGAAGCGCGTTCCTGGCTTGGGCCAGGAAGGCGTTCTGCTCCGCCAGCACGCTGCGGGCCTGAGCGACGTCGGGGCGGAGCTTGAGCGCCATGGCCACGGCCTGAGAAAGCGGCGGCAACGTCGGAGCGGCCGCGGGCGCGCCGGTGGCTGTACCGATGGTGTAGCGCTCGTTATCGAGCAGTTCCTGCACCTGCGCGCCGTAACAAAGGAAAATCAGATTATCCGCGTCGTCCTCACGGGTGCGCACGGCCTCCAAATAGGAGGTGCGCAGGATTTCCACCTGCTCCTCCGAGGTCAGCGCGTCGTGCGCGGAGAGCAGGTTCAACTTGTTGAGCTCCTGGTTCTGGCGCATGATTTTTTCCGCGATGCGCAGGGACTTGAGCGTCACGGCCTCATTGCTCTCGTCTTGCCGAAGCGTCCAATAGCCGCTCTCGACCGCGGCCACCGTTTGCTGCAAAATGCGTTTGGACGCGGCCAGAGCCGCGTCGCCGCCCTCCTGCGCGATTTTGGCCGCGGCGAAAGCGGCGCTGCGCCCGAAACCCCGCAAAAGCGGCTGGGTGACGTCCAAGATGACGCTTGAGTTGAACAGCGGCTGCGTGGGGGCGATCGAGTTCTCCTGCGTGCGCTGATTCTGCGCCGAAATGGAGAGCAGCGTGCCGATGGTGGTGTTTTTGTCGATTTTGAAAGTGGTGGTCTGGGAGTTGCTGTAGCTTTCCGCCGGAATCACGCCCGGCGTGTAAACGACGTGCTGGCCGATGTGGCTCTGCGAATAATCGGCGCTGAAAACCGGATCGAAGGCGGCGACGTTCGCCTTGGCCCCGTAGCGCGCGTTGGCCAGGGCCGCCTCCGAGGCCAGGAAGCTCAGGTTGCGCGCGACCGCGACCTGGACCAGCGTCTCAAGCGGCACGCGCACGATAGTTTCATCGACGGTAAAGCGCGTCACCACGTCCGCGGTCGAAACCACCATCGCCGCGGCCTCCGCGGACAAGGTCGAGACGCTCAAGGCCGCGGATGGCGGCGCAGGAACTTTGGCCGCCGACCTGGCTGCGCGGGCTTGTCCGGGCGCGGCGCAAAGCAGAAGAGCCGCCGCAGCAATCAGAGCCTGAAGCTTCCCCCTCATGCTCAAGCCATCTGCCTCGATATGAGATCTTTAAAAAGGCCGGGCGTGTCGGCCAACGCGTCGAAAGTCCCTTCCTGCGCGATGCGGCCCTTATCGAGGACGATGACTCGATCAGCGTTGCGAATCGTGCTCAAGCGGTGCGCGATGACCACGCGCGTGACGTGCAAGGCATCCAGGCTCTTGGTCACCACTTCCTGCGTGGTGTTGTCCAGCGCGCTGGTGGCCTCGTCGAAATAAATCTTCTTGGGGCGCCGAGCCAAGGCTCGGGCGATCAAGAGGCGCTGGCGCTGGCCGCCCGACAAGGTCGAGGCGCCTTCGCTGATCAAGGTGAACATGCCCATGGGCATGTCGCGGATGTCCTGCGCCACGCCGGCCAGCTCCGCCGCGGCCCAGGCGTCCTCCACACTCAAGGGCAGGCTGCCCACGATGTTGCGGTAGATGTCCCCGGCTAAGAGCCGGCCGTTTTGCAGCACCACGCCGATTTGCCGGCGGACTGAGCCGGCGTCGACTTTGGAAAGGTCCTGCCCGTCGTAATAAATGGATCCGATTTCGGGCGTCTCAAATCCCAGCAGAAGCCGCAGGATGGTCGACTTGCCCGATCCGGAGGGCCCCACCAGCGCCACGAACTCTCCGGGCTCGACGCGGAAGGACACGTCGTCAAGGACCTTGGGGCCGTCCGGGCGGTAGCGGAAGCTGACGTGGTTGACTTCTAGGCGCCCGCTCAAGGCCTTCGAGGCGGGCTTGGCCGAGTCCGCCTCTGGCAGCGTCTCCATGATGGGCTTGGCGTTTTTCCAGATGGGGATGACGTTCAAAATCGAAAAGGCCGTGCCGCTCAGGGAGATGCCGGCGTTTAAGAAGACCGTGAAAGCCGCCATGAAGGCGACAAAATCGCCCACCGAGAGCTTCAGGGGCGTCCCGCCGGCGGCCGGATGCATCTTCATATGCACCAACCAAAAGATTGCCGCGCTGGTGAACACCGGAATCATTGCGTTGAAGACCTGAATGAGATTGTCGTAGGCGTTGGCGGCGAAGGTGAGCTTGGTCGACTCGGCGTAGGACTTGCTCCACACCGCGAAGCCCCGGCGCTCGGCCGCGGCCACGCGGAGCTTTGAGATGCCGCCCAAAAGCTGGAAGACCAGCCCGGAAATCTTGTTGTCGAGGGCGGTGAGCTTGTAGCGCAGGCGCAGGGACATCCACAGACAGGCGCTATAGACCGCGACCGCGGCGGCCAGCATGCCGCAGGCGTAGAGCGCCAGGCCGGAGTCGTAGTAGAAAAGCAGGAAGAGGTTCAAGGCCGCGTGCAGGCTGTTGAGTACCGTCGTCATGACACTGCCGCTTAAGATCTGCTGGATGGAATTGACCGCGTTGGCGCGCTCGGCCAGTTCTCCCACGCTGTAGTCGCGAAAAAAAGGCACTGGCAGGCGCAAGAGCCTGTCCCAAAGCGCGGCCTGAACCTCACCGTTGTACCTGCCGTTAATGCGCATCATGGCCACGCTTTGCGTCAGGCCGAAGAAAGCCGTAGCCAGCGCCGCCGCAACCAGGGCCAGCGTGTACTGCATTAGGGCGCCGTACTCGGTGTTGGGGATGACCGTGTCGAAGAGCTTGCCCGTGACCCACGGGGCGGCCAGCCCCAGGACGGCGCCTGCTCCGGCCATGAGTGCCAGCATCAGGAGATCGCCGCGCACTTCCTTGGCCACGAAACCCGCCACGTCCCGAAAGCGCACGACGGAATCCGGGAAGGGGCGGTAGAAGACATAGCCGAACGGCGAAAGGGAGCGCGCGGCCGCGGCGTCCACCGGGCGCCGCGAACCGTCCTCAGGATTAAAAATCTCGTAGGAGCCGGGCTTGACCGGCAGCAGGGCCACGGGCGGCCCGCAGAAATCACCATCGGGAGACGGCGGAGCGCCTAGCGCGGGAGCCGCCTCATCCGCGGGTTTTTCCGGAGCGGGCCCGCCCAAAGAGGCCAGAATAGGCCCGCAGTCGCTCTTCCACCAAGCCCCGCGCAAGGCGATGCGGCGCGAGCGCACGCGTGAGGCTTGACAGACGGCATCCAAGTAAAATCGGGGCGCGGGGTAGTCCGCGCGCCCGCCGGGATGAGAAAATTCGACGCCCATGGCTTCGCCCACCGCCAGCATGGCGCCGAAGAAGTGGTCGTCTTCGGGCGCGGCCAAGGCCGCGCCGGCCTTGGGCTCGATGATGCGGGCGAGGCGATTTAAGGCTGCGCGGTAAGCGCGCTCATCCGAAGCCTTGCGCCGCTCCAGACGTTTGGCGTCCTCAGCTTCGCCTTTTTCGGCCAAGTCCGCCAGGCGTTCCATCAATCCGTCTTGCAGGCTTAAAACCTGATCCAGAGCGGCCTCCTCCTCCGCGACCTTCGCGTCAGCCGATCCTGTCGGAGAGAAAGCGTCCGCCATGATTTGAAGGTAGAGTCTAAAATCCGCCGCGGCGCCCGCCGTCCCGGCGAACTCGCGCGCGTCTTGGCGGCGCACGGAGGCGCCCTGCCGCCCGACCGCGAGCAGGCTAAAGCCGCGCCGCGGCGGGGCACCCGCAAAAATACGCCCGGCCGGAGCGGTGAAAACGTGCCGCCGCGGCCCCACAGGAACGCCGTTTTGGGCGCGCACGGCAAAGACGTCGACCTGGCCCGATTCGACCTTGTAAATCCAGCGCGCGTCGTCCAAGATGAGCGGGTGGTTGCCGGACAAAGACATTGCGGCCTGGGCTTCGTAGCTCATCTTATTGGCCCCCGGCCAAGCGAGCATACGCTCCGCCTTGGACTTTCAACTCGTCGTGGGTGCCGCGCTCGACCGTGCGGCCTTCCTCGAGCACGATGATTTCGTCCGCATCGCGCACGGTGCTAAGTCGGTGCGCGATGATGATGCAGGTGCAGCCGCGGCGGCGCAGGTTCTCGTCGATAGTTTTCTCCGTCACTGTGTCTAAGGCGCTGGTGGCCTCGTCCAAGACCAGCACGCGCGGGTTCAAGACCAAGGCGCGCGCGATTTCCAGGCGCTGGCGCTGGCCGCCGCTCAAATTGGCGCCGCCCTCCTCCAAAATCGCGTCGTAGCCGCCGACGCGCGCCACGATGTCGTTGTGGATGCAGGCGTCCTTGGCCGCGGCGACCATCTGTTCCTCGGGCACGGTGTCGTCCCAGAGGGTCAAGTTGTCTCGCACCGTCCCGGCGAAGAGCGCGATGTCTTGATCCACCAAGGCCACGGAGTTGGCCAGGATCTCGCGCGGAATGCTCGCGCGCGGCGTCCCGTCGAAAAGAATTTCCCCGCTCCAGGGCGGGTAGAGGCCCGTGACGATTTTGGAGATGGTCGACTTGCCGCAGCCGCTGGGGCCCACCAGCGCCACGCGGCTTCCGGGCTTCAACGACAGGCTGAAGTCCTCGATAAGCGGTTCCGAGAGCCGAGAGTAGCCGAAGCTCACGCCGCGCAACTCGACCTGGCCGGAGAGCTTGGCCGCGGGCGCGGCGCCGGATTTCTGCGCCGCCTCGTCCGCCGCCACATCCGCGTCCACAGGATAGGCCATGACGTCGTCAAGGCGGTTCATGTCGCCCTCGAATTCCTGGAAGGTGCCCATGAGCGCCACGCAGCGGTTGACCGGCTCGATGAAGCTGGCCATGAGGCTTTGGAAAGCGACCAAGAGGCCCAGAGTCATGTGCCCGCGCATCACGCTCAAGCCTCCGAAAGCCAGGACCGCGGCCGTGGCCAGGGCCTGCAAAAGCGGCGGAATCTGTAGAAAGGGCTGCGTGACTTCGTTCAACTGCATGGTGAAGCTCACCAGCTTGGCCTGGTAACCGGCCCAAGTGGAGAAGAAATCCGACTCTCCCCCGGTCGCCTTCAGGGTCTCGATTGCCTGGAGCCCTCCCATGGACACGCCCATGAGCTTGCCCTGCTCGCGCACAAGGCGGCGGTTGCCGTCCACGCGCTTTCGCTGGATGGCGCGCGCGGCCGCGTAGTTGGCGCCCAGGGCGCCGACGGCGACCAAGGTCAAGAGCGGATTGATGGCGAACATCAGGGCGGCGTAGAAGATCACCATGACCGCGTCGACCGCGGCGCCGGCCATGTCCGCGGCCATGATGTGGGCCAGGCGCTTGTTGATGGCCACGCGGTTGGCGATGTCGCCTCCGAAGCGCTGGGAGTAGAAGTCCACGGGCAGGCGCAACACGTGCCATAGGAACTTGCCCGAGCCCGAAACCGAGAGCTTGGTCTCCAGGCGGTTGAGATAGTGCTTCTGCAACCAGGTGAGCGCACCGCGCATGACGGCGGTGATGAGCATGCCTAGAAGAAGGGGCTTGATCCAGTCCGTCATCTGGAGCACGAGGTAGTCATCTACGAAAATGCGGATGAATGTCGGGATGACCAAGCCCGGCACTACCAGGGCCAGGCCCGCGATGACGATGTAGGAAAGCGCCTTCTTAGAGGACTCCATGCGCTGGCGCAGGCCCGGCCACAAGGAGGGCTTCACGCCGCCTTTCTTGAACTCGGGCCCCGGCTTAAAGGCCAGCGTCACGCCTGTGAAACACTCGTCGAACTCCTCATCCGAAACCGTCCGCGGCCCGGCCGCCGGATCGGCGAGATAGACGACGCCTTTACCGAAGCCCTCGACCACCAGGAAATGGTTGAAATTCCAGAAGACGATGAGCGGCATATCCATTTGGCGAAGTTCGGCGGGCTCCTTGCGGTAGCCCGTGGCCTCTAATCCATAAGTCCGCGCCGCGCGCAGGATGTTGCGCGCGTTGCTGCCGTCGCGCGAAACGCCGCAGGCCTTGCGCAGTTCCTCGAGCGGGACGTAGCGCCCGAAATAGCCCAACACCATGGCCAAGGACGCGGCGCCGCACTCGACCGCCTCCATCTGCAGGACCGTCGGGACGCGGGCCCGGCGGAAGCTTTCGGATAATTTCAGGAGAGACACGGGGCGATTAGAGCCCCAGCAGGGACTTCATCGCCGGGATGACCAAGGTGATGGGGCGGCGCTTTTTGACGATGACGCGCACGTCGCACATCATGCCCGCCTTGATTTTCTGCTGCGGGCCGTCCGATGAGGACCAGCGGTAGCCGCTAAAATTATTGGGGTCCGCCTCCAGGGAGATACGCAGGATGTAGGGCGCGCCGCCGGAGGTGAGTTCCTGATCGAGGATATTGTTGCGGGTCAACTCGAAAATCATCTGCTCACGCGCGGGGAACTCGGAGACATAATAGACTTGGCCCTTCAAGTAGCCGTACTCTTCCTTCTTGATCGTGCGCGGCGAGACCTCCGCGGCCATGCCGGGCTTGGCCTGGTTGCCCACGCTCGGGATAAAGGCGATGGCGTTCAAAGACTGCTTCTCGCTGAAATAGGTCATGAGGAAAGCGCCTTTTTGGATGAGCGTGCCAGGCGAGGTCATGACTTCCACGATGCGCCCGCTCTTGGGCGCGATCACGTCCGTGGCTTCCTTCAACTCCATGCCGTTCAAGGCCAGCTGATTCTGGAGGGACTTGAGCTGGCTTTTGGCCTGGGCAAGGTTCTGCTTGGCGTTCTCCAGCACGTCTGGCGCGATGAGCCCCCCCTGCAGGGCCACCCGCATGGAGTCGACCTGGCGCTGCAGGCTACGCATGTGTTCCTGCGTGGCCGCGATCTTCTGGCTGATTTCCGCGTTCGAGCGGGCGCCGCGCTGCGCCATGTTGCTCTGATCCAGCGTCGCGACGACTTGTCCCTTTGTTACTGCGTCGCCTTCGCTGACGAAAATCTGCTTGACGATTCCGGTCCCGGGCGAGTAGATATTGTCCACGCCGCGGGGCGGCATGATGATGGCGGGACCGGAAATCGTCGTGGGAATGCTGCCGAAGACGGACCAGATGAGCGCTAAAGCGATGAGTCCGCAGAGCGTCCACAGGGCATACCAGCCCTTGGGTGTGGTCACCTGCATCAGGTAGTCTAGTTGCTCGGGAGAGGAGAGGCGTTCCAGAGAGGTTTTTCTAAAGATTTCCTGCTCGGCCATGAATGGAAAATTTTAACACAAAAGCGGGCGGCTCAAGCGAAGATTTCGACCTCGGGGAGTCCCTTTTGCAAAAAACGCGCGGCCGCGTAGCCGACGCCCGATTGACCCTGAAAAAATCCAGGGGTGGGCAGGCCCGCATCGAAGCCCAGGCGCAGGGCGCCTCGCTCGGTGCGGGACGCCACGAGCGCGATGTCTCGCCGCGCCCACCGCGCCAAATTATCGTCTTTAAGAGCCTCTGCGGCGCGCTTTAAAAAAAGAGCGACGCCCACCTTGCCGCAGCACAAGTGATCGACGGGAGGCTCATCCGCGTGGCGCCAAGCCGCCGTGGCGGCTTGGCGCACGCTCAGCGAAAAATCGACACCCAGAAGCCGGCCCGTTTCCAAAAGCCCAAGACCCACGCCCGCCGCTCCGCCGCACCAGCTGGAGACAAAGCGCGGTTTGTCTCCCTGCCCGAAATCGCGCCAGTCCGGCCAGCCGCCCGCCTCGGCGTCGTAGCGCGCGGCGCAAAGCTCGGCCAAGTCGCGGGCCGCGGCGGCCCACGGGCCACCGCGCTTGGCCATGCGCGCGCAGACGTAGGCCGCGCCCGCCGCGCCGTGCGCTAAGCCCAATTCCGGACGCGCGTTTCGGCGCGACGCGGCCGCGCTGAAGAGCTCCCGGCTCGCCGCCAGAAATTCTTTCGAGAGCTCCTCGCGGCGACGCTCGATTTCGCCCGCGAGCGCGGCGGGAAGCCCCTGCGGCAGGACCTCCAGCGCCAAAAGAGCGCCCGGGATTCCCCCCAGCAGGTCCGCTCGGCGCGCGTCCTCCAGAGACAGGTATTTGGGCGAAAGCGCCGCCGCCAGATGGGCCGCGTCCAGGACTAGAGATTCATCTTTCAGGATGCGGCCGATAGCCGATAAGCCGTAGGGCAAGGAGGCCGCGCCCGTGCCCACGCCCAGGCCCATGATGCGCACCATCCGCTCCATGCCGTATCGCTGCGCGTCGCGGGCGGCGAGCTTGGCCGTGGCCAGGGCCGTGCGGCGGGCGCGCTCGTGCCCCCCGACGGCGTGGGCCGCGGCCAGGAAAAGGGAAATGCCCATCGCCCCGTCGAAAAGCCGGCCGCCCACGGGACCGTACTGCCAGTTGCGCGAACGTTCGTCGTAGCACAGGGACAGCCACCAAGCCTCGTCGTTTTCCGCCATCAGGGCGCCGTCTAAGATGCCGTCGGCCAGGCGTAAAATCACGCTCTTAAGCGTCTCCGGCGAGGCGTCGGCCTCTTCGGCGCCCTCCGGAGCGGACTTCCCCTGCGCCGCTTTGGGCATAAAAAAGCTCGCGCGCAGGAACTGCCTTTGCCGGGATAAATCAGGCTCGCCCAGCGCGGACAAGCGCCCGCGGACCAGGTCCAGCGGCGCTTCGTTCATCGTCAGAATCCGCCGCCCGCCGCAAGACGCGTACGCCCGGCCCGGCGCCGTTTTAAAAACCGGAACGTCCCGGTAAGACAACGTCGCGATTTCCTCAACGGCGCACAAGCCGAGGCCCCGCCGCTCTTCCTCGTCTTCCACGCCGGAGAGCGCCCGCCACAAGGGCTCGAACACCAAGCCATGGGCCGCGCCGTCCTTGAGCGCCGCGGGCTCCAGAGACTTTTGCAGCAGGTGGGCGTAGACCTTGGTGTTGCGCAGGATAAAGCGGGTCGGGATATCCCGGAGAGGCTCGAGCGCGGCGGAAGCGGCTTCGCGGATCTCGGGATGCAGAGCCTGGCCATAGGCCTCGGTAAAGCCCGTTTCGATGTCGTCTAGATAATCGGCCGCGGCGACGGGCCGGCCGTTTAAAAGCGGTTTGTTCGCGCTGGGCGGGGCGGCCGTCCGGACCTTGGCCACGCGCATGCGGTCGCGGTTGGGAAATTGCCACGCCAGGACTTCTCCCGATTCGCCCGCGCTTCCCCCCGCCAATCCGCTCGACTCCAAAACCCGGTCGCCGCCCAAAAACTCGTAGCGGGGCAGAAGCGCCGTGCGCACGACCGATTCAAAGAAGAAGCGGTGCAGCGCCAAGTTGGACGCGCCAAAGGCGTCCGCTCCCATACGCGGCCTCGGGCAGCACACGGTCTCCAAATCGATGGGATAAGGCCCCGCGGCGGTCGCGACGATGTTCTCGTGATGCAGGTCCGAGGCGCCCAGCAGGTACATGTGGAAGAGCAGCTCTCCCGCCGCCTTGAAATATCTCCGGACTTCGACCTCGGTTTTAAAATCGGCGCGGCGGGCAAATTCGCAGTAGCCGTAGCCGTCGCGGCCCAGTACGCGCAGGCGACCTAAGCTTGAGGCAAAACCCGCGGCGCCGATGCCGTCCAAGTAGGCGCCAAACCACGCCTCGGCCGCCAATGATTTGGGCTTATAAAGGAAGCGTGCGCCGCCTTCCGATTCCAGCACGGCCACGGTCTTTCCGCCCTCGTGCGGATCCGAGACGCCGAATTGGACGTGCCGCGCGCGCGCGGGCGCGCCTCCCACGACGAAGAGCCGGACGACTTCCGGCCAATCCTCGGTCAAACGGGAAACGAACAGGGTCATGTTCCTGCGCCAATTTTCCAGCAAAACGGCCATGACGCGCAGAAGGACCGGGTATTCCCCGAAGAAAGCCCGGAAGCCGTCTTCCTGAAATTTAAGGATGAAGGCGCGGAAAGCGGCGTCTGACTCCGCGTCGAAACCGGAGAGGCTTTCGCCCTCCAGGTTTTTAAAAACGGCGAACTCAGCCGCGAGGCAATAGGCCGAAACGCCGCACAAGTTGTTGAGTAGATCGTGCCGTAAATCGTCCCAGGCCTCCGCCGCCAGCGGAGCCTCGGGAACAGCCGCCGCGCAAGAGCTCTGAAGACGCGCAAGCTCGTGATGCGTCAGGGCCGACCAGACGGGGCCAAACGCCACGTCCGCGTCGGGCAAAACGGCTCCGCTTTGCGAATTTCTCAGCACGCCGGAGAAAAACTCGACGATGTCCACAGCTGCGGGGACCCAGCGTTCGTCATCAGGAGGCGATCCGCCGAAGGCTTTGCGCTGTTCCAAAAGTCCGGGAGTGAGCGGATCGATGGCCACGCGCCATGCCTCCACGTCCAGGCCCCGCGCGCCGTCGGCCGAAAGCCGCTCGGACAAAAGGCGCGCTTTGGGTAGAAGCGCCTGAACGAAGGCTTCCGGCGGGGCGAAGGACGCGGCGCTCACGCCTCCTCCCGGCGCAGACGCCACGCCTGCGGGTCGTCCGCGATCGCATCCAGAAATGCGGAGAGGTTCGTGTGGTTGACGAAGTTGAAGCTCAAAGTCACGGAAGGCTCGAGGCTGCGCGCGGAGTGCACCTGCCCGGCGGGCACGAGCAGCACGTCGCCGGGCTCCAGATCCGCTCTCTTGACCGCGGACCGCGCCTTTTCTCCGGCCGGGCCGTGCAGGCTTACGCACTTGCGGCCGATGATTTGCGCGAGCCAGGCGTGCGTGGAAAACAAATCCGTGTGCGGCAAAGTCTCGGTCCCTGCGGGGCCGATGAAAAGCCAGCCGAACTTCTTCAAATACCACTCCTTGTCCGCGGGGGAGCGGAAATCGAGCAGCGTGCGGCAGAACTCCGGAAAAGCGAAGTCCTCCAGCAGCTCGGGGTGCTTCGCGAAAGGAGAATATTGCAGGGTATACCAGCGCGGCTCGCTCTCGGGTCCGGCGCCGCCTAAAATCCAATCGATGAAGCCGGCCAGAAGCACTTTCTTGCCGCGCTTGGTTCCGCCGATGTTGTCGCCCACGACCAACTCGTCTTGCCCCAGCGCCTCGCGCAAAAAATCCCAGGTCCAGCGCCCGCACGCCCGCCAGTGCTTGGCGTAGCCTTTAAAGAGCGCCGGCGCGCCCGGAGAAGCGAGCAGCGCGCGCTCGGCCTCCTCTGCGGAAATGCCCTCTTTGAAAACGCGGATCATGACGGCGCGGCGGCGGAAAGGGCGGAGCGGCGGCGGATCTCCGCCCCGAAGCGATCCGTCAAGACGCCCGAGAGCCTCTCCAGCAGCCGGTCGCACAGATCTCGCGGAGTGTAGCCCGAAATGCGCGAGAGGCTGATGCCGATGAACCGGCAGTCCATATCCGAGCTTTTAAGCCACGCGGCGAAGCGATCCAGGCGCGCGAAGGCTTCCTCGTCCGTGGCCGTGCGGCCCTCGCCGCGCCCCTCCGAACGACCGAAGACCAGCAGGTGCCGTCCGTCGGGCGAGATCGTGGGGCTGACCGGAGCGCCGGGGGAAATGCGCAGAAGATGATACGGGTTGCTCTTAAAGCTTTCAAACTCGCCCGCGGTGACCTCAAGAGCGACCGGAGCGCGGTCCGGAGTCAGGTTGCAGGAGAAATAGTCCAGGCAGACGTCGAGCGCGACCGGGCCTTGCGGGCGGATGTCGGAAAGAGCCTTGACCCGAGCGAAGCGCGCCTGGGCGGCGTCCGGCTTGCCTTCCAATTCGGGCGGCAGCGGCCCTTTGGCCCAGACCATGGCGCGGCGCGCCGGATCAGTCGTGAAAACGCAGACCGGGCCGTCGTAGGGGATCGTGGCCTCGTGCTCGCGGTGCCACCACACCTCGCCGAAGAGGCCGTGAAGCATGGCCGGCCAGATGAAGTTGGCGATGTTGAGCTCCTTCAAGACGAAGGCGCGTGTCTCCGCGAGGCCCGCTTCCGGCTTGAGCATCGGGCCCTGCAGCGTGGGCAAGTCCATGTCCGAGTGCTCGTCGATGTGGACCAAGGAACTGCCCCGCGCGGGAAGGACGCCCCTGACGGCGGCCTCCTTCCAGAAGTAGAACGCCTCGTGGTGCTCCTCGAAAACGACGCAGGAGACGGGCATCAGCTCCGCGCGGGGGCGAGCAGGACTTCGAGCCCGCGCAAAGTCCAGGTCCTGTCCAGGCAGGGCACCAAGTGCTTGTTCAAGGAGCGCAGCCACTCGGGATATTCCAGCGGCACGTCGAACTCGGCGCAGCTGGGCGAACCTTTTTTCAAAAACATCTGGTAATGCGCGTTCATGGCCGCGCGCAGGAGAAGCACGGCCGCGGCGCGGTGGCGCGAGGCGAAGTCCGGCTCGACCCAGAACTTGGTGTAGTAGAGCGTGTCCGGCTTCTCCGCGAAGCGGTGGGTCGCGAACCAGCCCTTGGCCTCGTCGCCCGCAAACAGCATCTGGCTCGTCTCCCAGTCGAGCTCACTTTGCCTAAAGCGCACGCCCAGGTGGGCCGGACCCCCGGCGCGCGAACCCCGCTCGATGGGGTCAAGCCCCTCGACGCGGGCTTTGGCCCAGGAAATCACGCGCCAATCGGCGGTCGAGGATTCCCCCGCCCCCTTGGCCCAGCGCGGGATGTTCGCGATGCGGCTCTGTCCGAAGAAGATGCGCGTAAAAGGCGTCCCGTAGCCCGCCTTGATGATGGTCTTTTCCGCGGCTTCCAAGCCCGTGATGCGGCTGCCGTAATTCAAGGAAAGCCGCTCAAGATCAGGGGCGCGGGAAAGCTCTTCCCTCAAGCGGCGCAGCAACGCGGCGCCGAGGCCTTGCCGGCGATATTCCGGCGCGACGTAGACGGAAAGCAGTTCGGCCCTATGCTCCGCGGCAATGAGACCGGCCAGAGCCAAGCCCTGCGGCTCGCCGCCTAAAGTCCGCGCGGCCGCGGCCAGCCAGGGAAATTCCTTCTTCGCGGCGCCTTCGGCGTAGGACGGGTAAGTGAGACCGGCCCAAGGGGCGAAGTCGGCTTCGGCGTTAAGGATGGAAATTTCGGAATCTAAAGCGGCGTTCACGGGAGAAATCTCGGATTGGGGCTTTGCGCTCCGGAGCGCGGCCGAACTGCTCCGCGCCCCGGAGCGATGCCGTTTTAATTTTTCGGCCGAAACTACATGCTCATCATGACGCAGGCCGAGGAGCCGCCGCAGCTCGCGCCGCAGCGCCCGCCGCCCGCGACTTTCTCAAGCTCGCTGTCCGAGAGCTCGCCGCCCGCCTTAACCAGATCGGGCACCACGACCACCAAGTCCGCGCCGTTGCGCGCCACGGCCTTGATGTTGAAGCCTTGCGGAAGCTCCTTGCCGGAGACTTCTTTGACCGCCGCGCTGGGGTTTTTGAGCGCCAGCTCGCGGAACTTCGCGTCCGTCGAAGCCTTGCGCGAGAACGCTTCCAAGGCTTTTTTTTGCTCGTCTTGGGTCCAGGGTTTCATCGTTTTCTCCTTAAGAATAATTTAAACGGCCCGCCTTTCCTTTATATCGATTTGCAAATGCGCTTAAACGCAGGCTCCACCCACTCCCGGCACGTACGTAGGCCCCGGAGGCACCGTGGACGAAACCAGGCAGACCTGGCTGATACCGCAGCTTCCCGCGCAGCGTCCTCCCGCGACCTTCTCGAGTTCGCTGTCCGAGAGCTCGCCGCCCGCCTTGACCAGGTCGGGAACCACAAGCACCATGTCCGCGCCGTCCCTCGCCACCGCCGCGACCTTAAAGCCCGCCGGCAGATCCTTGCCGGAGACTTCCTTGACCGCCGCGGCCGGATTCTTGAGCGCCAACTCGCGGAATTTCGCGTCCGTCGAGGCCTTGCGTGCGAACGCCTCCAAAGCCTTTTTCTTTTCGTCCTGCGTCCAAGGTTTCATGCGATTTTCTCCTTTCCCTCGAAAGCCGCGCGCGTCTCGCCGACGGCGGCAAGTTCCACGCGCAGATTAAAATTATCCGGAAGATGCCGCCCCATTATCCGGGCGGCGGCGCCGCGCGGATCGGACAAGAAGCGCCCCTTAAAGTCCGGCCGGGCCGCGGCGCGTTTCAAGACGGTTCGGCGTAGGCATTGGATTTCGAATTCGTTCGGAGGCGGCGCGGGCGGAAACACCTCGCCCTCGCCCAGCACGGTGATGCGCGCCGCCAAGGCCTGCCGCCAGCACTCGCGCGCGGCGGCGAGAACGTCCGCGAAATCCCGGACCGGCGCCAGCGGCGCGGCTTTCGCACCCGAATCGGCCACCAGGGCGCCGTAGCAGGCGAGCGCTTCCCGGAGCTTTTGAAGTTCAGCGCCACTAACGTCCGCGCCCAACGCACGCGCATCGAACGCCACGCATCGGGTGCGCGGCGCCGGAATGAAAACGGGGACGCAGGTCGCGCCGACGAACTCGGTCTCCATCAAATCAAAAAGAAATTCCCCGGCCCGGACGTCGAAAAGTTTGTGCCGCCGGATGAAGACGCCGCTTTCGGGATGGCGCCGCGCCAGAAACAGGCTGAGGCGGCCCTCCAAGACAAGCCACGCGCGGCCCGGGGAGCCACACTGAACGTAGGGAACCCCGCCGGGGAGTTCTTGTCCGACGGCCTCGATGCGTTGCTCCAAGGTCCCGGGCTCCACTGTCATCTTAGAGGATGCTATCATATTTCTCTTTTTCGTCGTTTTAGCGGCCAAAAAAAGCACGAGCCGCAATCGCATTACAGATCAGATACGCGACGGGATAGAGCGCGCGGGAAGCGGAGCGCACGCGCGCCGCAGTCCGGGACGAGCGCGCTTGGGCCGCGCGATGAACCACGACGATTTCCACTATGGACAACGCGGAAAAGACGAAGCAAATGAGGAAGAACGCGTCGATGTAGGTCAGATACGGTAGGTGCGGCAGGCTGCCCGAGATGACGAACAAGAAGGCCACCATCGTCAGCGTGGCGCTCAAGGCCACGGAGAACTGAGCCGCCACGTCAGTCTCATTGATCCACAAGGCGCAGTAGGACACGATGACCATGATAAAGAGCGGCAGGAACACCTTCCATATATAGTAGCCGTAGCGGCGCTTGATGAGCATGTTAAAGTCGATTTCTGGGATGCTGCCGCCCTTGCCGCCCAGCACCGACTCCGCGGGCACGGCCTTCATGCCGAGCATCTTCCACTGCGCCAGAAGCGCCCAAGGCTGGCTATTGATGCCGGTCTGCCCCGGGTCGGGGATGGGATTGACCACGTCCCGCTCATCGAGGAACGGCTGGATGACCACGGGCAGGACCTGCTCGTCGAAGGGAAAACGGTGGAAGCTCATCTGCATGGTGAGGTCGTCCTCGAAGTCCTCCCAGAAAACCACCGTGCCGTCGGGCTTGCGCCGGACGTTGGTGCCCAGCTTGAAGAGCCCGTTGACGGCGTTGGCCATGATGACGTTGGGCGTCCAGATTTTAGCCGGATCGCAGAGCCGATCTTTGTCCTTGGGGCCGCGCGGAACGTACTTGAGTCGAGGATCCTTCCACTGCTCATAGAGGTATCCCCGGATGCGGAAGGTCTGCGCGACCTCGTCGACGCCCACCAAGTCGGTCACGTAGACGCCTACTTTGACAGGCACGCGCCCGCCGCTGGACGGCGGAGGAGGAGGAATTTGACGGGCCGAAGCCCGAAGCCCCGTGGACAGAAGAGGAATCAGGAGCGTAACGGCAATTGCGGTGCGCTTCATTTTTGAAGATTATATCCTAAAAGTTATGATCCTAATATAAGGAAAAAACGATGAGCCGGGCATTCACCAAGGAAGATGCGGGCGACTTCGACGAACTGCCGGAGCGCCATCAAAGCTCCTCGCCCAACTACGTGACCCCCGAGGGCTTGGCCGCCCTGCGCCGCCGGATGGAGGAGTTGCAGAACCGGATCGCGTCTTTGCCGCGGGAGAGCCAGCAGGCGAAGGAAGCACGCCGAGATCTGCATTACTACACGGGCCGGGTTTCAAGCGCCCTTTTGGTCGAACCGCAGGCCGCCTCGGCCGCAGAGGCGCGCTTTGGCGCAACGGTCGCCCTGCGGCGCAAGAACGGAAGCCTACGCCGCGTCAAAATCGTGGGGCAGGACGAAGCCGAGAGCGCCGAAGACAAAATCGCCTGGGACTCGGCCCTGGCTATGGCGCTCATGGGGGGCAAAGCCGGAGACCGCGTCGAGACCGAGGACGAGGGGCCGCTGACCATCGCGGAGATCCTCTACGAAAAGGCGCCCAAATAAGCTAAAGTCAGAAAATAAATTCGGCGGCAAAAGGAGATTCGGCATGGCGATCGTGGAGTTCGGAGAATTCAAGGGCAACAAGATGATCATCCTCAAACGCAATGAGGAGGATAAGTACCCCTTTCAGTTCGGCCTCAGCAAGGCATCTCTTATCCTCGAGCACATCGAGGACATCCGCAAGTTCGTTGCGGACAACCAGAAAGCTTAGGGCTAAGGAAGCGCTTCCCGAGCGTACGCGGAGCAGGACAACACCGGAAGCCTGGGATATTTCGGTAACCCCCGCTCCGCGGGCGCCGTGCACAAATAAATAATCGCGGTGCTTTTTGTTTTAAGCCTGCGCGCGTTGGCGCAGACGGCGCACAAACCCGCCCGCTCGGTCTCAGGAAGCATCACGAGGCCGGCGCGTCTCCGCGGCCTTTCTCAATAGGTCGGCACGCTCGGATCAATGCGTTCTGACCAAGCGGCGATGCCCCCGGCCACGTTGACCGCATTTTTAAATCCCGCGCCGCGCAGAAACTCAACCGCCTTGGCGGAGCGCCCGCCCATCTTGCAGTGCACCAGGATGTCGGCCGCAGAGTCGAGCTCATGCAGGCGCTCGGGCAGCTGGCCCAGGGGAATGAGCGTTGAGCCAGGCAGGCGGCAGATGTCGTACTCCTCCTGCTCGCGCACATCGAGGATGAATATGTCGTCCTTGCGGTCCATGCGAGCCTTCAGGTCCTCGACGCTGATTTCGGGAATCCCGGCCGCGGTAGCTTTTTTCTCCTCGCCGCGGATGCTGCAGAACTCCTCGTAGTCGATGAGCGTTTTGATGCTGGGCTTGGCCCCGCACACGGGGCAGTCGGGATCTTTGCGCAGCGCCAGTTTTCGCCAGCCCATCTTCAAGGCGTCGAAAAGCACAAGTTGGCCGATCAATGGTTCGCCAATGCCCACGATAAGCTTGATGGTCTCGGCGGCCTGCAAGGCTCCAACCACGCCCGGCAAAACGCCCAGCACGCCTCCTTCGGCGCACGACGGCACCAAGCCCGGCGGAGGCGGCTCAGAGTAGACGCAGCGGTAGCACGGCCCGCGCTCGGCCCAGAACACCGAGACCTGGCCGTCGAAGCGGAAGATGCTGCCGTAAACGTTGGGCTTGCCCAGAAGGACGCAGGCGTCGTTGACCAGGTAGCGCGTGGGGAAGTTGTCCGTGCCGTCCACCACGATGTCGTAACCCTTAATGATGTCCAAGGCGTTGTGCGAGGATAGCCTGACTTCGTGGGTTTGAATCTTGATGGTCGGGTTGACGTCCAGAAGCCGGGCGCGCGCTGATTCCAGCTTGGGCTTTCCCACCGCATCGGTGGAGTGGATGATTTGCCGCTGCAAGTTGGAAAGCTCGACCACGTCGAAATCCACGATACCGATCGTGCCCACCCCGGCCGCGGCCAAGTACAGGCTCAGGGGCGAGCCCAGTCCGCCCGCGCCAATCGTCAAGACCCTGGCTTCCTTGAGTTTTTTCTGTCCGGCCATACCCACCTCGGGCATGATGAGATGGCGGCTGTAGCGTTTGATTTCCTCGGCGCTAAACGTCGTCTCCTCTTTAGCCGGGGCCGCGTTGCCGCCCGCAATCGAAGGCACAATGAGCAGAACGTCACCGTCCTTGACCGGAGTTTGTGCGCCCTGCAGGTGCCGGATGTCCGCGTCGTTTAGGAACACATTGACGAAATGGCGCAGCTTGCCGTCGTCGCCGATCAAGTGTTTTTTAAGCGCGGCGTATCTGCTCGTCAAGGCGTCCAATACGGCCCCCACGGTCGCCCCCTCCAGCTCCACCACCTCTTTTTTCTCGACGTACTGCCGCAAAGCCGTCGGCACGTGCACTCTAACCTTCATCAAAGAACCTCCGTTCTCCCCTCGATAAAGCTGCGTCCGTCCTCGGATCGCCGCCACACCCGCAAGTCCCCTGCGCCTGCCGCCGTCATCGCGACGATCAAGTAGGCGTAGGCGGGCCAAGCGCGCTGCAAATCAAAAGGCGACGGCCACGCAGGGGCGTCGGGATGTGAGTGGTAAATGCCCACGATGCCGCGGGGTTGACCCGAAAATTCCTTCTCGACCGCGGCCCAGGCCTGCGGGTCCATCTCGTAGCGATCGTTTTTTCTTTGCGGGTTGGCCATATTTTTGAGCGGCCGAGCGTCCAGGACGCGCACGTCCGATTCGGGATCGCCGAAGCCGGAGGAGATGTCGCCGATTAAAAGCCCGCAGCCTTCCTCGGGATAAGTTTCGCGCACGTGATCTTGAATGGCCTTCATGACCGCGTTCGGAATAAAGAGCGTCACTTGGCCGTCTCCCAGAAACGCTCGCTCAAGTAGCGCTCGCCGCCGTCCGGCAGAACCGTAGCCAAGACCGCGTCCCGACCGTCCCGAAAAAGTTCTTGCCCGACCGCAAAGCACGCGGCTAGATTCGCACCACCCGAAATGCCGATGAGCACGCCCTCGTCTTTCGCCGCGCGCAGGACCCACCCGTAGGCGTCCTCCGTTGCAATCTCCAGGTTCCGATCCGCCAAGCGCGGGTCGTAGATGCCGGGGACAATGGCGCTGTCCATGTGCTTCAAGCCCTCCAAACCGTGCAGGGGCGAGTCGGGCTGGACCGAAATCAGCTTCACGCCGGGGTTCAATTCTTTGAGCTTGGTCCCGATGCCGCGGAACGTGCCGCTTGTGCCCAAACCCGCGACGAAGTGCGTGACGCGGCCCTGGGTCTGCTCCCAAATTTCCGGGCCCGTGGTTTCGTAGTGCGCCTTCCAATTCTCGGGGTTGTTGTACTGGTCGGGATAGAAATAAAGCTCTGGATTTTCCGCGTTGAGCTCGCGCGCCTTGCGGATGGCGCCGTCGGGGCCTTCAAGCGGATCGGTCAGCACAAGCTCCGCCCCGTAAGCCAGCAGGATTTTCTTTCGCTCCGCGTTGATGTTGCCGGGCACGGCCAGACGAACCCTGTAGCCCAGCTTCGCGCCCATCCAGGCATACGCGATGCCCGTGTTGCCCGAGGTGGCGTCCATGATGATCTTGCCGGGCGTCAAGAGCCCCGCGCGCTCGGCGGCGCGCAACATCCCAAGAGCCGCGCGGTCCTTGATCGAGCCGCCGGGGTTGCGCCACTCCGCCTTGGCGGCGATTTGAACACGTCCCCCAAATGCGCGCGCGAGCTTCGGGAAAGAAATGAGCGGGGTGTTCCCGACCCCCAAATCTTGCTTCGGAACCGGACTGGCCTGCGCGCGCATCTGATTATTATACGTGTTATGTCTTGCCTCAAACTGTGTGGGAGAGCCGAATCAGAAGGCTAATTGCGAGCGCATCCCGATGATGCGTTCAATGGGGCGATTGCCCGTGCCATTGCCGCCTGCGAACCAAGTTTGCTCGTAGTCCACAGCTAACCGCACGAAATTATTCAAATACCAATTCAGCGCGAGAGTATAGGCTGTCGCCCGCGATGCGGAAACAGAGGAATCGGCGAAAGTCGGGAAAGTTTTCGGATCGAGCTGCAGCTGGTGAAGCCGCGCGGCTACCTCCCAGGCCCCCCAAGTTCCCGCCCGGGGGTCGAACACCTTTTTTGGAATGACACCCTCGTAAGAGGCATCCTCGCCGGTGAGCACCCAAGATGCCGCGCTCTGCCAAGCGCGATTGGTCAGGCGAGCTCGTGCGTTGCCCGCCTGAGCCACCTGGCTGGTTTGCGCATACTCCGCATAGACAGCGACGGGGCCTAAATAATAGGAAGCCTGCGGGACCAGATGAATTTGCTCGCCGCTGAAGGCCACGGTGTTCCTGTAACTCATAAACTGTTCTTGGCCTATCGCGGTTCTAAAAACCGGAACCCCCGGATTCGAGGCGGCATAGCTGCCCGCGAACCCGAAACCCAAGTTCTCAAGCTTGCGGCGGCCGGAATTCTTGAGCGGCTGAAAAAAAGTCCGCGCGACCAATTCCTTGGCATTGCCGGAGGGGCTGTCGATCGCATGAGCGGCGTCGGCCGTTCCGTTGGTGAAGGAAGCTTGATATGTGAAAGCATCGCCAAGAAGTCCGCCGAAAAACTCCACTCCAGTATCACGCGACGGCATCAGATCCGCTGTCAAGCCCCGCTCCATGAACGTCAAGTCGCTGGCGGCGCGCAGCCGCTCCAGACCCAGAGGAGGCTTGAACTTCCCGATTCGCAGATTCGCGAACGACCATGGACGGACGTCCAGGAACGAATCGTCAATTCCGACGGTATTTAAGCCGAAATCCGGCTGAAAAAAGAAATCATAAAACCCGGACACATTGCCCGCCAAGACAGGGCGCGCGCGCCTCAAAAAAAAGCCGCTCGTTACAGGCGCCTGCCCAGAAGCATTGACTGCGGGGGCATAAGCCGCGGGATTGGATCCGCTTCCCGTGTAGAAACGGCCGTCAGTCTGGATAATGCCTTGAAATTGGATTTTAAAATTCCCGTCCGGCGACCTCAAAGAGAAACCAGACAGTCCGGCAAAAGATTCGCCCGCAGGAGGATTCTCGGGCCCGATGGCCATGCGCGGCCGGCTAAATGCCCCCGCCGGCTCGTGCGCCCCCACAAGCTGCAGTTCCCTGCGCATGGACTCCACTTGGCTCTCCAGCAGATCCACGCGCTGCCCCAAGGTTCTCGTGGACACGGAAATCGCGGGCACAGAATATTCTTCGGCACGAAGAGGCCGGGCCTGCGCGCACAGAAGAGCGGCAGATATCCCCGCGAAGATTAGAATATTTATTTTTATCGCCTTCATCAGCGCTTCAAGAGAATTTTATATCCCACTATTATACGCGTTCCGCTTCGGACTTTCGTGCCATATTTAAGCGCCTGAGTTGTCCAGATCATTTATGGAAGAGGCATCGGATGCAACGCAAGGCATTGGCCGTTTGGCAGGAAGACTTGTGAAGTCGGGCAAGGGTAGTCAGCCCGCAAACATCATCAGCGGCGCAACCCTACCTTCTGAAAATACGCCCTTAATGGGCGGCGAAAGCGGCCGGCACGGGATAGTAAATCTTCAGATTGCCGACCGCGTCGCGGCTCAAGGCCACCGTGGTCTGGTCCGGGCTGTCCTTGCTGTTTTGCCGGGCCTCGGACGGCGCGGAGACTAGGACGCCGGCCCCCGCTCGCGGGATGTCCGTATCAAGCACGTGGAATCCGCCGACTTTGTCGCCGTCTAGCGTCATGAAGACCAGCAAGTTGTCGCCGCTGTAGCGCGCGAAGCCCCCATTACCGTCTTCAATGAAGTTCCGGCTGTAAATAAGCCGGTAGTCCTTGCCTCCGAGACGCAGAGGAACGCCGGTTTCGTAAGCATCTCGGACCATGTCGGCGATGAGGAAAGTCGCGGATTCTCCCCGTCCGTCCATGGACTTGATCACCAACCGGCTTTGCATCGTATCCGACACGCACAAATCAATGTAAACACGGTAGGGAATATGGTTGAACTTCATGGTCATCGCGTCGTTGAGCAGGCTCAGCCCGAGAACCTTGATGCGGGGGAGCTTGTTTCCCTTTACAAAGATCGGCCGAGCGGCGTTCTCAGGCCAGAACTCTATAAACCAAGATTTCCTGTTTTCGCTTTTTGTCCCGAACACGTGCACGGGAACCCCTGCGGCCATGAACACCGCCGAGGTCCGGCGATCGGCGTCCAAAATCGGAGGCAGAACCACGGTATAAATCGGCCGTCCGAGAGCGGGGTTCGCCATTTCGTATGCGGGAAAATGCAGCGGAGCGAAATGGATGAACCCGGCGCCGACGCCGGCTTGAAGCTCCAGGCTTCGCAAGGCCGACGGGCTTTGCGCCCGGGCCGGCAGGGCCAGAACCGCGCCGAGCAGGACGGCGGAGAGCATCATTACGGATAAGCGTACGCGGGGAAAAACCGCGGCGCCGGGGCCTAAAGGTCAAAAAACGGCAGCCAAAGGACCTACCTCTTGCGGCCTAGAACGTCCGGACCAGCGCCGCGGCCGCGCCCAATCCGTAGTAGCCGACGCCGTCCCGGTCCCCCATGGAGCGCAAGCCGTCGAGGGCGGCGTTAATTCGCCAATTGGAGTCGGGAATCTGCCACTCGTAACCCAGGCCGACGTCCCAGGCGGCCGAGGTCCCCACGATGGGAGAGGAAAAATCCGACGCGGGCGCGCCGGAGACCTGCGACGCAGCCAAGCCCACGCGCAAAAGCACGTAGCGGGTCTGCGGCGTCGCCAAGGGAACCAAAGCGAGTTCGATTCCGGCGGGAACGGTCCAGCGCATTAAATCCGCGGAACTGCCGTTCATCCGAGCCTGGCTCAAGGACTCGGCCTCCAAGCCCGCGTAGGCCCGCAGCCAGGGAGTAAGATGCCGCTCGTAAAGAGCCCTGGCGCCGAATCCTCCCCGGGCCGGCGATCCTCCGCCATTTCCGGAAATCGGGAAAAGCGTCGTTGACGCGGGGCCCAGTTCTAGCGACCACGCCGCATGCGGCGCGGCCAAGCTGTTCTCGCTGAGCGAGACCTCCCGCACCTGCCCGGAAATCATCGGCTTGTTGGAATTGAGGTAATGAAGAAAAGTCACTTTGTCCTGCTGCGTCCAGGCCCGCTGATCGCCCAAAGACGGCATGGCTTTGGCGCGGCAGGGGGCCCAGAGCGACAAAGAAACCGCGCACGCGAGCAGCCCGCATCCGTTCTGTGGCTTCATTCGGAAATGTATTATATACCTTTCGCGATGAAACACCGGCTCTCTCCCCCTCGCGCCAAAACCGCGCTCTGCTTGGCCGTCCTCGCGCTCGTCCTGGCGGCGCCGCGGCTTCGCGCCAAAACCATCGCCCAAGCGCGGCAGGAGATTCTCACCCAGACCCTGCGCTACTTGAACGTTCCTTATTTATGGGGCGGCGTCCAGCCCGCCACGGGCCTGGACTGCTCGGCCTTCGTCCAGCTCGTCTACCGCCGCGCGCACCTCTTTCTGCCGCGTTTGTCGCGGGAGCAATTCGCCGCCACGCGCTACTTGAAGCCCGAGAACGTTCTGCCCGGTGACCTGATCTTTTTCGCCATGAACCGCTCCCATCCGGACGAGGTCGATCACGTCGGGATTTACCTGGGCAAGGGCCTCTTCATCCACGCCTCGGTCTCCGAGGGAGTGCACATCGAATCCATCGTCAAGCCCTATTACATGGAGCGGCTGGTGTCCATCCGCCGCTACGCGGGCTTCTGACCCCATGAGACTCGACCTCGCCCTCTTGGCGGTCATCGCGCTCTTCGGCGCCTTCGGCCTTTTCTCCGGCGCCGTCCGGCAGTTGGCCCAACTCGCGGGACTGGCCTTGGCTTATCTGGCGGCGCCGCGCGCGGCCCGGGCGCTGATGCCGCTGGCCCAAAAGCGCGTTCACTGGCCGCCGCAGATTCTGGGCCCCGCCGTCTCCGCTGCGGCGTTCCTGCTGATCATGGCCGTCGGCGGCGCCTTGGCCCGCTCGGCTTTGACCAGACTCTTCCGCGGGCGCTTAAACCGCGCGGCCGACCGCTCGATCGGTCTATTCCTAGGTGCGGGCAAGGGCGCGGCGCTGGTTTTCGCGGCGCTCTCCATCCTGCTCTTTGTCGGCAGTCCCGGCTCCCTGCCGCCGGGCCAACTCACTGACTTCATCGCGAACTCAAAGGCGATCGCGTTCGTGCGGAAGCACAACTTATTCTCCCTCGTGCACCTTCCAGAGCTCAACAAAATTTCGAAGCTGCTGACCGCCGCAAGAAATCCGGAGACCGCCAAAGCCTTGGCCAACAACCCCGATTTCAACGCCGCGCTGAGCGACCCCAAGTTCCAGGCGCTTTTGGGCCAACTCCACCCCGGGCAGGCTCCGAACCTGGGCGACGCGGAGAGCCTCATGCGCAGCCCGCAGATGCGCGCCCTGCTTCAAGATCCCGCGTTCATCAAGCACCTGCTCAAGATGCAAGCCGCGCTTTCCAGCGGCGGTTCGACCCCCCCGGCACAATAGCCCGGCAGAGGACCGGCCCTAGCGGCCGTCGAAATCGCCGGCGGCGGACTTAAAGCGCCTCAGCGCTTTTTGGGCTAAAGCGAGATTCACGCTCGGCCGCCGATTGGCGGGCCTGGCAGGCTCCGCCGCGGACAGGGCCTCCAAGACGGGCCCCACCTCGCTTACGTCCTCCCCTGAGCAACCCGAGTTCGGGGCGAAGCCCGAGTCCGGGCAGACCTTGGAGGTCCGGTGATAGAGCCCAAAGGGACGCAGAAGAAAAAATCCATGCTTGACGAAATCATCCTCGCCGCGCACCAGGATGCCCTCGACCAAATCCGTGCGCGTGTCGAAAACTGGGGAACCCGAACTGCCGCCCGCGTCATCCAAATCGGCCGAAAAATAGCCATGGGGCGAGATGGACACGATGCGCGCGTCCTCGGACACCTTGGCCGGCAGGCCGGAGGGATAACCGATCATGAACAGAGGCTCCCCCACCTCGGGGTGGAAGTCGCCATCGAGCGTCAGCGGCACATGATTAAGCACGGGGCGATTGAGCCGAACCAAGGACCAGTCCTGCCCGTCGTCCGAATATTTGCGGGCGACC
The DNA here is from genome assembly GCA_027451985.1 of Elusimicrobiota bacterium. Lineage (GTDB taxonomy): Bacteria > Elusimicrobiota > Elusimicrobia > UBA1565 > UBA9628 > JAGWJU01. Next base: position 32,297 of record DAIDHS010000014.1, read on the forward strand.
AGGGCGCTGCAGCTGTAGACCTCGGTCGCGGGAACCGAAGTCGGGTTGGCGTTCGCCCGCGCGACGGAATATCCGAAGACGAACGCGGTGCCGCTGCAGTCCTTGGCCGAGGTGACGCAGTGCCCAGCCGTGGCGACCAGATCCGGCCCGACTAAAAATCCGGAGCAAAACGCGCCGTCGGGCTCGTTGTAAAAACGCTCCCGCGTCTCGAGCTTGTAGTCTTTGCCGTAGCTCAGGGTCGGCAGGTACACCCGTCCGCCCTTGATGTCGACGATGCTTCTCCAGGAAAAAAGCGAGAGCGTCGACCCGGCCAGTCTTTGGATCCGCCGCCGGACCTGGTAGACGTCGTAGCGGTTGTCCGCCCCGTAAATCGTCGGCTCGGGCGCGGGGCCCAAGCGCGGCGCGGCCCGCAGCCGGGGCGCGGCGGCCGGCAAAAGGAACGCCGCCAGGAAAATCGCCTTGCGCCTTGAATTCATCCCGCTTAGGATAAGCGCCGGACCGCGCGGGCGCATGGGCCTATCGGGGAGCTTCGAGTTCCCCCAAAAGCCCATGGGGCCCCGGCGCTTCCTGCGCGGCCAAGGGCAAGGACAGGGTGAAGCGGGCCCCGCCGCCCTCCAGATTCTCGGCCTTGAGGCCGCCGCCGTGCTTGAAGGCGGTCTCCCGGCAGAAATAGAGCCCGAGCCCGTTGCCGCCCTCCCGCCGCCGCGTGGTGTTCATGGGCTGGAACAGGTTCGCCATGGCCTCGGCCGGAATCCCGGGGCCCGTGTCCTCGACGATGACCGCCGCTTCAAGGGCGTCCGCTCCGGAGCGGACCGCGCCGATGCTCAGGACGCCGCCGCGCCGCATCGCCTGCACCGCGTTGGCCGCCAGGTTCATCAAAAGGCGCTCGAGCTCCACCCGCGCGGCCAAGACGCAAAGCGGCTCGGGGTCCAGGCGCTTGCGGACCTCCACCCCGGCGCCGATGAGGGTTCCCGCGCAGAGTTCCAGAGCCGAATCGACCACGTCACGGAGATCAAGAAGGCGCAAAGGCTCATCATCGTCGCGGACGGCGCTGAGGATGCCGGCGAGCATGCCCCGGCAGCGATCCGCCGCGCGGCGGATTTTTTGCACGTCCCTCCGCGCTTCCGAGTCGAGCGACTGGTTTTGCAGACAGATTTCGGCGAAGCCCAGGATGACCGCCAGCGGCGTCCGCAAATCGTGGACGATGCCGGCCGACATCAGCCCCAAAGCGGCGAACCTCTCGGTCTGCGGATCGCGCGCCGCGGCCGCCCGGCTCTCGTTCTCCAAACTCCTCATCTGCTCGCGCTGGCGCTCGATCCTGGCCCGGGAGCGCCGTTCCGCGCTGGCCAGACGCCAGATCGCGGCCGCGGAGAACAGAAATAGGCCGTCCTTCAGGAAAAGCCCGAAGGCGGCGGACTCCCCTAGCCGGCGCAGGGTGACGGCGTAAAAAACCGTGTTGAAGCAGACCGCGCCCGCCGTGATCCAAGCCACGTCCCTGCCGTCCAAGAGCAGCGCGGCCGTGTAAATCGGCAGGAGATAGAGGACCCAGAGGTTGGAATCAACCCCGCCGGAGTAAGACAGCAGGGCGGTAATCACGCCGCAATTGGCGAGAATGATGGCGGCGGAGAGCCCTTGCTTCGACGGCCACCGGCGCACCGCGAAAATCGCGAGAAAATTGAGGGTGAGCAGCGTCAGAAACAAATAAAGGACGGCGGGATAAACGAGGTTGGCGTTTTCGCGCCCAAGATAAGCGATGGCGGAGAGGAAAATGCAGAAGACCGCCTCGTACTTGTAGGCGAGAATGCGCCCGCCGTCTTCGTTGTGTCCTCCCATGGCCGCCTCTCGCCTAAGGATGGCGCAGCCGGCTGTCGCGCGGCTGAGCGGCTCCTTAATTCCCGCTTAACTTGCTATATGGCGGCTTGCCGGCCCGGCCAAGCCTGACGCGGCCAGAGGCCGGCTTGCGTTTGCGTGGCGGCGACTTGCTGACGCAACTGGACGATCATGGCGACGGCGCGCCTCAAAAACGGCCGGAACGCGGAGGCGAAGCATCGCTCTACGGCGGCCAGGCTTTCTTGCTCGCCGGACAAGGAGAGGGCGTGCCCACGCGCCATCCAGCAGGCGGCGCCCAAAATCGCAAACCCGGAGGCGGTTAAGGCGAGGCGTTTTGCGCGCGTCATAGGGTTTCCAGCTTTTATATTAACAAATGTGAATAGAGAATTCTATTCACTAACCCAATCAAATGATCGAGTCACCGCCTTTTTCCAGTGGCGGTAGAGCTCGGAGCGCGCGCCCTCCGCCATGCGGGGCTCCCACGAGCGGCCCAAGCGCCGATTCGCGCGCAGCTCGTCCAAGTCCCGAAAAAACCCCGCGGCCAGTCCGGCGGCATAGGCCGCGCCCAAGGCGGTGGTCTCCAGAACGGCCGGGCGCACCACGGGCCGGTTCAGGATGTCCGCCTGGAACTGCATGAGCGTCTTATTGGCCGCCATGCCCCCGTCCGCGCGCAGGGAGCCCAGCCTGATGCCCGAATCCGCCTCCATCGCCTCGACCACTTCCCGGATCTGATAGGCCGTGGCCTCAAGCGCGGCCCGCGCCAAGTGGCCTTTGTTGGCGTAGCGCGTCAGGCCCGCGACCACGCCGCGCGCCGCCGCGTTCCAATACGGGGCATAGAGGCCGGAGAAGGCGGGCACGAAGTAGACGCCGCCGTTGTCCTCGACCGTGCGCGCCAGGGCCTCGATGTCCGCGCTGCGGCGGATGAGGCCCAGGTTGTCGCGCAGCCACTGCACCAACGCTCCGCCCACGGCGACGCTGCCCTCCAGGGCGTAGAGCGCCGGGTTTTTCCCCAGCTTGCAGGCGACGGTGGTCACCAGGCCCGAGGACGAGGCGACGGGCGAGGTTCCCGTGTTCATCAGCAGAAAGCAGCCGGTGCCGTAGGTGCTTTTGGCCTCTCCCGGATTGAAGCACGCCTGGCCGAAGAGCGCGGCCTGCTGATCGCCCAGGATTCCCGCGATGGGAACGCCCGCGATGGCGGGCAATTGGGCGCGGCCGTAGACCTCGGCGCTGGGGCGCGGCTCGGGCAGCATCTTTTCGGGAATCGCGAAGAGCTTCAAGATGTCCTTATCCCACGCGAGCGTCTTGAGGTTGAGCAGCTGCGTGCGGCTGGCGTTGGTCACGTCCGTGGCGTGCACGCCTCCTTTGGGTCCGCCGGTCAAATTCCAGAGGAGAAAAGAGTCGACGGTGCCAAAGAGCAGCTCGCCCGCCTCGGCCCGCGCCCGCGCGCCGGGGACGCGGTCCAAAATCCAGCGCAGCTTCAATCCGCTGAAATAGGTCGAAAGCGGCAGGCCCGTTTTCGCGCGCAGGCGGTCTAGCCCGCCGTCCTTGGCCAGCTCCGCGACGGAGTCCTGCACGCGCGTATCCTGCCAGACGATGGCGTTGCCGACCGCCCGGCCGGTCTTGCGGCTCCACACCACCGTGGTTTCCCGCTGGTTGGTGATGCCTACGGCGGCCAGGTCTTGGGGCCTCAAGCCTTTGCGGCGCATGGCCGCGGCCACGACCTCTTGCGTGCGCCGCCAGATCTCGGCCGGCGAGTGCTCGACCCAGCCGGGCTTGGGATAAATCTGCCGGTGCTCCTTCTGCGCGCTGGAGACGACGCGCCCCGCGCGGTCGAAAACGATGAAGCGCGTGCTAGACGTGCCCTGGTCGATGGCGCCCAGGTAGCGCGGCCCGCGGTCTTTATGGCGCATGTCTTGCCTCCGGATTCAATCTGGTATAGTCTAGCGGTGAAACGCCGCGCCCCACAAGGCGAGCCCAATGTCTTCTAGCCCGGTCCGCGTCCCCACGATTGAGACCGCGCGGCTCTTGTTGCGCGGCCATAGCCCTGATGATTTCCCCGCGTGCGCGGCCATGTGGGCCGACGAGCGCGTCACGCGGCACATCACGGGCAAGCCCTCCACAAAACCGCAGACCTGGGCGCGCATGCTCGGCTACGCCGGGCATTGGGACTTCCTGGGCTACGGCTACTGGGCCGTCGAGGAGAAAAGCTCCAAGTCTTATGTCGGAGAGCTCGGTTTCGCCGATTTCAAGCGCGACTTCGAACCCTCCATCGCAGGGATTCCGGAAATGGGCTGGGCGCTCGCGCCCGCGGTGCACGGCCGGGGCTACGCCAAGGAGGCGATGGCGGCGGCGCTGCAATGGCGCGACGCGAACTTGAAGTCCGAGCAAACGGCCTGCCTCATCAACCCCGGCAACCTCGCGTCCCTCGCGCTGGCCGAAAAGTTCGGCTTCCGCTGGGCGCAGGATGCGCTCTATCAGGGCGTTCCCGTGAAGCTGTTCTTCAGGAACCGGGGCGGACGCTAGGCGCGGCCGCGGCTAGCGTTCTACTTTCCGCTTCCAATCCGCGAAGAGCGCATCGTAGGAGGTTCCGTAGATTTTTCGGTAGGCTTGCGGAGTTCCCCCGGAATCGATGAGCGTCCAGAGCTTGGCCATACCGCCTTTGCGGAGCAGGAATTCGACGAAGGACCAGGACGCCCAGTAGAAATCCACGCGGATGTGCTGGCTCGAAAAGTTGTAGTGGCCGGGCTCGCCCAGGCCTTCGAGGAGCCCGGGCGGGTCCTCCGCGATGATTCTCTTGGCTTCCTTGTCCGGATTCGCTCCGGCGACCATGAAGGGCGCGGAGGCTTGGCCGGGGCGCAGGCGCCCTTGAACGGCGCAGGCGATGCCCTCGGCCAGGGACTGCGACGCGCCGTAGCCGGCCAGAAGATGCGTCATCTCATGAAAAATCGGCGAGCGCCCTTCCTTGACCCAGGCCAGCATGATGCCGGTTTCCCCCGGCTGGGCCCCGGGCACGCCGGCTTCCGAGATGGGTCCGTCATCGTAGACGTAGACGGTGAAGCGCTTGCGCACCAGCGGCGGCCGCCCGGTCAGACGCGGAATGTCGTAAACGGCCTGCCGGAGGTCAGAGACTAGTTGCGCGATTTGCCGCGCATTAAGATAGTTTTTCTCGACGACTAAAAGGATTCCGCCCAAGTCCGTATCGACGAAGTACTCATCGCTGTTTCTGGCGTCTAGAAGTTTGCGGCGAAAGGCGTCGTTCTCATCGTAAGAATCGGGGTTCGCGGCTTCCTGCGCGATCCTATGATAGGGAAGGGCCGGCTGGCCGGGCGCGGCGAGAGGAATACCCGCCTGTTGCGGAGCCAAGCGCCGCAAGTCTTGAAGCGCCGGCCGCCGTTCTCCGGCCCGCGCGGCCGCGGCCGGAAGAAGAAGGGCAAAGACGCAGGGCCAAATCTTCATGCCGCCCGAGTTTACTGCGGGAGATTTTCCGGCGCCAGGGTCCTTTGGTCCCCGGGTCGGGGCAAGGCGTCCGTTCATGCGCCAAAATTGGCTCCCGGAGTAGGACTCGAACCTACAACCTAGCGGTTAACAGCCGCTCGCTCCACCATTGAGCTATCCGGGAATGGATAGCGGAACTCTCGTCCGCGCGACATGATTCTACTATTTTTTACCGTTTTTTTATCCCCGTCAACTTGATTTCCGCACCCCGGGGCGCTATGCTTGTTGTGCCTATGGCAGAAAACAATTCGACTCTCGCCGACTTGCTCAGGGACGTGGCCGCCAAGGGCGGATCGGATCTGCACCTGGTGCCGGGCCTTCCCCCCTTGGCGCGCGTGGGCGGCAACCTGCGCCAGATGCCGCACCCCGCGCTCGACGCCTCCGCCATCGGCAAGCTCATCGAGCCCTACATGGACGAGCCGCGCCGGCAGTCCTACGCCAACGAGATGCGCGCCAACTTCTCCTGCAGCATCGAGGGCATCGGCCGCTTTCGCTTCAGCGTCTGCCAGACCCTGGGCATGCCCAGCGCCGCCATCCGCTTGACGCCGACCAAAATCCACCCCTTGGCCACGCTGGGACTGCCCCCCATCGTGCAGACTTTGGTCAACCGCCGCGCGGGCCTGATTTTCATCACCGGCGCCACCGGCAACGGAAAGAGCACCACCATGGCCGCCATGATCGAGCACATCAACCAGAGCGGCGAGCCCAGCAAGGTCATGACCGTGGAAGACCCCATCGAGTTTTTGTTCAAGCCCGCGCGCTCGATTTTCGTGCAGAGGGAAGTGGGCGTGGACACGCCCAGCTTCGACATGGGCATCGTCGACTCTCTGCGCCAGGACCCCGACATCCTCTGCGTGGGCGAGATGCGCGGCACCGCCTCCATCAACGCCGCGCTTTTGGCCGCGGAGACGGGCCACCTGGTGCTGACCACCCTGCACACCCGCGACGCGTCCAAGACCGCGCAGCGCGTCGTGGCCGCGTTCTCCCAAGTGGATCAAGACGGCATCCGCGAGCAGCTGGCCTCGACCTTGGAGGCCGTCATCTCCCAGCGCCTGCTGCCGCGCGCCGACGGCCGCGGCCTGGTGCTGGCCTGCGAGGTCCTGGTCGCCACCCCCGCGGTGCGCCAGCTCATCCGCGAGAACAAGTTCGAGGCCATCAACGACGCCATCCAGTCGGGGATGAAGGACGGCATGGTTTCGCTCGACGCCTCGATTAAGGCCCTCTACCAGAAGCAGCTCATCAGCCGGGCCACGGCGGCGGAGAACATGCGCCACCCGGAGATGCTGCCGGCGGGACCGGCGGGAACGGCTCAGGCCTTCGCGGGCGGCAAGCCCGGCGGCGCCTGACGGCGCGCCCACTCTTTCTTCCACTCCTCGAACTGGGCGCGCAGCTTTTCTTCGTTGCGGGAAATCTGCTCCAAATAGTGCCGGTGCTGCTCCTCCAAGGCCTTGAGCCGCGCTTCCACGGCCTCGGCCTCGCGCTTGGCCCAGATGTCGCGCAGGGACTTCTCCATCTCGAGGTATTTGCGCTCGCGCAGGGCTTCCCGCTGGCCGGAAGACTCCTCCAGCGCCAGGCGCTGGGCCTCCCACTCCTTCTCGCGGCGCTGCAGGGTGTCCCAGGTCTTGCGGCGCGCGGCGTCTGACTCGGCGAGCTTCTCCTCCAGGGCCTTGATGCGCAGGTTGCGCTCCAAAACGTTTTCCCGCATCTGGGCGTCCAAGCGCTGCAGGTCTTCCTTCAAGCGCGCGATCTGGGCCTGCGCGTCCTGGCGCAGGCGCTCTTTCTCGCTGCCCGCCTTTTCGGCCGCGTACTGCGACTCGCGGCGGCGGCTCTCCTCCAATTGCGCGACCAGCGCCTCGTGCTTGGAGATGAGGTCCTGCTCCTTGCGGGCGTAGGCTTCCGCCAGCTCGGCCTCCGCGGTCTTTCGCTGCGCCTCGAACTCCTCCTCCATCTTGCGCGCGGACAGGGCGAAGTCCCGGCGCAGGCGGTCCTGCGCGGCCTCGTGGCCCTGCACCAATTCCTGCTCGCGCACGGCCCAGCGGCGGTCCAAATTCTTCTCCTTTAAGGCGTACTCCGCGGCCATGGACGCCTTTTTCTCCTCGAAGGCGTGCTCCAAGGCGCGGCGGCCGCTTTCCAACTCCGCGAGCCTGGCCTCGTAGTCCGCCTCCAGACCGCGGGCTTTCTCCTCGAGCTTTTTCTCCAAGGCCGCCTTCTCGCCCTGCGCGAGGCGGGCCTGCTCCTGCAGAAGCTCCACGCGCCGGCGGTTGAAGTCTTCCTCGGCCGCGCGGGTCTTGGCGACGAACTCCTCCGCCCGGTCGCGCTCGCGCGCCTCGAAGGCGGCTTCCAACTCCGCCGTTTTTTTGGCGATGAAATCGTTCTGGGCGCGGACGCGCTGGGCCTCGACGCGCGCGGCGTCCTCCAATATCCGGGAGTTGCGGTGGCGGTAGTCGGCCTCAAGCTCGTCCTTGGCGCGGGAAAGCTCCTGGGCGTTGGCCGCGCGCTGGGCTTCCAGAGCCTTTATCTTGTCCCGGTAGCGCAGCTCGATTTCGGCCCGTTCCTTGGCCAACTCCTCGTCGTAGCGGCCCAGGAAGCGCTTTTCCTTCTCTTCCCAGGAGGCCTTGAGCTCGCGCTCCTTCTGCGCCCAGCGCGCCTCGGCCTCGGCGCATTTCTTGGCGTAGTCGTCCTGGAGCTCCTGTTGGCGCTGGACCAGGATCTGATCAATCTCCTTGCTCCGCTCGGCCAGGGCGCGGGATTTCTCCGCGAACTGCTGTTCCGCGATTTCGTCCAGCTTGTCGCGGCCGGCCTTGGCCTTCTGCCACAAATTGTTCTCAAGCTCGGCCCAAGAGGACTCGAGCTCCATCTCCCGCTTGCTGTAGCGCTCGTGCAGGGACTGCTCCTTCAAGCGCATGTCCCGCAGCAGCGTCTCCTCTCTCTCCTTCAAGCGCTTCTCCATCTCGAGCGCGGCGGCGGAAATCTGTTTTTTAAGCTCCTCGTTCTCGCGCCTGAGCGCCTCGTTTTGGCGCTGTTTGTCCTCGGACTCCAGCTCCAGGCGCCTTAAGCCCGCGGCCACCTCCCGCTCGCGCCGCTCGCGCAGCTCCGCCACGGTCTTGGAATCGTCGTGGTAGCGCCGGGAAAGCTCGACCTTCTCCCGCTCGGCGCGCAGCAGCTCCGCCTGATAGCGCTCCAGGCTCTTCTTCAACTCCTCCCACTGCGCCTCCTTGTCCTTCTGCTGACCCGCCAGGCGCAGGATTTCGCCGCGCAGGCGCGCCGTCTCCTCTTCGAGCGCGGCCTGGGCCTGCTGCAGGCGGGTCTTCTCCTCCGCGCGGATTTCCAGCTTGACCGAGTTGCGCCAACTTTCCTCCTGGGCCTGGCGCGCGCGGTCCTGCTCCTCCCAGACCTTGGCCTGGTCCTGCCAGCGCTGCACCTGCGCGGTCAGGTCCGAAAGGTGGCTTTCCAGAAGGCGCCGCGCGGCGTCGTGCGACTGCGCCTCGGCCTTGGCCCGGGCGTTTTGTTCCTGCAGGTTGCGGATGGTGGCGAGAGCTCCCCGAATGGCCAGGCGGGCGGAGTCCAGGCTGTTGATTTCGCGCAGCGCTTCTTCGTCCCAGTCGCTCATAAGGGTGGCCGACTTAAAGATAGAAGATGCATATTGCGAATTTATTAGGAAAGATTTACAATGAGGGCAGGCAAACCATGAAATCGGAAACCGCCGCCCACAAAGTCGAGTTGACGCCGCTTGCTCCCGGCTTGGTCAAGGCCAAGGTCGTGCAGGGCAAGGGGCTTTTCCGCGTCGGCTCCGAAAAGCGCCACGGCGAAGCCAGCTCCGTGTTCTTTGAGTTGAACGGCCGCCGCACCTTCGACATCGGCAACGACTGCGACACCTGCCACTTCTGGTTCCGCGCCGTGGACGATCCGTCCGCCGCGCTGCAAAAGAAAGCCGCCAATCTCCCTAAGGCCATCCAGATGCCTCGTCCGGTGGACGAGGCCATGGCCAAGGAACTCGTCCCCCTCCTGGAGCTCATGGAGCGCGGCGAGTACTTCGTCTTCGAGACATCCGTCAACCTGTCCGGGCCCTACCAGTCGGAGGACGAGGGCTCGTACTTCTTCAACAGCGAGTTCATGGAGATCTGGGACATCGAGGACCCCAAGGAAGAGGGGCTCTTGTCCGGCTGGGAGCACTACGAAAGCCAGCGGCCCCAAATCTTCCGGCACGAGGACGCCGGCATCTTGGAGAAGCAGTACGATTTCGTCATCCCCCTGATCCCCCGCGCCGCGCTCAAGGAAGAGTACGTCAAGCTCTACCAGTCCATGATCGAGGGCGGCGACCGCCCCCGCGTCCTGGTCTACGGCTTCTACCAGCGCGCGATTCCCTCCACGGTCAAGCGCGGGCAGAACAAGAACCTGCACTCCTTCTTCGGCGGCTTCGTCTTGGACGGCCACCACAAGCTGGCCGCCTACCGCCGTTCCGGCGTGCCAGTGCCCCTGCTCGTGGTCCTCTCCCAGAAGGCCAGCAAGTATTTCCTGCTCAAGGAAGAAGGCACGGGCGTGCGCGCCAAATTCGAAGAACGCCTGGCCGTCCTGGCCGCCGCGCACTGACGGTTTTTACCCTCTTTTTACTTGATTTCCCGGGAGCTCGCGCTATACTACGGGCATGAGCGAACTCTCCCCCGCCTCGCCGCGATGCCCCAAATGCTTCGCCCAAGTTTCCGAAGAAGCGGCGCAGTGCCCGGCGTGTTCCTTCGACTTCTCCATCTTGGAGCAGCCGCGGGCGGCGGCCAAGCCCGCGAAAGCGCCCGCGCCCGCAAAAAAGGCCGCACAAGCCCCAGCCCGGCTCGCGATTCCTGTGCTGGCCGCGGAACCCGTTCCGGTCCTGGCGCCCCAAGCCGCCGCGACGCGCGTCATCCCCAAGCCCGCTCCCGTAAAGACGCTCCCCTTGCGCCGGCTCGCGCCGGCCCCCAAAATCGCGGCGGCGCGCAGCTTCGCCTGGACGCGCGCCGTTCTGTTTCTGGGCTTGATGGCCGTGGCTTCCTTCATGGGCGTCGCGGGATTCCGGCTCTGGGCCGCGCCCGGCGCCTCGACTGATCTGATCATGGACGCGCCTGCCGCGGCCGCTCCCTCGGCCGCAGCCGAAGCCAATCCCTTCCCACAGCGGACGCCGGACGCCGTCCAAACTCAGGCGGCCTTGGTTTTGGCGGGGCTCTTTTCGACCCAGCTGCAGGCCATGAACCGGACGTTCTAGGCCTTTAGGGCGCGGAAATCGCGCGCCCGTCCCACCGCAACGCGCCGGGATTCTGGAGCTTGATGACCAGCGGCGGGCGCTTGATGACGATGGGCTTCTCCGGCGGCGGCGGCGCGGCGGCGAGCTTGCGGATGTCCGGCAGAAGATTGTAGACGTTGTCCCCGGGGCATTCCGTCCTCTCGTAGTCCCGGTGGCCCTTGACCTCGGCGATAGCGATGCCGTAGCGCGCGTGCAGGTAGCGGATGAGCGCCACGAGCGCGGCTTCCTGGGCCGCGGTCAGGTGGTCGTTGACCGGCGGGCTGAAGTAGCCCATCATGGCGATGCCGATGTTGCCGTCGTTGTTGCCCTTGACGTGCGAGCCCACGACGTTGACCGGGCGGCCCTCGATGATGTTCCCCGCGCCGTCGATGAGGAAGTGGTAGCCGATGTCGTCCCAGCCGCGGCCGTTTTGCTGGAAATCCTGGATGAAGCGCACCTCGCGCAGGGTGTCTTTCAAGTTCATGGTCTGCGGGCCCGCGGTGTGGTGGATGGTGATGCGCCAGGGCGACGGCATGGGCACGTAAGGATTGCGCGTGGGCTTGGCGCGCCACTCCTTGCGCGTGTGGATGAGCGGCGGCAAAATGGGCTCCGGCGGGCCCGGATGGGCCGGGAGAGACTCCGCGGCTGCGGACTGGGCCTGAGCGTCGTAGACCTCGATGTCAGAGAGGAACACCGGCGCCGCGCCCTTGATGCCGCCGTCCATGATCTGGAAGCGCAGGGCCCCATCTCCCTCGGGAAGTCGGGCGCGCCCCCAAAAGCGGCCATTCTTGAAGAGGTGGATTTCCGCGGACACCCAGGGCGACCAGCTCCCGTCCGGCAGGCGCTTGGAAAACTCGTAAACCAGGTTCGCGTCGCCCTCGGTGCCCTCAAAGATCACCGTGGTCCAAGACTGCGGGAAGGCCAGGCTTCGGCCGCTGCGGTAGAGCGTCTTGGTCGCGCGGGACTTGCGCAAGGACAGCGCCAGCGGCAGCTTGGGCGCGCCGCCGAAGGCGGCCGAGAGGGAATCCGCGCCCGAGTCGGGCGAAGCGCCGCCTAGCCGCGGCGCCAAAAGGGCCGCCAGAAGCGCCAGGGCCAGCGCGGCGCTAACGACGGCAGGCTTCTTCCACATCCTTGATTTCCTTGGGGACGTCGGTCAGGTTCACCGGCGCGCCGCGCGTGACCAGAATGTCGTCCTCGATGCGCACGCCGCCGAAGTCCAAAAAGCTCTCCGCCTTGGCGAAATTGACGCTTCCCTTATATTTGCGGCGCACCGCGGGATCCTGCAGCAGGGCCTTGATGAAGTAGACGCCGGGCTCCATGGTGACCACGAAGCCGGGTTCGAGCTTGGCCACGAAGCGCACCGGCACCTTGTTGGGGTTCTTGGCGCGGCGCTTCTTGCCGCCGGTCACGTCGTGGACGTCTAAGCCCAACATGTGCGTGAGGCCGTGGGGATAGAAAATGCGCACCGCGCCGCCCTCGACCAGTCCCGAGGTCTCTCCCTTTAAAAGCCCCAGGGACTTCAAGCCCTCGGCGATGAACCACATGGAGCGCACGTGGAGGTCCGCGGAGTTGACTCCCGCGCGGGTCATCGTGATGCAGCGCTTCTGGGTCTCCAAAACGAGGGAATAGACGTCCCGCTGCCGGGGCGTGAAGCGTCCGCTCACGGGAAAGGTCCGCGTGATGTCCGCGGCGTAGCCCTTGTTCTCGGCGCCCGCGTCGATGAGCAGCAAATCGCCGGACTTCATCCGCGCGTTGTTCCGCGAGTAATGCAGCACTGCGGCGTTGGCGCCGGCCGCGACGATGCTGGGGTAGGCCAAGCGGCCCAAGCCCTGCTTCAAGCACTCGGCCTCGAACACGGCCTGGATTTCGTACTCGTAGAGCCCGGGCCGGGCCGCGGCCATGACCGCGCGGTGGGCCTTGGCGCTGGCCGCGTTGGCCGCGCGCATCAAGCGGATTTCCGCGGCGGTCTTGACCGCGCGCAGCTCGTCCAAGGCGTCGCGCAGCGCGGGCGCGGCGTTGGGCAGGCGCAGGTCCGCCTTGTAGCGCCGCCAGGCCTCCGGATCGGCGTAGCAGCGGCGCGCGCTTTTGCGGGCGCGCTTGAGCGCCGGGCCCAGCTCGGAGGCGTAGGCGACGTTGGCCACGCCGAAAAGGTGCCTCGCCTCCGCGGGGCCGGGGACGTGGCCGAGCCAGACGCGGTGGTGGTTGTCGATTTTGGGGATGAACAGCGTGGATTTCCGGCGGCCCGGCTCCAAAAGCAGGTAGCAGCCGGCCTCCTCGGCCCCGGTCAAATAGAGGAAGTCGGACTTTTGCCGGAAGGGATACTCCACGTCGTGGTTGCGCGCGACGGGCACGCCCCCGGAGAGAAGGATGAGGCCGTCGGGAAGCCGCGCCATCAATGAACGCCGGATGTCTTCGTAGTGCATGGCGGTTATTATATATATCTACGCCTTCGCGGCGCGGCGCATAAGGGCCTTTTCGCCCCGAATCCGCATCTGAAGGGCCCAGCCCAAATTGGGCCATAAGGCTCACGCTTCGGCGACGCGCGTCCGCTATAATAAAAAGCTCGATGAAAAAAATTCTATCCGCCGCCTTGGCCGCGCTCCTTGTCGCCGCGCAGGGCGGACTCGTCCAAGCCGCGGACTTTGAAGCCCAGGCCGAGCAGACGGGCGCCGCGCTGCCCATGGCCGCGGCGCTTGTTCCCTCGGCGGCGGACTTCGCCCTTCTTCCCGAGGCGCAAGAGTTCGGCGCCCAAGACGCGGGACTGCCCGCCGCGGCGCTCCTCGAATTTTCAAAAACGGCGCTGCCGGCGCGGGTCGCGAGCGCGGCGCCAGTAAAAGCCGCGGCCGCAGTTCCGGCCGTCGCCCAAACGGCGCAAGACTTTTCGCCCGCCGCAGCGCCCGTCATCGCGGCGCAAACGCTCGAAGCGGCGCCCCGCGCCGCCAAGCCCGAAGCCGCCGCGCCCAAGGCCTCGGCCCGCGCCCGGCTCGCGCAGTCGGCCGCGTTTTTTAAAGGAAGCGCCAAGAAGGATATAATGGGAGCCGCGGAACGCCAGGACGCGTTCTGGGCGGGAGCCGCGCTCTCCCCGCAAGACGGCGTCCCCGAGGCCGGCCCGGCGCCGGCGCCCGCACAATTTGAAAAAAATCTCTCGCGCCTCAAGGCGCCCTCCGGCTCGCGCTCCGGCGCCGCCCTCGCGGCGGCGGCCGTGCCCGTGTTCGTCCCGGTCGTGATTCCCGCCAAGCTCGCCTCGCTCGCCCTGCGCTTCGCGCCCTACCTCAAGATCGGCGGCATCTTCCTGGGCGCGCACCTCGCCAACAAGTTCGTCCGCCGGACCATCGACAAGGCCGGCGCGCGCCATTCCTGGCCCGCGGACAAGATTTCCCTCTACAAATCCGTCTCCACCATCGGCGTCTGGGGCCTGGGCGTGCTGGTCGCCCTGCCCGTGATGGGCGTGGCCTTGAACCACATCGTCGCCGCCGCGGGCGTCACCGGCGTCCTGGTCTCCATCGCCGCCGGCGACGTCATCAACAACGTCTTCGAGGCCGCGCGCGTGCTTCTGGCGCGGCCCTTTATCCCCGGCGGCCGCGTCAGCGTCGGGGGCAAGGACTACACGGTTGAGTCCATGGGCTGGCACGACCTGCTGCTGCTTGACGCCAACGGCGGGCGAACGGTCATGCCCTACACCACGCTCTCGGGCTCGGTCCTCGCCGTCGCGCCGGAGTCGGCGCCGCCCGTGCACGCGGCCCCGGGCGGCCGGGCGCCGCTCAAGATCCTCGCAGGCATCGTCGACTCCATCCGCGAGGATCTCCCCAAGGCCGGGAAAGAATCGATTCTCCGAGACTCCGCCGTTTATCTCGCCGCCGGCGCCGCGGCCTATCTGCGCTTCGCCCATCCTCTGCATTGGCTCGCCCCCGTCCTGCCCGGCTTGATGGCCATCTCCGTCGTGGCCGCGGCCGTGGTCACCGCCAAGCTCCTGCGCCCGGTCCTAGACCGCATCGGCTCGCGCTTTTCCTGGTCGGCCGAGAGGCTTATGGTCGTCCAGGGCGCGTTCCAGGCCCTGCTCTGGGGCCTGACCGGGGGCCTTGCCTTGAAGTCGCTGGGCACCTCCTGGGCGGCGCTGGGCGCCAGCGTGGGCTTCATCTCCTTGGGCGTGGGCCTGGTGACGCAGAACATCATCTCCGGATTTTGGAAATGGGTCCTGGTCCGCTTCGGCTGGGCCTTCGGCTTCAACTGCTCGCTGCGCATCGGCGAGACGATTTCGAGCAACGGCGTGCAGGGCGTGGTGAGCGACATCAACTTCTACTACATCGTGCTCACACTCCCCGACGGCAGGAAAGCCTACGTCCACTACTCCATCGCCTTTCCCTTTACCAAACTAAACCAGGAGCAAGCCCCCCATGCCGGACACTAGCGCCACCGTCGCCGTTCGCACCGATCTTCGCAACTTGGCCATCATCGCCCACGTCGACCACGGCAAGACCACGCTGGTCGACGCCATGTTGAAGCACACCGGAGAGTTCAACGTGAAGCCCGAGGAGGCGCAGGAGCAGGTCCTGGACTCAAACGAGCTCGAGCGCGAGCGCGGCATCACCATTTTGGCCAAGAACACCTCGGTGCCCTACAAGGACATGACCATCAACATCGTGGACACCCCGGGGCACGCCGACTTCGGCTCCGAGGTCGAGCGCATCCTGACCATGGTCGACGGGGCTCTGCTCTTGGTCGACGCCGCCGAAGGCCCCATGCCGCAGACCCGCTTCGTGCTGCGCAAGGCCCTGGCCATGGGCCTAAAGCCCATCGTGGTCATCAACAAGATGGACCGCCCGGGCGCCAAGCCGCACGAGAGCTTGAACAAGGTCTTCGATCTTTTCGTCGAGCTGGGCGCCACCGACGCGCAGCTGGACTTCCCCGTGGTCTACGCCGCGGGACGCCAGGGCTGGGCCAGCGCGTCCGACTCCAAGCCCGGCACGGACTTAACCCCGCTCTTCGAGATGATCTTAAAGCACGTCCCGCCGCCCGCCGCCGATCCGGCCAAGCCCCTGCAGATGCTCATCACCATGCTCGATTTCAGCTCCTACACCGGGCAAATCGCCATCGGGCGCATCGCCAACGGCTCCATGACCAAGGGCCAGCCCGCCGCGCTCATCCGCGCGGGAGGGCAAGTCACGACCGCGCGCATCACTAAAATCGAGAAGTACTTTGGCCTCAAGCGCCGCGAGGTCCAAGAAGCCACGGCCGGCGACATCGTCGCGGTCTCGGGCTTCGAGCAGATCAACATCGGCGAAACCGTGTGCACGAGCGAGAACCCAGAAGCGCTCGCTCCCGTCACCATCGACGAGCCCACCTTGTCCATGGAGTTCACCATCAACAACAGCCCCTTCGCCGGCAAGGACGGCAAGTTCGTCACCGCGCGGCACTTGAACGAAAGGCTGTCCAAGGAGCAGAAGACGAACGTGGGCTTGAAAATCGAGCCCCTGGCGGGCGAGGGACGCTTCAAGGTCTCCGGCCGCGGCGAGCTGCATTTGTCCGTACTCATCGAAACCATGCGCCGCGAGGGCTACGAGTTCTCCGTCTCGCGCCCGCAGGTCATCTTTAAGGAAGAGGGCGGCAAGACCTTGGAACCCGTCGAGCACCTGGTCTTGGACGTCCCCACAGAGTATCAGGGCGCGGCCATCGAAAACCTGGGCCGCCGCGCGTCCAAGATGATCAACATGGCGCAGGAAGGCGAGAAGCGCGTGCGCCTGGAATACCTCATCCCCGTGCGCGGCCTGATGGGATTTAAGTCCGAGATGCTGACCTTGACCAAGGGCCTGGGCATGATGCACCACAGCTTCAACGGCTACGCGCCCAGGGAGAGCGACATCGCCGCGCGCGCCCAGGGCGTCATGATCGCCAAGGAGCAGGGCCGCACCACGGGGTACGCGCTCTCCAACCTTCAGGAGCGCGGCACGCTCTTGGTCGGCCCCGGCGTGGACGTCTACGAGGGCATGATCATCGGCATGAGCGCCCGCGGCGAGGACATGGTGGTCAACCCCTGCAAGGCCAAGGCCATGAGCAACATGCGCAGCAAGGCCTCGGACGATGCCATCATGCTCACCCCGCCGCTGCTTTTAAGCCTCGAGCAGGCCCTGGAGTTCATCGATGACTCCGAGCTCGTCGAGGTCACCCCGCTCAACATCCGCCTGCGCAAGAAAGTGCTCGCGGAAAGCTTCCGCCGGCGCACCGAGCGGGACTAAAAAGTGGTAGCATGGGACTGCAGTCCAAATCAGCCAAGGAGGCTCCCATGAACAAAACCAAGAAGCCGCTCTACGCCGCGCTCGCGGCCTGCGCCGTCGCCGCCGTTTTGGCCGGCTGCGTTTCCATCGGCCACACCTTCGACACCTCCAAGGTCTCGGCCATCGCCTTGAACAAGACCACCCAGGCGCAAATCCAGCAGACCTTCGGCACCCCGACGCGCACCGGCACGGACGACGGCAGCCCGACCTGGACCTACCTCGACTACAAGATCAGCGTGATGGGACTGCAGCGCGCCAACGACCTCTACGTGAAATTCAATCCCGACGGCACCGTCAAGTCCTACTCCTTCAACACCAACCAGTAGGCGCTTGAAAGCCGCCCGCTAGTAGACCCAGCCGGGCACGCCGCTGGTGTCTAGCACGCCGCCCTGCGGCGGCTTGGCGCTGCCCTGGGGCGAGACCGGGATTCTCTGCTCCAGGTTGAGCTTGGGAGTCTTCGTGTTGCCGGTGGGAAGCTCGAAATTCTCCTGCCGGATGGGAGCCTTGCGCGAGGTGATGACGCTGCCGAAGCGCACCCCCAGCGTGGCGTACTGCAGGTCTTGCAGCGGCCCGGCCATGGCCCAGGCGTAGTCCAACGAGAAGTCGTGCCACTTGACGCCGAAGCCCAGGGTCAAGCCCAGCGTGTCGCGGTGGAGCTGGTAGCCCACGCGGGCCGCGAAGCCCATCGGCAGCTTGCACTCCAGGCCCGTGTTGGCGTACCAGGTGCGCTCGTGCGTCATCCACTCGCCGTCCGCGGCCAGGAGCAAGGACGCCCAGTGCCCGGCCGCAAAATGGTAGGCCGCGCCGGCCCGCAGCGTGGTGGGCAAGGGGTCCGCGACCGCGATGTACTTCAAGCTCCCCCCGATGTTCAAGGCCGAGGCGCCGAAGCTGAGTCCCCAGTCCGGAATGACCCCCAAATAGCCCGCGTCCCCGGTGAAAGTCTGCGCGTGGTACTGCTGGACCAAGGTCGAGCGGATGTATTTGCCGGTCAGGCCGATGAAGTTGTTCATCTCGTGCTCGGTGGTGTCGTCGGGGCCCGAGAGAAAGCTCACCTGCCCGATGCTTTCGGCGTAGGAGAGGCCCGCGATGAGGTCCGAGCCCGCGCTCATGGAGTTGCTGCTTAAAAAGGACCCGTCGGGGTTGGTCTTGTTGACCTGGATGCTGCCGTCCTGCGAGTAGACGAGGTTGGCACCCACGCTCGCGTAGCCCGCGCCCGAGACCCCCGAGAACGAGATGGGCGCGGCGTAGGCCACGTTCTGAAGCGTGTTGCCGGCCAGGCCCGAGTAAAAGCTGCCCTGCACCTCCTGCGACTGCAGGAGGCTGATGCCCGCGGGGTTGTAGTAGAGCCCCTCCGGGTCGTCCGCCACGGCCGTAAAGGCGCCGCCCATGCCCAGGGCGCGCGCGCCCAGCGGAATCTGCAGGACCGATTCCGCGGTCACGCCGGGGTTGGCCTGGCCGAACGCCAAGCCCCCCAGCATGGGCAGGGCCAGCGCCGTCAATACAAGTCGCCGTGTTCTCATGATGTCATGCAAACGCCAAACGCCGCTGTAGTCCGGCTACTTTACGACCACGATCTTCTGCGTCTTGGAAATCCCCGGGCCGTCGATGTGAATAAGGTAGACCCCGCTGGCCACCGTCGAGCCTCTCAGGTTCTTGCCGTACCAGTCCACCGAGCCCTGCCCCGCGGGCTCGTCCGCGTCCAACAAAGTCTCCACCAGCGCGCCGTTCAGGGTGTAGAGCTTGAGCGAGACGTGCCCCGAGCTCTGCAGCTGGTACTTGATGGTGGTCTTCTGCCCGTCCATCGGATCGAAAACGTTGTTCCACGCCTGCATGTCCGTGGTGTTGGCGCCCAGGTTCAAGGCGTTGGAGAGCCCGAAGGACACCGTGTCGCTCGAGCTGTCCGTGCCGAACACCTCCACGTAGACCGAGCCCACGGCCGGGAAGCGCGCCGCAAAACCCGGCAGGATCTTGATTTGCCCGCTCATGGAGCCGGCCGCGTCCGTCGTGGAGAGCACCGTAAGGTAGGGCGAGCCCGCGTTGGTCTGGGTCTGGGCCAGCACGTTTTGCCCCTGGTCCCGCAGCTGGGCGTAGGCGAAGACGTAGGTCGGCGTCGAGCCGATGACGGGCGTGGCCGCGTCGAAGCTGATGACGTCGTTGTCGTAGGAGGCGTTGACGATTTGGCCGTTCAAGGCCCCGGCCGCGCTGTAGGAGACCGACAAGGTATAAGGAAGGGAGTTGCTCACCCCGCTGTTGGAGTCGTTGCCCGTGGGCGAGGCGGCCACGCGGAGGTAGAAGTGCCCGGAGCCCGCGTTATTATAGGAAAGAGTGACTTGCTGCTGGGTGGTGGTGCAGTCCTGCGCGCTGCAGACCTGCACGCCGCCGGCGTAACCCGTGCCCACGCCGTTTAAGGCCGGCTGCGCGTCCTCGACCACGTTATGGTTGGCGTCGAAGAGCGTCAGGCCGTAGGCCGAGTAGTAGCCCTGGCCGTCGGCCGAGCCCGGCAAAGTGAGCGTGACGGTGACGGGGCCCGGCCCCGCGCCGAAGGTGTAGTAGTTCTCCTGGCCCGCGGTGGCGATGTAGCCCTGCACGGTGGGCGTGGTGGAGACGTCGACCGCGCTGGCAAAGCCCCCGCCCGCGGACGCGGTCAAGCCGTGCGCGGAAAAGGCGTTGTCCACGTAGCCCTGGATGGTGCCGGCGGTCAAGCCGCCGATGGCGCTGCAGCCGGACAAAGCGGAATAGTTCTGCGCCGCGGCGTCCAGGGCGTCCTGAAACTCGCCGAAGCTTTCGGGGTAGGACAAGAGCGCCGTGAACTCGAGCTCGTTGGCGCAGGCAACACCATTGGCCGCGCTCTGGGAGAGCAGGTGCCGGCGCACGTCCCACAGAGCCTGGCTCAAGAACAGGCTGTCGGTGTGGATTTCCCCGCTCCAGTTGTTGCTGGCGCCCGAGGTGAGCACGGCGCAGTGCGGGCCCTCGGAGCAGGACGTGCAGGAGGCCGCGCCCGGGCAGTTGGTGAACTGGGCCGAGTTGTCGTCCAACTCCCGCAGGGGCGTGTAGCCGTAGCCCAGCTCCTGGAGCACGTAGGCCGCGATGTTGGGGTCGCCCAAGGAGCTGGCCGACCAGTAGTCGGCGTTGGCCTCCGAGATGGCGCCCGCCTGGCCGAAGTTCTGGATGTTCCAGATTTTCTGCACCACGAAGTGCGTGTACTCGTGGCGCACGACCGTGGCGTCGTCCGCGAACATGTCCGAGGGCAGGGAGTCCGACTGGTCGCCGAAGAACAAGTCGTCGTGCTTGGGGTCGTAGAAGGCGTTGGTGAGGTCGCTGGCCAGGGCCACGGCCGCGACGGGCTTCAAGGTGATGGCCGAGGCCCCGGCCGCGGACATCGCGCCGGCGAAGTAGTCGTGCATCATGTTCAGCTGGTAGTAGAGGCTCTGTTCGCTGTGCAGGCCGCTGTAGGTGTAGGAGGACGGCCACCAGTCCACGTCGTCCGAGGGCCCGGAGACGCCGGGGTTGCTCAGCACCAGGCAGCTTGACGTCGCCACGTCGAAGCCGTAGGCGCCGGAGCCCCCGCCGGCGGCGTTTAATTCCAAGACCATCTTCTGGCCGATGCCCGCGGTGCCGTGGAACGAGCCGCCGTAGGTGCCCACGTAGTCCGCGATGGGGTTGCCGAAGGAGTCGAAGGCCGTCAGCTGGTCGTCCTGCTCGATGCCGCTGGCTTCTCCGCCCGAGCCCGTGCCGTTGAAGCTCGCGTTGTTATAGATGCCCACGGTCAGCTGCGAGAACACCGGCAAAAACTCGACGGCGTTGGGCACCAGGCTCGCGACGCTCAAAGTGGAATACGTGATCGAATACGGGGCGTAGGGGTGCGCGGAGGACAAGGGCGTCGAGACCACCTGCCAGGACGCGCCGTTGTTCTCGTAGTGCGCGTTGGGGCCCTGGTAGTTGGAGACGCTCACGTAGGAGCCCTGCAAGGTGGTGAAGACCTCGCCGGTGGTGGCAATCGAGTAGGTGCCGTTGGAGGCGGTGGTGGTGCAGTCGGCCGAGGACCCGGCGCAGACGCGCTCATAAGGAAAGGGCTGCAGGGACGCGGGCGTGGAGCTGGGGTCGACGCCGTAGACCACGCCTCTGACGGTGCCCGCCTCGGCCGACTGGTAGCCGTCGTAGCGGAACAAAATCGCGCCCGTCTCGGCGTCCACGTAGTAGCGCCAGGCGGCGCCGGGCGCCTGCACGCCCACGCGCCAGGCGAGCTTGTCGCCGCCGCTTTGCCGGTCGGGCCAGACCACCAGCGTCCCCGTGCCCGCCTGCGCGCCCGAGCCCGCGTCCGCGTCCGCGACCTGCGCGGCCTGGGATTCCGGAATGCCGGGCGTCACGCTCAAATTCAAGGACGGCTCGAAGCTGGAATGGTAGTTGAAGACCGAGCCGTTTTGGTCCACGTCCATCTTCACCTGCGCGAACTCGACCGGCAGGCCCTGGTAGACCTGCGAGAACAAAAAGTGCGTCACGCCGGCGGCGGAAATCTCGTGGGTGAGCGTCAAGGCGTTGGGGTCGATGCCCAGCATGGCGGCGTTCCTCGACATGAACTCGTAGGCCGCCACGCGCGGCCCGCCCTGAACCGCCTGCGAGCGCCCGCCGGTCAAGGCCGAGAGGCTGCCGTTGCGGGAGCTAAAGCGCGCGCGCCACTGCCACTTGCGCGCCCTGTTGTAGTTGTTGAAGGCGCTTAAAGGACCGTAGGCCGCGGGCTTGTTGGACGGAAAAAGCGTCTGCAGGCCGAAGCGTTGGATGTCGCGGCTGTCCCTGCGGCCGAGGGTGACGGCCCAAGCGGGACCAACGGCCGCCGCGCCCAAAGCCGCGGCGGCCAGCAAAGCGGCCCAGCGCCGGGGCCTCACTTCTTCCCCCGGCGCGGCTCAAGCCGCTTTAAGATGATCCGCGCGGCGTCCACGCGCAGCAGCTTGGAGTCGTCCTTCTCCATCTCGGATTTAAGCAAGTCCAAGGACTCGGCGCCGGGCGTGAGCGCCAGGAGGTCCAGGCCCAGCTTGCGGATGTCCTCGTCGGAGTTGGAGAGAGCGGGCTTGACCGTGGACAAATCGACCGCGTCGCCGCGGCGCAAGAGGCCCTGGGCCGCGATGAGCTCGGTCGACAAATCGGGCGCGTTGGCAAAGGCCTGCGCGACGGCCGCGGAGCTGGCCTGGTCGCTGAAATCCGCCAAAGTCTGCAGGGCCTGGGAGCGCACGTCCGCGTCCGAGTCCGCCAAGCCATTGGTCAAGAGCGGCACGGCGTCCGCCGCGGAGAAATGCGCGGCGGCGGACATGACCTCGGAGCGCACCGAGGCGTCCGAGTCGTCCGCGGCGGCCGCGACCGCGGCCACGGCCTTGGGCGTGGCGATGTGGCCCAGCGCCTGCACGGCCGCGACGCGCACGCCGGGGTTGGAGCTTTTGACCGCGGTCAAAAAGCGCGCGGTAAATTCGTCCAAGCCCAGGCCCGCCAGCGCCTCGGCGGTGGCGTCGCGGACCGGGCCGTAGGGGTCGTCCAAGGTCGTCTCAAAAACCTTGACCGCCTTTTCGCCAAGCGCCGTGTCCCCTTTGCCGATGACGCGCAGCTCTCTGATGGCGTCGATGCGCAGGCGCTCCTTGACCATGAGCTTCAACTCGTCGATGGGGCTGGGGTTGTCGGGCGCCTTGGGCTCGGTCTTGGCAATATCGAGAATGATCGCAAAGGCGGCCTTGTCGCCCAAAGCGTAGAGGCTTTTGGCCGCGGCCAGGCGCACGGAGCCGTCCTTGTCCTTGAGCATTTTGACCAGCAGCGGCTTGGCCGCGGGGTTGCCCAGCTCCCCCCACGCCGCCGCGGCGGAGGAACGCACTTCCGGATCGGAGTTTTTCCCCGCCTGGACCAGCACCGCCAGCGCCGCGCGCCCCAGCAGCGCCTCGGGGCTCGGCGGCGGCTGGGCCCGCTCGCGCCGGCGCGCGAACGCGCGGGGATGATGCGCGCGCGGGGCCGCCAGGGCAGGAGACGCGCACGCCAGCGCCAAGGCGCAGGCCATCAATGGAGGAAGCCGCATCAGAATCCTATGGTATTTCCGCGGGTTTACGGAAATATTTCGCCCAAATAACGTTTCAGTTAAACCGTATAAGGAAAGCCGTGGGCCCGCCAGGAATCGAACCCGGATCCTGTGGTTCGAAGCCACATACTCTATCCATTGAGCTACGGGCCCAAGGTGTGTATTTTACCATGGCGCTAAAGCAATTCCTATAGACGCGCCAGGTGCGCAGGTGCGGGCGCGAGAGGTGGGCATATCGAAGGGTCATCGCAGGCGTGGAGTGCCCTAAAATCTCCTGCACGGCGCGCAAATCGGCGGTCTTCATCACGAAATGAGAGGCAAAGGTATGCCGGAGGTCGTGAAAGCAGAAATGGGGCACGCCAGAGGCCTTCCTGGCCTTATTAAACAGCCGTTCAAATTAAAGAAATTGAGCGACGAGTTTTTGGAATGCCTTGTCTAAAGGCATCAATCTCTCTTTAATCTTTTTGCTGGTATAGCCAGTCTTGCGGTAGGCTGGGATGAAGCTTTCCTTAAAATCCCCATCGTCAGTAGCAAGGTCAATCAGAAATCCATTTTGGCTAATGGGGGCAATGCCAAAAAGGAGTGCTTTCTCCGACTGCAAGCGCAAAAATTTATTGTCGCGCAAATCTGCATGATTTTTATGCAACCAAGTGTCTTTCCAATCACAAAAAACTTCTACCTGTCTTTCACCCTTACTTCCCTTAATGACAATGTCTGGCTGGGTCGATATTTTTCTAGGAGTCAAGAATTCTCTGAATCGGTCATGTCCATGCAATATGGCTACTCCACCTTTATTTTCTATGGCCCATATCACCGCATCTTCAATGAGCCAACCAAGAACCAGGTCGACTGCATACTCGTGAGGCTTTCGCGAATCCTTAAGCCATCCAAGGTTACACTTTTGTTCGAAATACTCAAAAACGGCATCGGACAAGCTTTTCCC
Organism: Elusimicrobiota bacterium; assembly: GCA_027451985.1. Taxonomy (GTDB): domain Bacteria; phylum Elusimicrobiota; class Elusimicrobia; order UBA1565; family UBA9628; genus JAGWJU01. The sequence continues at coordinate 56,140 of DAIDHS010000014.1, forward strand.
AAGAACTTCCTGAAAAGCAATTTTTTTGGAAATTTCGGTTTCCGGGAAACGATCGTTTTTATATTTATTCAAGACCTGTTTAAAGTCCAAACCCAGTGCGCTTATTGAAATCAGGCATGAATCCACTTTCCCTTGGTAAGTTTCACTTAACGAATGGCTCATGAATGCCTCGCAGTTTAAGAGTCTTAGAAAAATGTTCGAACCGTAGTTTTCAGCGCCTTTGCCAACCGAAGCATGGTTTTAAGCGAAATGTTGCGCCGACCACGCTCCACCAAGCTTATGTAGGTCCGATGAAGGCCGGCTAATTCGGCAAGACGCTCCTGAGAAACGCCCCGCCCCCTACGAAGGGCACGAAGTTTTTTCCCGAACCGAGCAAGATCCGTGTTTGACATTATTGTTGATGGAACCAAATGGCAGACTAACAGTCTACAGACTATGAGCAACGTTACGGTGGTGAAAAAGCATCGTTCAAGTTGCTATACTAGGCTAAACATGAAGCCCCTCAGGTGCGTCGATCTATTCTCAGGCGCGGGTGGTTTTTCTGCCGGCCTGCAGAAAGAAGGATTTAGCACGCTTTTCGCCGTTGAGATCGATTTAGACGCGTGCGCTACCTTCAAAGCCAATCACCCCAATGCAGATTTATTCAGAGACAACATTGCCAAACTGACTACGACGAATCTGCTGAAGCGACTTAAAGTTAAACCCGGAGATCTAGAACTTTTGGTTGGTGGTCCCCCATGTCAAGGTTTTAGCACGGTGGGCAACAAAAACATGGACGATCCACGCAACCAGTTATTCCGCCATTACTTCAGAATTGTCGAAAAGCTTCGGCCGCAATTCGTCATTTTTGAAAACGTGACGGGGTTTAAACGCCTCTATGATGGCCGGGCTTTCGAATCGGTGTGCTCGGAGTTCCAAAGGCTCGATTATGCCGTAGAAGCAAGGATCCTCAACGCCGCCCACTACGGAGTTCCCCAACTAAGAGAACGGACCATCGTCGTTGGCCATGAAAAGGGCACCCGATTTTCCTGGCCTTCACACACCCACTCCGTGGAAGAAGACGAACTGTTGTTGGCGACGGGACACCTAAAAAAAGCCGTCACGCTTGGTGAAGCTCTTGGAGATTTACCTCAGATTGCCGCCGGGGAAACGTCTCAGCATTACGCCTGCGCCCCTCAAAACGATTATCAGCGAGCACGTCGCAAAAAGTTGTCAAAACTAACCGAGCACGAAGCCCCAAAACACGGCCCCAAGCTTCTCGAAGTCATCAAGCACGTTCCCGTTGGAGGGTGCGTCCTTGACGTCCCGAAACATTTAAGGCCCCGCGGATATTTCAACAACACCTACGCACGCCTCTGGTGGGACAAGCCCTCCACGACAATCACTCGCAATTTTGGCACGCCATCGTCTAGCCGATGCATTCACCCCCTGCTAGATCGTGGATTAACGACGCGGGAAGGTGCGCGCCTACAAAGCTTTGACGACGATTTCCAATTTACCGGCTCGAACTCGTCCAAGAATCTTCAAATTGGGAATGCCGTTCCTCCTCTGTTGGCCGCAGCTCTCGGAAGAGCCGTAAAAGAATCACTGTCTTTGCCTAGCGCCCTCGCCGCAATTCCGAGGTAAGCGCCTCCACCATGCTTAGGCGCCGCCACGGCTCTGAGCACTGGTACAGCACGAAACGGACGACGTCCCGAATGCGCAAAGTACGCAGCCATGGCACCGGCTTGGAATCCGCAATGAGGTTCATCTTGCGCAAGCTGGACTTAAGATTTTCCGAACAACCCAAACTTTTTGGAAAACCCGATTTCAGAATAAAGGGGACGCCTTTCCTGGTATTTTGCGACAGCTCTTTTTGGCATGGGCGCGGAATTCCCACAACGAGCAAACATCGCTTCGGAAAGAACAAAGACCTTTGGCTAAAGAAACTTCACCGCAACGCCATGCGGGATCGCGCAGTAAACAAAACTCTAAGAAAAAATGGCTGGAAAGTACTTCGATTCTGGGACACCGACATTTTAAGGTCTCCACAAGAAGTCGCGAACACGCTCGTTGGCCGTCTATCGAATAGATAGGACCTCCCCTAGGGAACTTTTTCGCAAACCACTCGTAGTATAGCCATGATCTTCCAAATGCATTCGACTTGCAACCACTGTGGCGGACAATCCGCACTCGAAACGGATGATTCGAATTTTGAGCTTTTCGAAAACTGTCTCGAATGTGGATGGTATTTCCATCGAGAACTTCTTGGAGACTCTCCCAAGGTACGGAAAGGCTTCGCTTCATTGTCCGAAGTTAACTCTTTGAGAGAAACGGAAGGCCTCGGTCCATTGTCTAGTTTGCGAAATCCCATCAACACGAAAAAGCCCGTTATCGAGTACCAGGAGGCGCCACCAGAAAGTTCGTGACGTTGACGTCCCCCCAAAAAACTTAGGCATTACAAATTAGCTCCCAACTAAACATCCCCCCTACCTCCCAATCATCCCAATCGTTTGAAGCCACGTCCGCGCCAGGCGGGGCCAGCGCGTGATGGGCCGCGCCGTGCGCCGCAGGCCGAAGGCGTGCCCGCCGCGGGCGTAGAGATGCATCTCCACCGGCACGCCCGCGTCCTTGAGCGCGACGTAGTACGCCAGCGCCTGGCTGACGCCGTCGACGCGGTCGTCCTCCGCCTGCACGATGAACGTGGGCGGCGTGCGGCGCGTGACGCGCAGCGCGGGGTTGAGCGTCAGCGCGCCTTGGCCCCCGCGCGGCCGCCACAGGTGGCCGGGGTAGACGAGCATGGAAAAATCCGGCCGGCAGCTCTCTTGGTCCGCGGCGTCTTGGGCCGGGTAGGCGCGCGGGCTAAAATCCGCCGCGGTCTTGGCGGCCAGGTATCCGCCCGCGGAAAAGCCGATGACGCCGATTTTATCCGGCGCAACGCCCCAGCGTGCGGCCCGAAAGCGCAGCAGGCTAATCGCGCGCTGCGCGTCCTCGAAGGCCGTGGGGGCCTTGGGCTCGCGGCGGCGGCGCAGGGCCTCATCCCAATAGTCCTCCGACCTCGGCACGCGGTATTTGAGCAGCGCGCACGTGACCCCCAGGGGCGTCAGCCAGCGGCAGACTTCCGTGCCTTCCAGATCCATCGCCAGCCCCATGAAGCCCCCGCCGGGAAAGACGACCACGGCCGCCCCCGTGTTCCTGCTTTGCGCGGGAAAGACCGTGAGCGTGGGCGAGGAGACGTCGGTCACCCAGGTCCAGGGCTTGCCCGCGACGAACTCGGCGCTGCTGACCGAGACCGAGGACTCGGGCCCCGGCGCGGGGACGGCGTCCGGAGCGGCCCCGGGCCAGAGCGGAATTTGCACTAGGCCCGCGGGCGGCTGCCAGGCCTTGGCCCAGGAAGGCGCCGGCGCGGCCAAGCCCAGCCCGGCGGCCAGCGCGCATAAAATCGCTTTCATGTTTTATCCCCTTTTCGCCGCCGGACCGGCCAACGACTAGCCGCCTGCCGGCCGGGGCTATTCTACATATAAAGGAAGGCGGCCTCGCCGGGGGCCAAGTTGGCCCCTGGCCATGGCCGGGGGCCGGCCGGCTGGCCCCCGTATACCCCCCGTATACCTAGGGGAGTAGTGGGGTATACCCCAGGATCCCCGGATCGATCCCCCTAGGATCTGCCAGACAGACCCGATTTGGCTATTATAGCCGGGCTCTAGCGCTATCGATAGCGCTAGATAGCGCTAGGCCCTATGCCCGCGCGGGCCTGGCACCATGGTCTCATGCGGCCCCCCCCGCCAAGTGTTCTTGAATAGCCCATCTTAACGTAGGAGGAACGCATGAAAAAGTATCTTTTGAGCTTTGCGGCGCTGATGCTCTGCGCCACGGCCTACGCCGCCCTGCCGGCGTTTTCGCCCGCAATCAATATCGGCGCGATTCGGGCCGCCGCCCCCAAGCTCGCGGCGCCCGCCCCCCATCCCGTGGCCGCGCGAGCGCAGCCCGTTTCGACCTATCGCGGCTGGGACTATTCCTCGCCGGCCGTGACGCTCGATGAGTGGAACGTGGGCGAGAGGCAGTATCTGCCCTATTGCCGCGGCTACGTGCGCTTGGAGCTCAAGAACGGCCGCGCCTACGTCATTTTCAACCACGTCGAGCGCTGCTCGGAGTACGAAGTGCGCTCCAACGACGGCTACCGCGCCATCGACCGCGAGAAGTTCCTAAACGGCACCTGGACCTACGGCGGCAGCTACACCATCCCCAACGGCCTCACGCTGCTGGGCGAGAACAGCATCAGCCTGGTCCTGCACGCCGCGGGCGATATGCCCGCCCGCGGTGCTGCGGCAAGGACGCGTTTTGAAAAAACGTTTTCCGCTTCCGCAAGCGCCGCGGGCCGGCGCGCTCCCTACGACGTCGTCCGCGTGAACTTCTGGGCTTGGTAGGGGCGGGGCTAGACCGGGAAAGCGCGCCGCCGGATGACGTCTGCCGAAGGACGCGCCATTGCGCCCTGTGGCTTCTCCTGCTAAACTAAAGATATGAAACTTAAGGTCGTCTTCGAGAAAGACGAAACCGGCTACTACGTCGCTGAAGTTCCCGCATTGCCGGGGTGCCTCAGCCAAGGAAAGACTCTAGCCGAAGCCAAGGCGAACATCCGCGAAGCCATCGTCGGCTGGGTGGCCGTCATGAACGCAAAAGCCGGGAAGCGCCACGGCCAGAGTACGTTAATCGCCGTCTGACCGAGTTCAGACATGGGGCACGGGCTTCGGCTGTGTTCCGGAGCCGAGGCCGTCAAGAAGTTTAAGCGAGCCGGATGGAGCGTTGATCGCCAAGTCGGCTCCCACGCCATGATGACCAAGCCCGATTATCTTTACACCCTCTCCATTCCTCAACATAAAGAGCTAGGTTTAGGGCTTCTTAAGAAACTCCTGCGTCAGGCCGGGTTGAGCGCTGAAGAGTTCAACGATCTTTAAAAATTCAGCGGCCATGACAGGGGCTCCCTCGCTGGCCCAAGCCCGCCGCCTTTTAGTCCTCTCGCGGCGCGTCGGCTGGAAGTTCCCCACCTCGTCCGGGACCCCGGTCCCGCTGGGCGCCAGCGCCGGCCGGCTCGTGCAAAACCGCGCGGCGCTTTTAAAGGCCGCGCGGCAGTTCGCGCAAAGCGGCCAACCGGGCGAGGCCGCGGAATTGGCCGCGCGCCTCTGGCGGATCTGGATGCTGCCGCCGCGGGACTTAAAAGCGGGCCAAGCCTTTCTCAAAGCGGCCCTGGCCAAGGGCGGCGGCGCTCCCCGCTGGCGCGGCTTGAAGCCCGCGTTCGGGCAGGCGCCGCTGCACATGGGCGCGCAGGCCAACCGTCTGGCGGGAAACTACGGCCGGGCGGCCGCGCTTTTTCGCAAGAGCCTGGCGCTCAACCTCAAAGTGGGCGACAAACGGATGGCCCACATCGAGATGCACAACCTGGGCCACGTGGAGTGCCGCAGGGGCCAAGCCGCCCTCGCCTTCGCGCGCGGCAACCGCAGCGATGCCGCCAAACTCTGCGGCCGCGCCCGCGCGATTCTCAAAAAGTCCCGCGTCACGCTGGCGACGGACGACGCCTCCGAGCTCGCCTGGCTGCGCCGGCGCCTCAGGCGTTATACTGCGCGTCGCTGACTTTTTCCATCCACTCCACGGCCTGGCCGTCCTTGACGCCCTGAATCGCGATGTGGGTCATGGGCGAGTCGGGCGCGGCGCCGGACGGAGTTGCCGCTTGACCTGAAATTATTGCTTTCAAGATGCGGCAGAGGGTAAAATGGAGAGGTCTTCGTCGTCAATCGAGCGAAAACAATCATGCCCCCATCGCAGAAGGCCGCCGCGCCGGAGCTCTACGTCATCGCCGGCCCCAACGGGGCTGGAAAAACGACATTCGCGACTGAATTCCTGCCTCATTTCGCGAATTGCCGCGAATTTGTAAACGCAGATCTCATCGCGGGCGGCCTTTCCCCGTTCTCGCCCAGCGCGGCGGCAATCGAGGCAGGCCGGTTAATGCTTGCCAAAATCGAAGGGCTGGCCGCCCAACGGCACACCTTTGCTTTCGAAACAACCTTGTCCGGCCGCAGCTATCTGGCCTTTTTCCGACGCCTCAAAGCGCGCGGGTATCGAATCCATATTATTTTTCTCTGGTTGCCCGGAGTCGATATCGCCATCCGCCGCGTAAAAGAGCGCGTCCAGCGCGGCGGCCATTCGGTTCCGGAGCCCGACATTCGGCGGCGGTTCGACCGGGGAATCCGCAATCTGCTTGGCGATTACCAAGAGCTTGTCGACACGTGGACGCTCTTCGACAATTCGGGCGACCGGCCGCGCCTCGTCGCCTTGTTCAACGGCGCGGCAATCGCCGATATCGACAGCGCCCTATTTGATAAAATCAAAAGCAGGCTAAAATGAACGGAAAACGTAAACGTCCTCGCATCCCCCCCATCGCCCGCAAAGCGGAGAAAGCCCTGCGCATCGCCGTCGCCAAGACGCTCGAGGATCACCGCCGAACCGGAGACCCTATCGTGGTCTGGAAAAACGGACGCGTCGTCACCATCCCCGCCAGCCGGATTCCGCGCTTGAAGCCCGCGCGGCGGCTTAAGAGTTAAGTCGGCCCAGCGCTATTGACTCAAGCGCGTGTGCGCCCTATCCTATGGGGCCTTCGAGTTTGCACGCCGCGCACGCGCGATGCTGAAAATCAAAAGGGCCGCGACCAACAGCCTCCTCGCCTTGGGCGTGCTCCTGTCTTCCTGCGCGAAACAAAACCCGCGAATCGCTTTTAGGGACGCCGTGATTAAGGGCGACATCGCCGGCATGCAGGAGGCTTTAAAAGAGGGCGCCGATGTTAACGCCGAGGACAGGTACGGCGGAACGGCCATGGCCTACGCGGCACAGCATCATCACTGGGACATCGTTGAATTTCTGGCCGCCCACGGCGCAAATCCCAATACTCTTGGCCGAGGGAGATCAACCGCTTTAATGCAGATGAACGTGGGGATGACGCCTTTGATGTGGGCGGTTTATTCCAAGCGCGCCGATATGGTCAACTTTCTCATTGCGCATCATGCCGGCGCAGATGTTTTAAACAAGATGGGCTGGAGCGCTCTTAACTTCGCGATCCAGAATGACATGAGAGGTACCGCCAATCTTCTCATCGCGCACGGCGCCGGCCTCAAAAGCCTGCGGGCCAGCGGAATGACGCCGCTCATCCAGAGCGTCTGGTTCAAGCATGAGAAAGAAGCCCGCAACCTTGTCGACCATGGCGCCGACGTCAACGCCCGGGATCAATGGAATATGACGCCGCTTTTGTACGCGGCAAAAGAAGATATGCAGGACACCGCCATTTTTTTAATTCGGCACGGCGCGAACACGAAGACTTTTGACAACGAAGGCCAAACGGCTTTGATTTGGGCCAGCAAAAACGACGAGCCGCGGCTTGCTCGGCTTTTAATCAAGAATGGCGCGAATCTTGGAATGAAGAACCTCAAGGGAGAGACGGCCCTCGAGATCGCCAAGCGCTTGCACCACGCGGACATCGCCAAGATGATCCGGGACGCCGGCGGCTAAGCGGGCTATTTCCGAAATGCTATGCTCCCTCTACCATGGAGAACAAACTGCGCTTAGGCGCGGCGCTGGCGGCGGGCCTGTTCCTCTTCGCTCCCCGGGCCCGGGCGGACGCGGGCTTTCGCCGGCACCATTACGCCGCCGGAGAAACCCTGCATTACCGCTACGAGGACACGGACACCACTTTTGCGGCCGGCCGCAAAGACGGGATGATTGTGCCCGGCGCGCCGTTGCGCGTGCAGGAAATCCGCATCCCCGTGGCCATCAAGGTCCTGCGCGGGGCGCACGGGCTTGAGCGCGAACTGACCATCAGCCCCGCGGCCTGCTACCGCGCCGGCGCGCCGGGCGAATTCTCCAAGGCCCCCTGCCAAGCGCTCCATGCCGCGGACAAGAACATCCCCGAGGCCTTCTCCTACCGCTACCAAGACGACACGGCCGCCCTCGACTCCATGCAGGACATCTTCGCCAAAATCCGCAAGAGCCCCGTGGGCAGCTTCCTGTTCTACAAGATGGAGGACGTCCACCAGATGCAGGAGTCGGTCGAGAAAATTCCGGCCGGCATGCGGCCCGGGCAGATGAAGAGCTCCCCGGGCCACGAGCGGGGAGGCCTGGGCGGAAAATTCGTCTCGGGCTCCTCGCAGATCCTCTATGAGAGCACCGAGACCTTCGACGGGGTCAAGGCCGGCTATTTCAAGGCGACCAACCTGGGGAACCGGTTCTCGCTGCCTTCGGCCAAGGGGCTCAAGATCTACACGAATTTTTCCTTCACCGCGCACGTCGCTCTGGCCGGGCCGCGGCGGGGGCTTTTGCTCTTCGGGGAAGGCCAGGAGACGGCCTACGTCCTAAGAAAAGACGGGACGGGAATTTACCAGCCCGAAGTGATTCTGCAGCGGCAGTTCTCCATCGGGCAAGGCTCGTAAGCGCCCGGGACGCACTGTGCGCGTGTCCGCCCAAGCCCCAGGGCGGAGAAAACTCTAAGTATTTTTCGAAAGAGATCTTCCATTGCGTTTGCGCCGCTTACACTACAATAAGTCCGCAGGCCCGGTTTGTCGTGTAACCATTCAAGCGCCGAAGCGCGCCTCAGGCGTTATACTGCGCGTCGCTGACTTTTTCCATCCACTCCACGGCCTGGCCGTCCTTGACGCCCTCAATCGAACTTCAGCGGCTTGCGGCCGAAGTGCTCTTCCAGGACGATGTTGAAGGTCTGATCCAGCGCGGGCAGGCGGCCGACGTAATAACCCCGCGCGACTTTGTAGTAGGCGATGAGCTTTTTGACGTCCGCCCGGCGTTCCTCGGCCAGGAAGCGGATGTCCTCGCGGTCCCGGTCGTTGTAGCGGCTAAGCTTGCTCAGGATGAGATCTTCCTTGCCCATGGCCAGAATGCGCAAATGCTTGAGCCGCCCCTTTAGAATCTCGACGCTGCGTTCCTGCCACTCCGGCTCCGCGATGAGCATGAGGGTCGTATTCGCAGGCTGGAAGTAGATTTGGTGCTTCTTCGCCAGCGGCGTGCCCTCGCCGGCAAGTTTTTCGAGTTTGCTCCGAATCCGCCCGTCCGCGACCCAGGCGTCGATGTCGGTCGTTCCGCGCTTCATGCCGTACGCGATGACCGCCGCCGCGCCGCCCAGCACGTAAAGCGCGATTTTGGCGGGGAGATTCTCCCCCGCGAAGCTCGCGTCGATCTCTTTTAGGAATTCGAAGAGCTCTTCTTCGCCCGCCTGCTTCATCGCGGGAGATAACGTCTGAACGAGTCCAAATCGGCCGACGCCAGGCCGTGCCAAAACCGCAGCCATTGCGGAGTCCTCTCCCGCAGAAAATCGAGCGCCGCGCCGGTCTTGGGCCTGGTCCCCACGACTTCTTCCCGGTCGAGCTTCTTTTCCGCCAGGCCGTCATGCAGGCTTTGGAGGGTTTCCCACACCTTCGCGTCGACGCCCTTGGCCGCGCTCTTGAGCTTCAAGGCCGCGGCCAGGACCATGCCGAGCCGGTTCTGCAGGCCCAAAGCGTAGGCGCACGAGGCCAGCTTCGTCCAATCGACCTCGTCCGCGCGCGTCAAAAGCAGCGCGGGCAGCGCTTCGAACACGCGCGGATCGTTCAGGCAGCCAAGCGCGGCCAGCACCGTTTCATCGGCCGGAAGCGCCACCAGCGCCGGCCGGGGGCCGCGCCCCAGAAAGCGGACGCCGTAGCGCGCCAGCTGGGCCGCCAAAACCTCCTCGCTCTCAAACGCCGCGTGAAACCCCGGGCTTAAGGCGGGCTGCGGGAGAGCGTGCCCCCGGTTTTGAGCCCGGCCGGCTTCCAACTGAGCGAAGAGTTCGGAGGCGGAGCAGTTAAAGGCGCGGCTGAGTTCCAGGAGCTCGGCGAGGGTGACGCTTCTCTTCCCCTGTTCGACCCGGGACACCTTCGCCTGAGGCCACTTCACCCGCCGGGAAAGCTCCATCTGGGACAGACGCAGATCCTCCCGCTTGTCCCGCACCAGACGGCCGAAGGCCTGCTCGCAAGATTTATTCATATATGAATAGTATAAGTCATTATTGAAATTCGTCAAGGGCCCGTTTTGAATCACTTAAAATGTTACCGAAGCAGGTATCGTCAACTCACCTAAAATGTTACCGAACAATGCGATATAA
>DAIDHS010000015.1 GCA_027451985.1 Elusimicrobiota bacterium
GATAGCGGCTACATTTTCTAGGAGAAAGCCCATGCGGCAGCGACACTTCTGGCCTGCCCTTCTCGGCTCGGCCACCCTCGCTCTGACGGCCCTTGCCGCCGCGCCCGCCAGCGCCGCGAAAACGGTCAGGCCGGAAAGCAGTGTGGTTCTCACACCCTTACTGGTTTTCATGCCGTGCTCCATTTTTTGATTGACCGTCTTGTCTTGCCTGCCGTTTGTATGATAACTTGGATCAATTCTGCGGACAATGCGAGTTCGGTGAATTCCTCGTGACATCCGCGTGACGAATCGCCGCTTGAACGCCGTGAGGAGGGGGATATGGGGAAGGGAATCGTCGTAGGCGCCGTCGGAATCATTCTGGCGGGGGTTGTCGCCGCATGGATCGGGATTTCGCTGGGCTATGCGCCCGCCAATGCCGACGCGAAGCCTTCCAGCGTTGAGCGCTTCATTGCGATGCACGCGCTTCACGCCGCCATCCATAGGCTGGCGCCCAAGGGGCCCAACCCCGTGGCCTCCACGGACGCCAACGTCATCGACGGCATCAAGCTTTACGCCAAGAACTGCGCCGTCTGCCACGGCGGCGCCATGGGCGAGCGCTCCAACATCGCCGAGGGTCTTTACCAAAAACCGCCGCAGCTGGCCATGGACGGCGTCGAGGACGACCCGGCCGGCGCCACCTACTGGAAAATCGCGCATGGCATCCGCATGACCGGCATGCCGGCTTTCGACGGCACGCTCTCTCAGGAGCAGATATGGAAGATCGCGCTGTTCTTAAAGCGCATGAACTCGCTTTCGCCTGCGGCCGAGAAGGTCTGGGACAAGGTCGAGAATTAAAGGCGCCAGCCTGCTAGGCCGGGCTTTTGTCAGGGGAGCGGGGCCGGAAACTCCACGCGGAAAGTCGTTCCTTCCCCGAAGCGGCTCTCCACTGAGACGCTGCCGCCATGGCCTTCCACGATGTGCTTGACGATGGCCAGGCCCAGTCCCGTCCCGCCCATTTCACGTGAGCGGGCCTTGTCCACCCGATAAAAACGCTCGAAAATCCTGGGCAGATCCTCGGCCGGGATGCCGCAGCCCGAGTCCTGGATGAACACCGTCTCCCGCCCGTCGCGCAGCTCCGCGCGGACCTGAACGAGCCCCTTGTCTCCCGTAAACTTGATGGCGTTGTCGATGAGGTTGGTAAAAACCTGCTTCATCTGGCCCTTGTCGGCCAGGATGTCGGGCATGTCGGGGAAGGGATCTAGGCGGAGCACGATTTGCTTTTTCTGGGCTAGGGGCATGAGCGCCGCGACGACTTCGGCCGCGGCCCTCATGAGGGAGACGCTTTCCCGCGCACCCGGCCGCTGACCCGACTCGAGGGCGGAGAGTTCCAGCAGATCATCGACTAGGCGTGACATGCGGTCGGCGCTTTTCTCGATTTCGCGGATGAATTCTTCAGCGGTCTCGCGCTCCGCCAAGGCCCCGGAAGACAGTGTTTCGGAAAAAGCCTTGATGGCGGCCAGGGGCGTGCGCAGCTCGTGCGAAACATTGGCCACGAAATCTCGGCGCATTTCGTCGAGCCGGCGCAGGCGGGAAAAGTCATTGTCGATGCGCTCCGCGAGACGGTTTAAGGACTGGGCCAAGCGGCCGTATTCACCGGGTAATATCTCGCGAATGCGGCTTTTGTTGCGCCCCTGGGCCAGATCATCGGCCATGCGGCACAGGACTGTGAGAGGACTTAAATCGTTGCGGGCCAGAAGGACCGCGAGGACGGCGGCGGCGCCGATGAGGCCCGCCTCGGGAGCCTTCAAAGATCCGTGCGTCCACAGGCGCGCGGCCAGAGCGGCCGCGGCGGCGAAGAGAAGCGCGAACAAAAAGCGCCTAAGGGAAATTTTTCCGAGCCAGGCCATGGCGGCTCTAGTCGTTCTTGACCCGGTAGCCCACGTTTTTGACAGTGACGAGGCGTGCCGCCTCGGGGCCAAGTTTCTCCCGCAGCCGGGCGACGTGCTGGTCCACGGTTCTGGTGTCGAGCTCCATGCCGCGTTCGTAACCCCAGACCTTCTCCAGGATTTCATCGCGGTTCAAGGCGCGTCCGGCCGCCTCCAGCAGGCACTTCAAGAGCTCGAACTCCTTCGCGGAGAGGGCCGCCTGCCGGCCGCGGACGACGGCCTCGTACTTGGCCGGATCGAGTTCGATGCCGCCCGCGCGCAGCACGGAGGCGCCGGCGGCCGAGGAACCGCCCGGCTCGGACCGGCGGAAAATGGCCTTGATGCGGGCCATGAGCTCGCGTACGCTGAAGGGCTTGGTGACGTAATCGTCGGCGCCCAGTTCCAGGCCGAGGACGCGGTCCAACTCCTCGTTCTTAGCCGTGAGGATGATGACGGGCGTCTTGGATTTTCCGCGGACGCTCTTAAGAATGTCGAGGCCGCCTTTCTTAGGCAGCATCAGATCGAGCAGAATGAGATCGGGTTTCTCCTTGCCCACGGAGGCCAAGCCCGCCTCGCCGTCTGCCGCCGTCACGGCCGCGTAGCCCTCCTTTTCGAGGTTGTACTTGAGAATCTTGGACAGGGCTTTTTCGTCCTCGACGACGAGTATCTTTTTAGGGGGCATGTCCAGAATCCGCAACGATTATAAGATTTATCGCAAGATGATGGAAGCGGCGGGACCTCCCGAATGTTCCTTGAATTCTCCGCCTCGGGCGAAGTATACTTCTCTTGGCCATGAGAATTCCACTTGTCATCGTGATGTCGGCGGCGTGCGCCGTCTTTTGCGCGGCCGCCCAGCCGGCTCCTTCCACTGACGCGGGCCTGGCCGCTTTCCATCAAAAAGACTACTCCCTGGCGGCCCAAATCTTCAAACAGGCCGCCGCCGAAGCGGATCCGACCGCGGAACTCATGTTGGGTTACCTTTACGAAAACGGAAGCGGCGTGGCCAAGGACGCGACTCAAGCCAGCCAGTGGTATGCCCTGGCCTTGGATAAAATGGGCGACATCGCGCGGATGGCTCCGTCGGCCAAAGATGCGGCTTTCCTGCAAGGCCTGCTTCTCAAGGCCAAGGACTTCGTCTCGGCTCATAGGCCGGATCATCCTCAAGCCTCGGTCTCCAACGTTTACACCGGCGATCGCTACCGGGATCCTTTCGCCCCCCTGAGCGGCGGCAAGCCCACCAGGAAGTTTTCCCTGTCAGATTTCAGCATCCATCACCTGGCTATGCGCGGGGTCATGGGTGTCGGCCGCTCTGGCTACGCTCTTTTCACGGATCCAGCCTATGGGGTAAGCTTTATTTTGAAGAGCGGCCGCCTCTATGATGAGCGCGGCAAGCAGGTTCCCGGAGTCTGGGGAAACGTCGACGCGCGGGCGAAAACCGCGAAATTGGCGACCAGCGGCGAGGATATTCAGTCTTTCCGCATGGGCGCCCAGTAGGACCGGCGTTCGCGTGGAGTGGGAGGACATTATCGCTCTGGCCGGGCGTCTCTTGATCGCGGCGCTGTTTCTGGCGTCCGCGTTCGGAAAGATTACGAATTTTCCGGGAACGGTCGCATATATGGAAGGCGCGGGAATGTTTGGGGCGCCGTTTTTCTGCGCCGCGGCCGCGGCGCTTGAGGCGGCGTGCGGCGTGGCTCTCGTCCTGGGCTGCCAGACGCGCTGGGCCGCGGCGGCCTTGGCTGCCTATCTTGTTCCGGTCACATGGATATTCCACTTGTCTCCGCGTGTCGAAGTGCTGAAAAACTTGGCTATCATGGGCGCCTTGCTCCAAATCGTGGCTTGGGAGCCCGGGCGCCTGAGCCTTGATGGAGGAAGCGATGAAGACTGAGGGGCACAAGCCTTACCTTTCCCTCGCGCGACGCTACCGCCCGCAGACCTTCGACGAGGTGGCTGGCCAGGAATCCGTCTCCGTGACGCTTAAGAACGCCGTCTCGGCGGGGCGCATCGCCCAGGCCTATTTATTTACCGGCCCCCGCGGCGTGGGCAAGACCACCATGGCCCGCATTCTGGCCAAGGCGCTCAATTGCGCCAAAGGCCCTTCGTCCGAGCCCTGCGGCCGCTGCGACTCATGCCGGGAGATCGGCTCCGGATCGTCATTGGACGTCTTGGAGATGGATGCGGCTTCGCACACGGGCGTGGACAATATCCGCGAAGTCATCATCGACACGGTGTCCTTGGTTCCCAATCGGGATCGGCGCAAGATTTTCATCATCGATGAAGCCCACATGCTCTCCACTGCGGCCTTCAACGCGCTCTTGAAGACCCTTGAGGAGCCGCCGTCGCATGTGGTCTTCGTGCTGGCCACCACAGAAGCCGTGAAAATTCCGGCGACAATCGCGTCGCGCTGCCAGCGCTTCCGCTTCAAGCCCCTCGCGCCTGAGGCCGTCTCGGCCTATCTTGAGAAAGTCGCGAAGGCCGAGAAGATTTCCGTGGAGACCGAAGCTCTCGCGCTTCTGGCCAAAGCTGCGGACGGGTCTTTGCGCGACGCCTTGAGCCTTTTGGATCAATGCGGCGCATCGAGCGCCGATGGGTCCGTGCGCGAGGAGACGGTCCGGGAAATGTTCGGGTTGGTTCCGGAGGAAACCGTCATGGGCGTGGCCCAGGCTCTTGCGGCCCGGGACGCGAAGTCCTTGGGAGATTGGCTTGAAAAGATTTATGCCGAAGGGCTCGACCCGAAGGAGATGCTGCGGGACTTGCGGGCGGCGTTCCAAGAGATTTATATCGGCAAAATGGGCGGCGCCGGACCGGCAAAGCCCGCGTGGAAAGAGATCGCGGAAAGCCTCGGCGCCGACGGAGCCGCATTCTGGCTCAGGCGCATCTCGGTGATTTTTGAGTCCATGCGCTTCGACGAGCAGCCCCGCATGAGCCTCGAGATGGGGCTTTACGGCGGCCTGGAGGCGGCGGGTGACTTGTCGTCTTGGGTTCGGCGGCTGGAGGCGTTGGAGGCCAGGTTGTCCCAGCAGGGTTCACTTGACTCTCTTCCGCCGGAGGCCCCCTTCGCGTCTGCGGCGTCTCCCCATGCCGTCTCCTCGCCGCCCGCGGCTTCCGCGGCGGCTCCTGAAGGAGGAGTGTGGCCCCGCGTCGTGGCCGCGATCCGGCAGGAGAAGGCGGCCCTAGCCGCCACTCTGGAGATGGCCTCCGCCGCCCAAGGCGCGGACGGAAGCTGGAAAATCCGCTTTCGCAGGCCGTTCGATTTGGAATTGGGCGAGAAAAACCGCCGGCTTATCGAGGCAAAAATGGCCGAAGCCTGCGGCGGCGCGGTCCGCATTTTGATGGAGGCGGGCGCCGCGGCGTCCGGAGACCACCCTGAGGAAGTTGTGGACAAGGCCGTCCCGGTTTCTTCCGCCGGCTCCGTGCCCGGCGGAGAGTGGCATGACGTGACCGAGGCTGCGGCGTCGTGCCCTCCGGAGCTGCAAAAGGCGCGGGACATCTTGGGCGGCCGCGTCAAAGTCAAGAAAAAGTCGTGAAAAGCCTCAACCGGCTCATCATGAGCCTCAAGCGGTTGCCCGGCATCGGGCCAAAACAGGCCGAGCGGTTGGCCCTTTATCTGTTGCGCGCTCCGGATTACGAATCTGAGAATTTCATCGCCGCGCTTAAAGAGGCAAAAATTTCCGTCAAGTTCTGCCGGGAGTGCTGGGACTTCTCCGAGAGCCTGGTGTGTCGGCGCTGCGCGGATGAAAGCCGCGATAAGAGCCTCATCTGCGTGGTCGAGGAGCCGCAGGACGTGCTGGCGGTCGACAAGTCGGGTTACCGCGGCCTCTATCACGTGTTGCATGGCGCCCTCTCGCCGCTCGATGGCATCGGTCCGGAGCGCCTGCGCATCCGTGAACTTTTGGAGCGCTTGAAAGGCCGCGCGGACGCGGCGACCGAGGTCATTCTCGCGACCGACCCGGACGCGGAGGGCGAGACCACGGCCCTCTATATTGCGACCCAGCTTAAATCCTCGCCGCGAATCAAAGTCAGCCGCATAGGGCACGGGGTGCCGATGGGCGGCGACCTGGATTATCTCGATGAGGGGACCTTATCTCACGCCTTGGCCGGACGCAAGGAGATGGACTCAGGAGGAGCCCGGTGAAATTCGAAAGCGTTCTGGAGACCGTCGGAAACACGCCGCTGATTCGCTTGAACCGCATGGCGGAGGGCTTGAAGCCCAAGATTTACGTCAAGGCGGAGTTTTTTAACCCGGGAGGCTCGGTCAAGGACCGCATCGGCGTGGCCATGATCGATGAGGCCGAGCGCCGCGGGCTTTTAAAGCCCGGTGGGACCATCGTGGAGGGGACTTCGGGCAACACTGGCATCGGGCTGGCGCTCGTCGCGGCCTTGCGCGGCTACAAGCTCATCTTCACCATCACGGATAAGCAATCGCGCGAGAAGATCAACTTCCTGAAGGCCTTGGGCGCCGAGGTGGTTGTTTGCCCCACCAACGTCGAGCCCGAGGACCCGCGCAGCTACTATTCCGTGGCCAAGAAGATGGCGGCGGAACTGCCCAACGCCTTCTATCCCAACCAGTACGACAACCCGAATAACCCGGAGGCTCACTACCGCACGACCGGTCCCGAGATTTGGCGCGATACCGAAGGCAAGATCACGCACTTCGTCGCGGGCATGGGCACGGGCGGAACCATCTCCGGCACGGGCCGCTATTTGAAGGAGATGAACCCCAAAATCAAGATCATCGGCGCGGATCCGATCGGTTCGCTCTATTACGAGAAGTTCCACCACAACCGCGTGGGCGAGGCCAAGCCCTACGTGGTCGAGGGCATCGGCGAGGATATTTTCCCTTCGACCATGCACTTCAAGGTTTTGGACGATATCGTCCGCGTCACGGACAAGGACAGTTTTCTGGCGACCAGATCTTTGGCGCGGATGGAGGGGCTCTTCGCCGGAGGCTCGAGCGGATCCGCGGTGTGGGCCGGGCTTCACTTCGCCAAAAAACTCTCCGCGCGGGACCTGATGGTCATCCTGCTGCCGGACACGGGCATGCGCTACCTCTCCAAGATTTATAATGAGGAGTGGATGCGCGAGAACCGCTACCTGGAGGACGAGACGGGTTTGAACGCTCAGGACGTGCTGCGCGCCAAAGCTCGGCGCTCCAAGCCGCTGGGCTTGGCCTTCGCCCGCCCCAAGGACACGCTGTTCGAGGCGTTGAAACTCATGCGCCGACGGGACATCTCGCAGCTGCCGATTTTGGAGGGCAAAAAAATCGCAGGCGCCGTCTTCGAAGATGACGTCTTGAATCTTATGATCAAAGGCCGCGACATCAAGAAAATGATCGCCCGCGAGGCCATGTCGGCGCCGTTACCCGTCGTGGCGCCCAGTGCGCGCATTGAAGCCGTTCTTGGCCTCATGGGCGCGCAGCGCCCCGCGGTTCTCGTCGAACTGCGCCTGGGCGCTTACGACATCATCACGAAGTACGACGTCCTGAACGCCGTGTCCGACTTCGCGGCGCGCGGCGGCGCCTTCAACCGCCGCATGGGAGGCGCTTCATGATTCGAATCCTAGCGTTGTCGGTTTTTCTGGCGGCGGGCTCCGCGTCCGCCCAGGCGCCCTTCGCGGCGCCGCAGCCGGCGGCACAGGCGTCCGCCGCGCCCAGCACGGCCGACTTGGCGGCCCGCGCGTCCGCGGTCGAGCCGCAGACGCCCACGCCCAAGCAAGCCTTAATTCGACGTTGGAACTTTCTTGAGGCCGCGGCAAAAAACGACGATTACTTTGGCGCTGAGTCCGCCATGGTCGACGATTTGAACCTCCTGATTTCCCAGAACCCGGCTTCTTTGGAGGCGGCGCAGGAGCGCTTTTTGGCCGCCTCTTTGGAAGAGCGCGAAGGGCTTCACGAGCAGGCGATGGTTGATCTCCTGCATCTGCTCTACGAGTTTCCTAACGCGGATGTCTCGATGCAGGCCCAGTCCATGTTCCAGGACATCGCCAAAAAGCGCCTGCCTGGCCGCTACAAAGGCGCCGTCGCGAACATCTCCCAGGCTTCTTCGGGCTTGTCCGCCGATGATCGGCTTGCGACGCTCATTCACCTTCTGGTCCAAAATTTCGGCGCCGAGCTCTATGGTCCGATCCGCGGGGAAATCCGGGGCTTCATGGCGCGGTTCCCGGATTATTCGGGAATGGACCGGGTGCAGTGGGATTTGGTGAACCTGGACGAGTCCGAAGGAAACAGCCGGGCCGCGCTGCTTGAAGCCCAGGAGTTCTTGGCTCTCTATCCTCGAAGCGCGCTCGCGGAGAAAGCCCAGTTCGAACTGGGCTCCCTCTACGCCCGGCTGGGGCTCTATCAGAAGGCGGTTGGCGCCTACCAAGCGTTTACCGCAGCCTATCCGCAGAGCCCAGACTCCGTTTCCGCGCTTTCTCAAATCGCCGCCATCTTCGCCGAACATTTGGATCAATACGAGATGGCGGTCAAGACCGACGAGATGATCGTTGCGCAAGTTTCCCAGGGCCGTCCGGCCGCCGAAGCGCTCTACCAGGAGGCGGGGCTCTACGACTGCCGCTTTTTGTTCTTCAGCTGCAAATTGGACGACCCGGCCAAGGCCTTGTCCGTCTACCAGCGCATCGTCAACACCGGAAATTTGGATTTCCTGGATCGGAAAGAGGCGGAGCGGGTGAGAAGCCGCATCAACGATTTGAGCAAGAGCGCGGCTAAGGCGCAGGCGCCGTCCCAGACGGCTCCTGCGGCCTCCGCCGGCGCGGGGGGGCAGTAGCATGAGCACCGCGAAGAACGCCGGATTCTCCACTTTGGCAGTACACGCGGGGCAGGCGCCCGACTCCGCGACCGGCGCCGTGATGACTCCCATTTATCAAACTTCGACTTACGCCCAGGAGGCGCCCGGGCGACATAAGGGTTTCGAGTATTCCAGAACTGGCAACCCGACCCGCGCGGCGCTTGAGGCCAATCTTGCGGCTCTGGAAGGCGCGCGCTTCGGCCTGTGCTTCTCCTCGGGCATGGGCGCCATCTCTTCCGTCATCATGACCTTGAGCGCCGGCGATCACGTGGTTTCCGGCAACGACGTCTACGGGGGGACCTACCGGGCCTTCACCAAAGTCTTCTCACGCATGGGCATCGACTTCACCTTCGTGGACGCGACTGATTTGGGCGCCGTTGAGCGGGCCATGACGCCGCGTACCAAGCTGCTCTGGGTTGAGACGCCGTCCAACCCTCTTTTGCGCATCACGGACATCCGCAAGGCATGCGTATTAGCTAAGAAACACGGCGCTTTGGCGGCGGTGGACAATACCTTCGCGAGTCCTGCACTGCAGCAGCCCTTGGCTTTGGGCGCCGATTTGGTCGCTCACTCGACCACGAAATACCTGGGAGGGCACTCGGATGTGGTGGGAGGCTTCGTCGCCACCAGCGACCAAGCGCTTTACGAGAGGATTAAGTTCGTGCAGAACTCCGTGGGCGCCGTGCCAGGGCCCATGGACTGCTTTTTGGTTTTGCGCGGGACCAAGACCCTTCCCCTGCGCGTGCGGCGGCACTGTGAGAACGCCATGGCCGTGGCCAGGCACTTGAGCGCGCATCCTCAGGTTGCGCGGGTATACTACCCCGGACTTCCCGGCCACCCGGGCCACCGCATTGCCAAGGCCCAGATGAAGGGCTTCGGCGGGATGATTTCCTTTGAGCTTAAGGGCGGTCTCGAGCGAGCCAAGAGGATGATTTCCGCGACCAATATCTTCGCGCTGGCCGAGAGCCTGGGGGGCGTCGAATCCCTCATCGGTCATCCCGCCACCATGACCCACGCCGCGATTCCCCGCGGGGAGCGCCTGAAGTCGGGCTTGGCCGACGGGCTCATTCGTCTTTCCGTCGGCATCGAGGACGCGAAAGACTTGATCGCGGATTTGGATCAGGCCGTGCGTAAGAGTTAGGCGGTTCGGCCTAGATTCCCAGTTCCTGCCGCACCTCTTCGGCTATTTTTTGGCGTTCCAATTCATCCGCGACGCCTTCCGAGAGCCGACGGACAACCTCCGGGTAGATGGCGTTGAGCACGCTGGGAACGGCATAGCCCCCGAGCTGGCGCAAAGTTTCCCGCTTCCGATCGTTCATGGTCATGGGTTCGTGCGAAAAAACCCCGAAGTCGGCGACGAGCACCCCGCGCCCGTCCTTAGTCACGCGAATATTTTCGTCGTGCATGTCCGTAAAGCCTCCGGCGCCAAGGAACCCTGCTCCGGAACTTCCACTCCAGCCCATGCGGTGCAGGCGCACGGCGGCAACCGTGGCGTCCGTTGCGACCTGCCGCAGGACGTCGTCAAAAGATATTTTCTTCTCGGCCGCGATGGCCTGCATGAGCGGCGCCGCGTGCTTGAAGCGTTCTCCGTCGCCATAGCTGAAAAGCAGCAGGCCTAAAGGAATTTTATCGCCGTAGCTCATATTCTTGCCGTAGAGCCGGACTTTGCCGGTAAACTGACCGAAGTAGATGGGCTTGACTACCCCGGGGTCTTGGGGACTCTTCTCCCACAGATCCTTGGCCACCGTGAAGTTTTCCGGTTCGATGTAGGCCCGATCCGCATTTTGCCCGGGCATCTTAAGCTCGACGGCGAAAACCCCTTGCGCGTCTTCGACGTAGATGATGTGGCGGCGGAAGCTTGAACTCACGGGAGCGATGCGGAGTTCCTTGTATTGGAAGACGGCCTGGTGTTCTTGGGCCCATGCCAGCGGCGTGTCTCCGCCGGCGAAGTGCCCGGCATGGTTAAGATCGTAATGGTAGGTTAGGCGAAGGAAGCTTAGAGCCATCAGAAATTTCGGAAGGCGCTGGGGGTCCGAAAGCAGAGCCCAAAGCGTCGGCATTCTCGTGCGGATTTGGTCTTGGCTTTCCTCGTTGAGCCAAGATTGAGCCCCGGGAATCGGGGTCAACTCGTCTTGAGCGGAAGACTTGAAAATTTTATTCCACCAGGCTTTGGCACCGCGGATCGCGGGCGCCTCAGAGGCATTCCCAGAGATGTTCTTAGTGAGCGCGCTCCAAAACGACTGCGCCCAGCGGCGATTGCCCGCGACCGCCGCGGCGGCTAATTTTTGCGTACGCCGCTCGGAGAGCGATCCGATTTTGGCCGCCACGGCGTCAATGACCGGGGGAGAGAGGCCGGAATGATCGGCGATGGGATCGCGCTGGTTTTCTCGAACGGCGGAATCCATGGAAAAGTCGAACACGGCGGGAGCTCTCGAGACGAATCCTCCGTCGAGCATGCCCAGAACGTAAATTGCGCCGCTCTTGGACGGGCTCAAGGCGACGACGTTGCGCCCCGAGGCCGCCATGGGAAAGGTGATTGATTTTTCCTCGTCCGTGACCCTTCCCTCCGGGTCGGCCGAGAAAATTTCGTAGCGCCGGGCGTCGCGGTCATAGCCCAGCAAGGTCTGGTCGGCCGGATTGAAAATCAAGGTTTCGATGGGGTGGGAGGTTGGGGTTTCGGGTCCCTGCGACAGGACTCCGCCTTGGGAAAGGTTCCAGGCCGCGATGCTTTTACCGTCGGCGTTGGCGAGATAGAGGATGGATCGTCCCTCATCGTAGGCGGCTCCCGACCAGGAGTCCGGCGCCCGGATTTCGGAGCGAAGCTCGGGGGATTGCGCGGAAAGGTTCAATATCTCCGCGTTTTCGCCGCCGACCACGATGAGGTTGCGGCTTGTCGCGTCATAAAACGTTCCCAGCGCGTCGGCCGGGCCGGAGAAGCTCATCCTCTGCTCGGCCTTCCCTATTTTGCCGTCTTGATCTACGGGGCGTTTTTCAAGCGCGTACTCGCGGCCGGTATGGCCCACCAAGATGACGGAGCGCTCAGCCTCGTTGTAATGGACTCCGGTCAGGGTCCCTCCGGAGAAGTCTAGATTCTGATCGCGATCGGAAATGCCGCCCTTGGATTGGATGGCACGGACTATGACGCCGCTGCCGAGAGATTGCTGGAGAAAGATCGCGCCCAGGCCCGGGGCGGCGAAAACCGATTTCGCGGCTCTGTCCAGCATGGTGATGCGTTCAACCGAGGCCGCTCCTTCTCCGGAGCGGCCCCGCAGGGCCCGCTCAAGCTTGGAGAATTTTTTGAGCCAGCGGGCTTGAAAAGCCGCCACCGCTTCTTCGGCCGTGGCGGAAGAGCCGGCGCCGAGTCCGTTTCTCCCGGATTCTTGGGAAGAAAGCCTTAGGGGTTCGGCGATCCCCTCTTCTAGGTGCTTTCTGAGCAGGAGTCGGACCAGGCCGTCGACGGCACCGGTCTCGCTTTGTTTGCCGAATCCCAGGGCATTCCTGATTTCTCCGGAGAGCAACACCAGAGCGGAGCCGCCTCTTTTCGCGGGCGGCTCTTGTGAAATGTGGACACTTTGAAATGGGATGTCAATGCCGCGGCTCTTAAGGTAATTTGCGGCGCGCATGAGGCCGGACGCCTCTTCCCCGGGATGAGCGGCCGTCCAATCTCCCGAGGGCGAGCGTTTGAGAAGGATGCCATCGTTGTCAAAGAGCGTGCCGAGGCTGGCCGGAAGGTTGCGGCCGGCTTCGATGGCGCTTAAAGAGCGGGCGTTCGCTATTTTTTTGAAGTCTTTCCTGACGGCGGTGCCCGGGGCCCGTCCTTGAACGGCCGGGAGGATGCCCTGTTCTGCCGTTTCGTGCGACCTTGAGCCGCCCGGAGCCGTTTCTTGAACAGGCTGCGGCGCGGCCGCAGGTTGCGTGCTCGGCTGTTCAGCCCGCCGCGCCGGCACGGCGGGCTGGGGCAATCCAGGAACTGCTTCGGGCAGGGCCGCGGCCGGCGCAGCAAGGCTTGTCGGGAGCGCGGCGGCGGGCTCTCGCCCAAGGTCGATGTCGCCTAAAAAGGGTTGCGTAAAGTCTGCTTGCGGAAGAAGCGGAGCTGCAAGATTGGAAATTGCGGAGGGAGCTCCGATGGAAATTCCGGAGGCCTCCGTTGCTTGCTGGGAGCCTTCCTGCTGAGCCGCAGCCGCGCCCGGATAGAGAAGGAAAAAGAGCGCGGCGGCCGCCAAAATTCGCCGTTGCGGATGGAGGCTGTTCACGCCCGAAGTATAGACGGAAAATCCAGCGAAGGCAAGGGCCTTAAATTATAAGGCCGCGGTTGAGACGTCCCAGGATTCCATCTCTCTTGACGGATAGGGCGCTAGAAGAGCGCGGCCGCGCCGGCCGATAAGGTGTAGCGCCCGCACATCGTCGGCTTCAGCGCGCTGGAGCGAGTTTGACGCCTTCCTTGATAAGCATGCGCCGCTTGGTCGCGACGCCGCCCTTGGCGCTATAACCCGTCAGGCGCCCGTCCGCGCCTACCACGCGGTGGCAGGGGATGGCCGGCGCGAAAGGATTCTTGCCCAGGGCTTGGCCCACCGCGCGGGCGGACTTGGGCTTGCCGATGCGTCTGGCGATCCAGCCGTAGGTGCGCACTTGGCCTTTGGGAATTTGCGCGCAGGCGCGCCAAACGGCTTGGTAAAATGGGGGGTAGTCCTTCATTTTTTCCGCAATAACGGCGGGGATTTTCATGGTGCCTCCGGGCTCTAGGCCGGGATTATTTTACCTAATACGCGCGGGCCCCGGGCGCCGGTGGCCTTGGGACAGTTGTTGGGCAGGCGATGGGCGGCGCGCCAGGCCAGCCACGCGAAGGCCGCGGCTTCCTTGGCCATGACGGGGATGCCGCAGCGGTCTAAAGGCGCGACGCGCACGGGAGCCAGCGCCTCGGCCAGACGGCGCATCAGCACGGGGTTCTTCGCACCGCCGCCGCTGACGACGGCCGTGGAGAGGCCCCTCGGCCCGAAGCGCCGGTAGGCTTGGGCGATGGAGCGCGCGGTAAACCAGGAGAGGGTCGCCAGCACGTCTGGGAGTTTCCGCGGCGTCACGGTCTTGAAGTGGCGGCGCAGGAATTCGGAGCCGAAGAGATTCTTGTCGATGGACTTGGGCGGTTTTTGCCGGAAGTAGGGGTGCTCCAGCATGCGGACGAGAATTTTCTCATCGACCCGGCCGCGCGCGGCCAAGCGTCCGCCCGCGTCCATCTCCAATCGTCCTTGTCCGCCCAGCCGCGCGGCCAAATCCATGAGCGCGTTGCCCGGGCCGGTGTCGAAGGAAGCCGTCAAGCCGCGCGGGCCGATGAAAGTGACGTTGGCCACGCCGCCGATGTTCTGCACGGCGGTCGGCCGTCCCCCGCGCCGCGCGAAGAGAAACTCGTCGAAGGCGGCGACTAGCGGCGCGCCTTGACCGCCCGCCGCCATGTCGCGGGGCCGGAAGTCGGCCACAACCGGGAGTCCCGTCGCTTCCGCGATGAAGGAGGGCTCGCCGATTTGAAGGGTGTTGGCGGGAGCGGCGTCCGGCCCGTGCCAGAGGGTTTGCCCGTGCGAGCCAATGATGGCTGGCCTTCGGCGTCCTTTAAGAAATTCCCGGGCCGCCGCGGCGAAGGCCAGGCCTACTTCATAATTTAACCGGGAAATTTCCGCGAGGGGAAGATCCGCGGCGCTTAAAATCCTGCGCTTGAGCGTGGGCGCGAACGGGTAGGTTTTAAAGGCCAGGACCCGGACGCTCCTCCCGGAAAAGCGGCAGAGGGCGGCCGTGATGCCGTCGGCCGAGGTGCCGGACATGAGTCCTAGGGCCAGCGAGGCGTTCGTGCGTGGCACGGGCTTGAGTATATCAAAAGGGCGCGGAACCTTCCGGGGGCCCCGGTCGTAATCCTGGCGATGCCGACATGCTATCTGCGGCGCCCGCTGTTTTTGGCCCTGGCCGCCTACCTGGCGGCCCTGTGCGTGCTGCGTGCGGCCGGATTTTTCGCTCTCCGGCCAGACGCCCGCCTCGCGGCCATGGCCGGACGGCGCGCAATTCTCGATGCGGAGGTTCTCGCCGCGCCCGGAGAAGACTACCGAGGCCTGAAAGTCGATATCCGCCTGATTTCGTTGAACGGGGCGCCCGCCCCGCCCCAGCGGGCGATCGCCTACTTCCCGTGGTTCTTCTCGCGCGAGGGCTTCCTGCGTCCCGGAGAAACGGCGCGCTTTTTCGGACGGCTTGCGGCGCCGCAGCCGGCGCGCAACCCCGGAGGCTTCGATGAGCGGGCGTTCCTTGCCGAGCGCGGTGCGTGCTGGGTGTTTTGGGCCGAGGATTTCGAGCGGCTGCCGCTTCCGGTGCCCTTCCGGCGCCTTCCTTTATATTGGGCCCAGGCGCTCCGCGAAAAAATGCAGGAGGCATACTACGCGACCTTAGAGGCCAGGAAGGCGCACGTCCTCTCCGGACTGATGTTCGGAGACAAGGGGCGGCTCGAACCCGATCTCTACGCCGCCGTTCAGGACGCCGGCGTCATGCATCTCTTAGTGCCTTCCGGAGCCAAGGTGGCGCTGGTGCTCTTGTTCGCGGCGTGGCTTCTCTCGGCTCTAGGCGTTTCCCGCGCGCCGAGGTTTTGCGGCGCGGCCCTGGCCGCCGGGTTCTACACCCTCATGGTCGGGGCGTCCGCTCCCTACGTGCGGGCCTACGGCTGCGCCCTGGCGTACTACGGCGCCGTGCTGCTCGACCGCGACGCGGGGGTCTTCCAGGGTCTCGTCCTTTCGGCCTGGGCCATCCTTCTTTGGGACCCGCGCTCCCTGTTCTCGCTCGGCTTTGAGATGACTTACCTCGCCATGCTGGGCCTCTCGGCCGCGGACGCCTGGGGGGCGAGGCTGGGCGCAGGATTTTCCGCGCGTTCGCCCTCTCGGCGGCTGCTACGCAATGCGGCCGCCACTGCCGCGGTGGAACTTATGCTCTGGCCGGTCTTCGCAGGGGTCTTTGGACGCGGCTCCGTTTTGGGGAGCGCGGCTAATCTTGTGCTCATTCCCTGCGCCGGAGGCCTCATGGCCGGGGGGCTCGTCTTGGGCGCGGCGTTCATGGCGGGATGGACGCCATTCATCCGCGCGGCGGCTTGGGCGGTGTCCCTGGGCCTGGGGGCTTTCTGCAAGGCGTGTTTTCTTTTCTCCGTCCTGCCGTTTTCGGCCTCGGCTCTTTTTCCCATGAGCGCGTGCTCCGTGATCGCCTACTACACTGTGGCCATGGCGTTTCTTTTCGCTTGGCCCAGGCATGCGCGCGCTGCGGTTTTGGGTGCGGCCGCCGGGATTTGGGCGGTAGGCGCCTTGTGGAGCGCCGCGTCAGGGCCCGGCTTGCGCGCGGTTTACTTATGGCCGCCGAGCTCGGGCCTTGGCGCGGTTGAGACCGAAGGACGGACGGTGGTTTTCGGCGCTGCGGCGCCCGGGCGTTCTTTGGACGGGCTCCTAAAGACGTGGCGCCTGGGTCGTCCGGATGAGATCGTGCTGGCGGAAGATGCGCCCGCCTCCGCGGAGGCCGCGTGGCGGGCGCGCTTTTCGGGAGTCCGCCTCCGCCGCGCCCGCGGCCCGTGGCGCCTGTGCGCGCGGGAAGTCTGCGCGGGCTTCGCCCCCGCGTCTTTCCAAGTCGGCCGTCGGCAATTTGATATAATCGCTTCTCTTCTCAAAGGGCGCGCGGTTGAAATCGAAATTCATGGGCAAGCCGTCGGTTACGAGGACTCTTCCGGGGTCTCAACGCATCTCCTCGGCCGTCCTTTTCTACAATGAGGACAAGCCCGACGCCGAGGTGGTCATGAGGCGAGTCCGGGCCGCCCTGCGGCGATCGGGAATCGCGACGGCGGTGAGCCGCCATGACAAGTTTCCATCGGCCGCGCGCGGAGCCCAGATTGCCGTGGCCGTGGGCGGGGATGGGACCATGCTCCGCGCCGCGCGCGCGCTGGCGCGGCGTCCGCTGCCGCTTTTGGGCGTCAACGCGGGCGATTTGGGCTTTCTGACGGCTTTGGACGCCGCGGAGCTTTCCCGCCGCCGCGGCGAGCTTGCGCGCGGGCGCTTCGCCTCCGAGCCCCGCATGGCCCTGGAAGTCGAGTGCTTCCGGAGCGGCCGGCGGATTTTTGGCCCGGCGCCCGCCTTTAATGACGCGGTCGTGCGCTGTGGCGACCAGGCGCGCGCGGTCACCCTGCGCCTGTCCTCGGGAAGGAAAACTCTCGCGGATTATTTCGGAGACGGGCTCATCGTTGCGACGCCCGGCGGCTCGACGGCCTACGCGCTGGCGGCCTCGGGGCCCATCGTGGAGCCGTCCCTGGAGGTCCTGCTGGTCGCGCCCATCTGTCCGCACACGCTCACGCAAAGACCCCTGGTCCTGCCTCAGGCGAGCGAGCTGCGCCTGAAAGTTCTGGCGCGCGGCCATGAGCCGGCGCGCACGATTTTGTCCTTGGACGGTCAGACCGGCTGCCGGGTGCGGCCAGGCGATGAGATCGCCATCCGGCGTGGGGAAAATCCGCTCGTCCTTCTGGTGCCGCCCGGGCGCTCCTTTTACGACGTCCTGCGGCGCAAGCTCAAGTGGGGGGAGCGCTAGGATGCTGCGTTCCCTGCGCATCAAGAATTTCGCCGTGGTCGAGGACGTCCTTTTCGAACCGGAGTCCGGCCTCAACGTCCTGACCGGCGAGACCGGAGCCGGCAAATCCATCCTCATCGAAGCCTTGGGTTTCGCATTAGGGGCGCGGGGTAGCTCGCTATGGCTGCGCTCCGGGGAAAGCCGCCTGCAGGTCGAGGCCGCTTTCGACGCGGCGGATTTTTCGCCGGAAGCGCGCACTCGCTTTGGCATCTTGGGCGAACGCGCCCTCATCCGGCGCGAGATGGACGATTCGGGGAAGAGCCGCTCGTTCTTGAACGGCCACGCGGTGTCGGCCGCGATTTTGAGCGACGTCGGCGCCGACTTAGTCGACTTCCACGGCCAGCACGAGCAGCAGAGCTTGGCGCGGGAGTCCCGCCATCTGGAAATCCTCGACCGCTTCGGCGGCTTGGAAGCCGAGCGCGCCGCCGTCGCGGAAGCCTTCGAGCGCTGGTCCGCGCTCAACGCCGAGATGGCCTCCTCGCGGCTTTCCGAGGAGGAGCGCGCCAAGCGCATCGACCTTTTGCGCTACCAAGTCCACGAAATCGAGAGCGCCCGGCTTTCCCCCGGCGAGGACGAGGAGCTTGAGGCCGCGCTGCCGCGCCTTAAGAACGGAGAGCGCCTGAAGAGCCTGGCGACGGCCGCGCACGAGGTGCTCTACGATCAGGAGGGCTCGGCCGCGGCTGGACTCTTGAAGGCGGAACGGACCGTTTCGGAGCTGGCCCGCCTCGACGAATCCCTGCGGGTCTTGAGCGAGAGTCTGGCTTCCGCGCGCGCCGCGGTGGAGGAGGCCGCGCGCGACTTGAGCGATTACCGATCCCGCCTGGAATTTGAGCCGGGAAAGCTCGATGAGATTTTGAGCCGCATGGAGAAAATTTCCGTCTTGAAGAAGAAGTACGGCCCGGCGCTGGCTGACGTTCTGGAGTCGCATAAGCGCCTTTCGGAGGAGCTCTCCCGCCTGGAACACTCCGGCGAGCGGGCCGAGGTTTTGGAGGAAGAGCTCGCTCGCGCGGCCGGCGTCCTGGATGAGGTCTGCTTGAAAATCCACCAAGCGCGGCTTAAAAACGCCAAAAAGCTCGAAGGCGCGCTGGCCAAGGAAATCGCCGGCCTGGGATTCGCCCGCGCGCGTTTTTCCGTCGCGGTCGAAATGGAGGAGGGTTCCTACCGCCGGACCGGCGCCGATGCGGTCGAGTTCATGTTTTGCGCCAACGAGGGCGAGGCCCTGCGCCCGATGAAGGACGTGGCCTCGGGCGGCGAACTCTCTCGCCTGATGCTGGGCTTGAAGACCGTTCTGGCCAAGGCCGACCGAGTGCCTGTTCTCGTCTTCGACGAGGCGGACGCGGGCGTAGGCGCAGCCACCGCGCGCGCCGTGGGGCAGAAGCTGGCCGGCCTGGGACGCTTCAGGCAGGTTCTTTGCGTCACGCACCTGCCGCAGGTGGCCTGCTGGGCCAGGACCCAATATCTCGTCAAAAAGGCTGCGGCACATGGCCGGACCGTGGTTGCCCTCGAGCGGATCGAGGGAGACAAGCGCTTGGACGCCTTGGCGCTCATGCTGGGCGGGCGTTCGGCCACGGCCGCGAGCCGCAAGCACGCCCAAGAACTCTTGGAGAACTCCGTCCTATGACCGACAACAGCCCCACCCCGAAAGTCCGCACCCGCTTCGCGCCGTCGCCGACGGGCTTTTTGCACATCGGCGGCGCCCGCACGACGCTCTTCAACTGGCTCTTCGCCCGCCACCACAAGGGCGACTTCGTCCTGCGCATCGAGGACACCGACGAGGTTCGCTCGACCGAGGACTCGGTGACCGCTATCCTGGATTCCATCCGCTGGATGGGCATGGACTGGGACGAGGGGCCGTCGGATTTGACCCAAAGCCGCGGTCCCTACGGCCCGTATTTCCAGATGCAGCGCCTGGAGATTTACCGCAAGTACTTGGACCAGCTCCTCAAGGAAGGCAAAGCTTATCGCTGCTACTGCTCCAAGGAAGAACTCGACGCGATGCGCCGGCTGGCGCAGCTGGAGAAGCGGCCGCCGCGCTACGACGGGCGCTGCCGCAGGCTGACGGACAAACAGCGCGGCGAGCTCGAGACCGCCGGAAAAAAATTCTCGGTGCGCTTCAAGATGCCCGCGGACGGCGCCACGATGGTGCCGGATCTCATCCGCGGCGCGGTTTCTTTCGAGAATAAGCTCCAGCAGGACCTAGTCATTTGGAAGACTTCGGACGGGCCGACCTACAACTTCGCCTGCGTCGTGGACGATCACCTCATGGAAATCAGCCACGTCATCCGCGGCGACGAGCACCTCTCCAACACGCCGTCCCAAATCCAGATCTACGAGGCCCTGGGCTGGTCCCTGCCGCGCTTCGCGCATCTCTCCATGATCATGGGTCCGGACGGGACCAAGCTCTCCAAGCGCCACGGCGCGACCTCGGTGCTGGAATACCGGGATCAGGGCTTCTTGCCCGCCGCGCTGCGCAACTACCTGGCGCTCTTGGGCTGGTCTACGTCCGATTCACAGCAGATTTTTGAAGAGGACGAGCTCATTTCGAAGTTTGATCTGGCGGGTTGCCAGAAGAATCCCGCGACCTTCGACCCGGTGAAGCTCACCTGGATGAATTCTGAGTACATCCGCAAGACGCCGGTGCCGGAACTTTTGGAGATGGCCAAACCCTTCTTCGCGGCCGCCAAGGTGGACACTGCCAAGGGGCCGGCACTCGAAAAGGCCACGGCCCTGGAGCGGGAGAAGTATAAGCTCCTGAGCGAAATCCCGGGGCTGGTGAGCTTCTTCTACCAAGATAAGGTGGAGTTTTCCCAGAAGGCTATGGATAAGGTGTTGCGGCAGCCGGGGGTCAAGGATGTCTTGAATGGTTTGAGAGACGATCTGCGAGGCTTCGAGCCTTTTACCGAGAAGCCTCTTGAGGATCGCATCCGCAAGTTCTGCGCGGACAAGGGTCTCAAAACCGGTCAGGTCTTCCACCCGCTGCGCGCGGCGGTCAGCGGCCGCACGGACGGGCCCAGCCTCTTCGCGATGCTCGAGATCATGGGTCGCGAGAAGGTCGTTTCCCGCATCGAATCGGCCGCGGCGCTTTTGAGCGCATAAGACTCACTTTAGGGATTGGATAAAAAAGGAGAAGTTTTATAGAGTATGCCCATGAAAAAGATCGCGAAGAAGCCAGCCAAGAAAACGACGAAATCGGCCAAAGACAAAGCGTCGGCCGCGCCCAAGGGCGTCAAATCCGGGCTGCAGTCCATCCGGAAGCAGCTTTTAGCCATGCGCGACGAAATGACGAAGGCCTCGGAGCGCCAGCAGATTACCGCCGACGTCGGCAGTTCGACCGGAGATTCAGTGGACGAAGCCAGCCAGTCCATCGAGCGCGAGCTCTTGTTCGAGCTCTCGGATAGCGGACGCACGACCTTGGATCAAATTGAGGCCGCGCTGCGCAAAATCGACCGGGGCGTTTACGGCGTCTGTGAATCCTGCCGCAAGCCCATCGCCAAGCTGCGGCTCAAGACCCTGCCCTTCGCCCGTTACTGCATCAACTGCCAGAGCGGCGCGGAGAGGCGGCCCGATTCGGGCTTGGAGCCGGTTGGGGAGCTTTCCGGGACGGGCGAAGAGTCTCCGGTTTCTTCGGAATCCTAGGCTGTCGGCGGCGTCCCGCCGTGTCTTGAAAAGTTAACACGCCTGCGTTATCTTATTGGGTGGTTCACTCGCGCCCATGAGATATTTCGTCTACAAAGATTCCGACATCGCCGGCCCTTACGATGCCGAGGAACTCGCCCGCCTGGGCGCGGATCCCGACACTTTGGTCTACGCGGAGTCCGTCGGAGGGGGCAAGGCCTGGCGGCCGCTTTCCGAAATTCTGGGCCTTCCCGCGGACGCGGAGGGCCCGGCGGCCCTGCCTCCAATCCCGGAGAAAAATCTCGATGAGATGATCGCGGACTTTGATTTGGACGCGGAGCTTTGGCCCGGAGCCGGGGGTGAGGCGGACGCCGCGCCGCCTCTGGATGTTTTCCTCGATCTCATCGAAATTTCGCCCGAGTTGGGACTGCCGAAAACGGACGCGGCGGAGCCTCGCCGGCCCGAGGCGCCCGTGGCGCCGGAACCCGAGACGGCGGGAGAAACCGCCCTTTTGGCCGAGATTGCGCGGCTGCGCGAGCGCTTGGCCGCGCTGGAAAAAGCCGAGTCGGATAAAGCGACACCAGAGAAGGGCGTTTCTCCGTCGAATCCGGCAGCGTCGGAGGAGGTTCCCACGCGGTACGAAACTCCGGCTGCCGGTTCTCTCGATCCCGTCGTTCCCGAGCCGCCAGCGGCAGCATCCCAAGCGGAGCCCTCTTTTGAAGCGGAGACGGAAATCGTCTTCGAGGCGCCAAAGACCTTCCCCGTTCTTGATCCGGATCCGGCGGCCGAGATAGTTCCAGCCGAGCTTGAGTCCTCGGCGGCGGCCATCGAACCCATTGCCGCACCGGAGCCCGCGGAGGCGTCGTCGGGGCTTCAGGCCGCCGAGGAAACCTCCGGCTTAAATCCCGCCGAGCCCGAAACCCGCAAGTCTGGAGCGTTCGAGGAGGAATTGCGGAAAGTTTTGGGTCCAGCCTCGGGAATTTCAGCTTTCACTTCGGCGCCGGCTGCGGGATCTAAAGCCGTGCCCGAGTCCCAACCCCCGAGCGCCGACCTCCAGGTTCCTGCCTCCGGACTTTTCGCCGCGACGCCCGGGGCGGGCCTCTCCGCCGTGCCCAGTGCCTCGGAGTTCACCACCGGGATTTTCGGGACGACGCCGTCGTTCCAGGCCCCCGCGCCGGAGCCTTTCGGCTCCGCGGCGGACTTGGCCCCCAAACCCTCCATGCCGAAGCTTGAGACCGCGCCGACGCAGCCATTCGCCGCGGTTGCGGCCGCTCCTGCCGCGGCCACCCAGGACTTGATTTCCGAATTGGCGCCGTCCGGACCCGCGGCGGCTCCCTCCGCCAAGGGCAAGAAGTCCGCGGCCAAGCCCAAGAAAAAAGGCGGCAAAGCGGCCTACTTCATCTTGGGAGGCCTCGTGCTCATCGCGGGCGGCGCCGGATATTTCCTTTTGAACGGCGGCCTTAGCCCCGCCAAGCCTGCGCCTGAGTCCGCTCCCGCCACGGGACTTGCCTCCGCGCCGCCCCCGGTGCTGGTGCAGCAGGCCGCGCAGCCTCAGCAGCAAGGGCAACCATTCCAGGCGGCCTCGTCCGGGCAGGGCGCGTCGGCCCAGGGGCAGGCGCAGGCTCCCGCGACGCCGCCGATTTCGCCTGAGGCCCAAGCAGCCATCGATTTGGTCAAGAACTATCCCTTGGACGGCAACCGCGGCACCGTGGCGCAGTGGCTGCAGTATTCCTTCACCGCCAATCCCGGGGACGATAATAGAGAGGAGTGGACGGCCGGGGCGTTAAGCGGCAGCAGCTACGAAGTCCAGTACCGCGTCGTTCCCGGGCCGCAAAGCTCCCTGCCCCAGTCCATTTCCTATCTTTTCGTGGCCGACGCCCAAAGCCAGACCGTCCAGGGCGCCAACGCCGCCGCCAAGCAGCTTTTGGCGGGTGGCCAGACGCCCTCCCCAGCCACTCCGGCGCAACAAGCCGCCCAGGTGACGCCGCAGCAGGCTCAACCCGCGCCTCAAAACTAAACCTTGACAGAAAGGGATATGTCCGTTATCTTTAGTAAGAGGCGGACCTGATGCCGGCCCTGAAAGAATCCACGAATCCCATAGCCATCTCCGCACGCCTGGGGGAGCTTCTTGTCTCCGAGGGGCACCTGACCTATGAGCAGCTCCACGAGTGCATGGACGAGCACAAGAAGTCCGCGCGCGCGCTGAGCACCGTCATCATCGATAAAGGCTACCTCTCCTCTGAAAAAATCGTCGAGTTCGTCAGCCAGAAATGCGGATTCAAGTTCGTGCGCCTGGCCGATCGCGGCGCCATCAAGAAGGACGTTCTCAAGATGGTGCCCGAGAAGATGGTCCGCCAAAAGTTTATCCTGCCCATCCAATTCGCGGACGATCAGCTGACCGTCGCCATGTGCGACCCCTTGAATGTCATGGCCGTGGACGAAATCCGCATCACCACGGGCCTCAAAGTGAATGTGGTCATCACTCCGGAAGGAGACTTGGCCGACGCCATCGAGCGCGCGTACGGAGGCCGCGAGCCTTCCTCCAAGGGCGCGGCCGAGGAGGCTAAGAAACTCGGGGCGGGCGAGGACGGCGGTTTGGTCGTGCAGAAGTCGGCGGAGAAATCGGCGGATGAGGACGAGGACGATTCGGCCACGCAAATCAGCCAGGAAGAGCAGGGCGGCATCATCCAGATCGTCAACTTGCTTCTGGTGCGCGCGGTCAAATGTAAGGCGTCGGATATCCACATCGAGCCCTATCAGAAGACCCTGCGGGTGCGCTACCGCATGGACGGCGTGCTCTACGAGCAGCCCTCGCCGCCCAAGAAGTTCTTGAACGCCATCGTCTCGCGACTCAAAATTATGGCCAGTCTCGATATCGCCGAGCGCCGTCGGCCGCAGGACGGCCGCATCAAGGTCAAGATCGGCGAGAAGGAAGTCGACCTGCGCATCTCGATTTGCCCTTGCACCTCGGGCGAGAAGGTCGTCATCCGCATCATGGATTCGGCCGCGACGCGCCTGGACATCAGCCAGCTGGGCATGGACCCGGAGAACCTCTCCATCTTCAATAAGCACATCAAAGACCCTCACGGCATCATCCTGGTGACCGGACCCACGGGCTCGGGAAAATCCACCACCCTTTACTCCACGCTCCATACGCTCAACTCGCCCGACGTCAACATCATGACCGCCGAGGACCCCGTCGAGCTGGTGCTCCAGGGCATCAATCAAGTCCACTGCAACGCGGAAATCGGGCTTACCTTCGCCTCCGCACTGCGTTCCTTCCTACGCCAAGACCCGGACATCATCATGGTGGGCGAAATCCGCGATCAGGAGACCATGACCATCGCCATCAATGCGGCGCTGACCGGCCACTTAGTTTTCTCCACGTTGCACACCAACGACGCGCCTGGGGCCGTGACCCGCATCGTGATGATGGATATCGATCCGGTGCTCATTTCCTCGGCGCTCACCATGGTGGTGGCGCAGCGGCTGGTGCGCACTATTTGCAAGGACTGCAAGGAATCCTATGAAGTCGAGACCCAATGGCTCGCCAATCTGGGCGTGCCGGCCAAGCAGCGTCCCGAGACGCCCAAGGTCACCCTTTATAAAGGAAAGGGTTGCGAGAACTGCGCCGGCACGGGCTATCGCGGCCGGGTCGGCATCCACGAGGTCCTGGAGATCAACGACAACATCCGCGAACTCATCAGCCAGAAGGCCACAGCCATGGCCATCAAGGATGCGGCGCTTAAAAACGGCATGATTACCTTGGAGCAGTCGGCAGTGCGCAAGCTTTTGTCGGGGCTGACAACAGCCGAAGAGGTTATCCGCGTCACCGGCAGCCATACCTCATGAAGGAGTCCCGCTGATGGTCTCGATGAGCGACTTGCTCATCCTCATGCACGAGAAGGGTGCCTCCGACTTGCATCTTTCGGTGGGGTCTCCGCCTATGTTGCGCGTGGATGGGGATCTGGCCCCCACATCCTATGAGAAGCTCACGGCAGAATCCTGCCAAGTCCTGGTCTTCTCGCTTTTGACCGAGGCCCAGCGGCAGAAATACGAGGCCACCAACGAGTTGGACTTGGCCTTCGGCTTCAAGGGCCTGGGCCGCCTGCGCATGAACATTTACCGCCAACGCGGGGCCATCGGCGCGGCCATCCGCTCGATTCCCTCGAACTTCCGAAGCTTCGAGGAGCTGGGCATGCCGAGCGTGGTCCACGGCATCATGAAGATTCCCAAGGGGTTGGTGCTGGTGACCGGCCCCACGGGCTCGGGAAAGTCGACCACCTTGGCCAGCATGATTGACTACCTGAACGAGCACCGCCGCGCGCACATCGTGACCATCGAGGATCCCATTGAGTACGTGCACGCTCACAAGCAGGGCTTGGTCAACCAGCGCGAGGTGGGGCAGGACACGGAGAGCTTTCCCAAGGCCCTGAAGTATGTGCTCCGCCAGGATCCGGACATCATCCTGATCGGCGAGATGAGAGACCTTGACACCGTCTCCGCGGCCCTGACCATCGCCGAGACGGGACACCTGGTTTTCGCCACCTTGCACACCACGGACTGTGCGCAGAGCATTAACCGCATCATCGATGTTTTTCCCCAGGAACAAATCGATCAGGTGCGCGTGCAGCTTTCCTTCGTCTTGCAGGCCGTCTTCGCCCAGCAACTTTTATCCCACGCCTCGGGCACCGGCCGCGTGCTGGCCTGCGAGGTTCTGGTGGTGACCTCCGCTATCCGCAACCTCATCCGCGAGCAGAAAGTGGAGCAAATCCAACTGGCCATCCAGACAGGCGGCAAGTTCGGCATGCAGACCATGAATCAGTCGCTTTCCGAGCTTTATCGCAAAAAGCTCATCAGCTTCCAGGAGGCGATGGAGCACTCCTTGGATCCGGAGGACCTGCGCCGCCTGATGCAGAAGACCATGGCGCCGGTCAAATAACCGACATGCCCACGTTCGCCTACAAGGCCAAGGCCCGGGACGGAGCCGTCCGCCAGGGCACGCTCGACGCCGCCGAGCGCCGCGTCGCCATAGAACTCCTGCGCTCGCAGAAGATGGTGGTGCTCGAGATCGGCGAGAAAAAACCAGGATTTCTGGATACCTTGAAGAACAAGCTCAACGCGGGAGCCACGGTAAAGTCCAAGGACCTGACCATGTTCTCGCGCCAGCTCTCGACCCTTATTGGCGCGGGTGTGCCCATTGTGCAGGGGCTCTCCATTCTGGAGACGCAGGCGCAGAACCCCGCGTTCAAGAAGATCATCGGCGCGGTGCGTACGGACATTGAGGGCGGGCTCTCCATCACGGAGGCCATGAAGAAGCACCCCGGCGCTTTCCCGGAGCTCTACACCTCCATGGTCAAGGCTGGCGAGCTGGGCGGCATCCTGGACACTATTTTGGAGCGCCTTACGCTCTACTTGGAGAATTCCGAAGCCCTGAGGGCCAAGGTCAAATCCGCGCTGATGTACCCGGCCGTGGTGCTCTCCATCTGCGCCTTGGTGACGGTTTTCCTATTGACCTTCGTCGTGCCGACCTTCAAGACCATCTTCTCGGCGTTCGGTGGCAAGCTGCCCATGCCGACGCAGGTCCTTTTGGGAATTTCGGCCTTCCTGCGCACTTATTGGTACGCCTGGGTGCCCATCCCCATCGGTATCGGCTATGGCTGCAAGCGCTTTTACAAGACATCTGCGGGCAAGAAGCGTGTGGATGCCTGGATTTTAAAGGCGCCCCTGTTCGGGCCCATCATGACCAAGGTCGCCATCGCCAAGCTTACCCGCACCCTAGGCACTCTCATAAAATCGGGCGTGCCCATCATGCAGGGCCTGGAGACCGCCGCAGCCACGGCTGGCAACGTGGTCGTCGCGGAGGCGATTTTGTCCAGCCGCGAGTCGGTCCGCGAGGGCGGCAAGCTGACTGATCCCTTGAAGAAGTCGGGTATTTTCCCCAACATGGTGACCTCCATGATCTCGGTCGGCGAGGAGACGGGAAGTTTGGACGCGATGCTGGGCAAGATCGCGGATTTCTACGACATGGAGGTCGACGCCGCGGTCAAGGGTCTGACCTCCATGATTGAGCCCATCGTCATCGTCATCATGGGCGTCATCGTCGGCTCCATCGTCATCGCGATGTTCATGCCCATCTTTGATCTGGGTCAGCTGGCCTCGAATATGGGTAACTCTAAGCACCACTAAAGATTCCCTTTCCGCGCAAATACCGGTTGTAGGTGATGGCGAAGCGGTGCGCCTCGTCTCTGAGGTGCTGGAGCATGCGCAGGGCCGGCCGTCGGCGCTCCAAGAGAATGGAGCGCGAACGTCCGGGCACAAAAACCTCCTCCAGGCGTTTGGCCAAAGACGCGACGGGAATGTCCAGCCCCAGTTTGTCCAAGGCCGCCTTGGCCGCGCCCAACTGGCCTTTGCCGCCGTCGATGAGAATCAAGTCCGGCATGTCTTCGCGGCTGCGCCGGCGGTAGCGGCGAAAGACCGCTTCAGCCATGGACTTGAAGTCATCGATGCCTGCGGTTTCGCGAATCTTGAAGCGCCGGTAGTGGCTCTTGTTGGGCCGCCCACCCGTGAAGCACACCATGGAGGCCACAGTGAAGCGTCCTTGGAAATGGGAAATGTCGAAGCATTCGATGTGGAAGGGGGGTTTGGCCAGGGCCAGCGCGTCTTTTAAGTCCGTCACGGCTTGGGATTCCAGCAGAGGCGCGGCGATGTCCTCGGCGGAGAGGGCCTTCAAGCGCACGCGCTCGTCCATTTGAGCGATGGCCGAGAGGTTGTCGCGAAAGGCCGCGGCGCGCTCATATTCCAGCGCAGACGAGGCCCGTGTCATCTCTTCTTCGAGCTTATCGCGCAGCGCGCCGTAGTCACCCTGGAAGAACAAAAGCGCGCGTTCGGCCACGGCGCGGTAGTTCGCGCGGCTGATTTTGCCAGCGCAAGGCGCCGGGCACTGGCCGGTGTGGTAGTAGAGGCAGGAGTGAATTTTGCGCTCGGCCAAGGGCTTTTCCAGGCTGAACTCCCAGCGGCAGGGGCGCAGCGGGAAGAGCCGGCTTCTCCAGAGATAGCGCAGCAGGCTTTTGATGGAGGCGGCTTTCGGGTAGGGGCCGAAGTAGGCGCTTTTGTCCTTTGTCTTGCGCCGGGTCATCAAAAGGCGCGGGAAGTCCTCACCCAACGTGATTTTAACCCACGGGTACGACTTGTCGTCCTTCCACATCGAGTTGAAGAAGGGCTGCTTCTCGCGGATGAGCTTGCGCTCCAGAAGAAGGGCTTCTCGCTCGGAGGCGCAAGGAATATAGTCGATGGCGCGGATTAAGGGCGTCAACGCCGAGTTCTTGAGATCGGTCTTGGAAGGGTTGAAGTACTGGGAGACACGCTTGGATAAGTCCACGGCCTTGCCGATGTAAATGATGTCTCCGGCCGCGTCGCGCATAAGGTAGACCCCGCAGGCGTGCGGGAGGTGTGAGAGGTCCATGTCCCAATTATAAGTTTTCGGGCGGGGGGCGGCGAAATGGCAGGCTAGCGCTGGGGCTCGACCACGACCGCTGTGCCGTAGGCTAGGACTTCCGTGATGCCGGCCATGACCTCGGTCGCGTCGTAACGCACGCCCACGACCGCGTTGGCGCCCAATTCCTGGGCGTGGGCCAGCATGAGCTCGAAGGCGTCGCCTCGGGCGCGTTCGCAGAGATTGGTGTAGAGCGTGATGTTGCCACCGAAAATGGACTGGATGCCCGCCGCAAAATTGCCCACGATGGAGCGCGAGCGCACGATGATGCCGCGCACCACGCCCAGGTTCTTGACGATGCGGTAGCCGTCGAGGGTAAAAGTCGTGGTGGTCAATGCGTGTTCGACGCGGGTCTCAAGCATGCGGGGATTATAGCGGAAAACGCCTGGCGGGGCAACGAGCGCCGCATCGCGCTTGTCCGGCGCGAGGGGGAAAAGATAAGATCGATTGATGCCGGAAACCCAAGCCAAAGACACCAAGAAAGAGGCGCCCGCCGTCACCGATTTGCGTGAGCGCGGCCGCGCGGCTGACGGCTCGGTCTCCTTTTCCGATCGCCGGCTCTTTATGAGCTTCTCGGCCTTCGGCGGGGCGCGGGACTTCGCACCCCTCATAAAAGCCCTCGAGCCCGCCAAGATGCCCGCCGCGCTCTATGCCGACCTGCACGACCCGCGCGGCGCGGGCCTTCTGGCTATGAGCGAGGATCCGTCCTTTTTCGTCGGCGAACTGCGCAAGTTCTTCAACGCGGGGCCCTTCGCCGATTTGGAATTAAAGCCCGCGTACTCGATGGCCGGCCGGACCTACGCGCTCGGTCACGAGCCGAATCTGGACGACTGGCTCGTCGATCGTCCGCGCCGCGTGGTCTTGGATCCGGAGTGGCCCTGGGCGGTGTGGTATCCGCTGCGCCGCGCGGGCGCCTTCGCGGCCCTGCCAGTGGAAGAGCAGACCAAGATGCTGCGCGAGCACGGCGCCATCGGCCACGCCTTCGGCAACGCGGGGCTGGGCAAGGACATCCGCTTGGACTGCCACGGCATCGACCCGGCCGACAATGATTTTATCATCGGGCTTTTGGGCCGGGAGCTTCACCCTCTGTCCGCTTTGGTCGCCGCCATGCGCAAGACCAAGCAGACCTCAGGCTACATCGAAAAGATGGGCCCCTTTTTCATCGGCAAGGCCGTGTGGCAGTCCAAGGAGAAACCCTCATGAGCGAGAACCGCACTTTCAAAGTCTCGATGTCGGAACGATGCTTCCGCTTTAAGCCCGACGCCCTGGGCAACCACGCCCCGCCCAAGCCCGGCGTCTACGAATTCGTGACTTTCCATCCGGACGGCAAGCCGGAGGTTCTTTTTGTAGGCGCGGCCACGGGGCCGCAGACCGTGCAGGACGCGCTGGCCGCGCACCTGCAGGGCCAGGCCAAGCCCGGATCGACCGAGCTTTTCGCCGCGGCCAAGGACGTTTATTTCGACTACGTGGCCGACGCGGACATTTCCTCCATCGAGGACTTGAAGGACATCGCGGCGGCTTTGGTGCAGAAGCACAAGCCCAAGTTCAATCCCGGAGGGCCCGCCTTCACCGGCCGCTACGCTGCGGTCGCGGTCGAGGAAGTCGACTAGCCGGCGGCCGTGAGCCTCTCGGCGGTCCCTTTCTTCAACGCGTGCTTGAACGCCTCCGCGGGCGTCCTGCTTGTCCTCGGCTATGTTTTCGTCAAGCGCGGACGGTTTTTCGCCCACAAGGTGTGCATGCTCTCGGCCCTGGGCTGTTCGGCGGTTTTCCTGGCGGGCTACCTCTACTATCACTTCCGTGCGGGCGTGGTCTATTACCACGGCGCTTGGCGCGCGGCTTACTTTTCGATTTTAGGCACGCACACCGTGCTGGCGGCCATCATCGCGCCCTTGGCGATTTACACCGCGTCCTTGGCTCTGCGCGGGCGATTTGTCCAGCACAAGAGGTGGGCTAAGCGCGCGCTGCCAATCTGGCTCTACGTCTCCGTGACCGGCGTCGTGATTTACGCGATGCTCTTCGGGATTTAGAACCCTAGACGCTAAATGAGGTCCCGCAGGAGCAGGTGCTCTTGGCGTGCGGGTTTTGGATGCGAAAGCCCGCTTCCATCAAGGACTCAAAGTAGTCCACTTGCGAGCCGCCGATGAAGAAGTCCGAGCGAGGGTCAACCACGGCCTTGGCGCCGAATCCCTCGAACACGATGTCCTCGGGCGCCACTTGGTCTACGATGTCGAACTCATAGCTCAAGCCCGAGCAGCCGCCGGTGCCGACCTTGACGCGCAGGCAGGGCGCCTGCCCTTTCTTCGAGGCCAGGTCCTTGATG
Organism: Elusimicrobiota bacterium; assembly: GCA_027451985.1. Taxonomy (GTDB): domain Bacteria; phylum Elusimicrobiota; class Elusimicrobia; order UBA1565; family UBA9628; genus JAGWJU01. Next base: position 30,739 of record DAIDHS010000015.1, read on the forward strand.
CGTGCGGCGGCTTTCTCGGTGAGCGTGATCACGGTGTTAGAACTGCTTGGATTTGCCGCAGCCGCAGGAGCCCTTCTCCAGCGGATTCTTGATGCGGAAGCCCGAACTCGTTTCGTCGTCGGCGTAATCGACGATGGCCTGATCGAGCAAGGAGACGCTGGCAGGGTCTACGACCACGTCGAAGCCCTTCTGCGGCAGGACTACGTCCTCGGGCTTCTTGTCGTCGAAGCTCAGAGAGTACTCGTAGCCGGCGCAGCCCGAGGGCTTCAAGCCCACGCGCAGACTCTTGCCGCGGAAGTTCTCGTCCGCGGACAAAAAAGATTGGACTTTCTCGACGGCTTTTTCGGTCAGCGTAAACATAAGTGATCTCCTAAGACGAATATCTTAGTATACCCCCGTCGGAGGGCTCTGGTCAAGGCGATCGATGGAATTCCTAATATACGGCCCTAACTCCGTTATGAAATCGTAACATCGCACGCCTAAAATAAGGCGCTGGCCCGCGTTGCGCGCGGACGGCGTCCATTCATGAGCGAGGAAAACTTCAAAATCGAAACGGTCAATGACGTCGAGACCGCGCGTCTGGCTTTGCGTTGGTCCCTGGAGCGCCTGCACAAGGCCACTGAGGAGCTTGCCTTGGCCAAGGACGAGCGTGACAAGGCCGTCGCCGAGTCCGGGCGGCTCTCCGAGGAGGCCGCGCGCAAGGACGCGGCCATGGCGCGTTGGAAGGAGACCATCCGACTCTGGGAATCCTCCATCAAGGATCACAAGGCGATGGAGGAGTCTTTGCGCGAGGACCTGCGCAAGGAAATCCTGCAGGAAAAGACGATTTCCGAGAAGGAGACCCGCCGCCAGTTCGAGATGCAGATCGCGGCCTTGCAGCGCGAGCTGGCCGAGCGGGAGGCCCAAATCGGCGCCTTGAAGCGCGCCGCCATCGACGAGTCCAGGGACGCCAAAATCCATGCCGAACGCGAGGTCGAGATGCTCCTGGAGCGCCAGAACCGAGCGCTCGAGGAGGAGAAGCGCGCGTTTTTGGATCGACTGCGCGCGCAGGAAGACGAGATGCTGCGCCGCGGGCGTCAAGCCGCGGCCGCAGAGCAAAAGGCGCTCGAAGATCGCCGTGCCGCCTTGGAGTCCGAGTTCGCAGCCCGGCGCGCGGCCAGCGAGGAAGATTTCCGCCGCCGCGCGGCCGAAGAGGCGGCGCGCTTGGACGAGCGCCTGCGCGCCGAGCGCCAGAGAGACGCCCACATTTTGAAGGACAAGGAGGCCGCGCTTGAGGCCCAGGCGCGCGAGCAGACCGAGCGCCTCTCCGAGCGATACGCCGCGTTGGAAAAGGAGTGCCGCGCGCGCTTCGAGGCCATGGAGCGCGATCTCATGGCCGAGAAGGACAAGCGTCTGGCGGAGGAGAGGATCATCCTCCAGCGCGCCTTCGCGGACAAGGAAAAAGATTTGGAGCGCGCGGCGGCCTCCTCCGCCGCAGCCGCCATCGAGCGCGAGAAGGCGCTTTGGACCGAGCACCAGGAGCGCATCGCCCGCTCCCTGGCCGAGGCGCGCGAGCAGATGCTTTCCGAGCGCCGGCAGTTCGAGCAGGATTTGGAGGCCAAGAGAAAGGAGTTGGAGGCCCAAGCGGCCGCGTCCTTGGCCGAAAGGGAGCGCGCGCTGGCCCAGTCCCATGAGGAGCGTTTGGCCGAGGTCCGCGCGCAGTTCGCCGCGCAAATCGAGGCCGAGAAAAAGAGCGCCGCGACCGATAACGAGCGGCGCGAGGCGCGCCTGAGGGAGGAGCTCTCCGAGCGGCAGCATCGCTGGCTCTTGGAAAAGGAGCGCGCGCACGAGGAATTGCGCCGCGAGCTGGCCGAAAAGAGCTTGCGCGATTCCTCCGAGTTGGAAGGGCGTCTTGACGAGCGCAGAAAAACTTTGGAGGAGGAGGCGCGACGTCGGCTCGCCCAGGACCTGGAGACTTTACGGGCGCGCTTCGGGCACCATGAGCGGGAGCTTGAAGGCCGCATGCGCTCCTGGCAGATGCAGACCGAGGAGCAGTTTCGTCGCGAGAAAGCCGAGTGGCTCGCCGCGGCCGAGAAAGATTTACTCTCGCGCCGCGCGGAGTTGGAGCGCCTGCGCGCGGACAATGAGGCCCGCGTGCAGGAGTCGGCACAGAAGCTCGAGGCCGCGCGGGCGCAGAAGGAGAAAATCGCACGCGACGAGCTCGCCCTGCGCGAGGCCAAGCTAGAGGAGGAGGTGGGCCGCCGCGAGGATTTGGCGCGCGCGCGCTACGAGGATCTATTGGCCAAGGAAAAAGCGGCCATGGAGAAACGCTTGGCCGAGCGGGAGGAGTCTCTGCGTCAGAGGCTCGACTCCGACCGCTCGGCCTCGGAGCGCGACTTGGCGCGGCGCATGCAGGACTTCACGCGCTCCCTGGAGGCCAAGAGCGCGCAGAGGGAACAGGAGCTGCGCAACGTCGTCGAAGGCCGCCTGGCGGATCTTTCGCGCACCGAGGCGCAGCTGCGGGAATCCTGGGCGGCCAAGGAAGCGCAGATGCAAAAGGCCTTCGCCGAGCGCGAATCGCGCTGGCTGGCCTCGCAAAACGAGGTGCTGGCCCGCGAGCGCGCGCTTCTGGAGCAGGAGTGGGCGCGGGAGACCGGGCAGCGCCGCGCGCGCTTCGAGGAGCAGCTCCAGGAGCGGCAGAAGGCCTTGGAGCTCAAGGCCGCGGAGCTGGAGCGCCGCATGCAGGAGCAATGGAACCAGCGGGAAGACGCCTGGAATCGCACCAAGCGCGAGGCTCTGGACCTCGAGATCGCGTCCTTGCGCGCGGACTTCGCGGCCAAGGAAAAAGCGCTGGAGGAGCACTTAAAGGAGCGCGAAAAGGCCGTCGCCCTGCGCAAGAGGGAGTTGGAGGACGATTTTGAGGCCAAGGCGCGCGCCGCGGCCTCTGAGCTCGCGCTTGAAAAAGAGGCCCTGCGGGCCCAGCACGAGCGGCGCCTGCGCGAAGTCGAGGCCGAGAAGCAGAAGGCTGGCGCTTGGCTCATGCAGAAGGAGCAGGAGTTGAGCGACAATTTCCAGAAGGTCGAGCAGGAGCTGCGCAACGAGCTGCACGCCGCGCGTCTGGAGCAGGCAGCGGAGTACGACGAGAAGGTTCGCCGCCTGGCCGAGGAGCGCCTGCTCCTGCAGAAGGAACACGAGCAAAAACTGCGCGATTTGGAGGCGCGCTACCAGAAAAACGCGGGCCAAAAAGGCGCGGCCTAGCCTTAAAATGCTAGACTGACTGACCGATGGGTCACATTGGCCTGGGAGCCGCCTTCGTCGCCGGAGTCGCCTCGTTTCTCTCGCCCTGCGTCCTGCCGCTTATTCCCGGATATCTTTCGCTCATGTCGGGCCTGTCCCTGGAAGACCTCTCCAGCGGCGCCGGCCGCGGCGAGGTCGCGGCCAAGGCGGGGCTGGGTTCGATTTTCTTCGTGCTGGGCTTCTCGCTGGTCTTCACTTTGCTGGGCGCCTCGGCGTCCAGCGTCGGCGGCTTTCTGGCTTCGGCCCTGCCCGCCCTGGACAAAATCGCGGGCGCGCTCATCGTGCTTTTCGGCCTGCACATCATGGGCGTCTTGCCCATCAAGTGGCTTTACTATGAGCGTCGCTTCTCCTCGCGCGGCGTCTCGCCGGGCTACGTAGGCTCCTTCGTGATGGGCCTGGCCTTCGCCTTCGGCTGGACGCCCTGCATCGGCCCAATTCTTGGCGCCATCCTGGCCCTGGCCGCGACCCAGAAGACCGCGGCGGAGGGGATGATGCTTTTGGCCGTCTACTCCCTGGGCCTTGGCGTGCCCTTCGTCGCCGCGGCGTTCGGCTTAAACGCCTTCCTGCAGTTCTTCTCCCGCTACAAGCGCTACATCCGCTGGGGCGAAACTTTGGCCGGCGCCTTCCTGGTCTTCATGGGCGTGCTGGTCTTCACCCGGCATCTGGGCCTCATCAGCCGCTATCTCCCGCAGTCGTTTTTCCGCTTCGCCCTATGAGCTTTCAGCCCAGGAGTTCTTCGGGTGGCAAAAAGCTGTTCGTCATTCTGGGGCTGGCCGCCTTGGCCGCCGTGCTCTACGCGTTTATTCCGCCCAGCACGTGGCGCGCGCAAAGCTCGGCTCCCATCGAAGCGCCCAACTTCACCCTGACCGACATCAGCGGGCGCCGGGTGTCTTTGTCCCAGTACCGCGGCCGTGTGGTCTTCATCGATTTCTGGGCGACGTGGTGCGGCCCCTGCCAGGAGGAGATTCCGGACCTCATAACGGTCTACAACCGCTTCAAGGGCCAGGGTTTCGTCATTCTAGGCGTTGCCATGGATTCGCTCGGAGCCGCGGCCGTGGTGCCCTTCGTCAAGCAGGCTCACATTCCTTACCCCATTCTTCTCGCCAACGGCGGCGAGCCGCCGGCAGGCTACCCCGTCCCCGGCTTCCCCACGGGTTTCCTGATCGACGCCAAGGGCCGCATGGTGGCGCGCTATCTGGGCCCGCAGCCGGCCGACGAGCTTTCCCAGGATGTCGAGGCCGCGCTCAAGGATTAGAATCCTCGCGCTGGCCGCGGCGGCGCTGGGAGCCGCTGTGGTGCGATCCCGCGCCTATAGCGTCTTTCCCGACGGCAACGTGTTCCGGCCCCTGTTGGCCGACCCGCGCGAAATCCAGCTGGGCGCCTCCTATTACCGCTTCCGCGGCCAGAACGAGTCGGACATCGCGCTGGGCCACAGTTGGGGCATGACGCGCTGGGAAAGCTCCGGCGGCCTGACCTGGCAATGGGACATCGAGGGCATGGCCTACACGCGCTTTCAGATCAGCGGCGGGGTCAATAAGTTCGAGACGGTCGACTTCTTCGCCAACTTGCCGCTCGAAGTCGAGCGAGGAACGTGGGAGGGAAAATTCTACCTCTACCATGAGAGCGCGCACTTGGGCGACGACTACATCCGCGACACCGGGAACACGGGCTTTCGCTACAGCGTCGAGGGTGTGCGCGGGCTCCTCTCGGATGAGGTCTGCCCGCACCTGCGCGTTTACGGCGGTGGAAGCTATCTCTTCCACTCCATCCCCACGCCCCAGCGCGGCACGCTCCAAGGAGGCTTCGAGTTGACCGGCCCGCGGTGGCGCTGGCGCAGGCTCTACCTGCTCACGCCGTACCTTGCCGAGGACGTGCAGTCCCACGCCAACGTGCAGTGGAACGTGAACTCCAACAGCACGCTGGGCGTGCGCGTGGGCTTCGACGGCACGGACCGGACCATGCGCGCTTTTATCGGCTACTTCGTCGGCCACTCGCCTTTCGGCCAGTTCTACTCTCTGCCCGAGCACTACGCCTTCATCGGCCTTGGCTTCGAACTTTAGATTTCGAACCTCCGTATTCGTCGCATGGAGCCCCGGCGGCGAATCTGCTAAAATGGCCTTTATGAGCCCATCGACGGAAGCCGCCATGCCCGACACTCCGGTCATGCGGCAGTACCGCGAGTTGAAAGAGCGCCACCCCGAGAGCGTCTTGTTCTTCCGTCTGGGCGACTTCTACGAGATGTTCGGGGACGACGCGCGCTTGGCCGCGCCAATCTTGGGTTTGGTGCTCACCTCTCGCCAAGGCGTGCCCATGTGCGGCGTGCCCTGGCACAACAAGGGCCACTACATCGCCAAGCTCCTGCAGGCCGGCCGCAAGGTGGCCGTGGCGGAGCAAATCGAAGGCGGCGGCGCGGGCGCCGAAACCTCCAAGAAGCTTTTCAAGCGCGACGTCGTGCGCGTGGTGACGCCGGGCACCGTCATCGAAGACGATTTGCTCGAGCCTTCCTCCGCTAACTTTTTGGCGGCGATCGAGCGCGACGTGGTCGGCTGGGGCTTGGCGTGCTTGGACGTCTCCACGGGCGAGTTCTGGGCCGCGCAGTCCTTGAACGACCGCGGCGAACGCCGCTTGGCGGAGCTTTTGGCCCGCGTGCGCCCCAGCGAGATTTTGCTAGGGCCCGCGCGCGGCGAGGAAGACTCATCGGGCGCCGTGCCCGCTTCGGCCTGCGCGACCATTTACGATCCGCCGCCGGTTCAAGACGAGCCCGAGTGGACCAAGGACTCGGTGTGGGCCAACCATCCGCTGGCCCGCCGCGCGGCGCTCAAGTGCCGCGCCTACGTCAATGAGTCCAAGCTCCATTTGCGCGATCTTGCGGTGCCCGCCTACCGCGAGGCCGCTGAGGAGATGGCGCTGGATGAAACCGCCATCCGGACCTTGGAATTGGTCGAGTCCGCCTCCGGCGAGCGCGCGCCCAGCCTCTGGAGTCTCCTGGATCGCGCCGGCACGGCCATGGGCAGCCGAAAAATCAAGGAATGGATTTTACGCCCGAGCCTGGACCTTCCCGAAATCGAGTTCCGCCAGCAGGCCGTGGAGGAACTCTCCGAGAGCCCGCTGGCCCGCACGCAGATCTCGGCGGTCCTGCGCGAAATTTCCGATTTGCCGCGGCTCATCAACCGCCTAGGCACGCGCGAGGCCGGGCCGCGCGACTTAGCCGGCTTGCGCGACTCCCTGGATCGCTTCCCGGACATCGACGCCTGGCTGCGCGGCATGGGCGAGCACTCGGCTTTCCTGAACCTCGCGGCGCGTTGGAACGAGCCGTCCAAGGAGCTTGCGCGCTGCGCCGAGATGCTCGATCGAGAACTCGCCGAGGAGCCGCCGGCCAAGCTCTCGGACGGCGGGCTCATCAAGCCCGGCGTTAATCCGGAACTGGACGAGTTGCGCGCCTTGAAGTCCGATAGCCGGCGCTTTTTGGAAGAGCTCGAAGCCAAAGAACGCCAGGAGACTGGCATCGCGTCCATGAGGGCGGGCTACAATTCGGTCTTCGGCTATTACTTCGAGGTGACCAAGGCCCACCAGGCCAAGGTCCCGGCGCGCTTCGTGCGCAAGCAGACGCTCACCAACGCCGAGCGCTACATCACTCCGGAGTTAAAGGAGTTTGAGAACAAGATTTTGGGCGCGGAGGAGAAAATCATCCGCCTGGAAGGGCGGCTCTTCGAGGACTTGCGCCAAAGGACTTCGGACTACCACGAGGCGGTCTTGGCGGCCGCGGCGGTCATCTCGGAGATGGACGCGCTCGCGGCGCTGGCGGAAGTGGCCTGCCTGCACGGCTTTATCAAACCGACGGTCGATCTCTCGCACGATTTCGATATCGAGGACGGCCGCCACCCGGTTTTGGCCGCGCTTTTACCCGCGGGCGAGTTCGTGCCCAACTCCATCCGCCTCGACGGCCGCGACCCGCAGATCGCGATTTTGACCGGCCCCAACATGGCCGGCAAGTCCACCTACCTGCGTCAAAACGCGCTCATCGCGCTCATGGCGCAGATGGGCTCGTTCGTGCCAGCCAAGTCCGCCAAAATCGGGCTGGTCGACCGCATCCTGACCCGCATCGGCGCTCAGGACGCGATTGCCAAGGGCGACTCCACCTTCATGGTCGAGATGAAGGAGACGGCGCACATCCTTAAGAGCGCCACCGCGCGCAGCCTGCTGATTTTAGACGAAGTCGGCCGCGGCACCTCCACCTTCGACGGTATCTCCATCGCCTGGGCGGTGCTGGAGCACCTCAACTCGGCCTACCGCCGCGAGGAGCAGGACGGCCAGGACGGCGTGCGCGGTCCGCGCGTGCTCTTCGCCACGCACTATTTCGAACTGACCGAGCTCGCCAAGCTCCTTGAGGGCGTCGCCAACTTCAATGTCGAGGTCAAGGAGTGGACCAATGCCCGCGGGCAGGCCGAGGTGGTCTTCCTGCATAAGATTTCCGAGGGCCCGGCGGACCGCTCCTATGGAATCCACGTCGCGGGCTTAGCCGGCCTGCCGCCGCAGGTCGTGGCGCGCGCGCACGAGATTCTGGAGAAGCTTGAAACCGAGTCGGCGTCCGGCAAAATCTCCGGCTCGGGAGCGGCCTCCGCCTCCGGGCAGGCCGAGCTGCCTCTCTTCGGCGGCAACGCGGTCTTGGAGGCCCTGCGGTTCCTGGATCCGGAGCGCATGACGCCCATGGAAGCCCTTTCAGCGCTTCAAGAGCTTAAAAAGCGCCTGTCTTAAGCGCCCATGCCCAAGATTTCCCTGCTTGCGCCGGAAGTCTACAGCCGCATCGCCGCGGGCGAGGTGGTCGAAAACCCCGCTGCGGTCTTAAAGGAGCTCATTGAGAACTCGCTTGATGCCGGCGCTTCCTCCATCAGCGTGGAGATTTCAGGAGGCGGCAAAAAGCTCATCCGCGTCAACGATGACGGCTCGGGCCTGGAGCCGGAGGACATGGCGCTGTGCTTGAAGCGCCATGCCACCAGCAAGATTTCCGTCTTCGACGACTTGGAAAACTTGGAGACTTACGGCTTTCGCGGCGAGGCGCTCTTCGCCGCGGCGAGCGTCTCCAGGCTTTCGCTCCTGAGCCATGCGGCCGGTGGCCGGGGCTGGAAAATCGAGGCCGAGGCGGGGGAGATTAAGTCCTCCGGCCAGGCAGCCTCTTCTAAAGGGACGACCGTCGAGGTGCGCGACTTGTTCTTCAATACGCCCGCGCGGCTCAAGTTCTTGAAGTCCGACGATACCGAGCGCGCGCGCCTGACCGCGGTGGTCGAGGAGGCGGCTCTGGCCAATCCAGGCGTGCGCTTCGTTTTGAAGTCCGAGGGCCGCGAGAGGCTCAATTTCCCCGTTTTGAAGGGCGAACGCGCGGCGCAAGACAGGATTGCGGCCGTGCTGGGCAAAGAGCTCGCGGGACACTTGGTTCCCGCGTCGGCCGAGCGCCCGGAAATGAAGGCGCTCCTGTTCGTTTCGCCGCCGGAGCATTTGGTCTCCTCGCGCAAGTTCCAATGGTGGTTCGTCAACCGCCGTCCGGTCGAGTCAAGGCTTTTGCAGCAGGCGCTCTACCACGCCTTCCGCGACCTGCGCGGCGCGCGCCACCCGGCCGTTGTCGCGTTCCTGGAGCTGCCGCCCTCCGCTTTCGACGTCAACATCCATCCAGCCAAGCGGGATATCCGCTTCAAGGCCGACCGGGATATTTTCGACGTAGTTTCGGGCTTGGCGGCCAAAGCCGCGGCCCGGCAGTCCCCGCCGCCGCTCGTCGGTTCGAGCGGAGGCGCTTTTGCGCCGTTCGCGGCTTCGGCCGCGGGCGCGGTTTCGGAGGCCGCGGCGGGCTACCGCGTCCCGACCGCCGCGCGGCCCTCCAGTCAGGAGGCGTTCCTGGATTTGCGGACCGATGAGTCCGCGCGGTCCTTCGTGCCGCGCGGTGGCCTGCCGCGGTGGTTTCATCCGCCCTACCGCTACCTGGGGCAAATTGAGCGCAGCTACCTGGTCTTCGAGTCGGACGGCGGCATCACCGTGGTCGACCAACATGCGGCTCAGGAGCGCATCTTGTTCGAGAAATACGCCGCCGAGGTGGCCGACGGCGATGTCCGGGTCCAGCGTCTGATGCTGCCCATGTCCGTGGAGCTGCCCGCCTCGCGCGCGGCCGAGGTCTTGGGCCACGCCAAGCGCATGAAGGAAATCGGCTTCGAGATGGAGCCCTTCGGCAAGACCATGGTCAACGTCATCTCAGTGCCGGCACTGTTCGAGAAAGCCGAGGACTTGAAGGATATGATCGGGCGGCTGCTCGATTTCTACGGCGATCCGCGCGCGGCCGCGCGAGAGTCCCGCCACGAGGCCGTAGCCATGATCGCGTGCAAAGCCGCGGTCAAGGCGCACGACCCTTTGTCCGAAACAGAAGCCTTGCGCCTTCTGGAAGACTTGAAGAACTGCCGCGAGCCGGCCTGCCCGCACGGACGCCCCGCGCTTTTGGCTCTTGATCGCAACGAGCTGGCCCGCCGCTTCTCCCGCCCCGGCGCCCCGCCGATTTGAGTTTTTCTTAATCAATCCTGCCATCTCCAGAGCTTCGCATGGGAAGAAAATTCTAAATGGGTGAGTACGCGCGAAGTTTCCCCTGGCTTGATTTGGGCTTAATTCTTCTCTGCTGGATTTTATTCCTCCTTCTTTTATTTTATGTCTGGCCTTCGGGAGTGCTCTTCGGCGAAGAAGCCGTCGGTACCATGGCCTATGCTTGGATTCATCAGATCCCGAACATGATGTCCGGGCCGCACATCCGGCTCTTTGGATGGGATATTCCTGCTATGTTTGATATGCTCCACGGGCCTTGGAGTATCTACGGGCTGACCCCTTTCGTAGCAGTGCAGGGATGCACTTTGTTAGCTTTGCGGTCCTATTCCGCTTTTATGTTCTTTTTCGCTCTCTGGGGCACTTGGCGCCTCGCTCGGCTCTTAAACGGCAGCCGATACACGGCTTTTCTTTCTACCATGCTTCTAGCCATCTGTCCGATGATGGTCATAACGCGCAGTAAACTGGTTACTGCTCCGGATGTAGCCGCTTCCGTGTGGACCATATGCTTTGCCGTCTTATTCGCCCGAACGCGCAAGCAGTTTTACGCGTACGCTGCATGCGCTTCCTTTTTTATCGGCTTGTGTTCGAGAAGCTGGGTTGCCGGCCTTGGAGTGGGGCTGGCGCTTTTTATGGCGTTAACGTGGCGTCAAGTGATTTCCCTGCTGCCTGAATCTAAAGCCGCTAAGACTAAACTTGTTGCAGGCTGCTTGGCTTGCGCTATTTTAATCCTATTACCCATCATTATTTATAATGCAAGTGAAGGATGGCCTGTAGCACGATTTTACATTCATCATCTTGTAAAGCGCGCTTCATGGTGCTCCAACTTTTCGGGCACATGCAGCAATCTGGATTACTTGGAAAATCTCAAAGTGAGTTTTCTGCAGCTCCGCAAAATTAGCGACGGCGCCGGGGTCATGATGACGGAGCCATGGCATTGGCTCTACGTGCTTCCGTTGCTTTTTTCCTTTTTTTACGCTGTACGAGAAGCTTGGCATCGTCGCACGCTTTGGAGTGCTTCCGCGATGCTGTGGGTAGTCGCTATTGGCTATGTGATGTCTTCTGCTGTGAGTCCTACGGAACAATTTTCTATCCATTTTGCACCCTTGGTGCCCATTTTGTGCGTGCTGGCGGTTCTATGGCTGGACGCTGTTCAATCCAGCCTTTGGTACCGGGCCGCCATTTTAATGATGTCGCTGATCTGTGCCGTTCAGTTCGCCGCGGATTTCCGCCTCCTAGAAAGTAAAAATATAAACTATGACTTCGCGCAGTCTTCTTTGCTGATTAAAGTTTCCCGCTGGGTGGGCCGGCATTCGCGAACGCCAATTATCTCCCTCTACATTCCTTTAACTTTCGCAATCCCGTATTTTTCGCAAAACCAGGCGCGGCTTATCTATTCATCACCGTACGGTGAACCCAATCCTATTCCATGGGAGGACTGGCTGCGGCGTAGGGATAGACCATATTTGATCCTTAGGAATGGCCGCACAACGGAACGCCGGCTGAAATCTCAGGCGGATAAGCTTGGTGTCCATCTGATTCTCGTCAAAGTCTTCCATGACTCTTCGGCACAATCAGCTCTTGATGTTTACCGAGCTATGTGACCAGCCTTGCATTGACAAATGGAACTGGCCATGCTACTACGTCAACGACACGGGCACCGGAGAGGCCATGCGCGACATCTCCGCGTCCCCGACTTCAAAAAGGCGTGAGACGGCGTGCTGGTGAGCTTCGCGCCGCCGGGCCCGCACGACCCGCAAGGCGGCGCCCGGTGAGGCGTTTGCTTTGGACGACGACGCTTTTCCTGGCGGCGGCATGCTTGGGGGGGCTGCGCGAAGACGGACCGGGTCTCTCGCCTGCGCTCGGAGCCGATGTACCGCCGCGCGAGCGGGCTTCGTCAGAGCGCTGGCTGCGCGCGGCTCGTGCCGGTCGAATTCGCGCAGACCCTCCCCGTTCCCCTGGCCAGGAGAGAGGAGGGCTTTGCCGTGCTGTTCTATCCGGTTGAGGCCTCGCCCGGGCAAGCGCGGGCGCTGACTCCGTTCGTAGAGGGACGCTTCTCGGCCGCGGCTTCGGCCGACTCCTGCGCCGGGATTCCCGCGGCCAAGCCTCGCGCGCTCGGCGCACCCGTTCCCGTGGGGCTTTCGCGCTCCGGATACTATCTGGCGCAGGCGCGTTTCTGCGTCGCCTTGAGTTCCGCCGCGGACGCGTATTGGAGCAGAGGGGGAAGCGGACGCAGCCGGGAAGTCGGCGGCCGCCTCAGAACCGCCGACTTCTGCCCTATTATTACAAGCTCAACCCCGGATTTTGGGTGTGGCTCAAAGCGCAGTCCGGCTATTCGATGTGAAGCCCTAGGCTAGGGCATTCCCCAGACGGGGTGCCACTGCGGAATGAGCCGCACGTCCTTTAAGAGCGCGCGGGCTTGGCGGAGAAACCCCAGGACGACACGCGGCTCCGCCGGGAGGACGTCTTCCCGCGCGGTCGCCGGCTGGAGCACGAGCGGGATTTTGAGCGAGGACTCCTGCATGAGCCGGATGACTTGGCGCCATTCGGCGGGAGTCGAACGGGAAGTCAGAACAACCTTGACGAAGGTTTTTTCCGGAGCGATCCGCAAAAATTCCAGGTGTCGGCTCCAGAGCTCCTCGCCCGTCGCGGAGGGCAGCTTCACGTCCATGGCCACCGTGTCGCACAGGGAGGCGATCTTCTCGAGAGCCTGGGGCATCGTCCCGTTGGTTTCCAGATAATTCTTGAGGCCGGCGCTCCGGGCCCAGGCCATGATATCCTCGAGGGCCGCTCGGTGCACCAAAGGTTCGCCTCCGGTCCAAGAGACGGCGGCGTGGGGGCGTTCGCGGTTTAGCGCCAGCACGGCGTCCTTGATTTTTTCCGCGCTCCACGGCTCGCCCGAGCTCATGGGGATGGTGTTGGGCTCATCACAGTAGTCGCAGCGCAGGTTGCAGCCGCCCAGGCGGACGAAAATCTGCCGCTGGCCCAGGCGGGGTCCCTCGCCTTGCAAAGAGGAAAACACTTCGACGACGCGGGGCTTCATGCGGCGGGGTCCGCGAAGCCCGCTTCGGCAAAGCCCTTGGCGCGGAGTTTGCAGGAGTCGCACCGGCCGCAGGGCCCGGCCAGGCCCGCGTAGCAGGACCAGGTCAGGCCCACGGGCACGCCCAGGCGCCGCGCCAAGCGCGCGATGTCGGCCTTGTCGAGTCTTAAAAGCGGGGCCAGGATTTTCACGGGCTTGCCCTCGCTGCCGCGGCGCGTGCCTTGCCGGAACACGGAGCGGAAGGCGCGGTAGAAGGCCGGGCGGCAGTCCGGGTAACCGCTGAAGTCCACGGCATTGGCGCCGATGACGACGGCCTCGGCGCCCCAGGCGTCGGCCAAGGAGACGGCCAGGGCGAGGAAAATGGTATTGCGACCGGGGACGTAGGTCGAGGGGATTTTTCCCCGGCCGATGCGGGAGAGCGGCGTGCGGGGCAGGCTCTTGCGGCACCCGATGAGAGAGGAGACGTCCAGCCAGGGCAGGCTCAGCCGCACCTCATGCAGCGGCGTGCGCGCGGCCTTGGCGATTTTGCGCGCGGCGCGAAGCTCTTTATGGTGGCGGTGGCCGTAGGCCGCCGAGAGGGCCACGCAGCGGTATCCTCGGTTCAAGGCCCAGTAGAGGCAGGTGGAGGAGTCGAGCCCTCCGGAGAGAAGCACCACCGCCAGTGGTTTTTGCGCGGCCACGTCAGGAGGGCCGCCGCAGGCCCGCGCGGCGCAGGCACCACTCGCTGAGCTCGTCTGGGTCTTTGGGAATCGCCTCGTAGCGCCCGAGCTGCGCACGGAAAACCTCCGCCGAGGCGCGCGCGTCGGCCTCGGCGCGGTGGGCGCTTTCAAGGGTCTTGCCGCAGTAGAAGCGGTAAGCCGCCTCCAGGGTGCGGGGTTCCATCTTGTGGTAGATGGTCAGCGCGTCGAACATGCGCCGCCCGTCGGTTGAGAAAAAATATCCCGCGCGGGAAAATTCCGAGGACAAGAGGGGGACGTCGTACTTCAAGATACCGAAGCCTCCCAGATCGCAGTTCTCCAGAAACTTAAACGCGTCCGCTGCCAACTGGGTGAACGCCGGGCTTTGCGCAACCATCTCGTCGGTGATGCGGTGGATGGCCATGGCAGCCTTGGGAATGGGCTGCTGCGGGTTGACCAGCGAGCCGAAGAATTCCTCCCGGCCGTTCGGGAAGCGCTTTAAAAATGCGATCTCAACGATGCGATCCTGATAGGGAGATATTCCCGTGGCTTCTAAATCCATGAAAACGATTGGCCGGTCGATGAGCATGCGGCTAATTTTTGGCCGGAGCCGGCGCGGCCTTCGCCTTCGGGGCGGTTTTCGCGGGCGTCGCGGCGGACGGCTCCGGGGGAAGCGGCGGCGGAACGCACTGGAACATGATGTGGTGGTATTTCTCCAGATCGTAGTGCTGGATGCCGAACTCGGCGTCCGTCTGCAGGTCTCCGCCGTTGTAGGGCACCGTCGCGTCGGTGTGTACGAACTCGTCGATGATCTTGAGGCCCATGTCCTTGCAGACTCGGTGCATGCGGAAAAACGCCGCTCGGCGGCGCGCCGCGATGACCGGGCCCCAGCCCTCCGCCGAATAGCGGATTTCGCCGCCTCCCGGGATGATGTAGCCGACCTGGGGGACGGGGCCCTTTTGAGGCGCGGTTTCCTGGACCATCTCGGTCACGCAGCCGCAGAGCGCCAGAGGAAAAACGAGCAGCAGGGCGGTTCGCTTGGACGGCATCACGACTGATTATAGCTATTTGAGCGGGCGGAGCTCTTCGGAGCCGTGCTCCGGATCCGCCGCGGCTCGTCCCGAGAGCCTCTCGGCGCAGCGCTTGCCGTCGAGGAGGGTTTCCTCCATGAAGGAGTACTTCCAAGCCCCGTAGCGTCCGATGGACTCGATGCCGGACTTCTTGAAGTGCGCGAAAATGCGTTGCATGGCCGGTCCGCGGTTGAAATCGTAGACGACATAGGCGCAGGGGATAGGCTTCCAGAGCTTGACAGGGATTTTATCCGAATCCTTCAAGAGCCCGCAGGACACTAGGCTCCTAAGAACGGCGGGCTCGAGGCGGGCGAGGTTGACCTTGTCCCCGGCTCGGGCGGAAAACTCGATGTAGAGCGAACTGGTTCCTTTTGGCGCGGCCGAGGTGGAGAAGTTGCTGTAGAAACCAACGCGGTAGAAGGGAAACCGCTTCTCCGGGAAATAGATCCAGTGTTTGTCCGAGACCCGCGGCCGGGCGACGCCCAGGTTGAGGCAGTAGACCGAATTGCAGCGCAGCTTGGCTGCGGCCTCGCGCACGCCCCGGGGCCAGGGTCCGGCCAGGGCGATGAAATCCTTCAAGGGAAGCGTGTTGACCAGCCGTTCGTAGGCTACCTCCCCAATTCCGCGCACAGTCGCGACGCGCTCGCGCAGGTCGACCGTGAGAACGGGGGAGCTTAAGCGCAGTTGCCCGGGCACAAGCCTCGCGGCCAGGGCGTCGGCCAGAGCCTGGCTGCCGCCGCGCTTGGGATAACGGAAGACCGCATTGTAGCCGAAGGCCGTGGTCTGCTCCAGGAGGGCTCCGCGCAGGACCTCCGAAGCCCTGGGCTTGGGCACGAAGCGGCCCTGCCACTCCGTGGTTAGGCGCGAGAGCGGGGTGCGCCAGAGCTTTTCATTGTAGGGGAGCATGAAGCTACGGCTGATGCCTTTGCCGAAGGTGGCCAAGGACCAGTTTTTGAAGGAGGGCCGCTTAGCCAGGCGCGGCGGACGGTGCACGGTTTTCAGGAACTCCGCGACGCAGCCGTCCGCAACGCGCTCGGGGAGGCCGTAAGTGTTGGCCTGGAAAGGGTAGCGCGTGTAGGCACCGTGAGAGTAAATCCAGGACGAGCGGTTGAGCACCCGCAGGTTGCCGGCGAGCAGGGATTCGATGAGTCGCTGGCCGTAGGGATCGTGCAGGTGGATCAGGTGCCCGGTCTGGTCGAAGGTGAAGCCGTCCTGCGTGGTGGAGCCCGCCGTGCCGCCGGGCGCGGCGTTTTTTTCCACGACTAGGGAGTCCCCGTCGGAGAGGGCGTTTAAATGGTATGCGGCCGAAAGGCCCGCTAGGCCGCCGCCCAAAATGAGAGTTTTGGTCTTAAGCGCCACCGCTTTACTCGCGCATGGCCACGCGCGCGAGCGCCCGGCTTAAAAGGAGGATTTCCGCCGCCAGCATCAGGTAGAGGCAGAGCGCCCACACTTCGCTCAGCGCCGTGGCCAAGAACGCGCAGATCCCCAACACCGCCGCCGCGCCGGCCGCCATGGCGACGATTTGCCGGCGGGAGTAGCCCATGCGCTCCAGGCGCAGGGCGAAGTGATCGTTGGAGCCTAGGAAAGGAGAGAGCCCCTTCTTGATGCGCAGGGCCATGACGAAGAGGGTGTCGTACATGGGCACCAGCAGGATGATGAGCGGCGCGTAGACGCCGAGATTGTTGACCTTGCTGTAGTGCGTGCCCAACGAAACGGCCGAGAGCAGGAATCCGGCCAGCAGGCTGCCGCAGTCGCCCATGAAAATCTTGCGCTTGGCGGAGAAATTCCAGGGCAAAAAGCCGGCCGCCGCGCCGGCCAGCGATGCGGAGGCGAAGTTGACGTAAAACTCGTTGCGCTGGAGGGAAATGAAAAGGAACGCCAGGGCGGAAATGGCAGCCTGGCTGGCGCTCAAGCCGTCCATGATGTCGATGATGTTGAAGGCGTTGGTGATGCCCACGATCCAGACCAGGGTCAGCGCTTCGGCGACGTAATCTGGCTTGATGAAATGGATGCGGAAGCCGAAAGCCAGGAGCACCGCCGCGGCCGCGGCCTGCACGGCGAACTTGGTCTTGAACCCCAGGCCGCGCGGCTTCTTCAAATCGTCGACGAGGCCCAGCAGGAAGACCAGGGTGCCGCCGATGAGGAGCCCGCGCAGGCTTCGGAGCGTGCCGGTTGGGAAACTGGTTGCGAATCGCAGGGAAACCAGCGTCGCGGCGAAGGCGCAGTAAAGGGCCACGCCGCCCAGCGCCGGAGTCGCGGTCTTGTGCGTCTTGAGCGCGGAGGACGGGGTGTCGTAGAGCCCCAGCTTCGCCGCCGCGAAGCGGACCGCGGGCGTCAGCAGAAAGGATATCCCGGCCGCGATTACTCCGGCGCCGGCATAAAGCTCCCAGTAGGCGGCGGTTTTCATGACACTAGCGGCCGGTTGCCGTTCGTATCGCCAGCACGGCGCAGCCGGGCGCGCGATAAAGCTGGGTCAGGTAGCGGGAGAGTCCCGCAAAGTTCCGGCGGCCTTGCGCGGTGAGCGTCCCCAAGCCGGCGCCCAGGCGGCGGGATTCTTCCGGCACGACCAGGAGGCTGGAAAATCCCTCGCCCTTGAGATCCGAGGCCAGGGTCGAGGCATTCGGGGCCTTGTTCGCCAAAACGATGTATGGATTGTCGCCGTAAATGGTCGACGCGACGTGAGCCGGGCGGACGTAGTAGCTGCGTTGCTCTCCCACGAGCAAAATCTTATCATTTTGCCCGGAATGGGCCGACGCGTAGGCCGCGCAGGGATAGTAGGCCAAGCGCTCGGAAAGAAATTCTCGCCGGCTCTGCGTTCCGAGGAGCACGCCCGCGCTTTGGAATACGCCCAACTGCACGAAGAAAAATAAGAAAAGATTGCCGGCGGCGAGCAGGCCGACCGCGGCGGCCAAGATCGAGCGGCCCGACTTGGAGGAGGATTCCCATATTCCGTAAACGCCCGCCGCCGCGAGAAGGCAGAGTAGGGGCAAGATAGCGATGAGAAAGCGCAGGGCCGCGGCCGTGAGAATCCAGACCAGGAAATAGGCCGCGCAAAAACCCGTTAAGGCGCGCCAGAACTTGCTTTTGCGTCCAACCCACGCGCCGACGGGGGCAAACCAAAAAACAACGGGCCAGCCGAGCGTTCCCAGGACATCCATCCCGCCGCCGAAGGGCGATGCGCCGCCGCGGAAAAGGCGCGGCAAAAATAGCAGGGCGTTCTTGAGTGCCGCTCCGGCGTGCCGGTATTGGCCCAGGATTTGGAAATAAGCCGCTGCGGCCCGGGCGTCTGCAGGATTTTTAAGCGCGAAGGCACCGGTGAAGAACGGAAAGAAGGGATCGCCGCAATTGATGAAATTTTTGATAAGCCAGGGCGCAAACGGAATCGTTGCGGTGAGGGCGTAGACGGCCGCATCTTTGAGTTTGGCGCCGCGCTCCCTGAGCCCGGCTGCGGCCCTCCAGAGCAGAACGGCCTCGAAAATGGCCGCGGCGGCTCCAGCGTAATAGCGCGTTCCCAAAGCCAGCCCGGTGAACAGGCCCGAGAGCAGCAGCCAGCCGCGCGAACCGGGCCGCCTTTCTCCGCCTTCGCATGAGCGCAGGAAGCACAGCGCGGCGGCCGTCATCCAAAGCATGGCCAAGGGTTCCACATAGGCCGCCGAGGACAGCAGCATGGCGGCGGGATGGCCTAGGAGCAGCAGACAGGCGAGAAGCGCGCAGGACAGCGGCGCCTCCAGCTTGCCCATCTCAAAAATCCACCAAGCCGAGAGAGCCAGCGACAGCCACATGAAAAGGTGCGCGAGCGCGTCCGAGCGCAGCAGGAGAGCGACGGCGAAGAGCATCTCCCCGTTCTGGGGAAAGCGCGCATAGATGGGACTCGCGGCCCCGGCGAAGGAGCCCGTGCGGATGTAGGCCTGAGGGAGGGCCAGGTGATAGACCAACGGGTCGTACTGATGGGGCGGGACCAGGCAGGCCAGAAAGATCAGGCCCAGCAGTGCGGCCATCGCTACCACAGCCAAGGGGCGCTCCCGCAAGAGATTGCGGTTGGCGGGAAGCGATGAGAGCGCCGCGCGCATTTCTGTCCAGCCGAAAATCCAGAATAAGGCGAGGGCCAGCGAGACGGTCCAGCCGCGCAGGAGATGCGCGGTGGCCAGGGTAAAGACGGAAAGGCTCAATATCCCCAAGCCCAGCGTCGCGCCGACGAGGGTTTTCTGCGACTCGCTGAGGTCGGAGGGGCCCAGACTGGAGAGGACCAAGCGCCCCGCGCCGGTAACGATGAGCGCTAGGAGCGATATTTCCGCGCCCGCCAGGGCCACTCCGTAGAAGGGGCGCCAGAATCCAGACAGGACGGCCAGGGCGAAAGCCAAACTCAAGACTGCAGCGGCTTGAGGCCAGCGCGTCATGACTTGGGCGAGAAGCGCCTGAGGCGGAGAACTCCCATGCGGCAAAGAAGATATTGGGACAGGACCAGGAGGGTGGAGAGACCGTAGACTACGCTACGGCGGAAGTTGATGGAGGAGGCTTCTGGAAAGTAGCGCGTGGAGACCGGCACGTCGCCGATGCGGAATCCGCAGGCCGAAGCTTGGAGGAGAAACTGCTGATCGAAGACGAAGTCATCCGAGTTTTCGTCCCAGCGTACGGTCTCGAGCACCTTGCGCGAGTAGGCGCGCAGGCCCGAGTGCCATTCGCCCAGATTTTGGCCGGTCAGCAGGTTCTCGAAGACGGTGAGCAGGCGGTTGAATAGGTATTTGTAGTGCGGCATTCCGCCGGCCAACGCTTCCGCGCGCGTACGGATGCGATTGCCCAGCACCACGTCGCATATGCCGGAGGAGATGATTCGGGCCATGATGGGCGCCAGGCGCGCGTCGTACTGGTAGTCGGGGTGGATCATGATGACGACGTCCGCGCCCCGCCGCAAGGCCTCGGCGTAGCAGGTCTTCTGGTTGGCCCCGTAGCCGCCATTTTTCTCGCGCACGATGACGGCCAAGCCCAGGGAGCGCGCGACCTCCGCAGTCTTATCCCTGGAAGCGTCGTCGACTAAGATGATTTCCGAGACCGTTCCCGGAGGAATGTCGCGGACCGTTTTTTCCAGCGTCCTTTCCGCGTTGTAGGCGGGCAGGACGGCGATGATCTTCACCGAAGCTCTCCGGCAATCATGCAGGGGCAAGTATACCTCTGCCGGCGGCGCGGATCAAACGGAGGCGCGCTCAGGGCCGCCCGGAAACCTTCCAAATGCGTTCGCACTGGGCGCGAGTGAGCGCGTTGCCTTGGGCGGCGTTTGGCGAGCCGTAGCCCAAAGGCCGGTACATTAGATTCCCCGAATCGGACTGAGCGTGCAGGTGGGCCGAACTTTCCGTCAGGATGTGGACCATCTCGTGCGGCAGAGTGTAAACGTCGCCGCCCATGGCTTCCCGCGCCTTCTCAAAGATGAAGAAAGTGCCCAGGGCTTGTCGGCGCAAGGACGCGGGAGCGGCCGTTTTGACCTCGGCGACGTAATCGACCGGGATGGAGGTTCCCGCCTCGTTCGGATCTTCGGAATCCCAGGACAGGTAAAAGGCGGTCAGGGCGTCCGCGTCTTTGGCCCGGTATCGCGAAATCAAGTCGCGTTCGTCCTTAGAAAATACGGGAGAGTCCTCGTCCGTTTGGAGGTTGCACCGCCCATCGGGCAAGCTGAATCTCGGGTATGGCGCCGAGGGGACCGCAATTTTAAGCCCGCACTGCGACAGGGTTTTTTGGGCGCGGGCGATGTCGGCTGAAACCTGCGCATCGCTGATGCCGGAGCCGGCGCAAACGTAGGGAACGAGCCGAACCACGCCGCCGGAACCGATGAAGCGCGGCTCGGCTTGGTTTTGGGCGTCGGCGGCTTTGAGCCGCGCCGAGGCGCGTTTGGCTTCGGAGCTTAGGCTGGAGAAGGCTTGGGATAAATCGGGGCTCTGCCCGGCCCGCGCCGGACCGGTCGCCAAAGACGCGGCCAGAAAGATTAGGAGCGCCTTCATAATGTTAGTATAGCCGCTCGACCGGAAAAATCAATGCCGCGGCGGGCGTTTGAGACGGATGCTATACTATATTTAGGAAAGAGATTATGGAGCGCAGGACGATCGAAAAGCTGCTGGGGCAGACCAGCGTCATCTGCCAGCCTAAACACGCCCTGGCCACCTTCGGAGCGACATCCATCGACTATTACCTGGTCTCTCCCATAGAGGAGATGAAGGACAGGACCCGCCTGCGGCGCGGCAGGGTGCTGTCGGAAAAGCCTAAAATCCTGACGCCCGAGTCTTGGAGCGAGCGCTTCAGCGGTTTTGGCGAGGATGCTCGGGAGTTCTCGGAGTGGATTTCAAGCCGCTACGCCGCCGCCTTGCGCGCCTTGGAGTACAACTTCAAGAACAGCGACATGAGCACGCAGGTTATTTCCGAGGCGCCGCCCCAGGTGGTCGGGCGCATCCGGGGGGAAATCGAATCGGAAAGCGCAGGCGCCAAGGCGCTCATCGCCTGCCCGGACGCGGCTTGGCCGCTGGCCCTGATGAAGTTTTCTCTCGATGAGTCCGTCCGCTCCTTTCCGACCAACGTCCGCGACCTCGACCGCCGGGGGCTGTTCAATCCCGGGGAGGCCGAGGAAGCGCGCCATCGGCGGGAAATCGAGGCCCTCTTTGCGTCAGCGTCGGCGGACCGCTCCGTCCTGGAACTTTTGGGGCAAAAACTGCGCGAATATGGTTTGTTTGCCGAATATGAAGGCCGTTTCTTGAGCTTTTTTTAAAGGCGAACTTCCCCCGCCCTTCGAGCGCCCTCCGCCCCGGAGCGTCGGCCGAGCCCGGTAAAAAGGCTTGAATATATTGTAGAATCGAGCCGTGCCACAGGGAGTGCGCAGAAGGCTCGCTAGCGGCGTGGTTTTAGCCGCCGTTGCCGTCGCCGTGGTCTACGCGGTCCGGGGTTTCGGGCCGCAGTCGCCTGAAAAAGCGCCCGCTTTCCGCGAGAAAGGCCCCGCGAACGCTCCCGTCGTCATCGCCGAGTTCTCCGACTTCGAGTGCCCGGCCTGCCGCGCGGCTGAACCCACCGTTCGGCAGATTCTTTCACTCTACGGATCGCGGGTTCGGTTCGTGTTCAAGCAGTTTCCACTTGAGAAAATCCATCCCTGGGCGCTGCAAGCCGCGCTCGACGCGGAGTGCGCCGGGCGCGAGGGCAAGTTTTGGCCCTTCCATGATCTCCTTTATGATCACCAGGATGACTGGGTTTACGCCAAATCGCCCAAGGATGCTCTTTTGAGTTTCGCGCGCAAGGCGGGCCTAGACCCGGCCAAAGTCAAGGCCTGCGCCGAGGAGCCCGGCATCTTGGCGTCCATCAATGCGGACATTGCCGAGGGAAACCGGCGCTGGGTGGGGGCCACGCCTACCTTTTTCATCAATGGAAAACGCTTCGTCGGCATGGAGCAGTTGGCCGGCTTGGGCGTTCCTTGGATTGACCGGATACTAAAGGAGAAGAAATGACGCCGCCGGTCCGCAACAAAAGCCTGCCGGACGCCGTTCCCGCCTGGATGGGGGTTTTAAGCCGTTTGGCGGTGGGGGCGGTGTTTATTACAGCGGGGACCATGAAGGCGGCGGCGCCCTCGGCCGAGTTCGCCCTCATCATCCAATACTACCATCTGCCGTTCCTGTCCTTAAGCGCCATCCCGAGCGTGGCCGCGTTTTTGCCGTGGATTGAGATCGCCGTAGGCTGGTGCCTGGTCGCCGGATACTTTACCCGCCAGGCGGCCGTGGGCGCGGGCCTTCTGCTTTTGGCCTTCATCTGCGCCTTGGCTTCGGTCAAGCTGCGGGGCATCCCTCTTCCCAGTTGCGGCTGTTTCGGGGGCGCCTTCCACCCGACTATCGCGGAGGGGCTCGTGCTCGATCCGTTCCTCTGCGGCCTGTCTTTCCTCGCCTACCGCGCCGGCTGGCGTAGTTTCAGCTTGGATCAGTGGTGCGCGAGGGCTTCGCAGGGGTCGCAGCCGAGGATCTGATCATGGCCGATAAAAAAATCATCCTGGCCGTCGATGACGACGCATCCATGTGCGAATTCTACGAACAGGGGCTTGCCGCCCTAGGTTACGAGGTCTTCTGCGCCTCCAACGCCAAGAAGGCGAAGGACTACGTGGCCGGGAAGCGCCCGGACCTTATCCTCATGGACGTCATGATGCCGGATCAGGACGGCATCAGCCTCACTCGCGAGTTCCGCTCCAACGCGAAGATTTCCGACGTTCCCATTATCGTGGTCAGCGGTTTGGCCGATGCGGGCACCTTGAACGACGCGCTCATCTTCGGGGCGGTTGACTACGTGGTCAAGCCGATAGACGTGGACGCGCTCAAGCTTAAAATCGAGCGGGCTTTCGCGGCCGTAGAGCGGCGGAAGAAAAAATAGGCCCAAAGGCCCCGTCTAAGGTGGGCCCAAGGACATTGGCCGGACAGGCGCGTCCTGGTTAAACTAGTCGATGATGAGCAAGATCGAGGCGGACTACGCGGGCGCGAGGGATTACCTGGAGACCATCGTCAGTTCGACGACCGACGCCATCTGTACGACCGATATGCGCGGGCGCTTCATCTATGTGAGCCCCGGAGCCGAGCGGATGTTCGGCGTCAAGAGCGGCGAGCTGGTAGGGCGCTACGCTCGCAGCTATTACGCCGGCGGCATGGAGGAGGCGCAGAGGATTATGCGCATGCTACGCCGGCAGGAGCGCATCCAGAACTGCGAAACTGTTTTTAAGACGCCCAACGGCCGTCGCATCCACGTCATCATGTCCGTCTCCTTGATGCGGGACAAAACCGGGCGAATCATCGGGACGCTTGGGATTTCCAAGGACATCACGCATCGGGTGGATTTGGAGCGTCGGCTCAAGGAGCTTTCAGTCACGGACAGCCTGACCGGCCTCTACAACCAGAGATTTTTCCGCGAGCGGATAGCTCAGGAGATCAGCCGCGCGCGGCGCCAGCGCCAGAAGCTCTGCCTCCTGCTCATGGATTTGGACGGGTTCAAGGAAATTAACGATGAGCGCGGGCATCTGGCTGGGGATCGGCTGCTCAAGACGTTCGCGGCATTTGTTTTGCAGTCCATTCGCAGGGACGTGGATGCGGCGTTCCGCTACGGCGGGGACGAGTTCATCGTTCTGCTGCCAGGCCTCTCCGAGAAGCGCGCGCGCGCCATCGCCGAGCGCATCGCGGCCTGCGGCGGGAAGGCGGGCCGCGAAGGCCTGCGCTTTAGCTACGGCGTCGCCTCCTTGTCCGCCGATATGGGGCCCAAAGATCTGCTCGAGCGCGCCGACCGCCGCATGTACCGCATGAAAGCCTCTCGCAAGT
This sequence comes from Elusimicrobiota bacterium, assembly GCA_027451985.1. GTDB lineage: Bacteria > Elusimicrobiota > Elusimicrobia > UBA1565 > UBA9628 > JAGWJU01. Next base: position 54,689 of record DAIDHS010000015.1, read on the forward strand.
CCAAGACCGGCGCGTAAAGTCGCCGCCTTCCGTCGGAAACGAGGACATCGCCCGATCAAGTCGTGTATAATGGGGAATCTTCCCCATGGCTAAGGTTTTGATCGTAGACGACGATTTCGAAATCGTCGGCCTCCTGACGGAAATCCTAAGCCGTGAAGGGCACCAAGTCGAAGCCGCTTACGAGCCCGCCGAGGGCATGCGTAAAGCGCGGACTCTCCAGCCGGATTTAATCATCATGGACTACCATATGCCCGGCATGACCGGCGCGCATCTCTACGAGTCCCTGCGCCGCAACCCCAGCAGCCATGAGACGCCCATCCTGTTCTTAAGCGGCGAGGCCGCTCCTGAGCAGATTCTGGGCGAAATCGCCGATTCCTCATCCTCCCGTTTTTTATCCAAGCCGGTCAAACTCGTGGAGTTCCGGCGGGTCGTGGCCGAATTGATAGGGAGGAAGAATGGCTAATTTGGTCTTGCTGCGCCACGGAGAGTCCCAGTGGAACTTGGAAAACCGCTTTACGGGGTGGGTCGACGTTCCCATCACCGCCAAGGGCGAGCAGGAGGCCCATGCCGCGGGCGCGGCCCTTAAAGGAAAGACATTCTCGGCCGCGTTCACCTCGGCGTTGCTGCGGGCCCAACAGACGCTGGACATCATCCTTAAGGAAATCGGCAGCCCCGCGATTCCCGTATATAAGGATCAGGCCCTCAATGAGCGCCACTACGGAGACCTGCAGGGCCTCAATAAGGCCGAGACGGCGAAGAAATACGGCGACGCACAGGTCCACATCTGGCGACGCTCCTACGACGTGCCGCCTCCGGGCGGCGAGAGCCTCAAGGATACCGCGGCGCGGGTGTTGCCCTACTACCATGCCAAAATTCTGCCCCTGCTCAAGGCGGGAAAGAACATCCTGGTTTGCGCGCACGGCAATAGTTTGAGAGCGCTGGTCATGGAGCTAGAAGGCATCGGGCCGGAAACCATTCCGAGCGTCAATATCGGCACCTGCCAGCCGCTTTCCTACGAACTCGACCCGCAAGGGCGGGCGCTTAATCACGCGCTGTCCTGAGAGCCCGCGCCAAAATTGCCGATTTTGCTATCATAGCCGGGAAGGTGATGGAACGGTCGCTTAATACGGAGGAGTTGAGAAATATGAACCTTAAGAATTTTGCTGTTCGCGAATGGTCCGGGATAGCCGCAGCGTTGGGTGTACTATTGATAGCGGCGTGCGCGCCAAAGCAGGTGGTGATGACCCCGGCGGTACAGACGCCGCCCGTGGCGGTCTCAACCATCCCGCCCGTGAACGTGGCCGAAGCGAACTTGCGCACTGGGGCCTTCGTCGCGGTTCCCGAGATTAAGACCGTTTATTTTGATTTCAACAAGGCCGATCTGACTCAAGCGACACGCGAGGCTCTCCGCGCCAATGCGGACTACTTGAAGGCGCACCCCGAATTAGACGCCCGGGTGGCCGGCTACTGCGATGAGCGCGGCACGGTAGAATACAACTTGGCTTTGGGCCAGCGCCGGGCCAAAGCTGTGCGCGATTACTATATTCTTCTTGGGATCGACGGCGGGCGCATCGCGACGATTTCATACGGGAAGGAAGACCCGGTCTGTTTCGAGCATACCGAGGCGTGCTGGGCTCAAAATCGTCGCGCTGAGACGGGCGTCCGCGAGAACGGAACGACCGCCGCCATGCCTACTCCGGCCTCGGCTCCGATCCCGGCCCCTTCGGCTCCGGCTCCGACCACAGCCCCGGCCGCTTCGGGCCAATAAGCCGTCTGTCGTGGTGAGACTGGCGGTGACAATGAAGCGAGGGATCATCGTGGCCGCCTTGGCTCTTGCGCTTTCTGGTTGCGTCGCCACCCAAAACGACGTTCTCGACCTGGAGAACCAGACCGCCAGCCTTCGGGTTCAGCTTCAGGACCTGCAGCAGACGATTTCCTCCATGCAGGCCAACCAGGCGGACTTATCCACCCAGATGGGACAGCTGCACGACACGCTCTCGGCGTTTACCGACGCCATCAACTCCTACCAGACGGACATGAACCGCTTGTCATCGAAGATGGACGACCTCAACGCGGCCATTTCCAGTCGGGTCGAGTCCATCGGGACCCAGTTGACTCAAGCCCAGGCCCAAGCTATGGCCCAGGCCAAGGCCGACTTGGCTAAACAGGCGCAGGCAGTGCTCAACTCTCCGACCGAGCTTTTCAACCAAGCCGACATCCGTCTAAGCCTGCAGGACTACGGTTTGGCTGTCGCTGGTTTTTCTGAGTATGTGCAGAAATTCCCCCAAGGCGCGCTCATCGACGCCGCGACCTACAAGCTGGGCCAGGCGTATTACGGCGAAGGGAAATGGGAAGACGCGGGCCGGCAGTTCGCTCTGGTCTTGGAGAAGTATCCTAAAAGCACGCTTATCGCCCAGTCGCGGTTGATGTACGCGCTGTCCTTGTTGCGCATCGGAGGGAGGTTGGACGAGGCGAAAAAGTACTTGGAGTCCATCCCGAACGATTTCCCCGGAACTCCCGAGGCGCGGCGCGCGCAGTTGGAACTGCGGGAACTCGCCCGGCATCATAAGAAGGTCCGCCACTCCAAGAAAGCCCGATGAGCGGACGCCCTGTTGTTTCTGGCCGCGCGTTGCTGCTGGCCCTTGTCGGATTGGCGGCGGCTCTCTTGGCGGCGCCGGCCAGGGCTGACGTCTATCTCCAGGTGGGCGGCGCTTCCCAGGCGGCGCCCGAAATCGCCCTGGCCGTGCCGCCCTTCATCGCCGGAGCTCCCTACAACGCAGAGTCGGCCAAAGCCGCCAAGAACGTCGAGGACGTGGTCATTGATGACCTGCTTTTTTCCCGCTATTTTAAGCTCATGCAGGACGGAGCGCCGTGGACGGGCTCCAACTTGGCCGCGGCCGTCGCCGATTGGAAGACACGCGGCGCGGCTTGGCTTCTGACCGCCCAGGCCACGGCGGTCGAGTCCGAGGTGTCCGTGGTCGTCCAGTTGGCCGATACGCAGTCCGGGACCGTGGAATTTTCCCGGGTCTACCGGCAGCAAGCCCCATACGAACGCTCGCTGGCGCATAAGATTTCGGACGACGTCATCCGCGACCTCACCGGGAAAAAGGGCATCGCGGAGAGCGAAATCGCCTTCGCTAACGACAGCACGGGCCACAAGGAAATCTACCTCATGGACTACGACGGTGCGAACCTGCGCCGGATGACCTGGGATCGCTCCATCTGTCTTTTGCCCCGCTTCTCGCCGGATAAGTCGCTTCTGGTCTTCACCAGTTATCGCGACGGCAATCCGGACTTGTTCGGAATCAACTTGGCCACGGGGCGGCGCGAGGTCGTCTCCGACTCCCAAGGATTGAACGTGGCGGGAGGCTTTTCCCCGGACGGCACCAAGCTGCTTCTGACCATGTCGCGCGAGCGTACGCCCAGTATTTATATGAAGAATTTAGCGAATGGAAAATTGACCCGCCTGACGGAGAACTTCGGCACGGACAGCTCTCCGACCTTCTCTCCGGACGGCGCGCAAGTGGCCTTCGTCTCGGACGTATCCGGCAATCCGGAGATTTACCTCATGGACACTACGACTCTCTCCGCGACTCGCATCACGAGCTTGGCGTGGTGCGATTCTCCGGCGTGGTCGCCCACCGGCGCCTGGATCGCGTTTTCCGGCCGTGCGAACATGGGCGACAATCTGGACATCTATCTGGTCGACGTGACCGGAACCCAGGTTCGGCGGCTTACCCACGGGGAGGGGGCCAACGAGGACCCGCGCTGGTCCGCGGACGGCCGCTTCATCGTTTTTTCCTCGACGCGCAACGGCCGCAGCCAGATTTTCATGATGGACGCGGACGGTTCGGCGCCGCATGTCGTTTCGGATATTCCCGGCAACAGCATTACGCCCGCGTGGTCGAATTAATGCTGAATTTTATGCTAAATTTGATTAGCCTGGAAAAGACGGAAAAACTCTGTTATAATTTTTTCGATATTGGAAGTTCCGCATACAGGGGATAGAGACATGAATGAAGGATGCATGCCGGGGAGCTCCAGGGCCGCACGGGGAGGCTTCACGCTCATCGAGCTTTTGGTCGTCGTACTTATCATCGGAATTCTGGCCGCCATTGCCATACCGGAGTACTTCAAGGTCGTCGAGAAAAGCCGCGCTGCCGAAGCGACCAGCACCTTCGACACCATCCGCGGCTCGGAGGAGCGCTATGATGCGCAGGCAGGGAACTACTACACGGGTTCACTTACTAGTAATTGCCTTTTAGACGTGTGCACTAATAGTGGCGGTGCATATCCGACCTTGAGTAATTTTACTCCTGGAAGCATCATTACCAGTGGGAGCGGTTGGAGCTTAACGCTGACCCGTATCGGTGCTCCCACGGGTTTCGGCAATTACACGTTAACTTATACTGCTGGTGGTGGAGCGCAGTCGAGCCTAATCGCTAATAGTCCAACAGACCCCAACCCATGTATCGATTTAGGTTTGGGTTCTACGCCCGGCAATAATGTCAATTGCTTCTGATTCGCTGGAGTTAAGTGGTCGCAGCTAAAACCAGCAGTTCTTCGCGGTGCTTAAGCGTATATATATCAAAGCCCAGTATCAGAAATACGGTGGCGATCGTGGTTGCGCAAGTAGCTAAATAATTCGTATCTTTTCTGAGGCAAGCAGGCATGAAAAAAGCGTATTTTGTTCAATTGGTGATTCTGACGGTCGCGGTGGCCGGGTTTTCTGCTCGCGCTCAGGAGCCGTCTGTCGTAGCGAGGCAATCTTTCGCCGCCAGCCTTAACGCTATTTCGGTTAAGGCCATGAAGGATTTCAAGCCCCTCCCTCGCTCTTCTGCGGCGTCCCTTAAGCCCGCGTTCGTCAGCCTTGAATCGGAGGGAGAGGTCAGCGGCGGGGGCACGGTCTCCGGCTTCGGCGACTTTTTCTGCAGTCAAACCAACGGCGCTCCTGGTTTCATGTCAGGAGGAGTCATGCTCAACGGCACGGTGGATGTTTCCGGGCCTGGCGGGGTTCATGGCAACATTCCGGTTTCCGGAAATATTCTTATGAGTGGCCAGTGCTTCTACGGTTCTGGGAACGTCTCCGGTATCGGGACGGTCTCAGGTAGCGGCACGGTGTATGGCGCCGATGGCAAACCGACGGGGACTGCGCAGGTTTCCGGCACGGTTACGGCAAGCGCTTTCGTGTCTTCCGCAATGGCGTCCATCACCCAATACGTGAGCGTCTCAGGGACAGTCCAGTAAGCCGCGCCGATTCCCCGCAGACCTTCCCGCTCCCGGGCCGTTAGCTCAGCGGTGGAGCGTCCGCCTTACACGCGGAAGGCCGCAGGTTCGAATCCTGCACGGCCCACTCCTTATCTAAAAAGGCGCTATTCGTACGGGCGCGGCTTGGGAGAACCGGGCTCGGCAGGCCCCAACTCCGCGAGTTCCTTGCGCGCCTTGGCAAGATTCTCTTCGCAGGAAGCCAGGAATTTCTTGGCATAGCGCAGCTGCAAATCCCCGGGCTCATAATACTGGAGTTCGTAGGTCATGTTTTCTATGGTCTGCTCCAGCCCCATGATGAGCCGCTCCAGGTAATCCCGGCGGTTTTCCGGATTCATGCCGGGTATTGTCCTTAATTTCCAGCCGCGGCGCAAATGCAACTCTCAGTGCGCCGAGGGTGAATTCAAGGAGCAAGTGCACCAGTGAATTAGTTGAAGACCTCACTGGGTGTTCTGAAGTTTAAGACTTTTCTTGGTCTGTGATTGAGCCAGGCCTCAATGCGTGCGACCTGAGAAGGCTCAATCTCATCC
>DAIDHS010000016.1 GCA_027451985.1 Elusimicrobiota bacterium
CTCCCAAGCCTCGAGATTATTGGGCTGGGACACCATCACCTTGTTGGCCAAGTCCAAGGCCAGGCGGTACTGCCGGTCTCGGATGGCGTCATCGGCCCGGGTCAAAGTCGCGGCGACGTCCTGCGACTCGACCGGCGCCGCCTTGGCAACTTCGGTGATGCCGGTCAAGCGCTGGAGCTCCTCAAAGAACACACGCAAGCCTTGGTCGTCCGGCCGAATGGCCAGAGCGCGGGACACGTCCTCGATGGCGGTGCGGTCGTCCCCGCTCACATAGGCCAGCACACCCTGGTGAAGCTCTACCTGCTCCGGATCGGTCTTATAGTCGGGCAGAACGGGGTAGAGCTGGGCCACAAAATGCAACCGGCCGAACTCACGCAGCAGATTCGGATCCGAGGGCGCGATGGCCATGGCCTGGCTCAAGGTGTCGACGGCCTTCTTATACTCGGCCGAGGCCTCCGCCTGGCGCGCCTGGGCCAGCAAATCGTTGAGCTTAGCCTGGTCTTCCGCGCTCAACCCCTGGGACGACGCGGTCAAAATCGCACTCTTGCCCTCGCGCAGGCGCTCCATAGCTTCCAGCACCATCTCAACCGACTCTTCCTCTTCGGAGGGCTTGCCGAAGCGGAACGTCAGCGCGATGCGCTGATCACCGGCCGTGCCCGAGACGCTGTTTATTGGCATGTCAAAGGCGTAGTCCGCCTCGAAACGCGTCGTACGGTAGGAAATACCGGCCGCGAACTGGGTGAAGCTGGGCGTCCCCAGGCTTAAAGCGCCGCGGATGCCGAAATCTCCGAAGAAGCGGATGGGGAACCAGCGCTCGGCCGCCAAAGTGCCGATGGATTCGCGGGTGAAATAAGGCGAAGCCTCGTTGTCGTACTCCACGACCACGTTCGAAATGAGGCTGCGGTAGTCCACACCCGCTTTCCACGCCATCGGCAAGGTCTCCGGGTTATTCGGGTCGTAGGCGACGTTTGGCTGGTTGACGTTGGTCGCCTCCGCGCCGAAGGAATAGTGCCGCGCGAAATTATAGAGGACGCCCAAATCTCCGGAGAAGGCGCTTTGCACGCTGGAGCCGTTCAAAATCGAATTTTGCGCGCTGTATTGGCCAGAGCTATCCAGAAGATTGCCCCCAAAGCTTCCAAACGAGCTGCGCAGGTACTTAAGGCTGCCTCCCAAATAAAGATCGCCGCCGAAGGGATAATACGGAAGCTGGCGGCCGTAGGACAGATAAAAGCTGTCATCCCGGTAAAGGGAATTATTCAAGGAGAACGAATTCCAAGCCAAGCCCAACGTCCCCTCGCTCGCCTTTTTCCACGCCAGCGGCTGCGCATAACCCAAGAACGAAGTGCCGAGACTCGAACCGTCCGTCAGGCCGACATCCAGAAGCGAATAAGACGCCCCCAGGCTGGGCCGGCTCAGAGTGGCTAAGCCGGCCGGGTTGTAGTAGATGTCGTAGACGTCGTCCGCGACGGATACGAAGGCGCCGCCCATGCCGGGCGCGCGCGCCCCGGCGCCCAAATCATCGAAAGCGGCCAGGGCCGAAACGGGGGCTAGGACTGCCAAGCCTAGGGCCAAGACCACGCTTCGCCGACCGCTCGCGGTTTTCATCAGCGGATCACCACCACGGTCCCGGTCCAGGTCTGGCCGCCGACCTTGATTTCATAAATGTAGACGCCTCGCGCCACGATTTCGCCATTGGAGCCGCGCCCATCCCAGGTCAGACACACCTTAAAAGTTCCTAGGCCGCCTCCGTTAGAGCACCCGGTATTACCCATGTCCGCGACGTGGAATCCGCGCACGTCATAAATCTCACCGGAATAATTCAGATCCTGCGGATTGCCAAAATTAAATTCCACGTGGTCGTCGCAGCCGTGCTCGGAATTATTGGAACGCCACGAGCAGCTCTCCACGGTGGGCGTGATGACCTTTGTGGACATGTCGGAACTGGGATCAAACGAAGCGTCCGCAGGCGCCACGTAGGACTGCAGGCGGAAATCTCCCAACATACCCACCTGGCCGGTCACTTCCTGATTAACGGTGTCCACGGTTCCGTCGGCGTTGATGTTTTGCTGTCCGTTGTACCAGAAAAGCCCCAAGGGGACGTTGGACACGGACAGAGGCGCCGAGCGGGCAACGCCCTCGGCCACGATTTGGCCGTTCTGCACCTGATAGCCGAGGGCCAAATCAAACATGGCATTGGACGGCAGAGCCATGTTCTTGACCTCCTCATTGGACGGAGCTTGATAAGGCTCAAAATTCACGGATTTGAATATATAAGGAGAAGCAACGATATCCTGGGGCTGATCCACGGCGCGGATTAAAAGAGGCTCACCAGATGAGTTGCCGTTGGGCTGAACCATGTTGGCGATGTTCGCGGGAATCTCAATGCGCGTAATGTTGTCCGAATCAAGCGCGTAGAGATTGCCCTCCGTATCCACGGCCATCGCGGCGTCCGTAGTTTCCCCGGGGAAGGAATCCCGAGAGACAATTTTGTAGTAGTAGACCAGCCCAGCCGGCGCCATGGCCTCTTGGTCGCTGACGGCGCTGGCCGGCAGGGTCGAAACCAGGACCCAGCTCGGCCTGATCAGTCCCGTCGAGCGATACACGTCATAGCCGCTCAGAGCCCAGCCATCTGGCGCCGACGGATCCGGGAACATTGTCCCATCGGTCTTGGACTTGACCTGCGCCCAGGTGATGGTCATGGAACTCGCGCTCGGATTGATGGTCGCGGCCATGCCCGCCGGCGCCAAGGGCGGCAGATCCAGCGCCGCCGAGGTCGTCACGCCGATGGAATAAGCATTCAGAGTATTTTCGCTATAGATGCCGAAATATTCCGTCGCATCAAGCGTCAGGCCTGCTTTCATAAACGACGGCGTCGAGATTAGCACGCCTGCGGCCAAGCCCGTTTCAGTTGAAGCCACGACCGAGCCGTCCGCAAGAACGTCGCCCGGCGCGTAGGCCTGGCCGTTGACCGGCGAGGCCGAAATGGGCATGCTGCTGACCAGCACCAGCGCGCCATTCTGGTTGGGCGGCGTCGGGCTGAACCACGTCCAAGTCAAAGTGATGGTCCGCGCCAGCGGCGCCGATGAAACCGAGACCAAATTCACGGGCTGGATGCTCTCCGCCGGCGTCACCGTCTCAATGACCGTCTCGAAATTCGCCAAGCCCTGCCAATTTAGGCTGGCCAAGTTAAAGTAATAAGTTCCGCCTGGCAAAAGGCCGCTCACGGTCAACTGCAAAGTTCCCCCATTGGAAGTCATCGCGGAATTGACGACGGGACCGTTGTATAGCTGGGCTGTCTGGCTGGCGGCCGTCACTTCGAATGCCGCGGCAGTCCCGGATGCGGCGGGGAAAGACCAGGTGAAAGTCGCGCTCGTGTAGGACACGCCGGCCAAGACGGGCGAGACCGGCAGATTGGCCAAAGTCGAATAGGACGCGGTCGACGAAGTCTCCGCGAAAAACTTAGTCTCGTCGCCGAGGTAAACCTTGGCGTAATAGGTCGTGTTGGGAGCGAGATTTTGCAGGGTGTAGGATTGGGCTTGGCCCGCCGCTGTCGCGGTCGGGAATTGCACCACGAAGGCGTAATTGGTCGTCGCGGTCGGGCCGAACTGAGCCTCTTGGGCCGGATCCGAGGAGTAGTCGATGCGGTAATAGCCGCTCTCCGTGGTTCCAGACACGCCGCCGTCAAAGCCCGGCGCGGTCCACGTCAGCATCAGGGTGCCGGTAGATGTGGAGAGAGCGGCCGTGGAAATCGCCGTCACACTGCCCGGCTGGGAGAAGACATTTTCCAGCCCGGGACCGAAAGAATAGCTGGAGGAAGAAGAGTAAGGATCCGTCGACACCCCGAACTCGCCCATGGATCCGTCGAGAACATAAGAGCCTCCGGAAGAAATTCCGCCCGCGTTGGCGATCAGGTTGCGAGGGATGTCATCGGTCGAGCCGATCATTTTCTGCCCGGCCCGCGCCGAGGAAACGCTAAAAAACATGGCGAAAAGCGCGAAAACGAAAAGCCCTTTCCCCGTGCCGGGAAGCACGGCAGAAAAGGGATTCCCGTTTCCGCGCTGGTTCATTTAGTTGGGCCTCAAGGACACTTTCAGAATGGAACGGATGCGGGCGACCAAAACCCTCGGGCTCACCGGCTTGAACAAATAATCCTCCGCGCCCACGTCGAGCCCACGCACACGCTCGGCCACGTCGCGGGCATGGCCGGTCAAGATGATGACCGGCACGCTTTTCGCGATGGGATCCGCCTTCAGCCCGCGGCAAACGTCGAACCCACTCATATCCGGCAGATTGACGTCTAGGAGAATCAAATCGGGACGATAAGTTTTGACGCCCTGAAGGCCGGAAGCGCCGTCGGGGCAGAGAAAAACCTCGAAACCGTCCGCTTTGAGCACGTCGCGGAACGTCTGTCTGAGAATCTCGTCGTCTTCAACCACCATAATCCGGTACATGCGCCCTCCTCCATTCTGCGGCTGACTGAATCTTTCATATATATAGATGTTTTCGGTTGCACCACAATTTCACAAGAGAAACTAATTTGTAACATTTATAAGCAAAAATAATATTAAAATAATAAATGTATTTTTATTATTTGCATTTAATATTTATAATTAAATTTCCTTGAATATCAGCTATTTTTACGGTAAGATTTTGACGCTATGAGTCGGCAACTTCTACTCATTGGGCTGATGCCCGAAGATCAAGAGACTGGCCGCGCGGCCGCGGCGGCGGCCGGCTATTCCGCGTCCTCGTGCCCCACCGGCGTGGAGGCCGCGAAAATCATGCTGGAAAAAACCGCAGCGGGGCGCGCGGGGGTTGAACTGGCCCTTCTGGAAAAAGATCTTCCCGACATGTCCGCGCCCGCCTGGATTTCCATGATCCGAAAGACCAGGTTCGCGGAAAACCTTCCGGTCGTCGTGCTCAGCCGCGGCAATTGTCCGGAGAGCCGCATTGTGGAGATGTTCGACGCGGGAGCCGACGACTTCATCCAAATGCCTTGCGCGCCGCAGGAGTTGGCCGCCCGCATCCGGGCGGTCGTGCGCCGCAGGCAAGCTCACGGCGAGGAAAGTCCCGTGCTGGAAATCGGGCCCATTCTCCTCGATCCTGGCGCCCGGCAATGCCGAGTGCGCGGAAAAATCGCCCAATTGCGGCCGCGCGAGTTTGAACTTCTGGATTTATTGATGAGAAAAGCCGGGCGCACGCTCAGCCGCCCCTACCTTCTGGAAACGATTTGGGGCATGGACAAAACCGCGAACACCCGCGCCATTGACGTGGGCGTCAGCCGCTTGCGCCAAGCCCTTGGCGTGCGCGCGGGACGCTGGATTGAGACCGTCGAGCGCTACGGCTACCGTTTCAAGCTTCCCGGAGATTGACTTTAGGCAGGCGGCAGGGGTCGGCGTCCGGTAAAGCCGTCCTCGATGCCGTGGTAGTAGCTAATCTTCTTTTCGCCGGCGCTCCAGCACAAGTAAACCTCTTCGCGGTCCATGCGAAACGGAAAATCCACAAGCGGCGGATTGTAGCCCTTGGGCAGGGCCCCGGTGTCGGCAATCTTTTGAAAAAGCGCGTCAATTTGTCCCGCCAAGAACCGGATTTGGGCCTTCTCAATTTCCAACTCCGCGGGACGGCCCTGAGACTGCTCCAGTCGCCCCGCAAGCTCGGCCTTAGCCTCGGCGCGATCCGCCAGCGCCGCGATGTCCGAAAAAATCCGTTCAAACTCCGGGATCAGGGCTTCAGCTTGCTCCACGGTAAAATATTTCACGCCAGGGAACTCTCTTCCGCGTATTTTGCCGCCGATCTTTGGCGGTGCCGCGCCTTACGCCGCCTCTGGCGCGCGATCTCCTTGAACTTACGGGATGTATGCGGCGAGAGCTTCATTTCAATCTGATCCACCAATTCGCGCAAGGCCAAAAAACGGTTGAGGCCCCGGCTTCTCTCCCGCTGAACCCGCACCGACAATCCCAGCGGCGCGTAGCTTAGCCTGACGCAATTGGAAGTCTTGTTGATTTTTTGTCCGCCCGGCCCGCCGCCCCGCGAAAAGGATTCCGCAATGACGGACGCATCGACGCCCAGTCGCTTCATGCGGGACAAGACGTCCTGGAGCTTGGCCGGAGCCACGCCGAAGTTTTCCCGCAGCTCCATGCGGACAGACCCGGCCTCAGCTCTTGCCGGACTCGGCGTGATCCGCGAAGAAGAGGGCCGCGCGCGCATATTCCCTATTCAGGCGCGCGATATTGGACACGCTGATGCCCTTGGGGCAAGCGGCTTCACACTCGTACTCGTTGGAACAGTTCCCAAAACCCTCCGCATCCATGGCCTTGCGCATCGCCAAAACCCGGCGCTCCCGCTCGGGCTGTCCCTGCGGCAGCAGCGCCATATGGGAAACTTTGGCCGCGACGAAGAGCATGGCCGCCGCGTTGGGGCAGGCTGCGACGCAGGCGCCGCAGCCGATGCAGGTCGCCGCGTCCATCGCCGCGTCCGCCTTCGGCTTGGGCACGGGAACGGAATTGGCCTCGGGCGCCGACCCGGTGTTGGTTGAAATGAAGCCTCCCGCGGCCATAATGCGGTCGAACGCCGAGCGGTCCACCGCCAAATCCCGAAGCGCCGGGAACGCGCGGGCCCGGAAAGGCTCGACGGTAATGGTGTCTCCGCTTTGGAACCGGCGCATGTAGAGCTGGCAGGCGGTGGTGTTCTTGTCCGGACCGTGCGCTTGGCCGTTGATGACCAGGCTGCACATGCCGCAGATGCCCTCGCGGCAGTCGTGATCGAAAGCGACGGCCTCATCCCCTTTGGCGATGAGCCCCTCATTGAGCAGATCGAGCATCTCGAGGAAAGACATGTCGGGGGAGACGCCCGAGACTTCATAGGACACGAAGCGGCCCGCGTCCTTGGCGCTTTTCTGGCGCCAAATTTTTAGGGTGAAATGCATCGTCCCCGCGCTTCCGGCTTGCCCTGCGCTCATACATAGCTCCTTTGCGCCAGATGAACATGCTCAAACTCCAGCGGCTCCTTGCATAGCTCCGGCTCGGCGCCCGCGCCCTGGTAACGCCACGCCGCGACGTGCGAGAAATTCGCGTCGTCGCGCTTGGCCTCGTTGTCCGGAGTCTGGGACTCCTCGCGGAAGTGTCCGCCGCAGGACTCCCGGCGCTCCAAGGCGTCCTTGACCACCAGCTCCGAGAACTCCAAAAAGTCCGCGACCCGGCCTGCGCGCTCCAAGGTCTGGTTGAACTCTTCCCCGCCCCCCGGGACAGAAACGCCTTTCCAGAACTCATCGCGCAACTTGGGAATTTCGACCAAGGCCTTGCGCAGCCCCGTTTCGCTGCGCGACATGCCGCAGTAATCCCACATGATGGCTCCCAACCTCTTATGGAAGGAAGCCGGACTGTGCTTGCCGCCGACGGCCAGGATTTTATCGATGCGGCCGCGGGCGTCATTCTCCGACTGGCGGAACGCGGGATGATCCGTTCCCACCTTAGGCAGCGGTCCTTGGGACAAATAGCCTCCCAGCGTGTAAGGGATGATAAAGTAACCGTCGGCCAATCCCTGCATCAGAGCAGACGCGCCCAGGCGGTTTGATCCGTGGTCCGAGAAGTTGGCTTCGCCCAAGCAGAAAAGCCCGGGGATGGTGGTCATCAGATTGTAGTCCACCCAAAGGCCGCCCATGGTGTAGTGGACCGCGGGATAAATGCGCATGGGCGTCTTGTACGGATTCTCGTTCGTGATGTGCTCGTACATATCGAAGAGGTTGCCGTACTTCTCCCGGATGGCATTCTCGCCCATCCTCCGAATGGCGTCGGCGAAATCCAGATAGACAGCCAGTTTCGTCGTTCCCACGCCGCGACCCTCGTCGATGACCTGCTTGGCGTTGCGCGAAGCCACGTCCCGGGGGACCAGATTTCCGAAGCTGGGGTACTTGCGCTCGAGGTAGTAATCCCGCTCGGCCTCTGGAATCGATTCCGGCGCGCGGGTGTCGCCCTTTTTCTTGGGAACCCAGACCCGGCCGTCGTTGCGCAGGCTCTCGCTCATGAGCGTCAGCTTCGACTGATGCTCCCCGGTCACGGGGATGCAGGTCGGATGAATCTGGGTGAAGCACGGATTTGCGAAATACGCCCCGCGCTTATAGGCCCGCCACGTCGCCGTGACGTTGCTGGCGGCCGCGTTGGTCGAAAGATAGAACATGTTGCCGTAGCCGCCCGTGCACAGGAGCACGGCGTGCCCGGAGTAGGCCTCCAACTCGCCCGTGACGAGATTGCGGCAGATGATGCCGCGGGCGGCGCCGTCGGCGACCACCAAGTCGAGCATCTCACGGCGCGTGAACATCTGGATTTTTCCCAGGCCGACTTGGCGGATGAGCGCGGAATAGGCACCCAGAAGCAACTGCTGCCCGGTCTGCCCGCGGGCGTAGAAGGTCCGCGATACCTGGGCGCCGCCGAAGGAGCGGTTGGCCAGAAGCCCGCCGTACTCGCGGGCGAAAGGAACGCCCAGGGCCACGCACTGATCGATGATGGATGAGCTGATTTGAGCCAACCGGTAGACGTTAGCCTCGCGGGAGCGGAAGTCGCCGCCCTTGACCGTGTCGTAGAACAGCCGCCAGACGCTGTCCCCGTCGTTGGGATAGTTTTTAGCGGCATTGATGCCGCCCTGGGCCGCGATGGAGTGCGCCCGGCGCGGGCTGTCCTGAAGGCAGAACACCTTGACGTTGTATCCTAACTGCGCCAAAGAGGCTGCGGCCGAGCTGCCGGCCAAGCCCGTCCCTACCACCAGGATGTCGTACTTGCGTTTGTTCGCCGGATTGACCAGCTTCATGTCAAACCTGTGTTTGTCCCATTTCTTTTCGATGGGGCCGGAGGGAACCTTCGCATCGAGAGTCATCGCGCGCCTCCTGCGACCAGAGCCCAAACGGGCAAAAAAGCGAAGCCCGCCGCGAGCAGGACGGCGACGACCACGCTTGTGCGCTTAATCCACGGCGTGTAGCGCGGGTGGTTCACCCCGAAAGTCTGGAAAGCGCTTTGAATGCCATGGCTTAAATGCAGCGCCAGCGCGCCCATGGCCAGGACGTAGAAGCCGACATAGTATTTATTCTGAAAATCCTTCATAACGAGAGCGTAGAGATCGCTCCGGTCCGAAGCGAAGCGGAACGACTTCAGATGGACGATTAAAAAAGCTAGGAGAAGCAGCGCCGTTGCCGTCATGCTCCGGGATCCCCAAGTCCGCCCGCCCTTAGCGCGCTGGCTCTGATAACCCTCCGGCCGGGCTTTGCGGTTCTGCGCCCGGGTCACCAGCGCTGCGGCTATGTGCCATAGAAAAAGCGCGGCCAGAAGGATTTCGGCCGCGGGCAAAAGGGGATTGTTCGCCAAATGCTCGGCATACCCGTTGAAAGCCTGGGGACCTTCAAGGAGAAAAAGGTTGCCCGCCAGATGAACGGCGAGAAATCCCACGAGCAGAATTCCGGCCAGAGCCACGCTGATTTTTTTCGCGATGGACGACTCAAGCAGATCCACAAGACAACGCATATCGATATCTCCTGGATTTAAAAGAACGGCGGCGCCATTCTACCATTTTGGTTATAATTCAATCACGGTGGAGAACGGAAAGCTGCGGCCCCTCCTGCGGCGCGCGCCGCCCGGCTCGGGGATTTTCACCCGCCGCCCCGACCGATACCAGCCGGGCAACGAGATCGACATTTTTCCCGGCGGCGCTCCGGCTTTCGGTGCCATGATGGGCGCCATCGACGACGCCCAAAAAACGGTCCACCTGGAATCCTACATTTTCGACGGCGGCGTTTCCCGCCAGTTCGCCGCCCGCTTGGCCGCGGCGGCGCTGCGGGGAGTTTCCGTGAGACTCATCTACGACTCACTTGGCTCGCTCGCCCTCGATCGGCGCTTGCTCGAAGATCTGCGCATCGCCGGCGTCCGAATCCTGGAGTACCATCCGGTCGCTCCCTGGCGCGCCCGCTGGTCCTGGTGGCGCCGGGACCACCGCAAAATCCTGGCCGTAGACGGAAGGATTGCCTTTACCGGAGGGGTCAACATCTCAGACGTTTATCTTCCCCAAGATTCCGGAAGTTCCGGCTGGCGCGACCTGCATTTCCGCGTCTCCGGGCCGGCCGCTCACGAGTTGGATCGGCTCTTCCGAAACGTGTGGTTCAAAGAAACCGGATCCTATTTTTCTCTCATCGAGCCCGAACAGCCCCGGTTCCCGGAAAAATCCTTGGTCTGGGTCGCCGCCAACCAGGAGTTCCTGCACCGCACCATCATCCGCGGCGCCTACCTGCGCGCCATCCGGGCGGCGCGGGAAGAAATTCTCATCGCCCACTCCTACTTTCTTCCCGAGCGGCGGCTCAGGAGAGCCCTGGCGGCGGCGGCTCGGCGCGGCGTGCGCGTAAAGCTGCTCGCGCCGGGAACCTCCGATATTTCTTCCGTCTGGCTGGCGGCGCGCAGCCGCTATGATTATCTTTTGAGCCGGGGCGTCCGGATCTTTGAATGGGGCGGACCCCTGCTCCACGAAAAAGCCGCGGTGGTGGACGAACGTTGGAGCGCGGTCGGATCTTATAATATGGATCGCCGCAGCCTGCTGCACAACCTCGAAGTCAATCTGCACGTTCTTGATCCGGATTTTTCCAGCCGCCTTGCAGGCATCCTTTCAACCGACATGGCCAATTCGCGCGAAATACGCCTGGACGAATGGCGGCGGCGGCCGCTCCGGGAAAAGATTCTGGAGCGCGTCTTTTTCCGGCTGCGCTATTTTTTGTAGGCTAGCGGCATGTTCATCTACCTGCTACGTCACGGCCACGCCTTGTCGGCCCAGGAAGCTGGGGTCGCAACGGACGCCGAGCGCCCCATCTCCAAATCGGGCAAGGCCGAAATCAAGGCCAGCATTGATGAGCTCTTGCGCCGGGGAGGGCGGCCGCAGCTCATCCTGCACAGTCCTCTGCTTCGCGCGCGACAGACGGCGGAAATCGCGAACGCGGCCCTGCCGAAGCCCCATGCCTTGCGGCTCTATGAGCCCCTGGGCAACGTGCTCACGGCGGAAGAACTCGAGCCGCTCTTAAAAAAAGAAGGCCGCGGCTTGGATCAAATTCTGGCCGTCGGGCACCAGCCCCAACTCGGCGAACTCGCCTCCCTATTTTCCGGCCGGAACTTCGAGATACGAACCGGCGGCTTGGTGGCCATCGAAGCAGGAGAAACCGGAGCCACGCAGGCTCTCTGGAGCTACAATCCCGGCTGAGGCCGGCCCGGTCGGAAAAATTCAAGGATCGTATCCCCGTATTTTTCACGCCTGATTCGAACGAGACCGTCGGGAGCGGCGACCTTCTCTTTGATGTGATGCTGGCAGACGACAACCGCCCGAGGCGATAAAATTCCGGCGCGCACGACCTGAGCCAGCGCCGGAGAAGAATAGGCCAGCGGCCTTTTCTCCTCATCCTTATACGGAGGCCCCAAAAAAACAATGTCGAACGCGGAAACTCCCGCACGAAACGGAATCCACGATAAGTCCTCCAAAACATTCCCCGGCCAGACCCTAGCCCTGGCCGCAAGGCCGGCTCTCTGAAGGTTCGTTTCAATCGCATCGCGGCACACCTTATTTTTCTCCACGAAAAAGGCCGACTCAGCGCCCCGGGATAGAGCCTCCAAGCCCACGGCTCCGCTGCCGGCGAAAAGATCCAAAAACTTGGCGCCCGGGATCATTCCCTTCAAAATGTCAAAAAGGGATTTTTTGATGCGGGCCGAAATCGGCCGCAGGCCGGGATTATTCGGGGCGCTCAAATGGCGGCCTCGAACGGCTCCGGAAATAACTCGCATATTTTGTCCCGGCCGCGGACGGCCGAGTTCATTTATTATAAGATAGAGCCGCATGGCCGGTAAAATCATCATCGTGGACGACGACGACATCGCCGGGGACCTCTCCCGCGCCCTGCTCAAGGACGCCGGCTTCGAGGTCGAGCTCCTGACCGAGAGCCGCGCGGCCCTGGGCCGTATCCGGCAAGCACAGCCGGACGCCGTCGTGCTAGACATCCTGATGCCCGGCATAGACGGCCTGAGCCTCTGCCGACAAATCAAAAGCGATCCGTCATTGCCCGGGGTCAAGATCGCCATCGTCTCGGCTAAATCCTTCAGCGCGGACCGAACACGGGCCAAGGAATCCGGCGCCGATCTCTTTATTTCCAAACCCTACGATGTCGAGACATTTTCCTCGCAGATCGGCGCGCTTCTTTCTCCCAAGGAACACGCGCCTTTTTTAGCCGGTCCGGAAGCCCTCTCCGATGCGCCCGACCCGATTTTCCGCGTTTCAATCTGGGGAAGCCGGAGCCGCTCCGAAACGGAGCGAGCGCCTTCCGCCTACGGAAGAAATACCCCCTGCGTGGGAGTCGAGGTCACCGGGCGCACGCTCCTCTTCGACGCCGGGACCGGCGCGATCGCCGCGGGACGGGAGTTGGAGTCGTCCGGGGAACGCAAAGAAATATGGGTCTTCCTTTCGCACTTTCACGCCGCCCACGTCCAAGGGTTGGCCGAGCTTGCTCCTCTCGCCATCTCGGAATCGGTGGTACACCTGTGCGGCGCGCCGGAGACGGACAAAAGCCTAGCCGATCTCCTGCGGCCGATCCTGGAAGCCGCGGGACGCCGCAATGGACCTCGAATCCGGGCGAAAATGGACCTTTATGAACTACGCGGCGAACGCTACGAGATTTTCCCCGGCGTTGCCATGACCTCTTTTTACGCCAATCATCCCGGCACCACTCTGGGCTTCATCTTGGAGTCGGCCGGCCGGAAAATAGCCTATTGTCCCGACGACGAAATCAACGGAACCCGCGCTCAGGCCCTACAGGACCACGACGAAAAAATCGCCAGGATTTACGCCGGTGCCGACTTGGTCATCCACAACGCGCGCTACACTTCCGAAGACTACCCCCATTTCGAAGGCAGCGGCCACTCCAACTTCATGGACACGGTCGATCTCGCTGGCTCCTGCAGGGTTAAAAGACTCATCCTATTTCACCAAGACGCGCGCTATTCCGATCAAGAAATCGACGAAATGGGTGCCGCCGCCGCTTCAAGGGCGAAAGAAAAGGGTTACCCGACCCAAGTCGTGGTCGCGCGCGAAGGCCTGCGCGTCGCCGTTTAGCGCCCGCTCTCCCTTTTGCGGGCCAGACGGCGCACGTACGCCAAGTTCCTCGCATCCGCGCCCGGCTCCTTGGGCGTCTCTAAAATCGCCGCAACGCTTTCGTAGCCCGCGCGGGCCAGAAGGAACGCGATTCCCGTCCCGCCCGAAAGGCGCCCTTGCCCCCAATGCCAGTGGCTCTCCAATCGGGATCCTCTTTCGGCGAGAGTGTCGTTGAGATGAAAGAGCCGTATTGCGGACGCTCCCGCCAAGCTTTCGGCACGGCTCATAAAATCGTCGGCGCCACCTTCTAAGGAAAGATCGTATCCCGCAGCCCAGGCATGAGCCGTGTCCAGGCAAAGGCCGCTGGAAATTCCAAGCCGACGCAG
This sequence comes from Elusimicrobiota bacterium, assembly GCA_027451985.1. Taxonomy (GTDB): domain Bacteria; phylum Elusimicrobiota; class Elusimicrobia; order UBA1565; family UBA9628; genus JAGWJU01. The sequence continues at coordinate 13,485 of DAIDHS010000016.1, forward strand.
AGATTCCAAGAGCCGCGCCAGTTCCTCAAGTTCTGCGCCCATCCGACGCCCGCCCCCGGGAACGTTCTCTAGAAGAATCGGGAAAGTCGCCTCCGCCGTTGAAACGGCCTCGCGGACGGCTTGAGCCAGGCGCAAACCGGCCGCCTCCGGCGAATCTCCCGTAGAATAGGCGCCGGCGTGGAGCACATAGCACTCGGCTGCCAGCGACCCAGCCAGCGCCAACTCCTGGGACAAAAGCTCTATCGAGCGCCGGCGGCGCTCCGAATCGCCGGAGCCCAAGCTGGGCACGAAGCGGGAATGAACGATGAGGCGCGAGACACCCGCCTTTTCGCGCGCTTTTCGAAACTGGGCGAGTTCCTCGGCCCCTGGGATATGGTGGCGTCGGTAAGGCAGAATCTGAAGCGTGGAGACGCCCAGGGGCCGCGATTCGGACAAGGATTCCAGCAGCCCGTTGCGGACGGAGGCGTGGATGCCGAAAATCACCGCGTCACCGCGGGCGCAGGCCGCGGCCAATTAGGGACAAAAGCCGCGTCTTCCACGGGGCGGAAGGGAAGTACCACACATCCGCAGCGTCCTTGGGCCATTCATGGACGAGAACCGATTGCGGCCAGCAAAACTGCCTCAGCCCCTCATCGGAGTGGCGCCGTCCGAAGCCACTGGATTTTATGCCCGAAAAAGGCAAGGACGGCACCGCATAATGGATCGCGGTCTCGTTGACGCCGACCATGCCCGCTTCGAGCGCGGCGCCCAGTTTTTCCGCTTTCTTTACATCCCGGCTCCAGACGCTGGCCGCAAGCCCGAACCTGCCGCGATTAACCAGCGCGGCCGCTTCTTCTCCGCTTTTCACGCGCACCAGCGCAATCACCGGCCCGAACACTTCTTCCTCCACCGCGCGCAGGCCGGCCTTCGCCTCAAAAACGATCGCGGGGCGCACGAGCCCCGACTCTTCATCAGAAATCTCTCCGCCCTCGATGCGCGCTCCGGAGGCGGCCGCCTCTTCGAGAATCTCGCGGATAACGCGCGCGTAGGCGGGAATCGCGAGGCGCCCGAAATCGGCCCACGCCTTGTTTTGCAGCTCTTTTAATTCCGCCACGAGGCCGCTGGAGAATTCCTCGTAAGCGTCCTCTTCCACGAAAATCCGCCCGACGCCGGTGCAGACTTGGCCGCAATTGGAGAACCCGCTCCAAATCGCCGCCTTGACGGCTCTTTTAAGCGGGGCATCCTTAAGCACGATCATCGACTGTTTCCCGCCCAACTCCAAAACGACAGGCTTAAGCGTCCGGGCGCACGCCTCGGCCACGCGCCGTCCGTTCTCCAGCGAGCCCGTGAAGACGACCATATCCGCCGCGCTCACGACGGCTTCCCCGGTCGGGATGCCTCCGGTCACGACCGTAAAAAGACCCTTGGGCAAAAGCCCCGTGGCGTCGACGAGGCGCGCAAGCCGGCGGGCCGCGCGCGAGGCCCTCTCCGAAGGCTTAAGCAAAACGGCGTTGCCCGCCAAGAGCGCCGGGACGGCGTCTCCCCAGGGGATAAGGAGAGGCATGTTCCACGGCGCGATAATTCCGATGACGCCCCGGGGATGATGGCGGACATAGGCGCGCTTGTGGCTAAGGAACCATGGGCGCCGTGCCGGCGCGTCGTCCAAAATCCGGCGTGCATTGGAGGTGAAATAGGAGACAACGGTTTCCAAAGCCGGCATTTCCATCGTTTCAACCTCGAGGGCCGGTTTCCCCGTTTCCTCATGAATAATCTGCGCGAACTCCGCGCCCTTGGCCCGGATTTCTTTCCAAATTCTTGAGACGATTTCGACGCGCTCCCGGATGGAATAGCCCCGCCAACGGGCGAAAGCGTTGCGGCATTCTTCGGCGGCGCGCGCGACGTCTTCGGCGGAGTTTTCCTGGACTAAAAGAGAAGAATCGTCCATAGCGGGTGACCCGAACGCATTATATCATCCGCTTGAGGCCTTTCCAAAAAAAGGGCTATACTGCTCACCGTGAAGCTCGTCACATTCGAGGTGAAAACCGCCTTGGGTTCCTTCGAGCGCCTGGGCGCGCTCTCAGGCAGTCTTACCGTCGATTTGAACGCCGCCTACGCCTCGTCGCTAAAGGAAAAGGGCGAGACCTCTCCTGCGAAGCTTGCGGACGCGCTCCTGCCCTCGGATATGCTTGGATTCCTCGATTTGGGCGAAACTGCCCGCCGCGCAGCGCAAGACGCCCTAAATTTCATCCAACGGTTGGGCGGCGGTGCCGAGAAGGCTGCCGGCCAGAAAAACGAAAAGATTGTCTACCGCGAAAATGAAATCCGCCTGTTGGCGCCCCTGCCCCGGCCGCGCGCTCTTCGCGACTTTTTCGCTTTCGAAGATCACGCCTTGCAGGGCTCCAAACGCCGCGGCGAACCCCTATCCGAAGCCTGGTACGACCAGCCCGTCTACTATAAAGGAAACCATCGCGAGATCTACGGTCCCGGGGACACGGTGCCTTGGCCCAGCTACACGCGCCGCTTCGACTTCGAACTGGAAATCGCCTGCGTGGTGGGCAAGAAGGGGCGCGATCTGACGCCGCAGGAGGCCGCCGGGCATATCGCGGGCTACTGCATCATGAACGACTTCTCCGCTCGCGACATCCAAAAAAACGAGATGATCTGCCGCATGGGCCCGGCCAAGGGCAAGGATTTCGCCACAGGCTTGGGGCCGTGCCTCGTCACCGCAGACGAACTGCCCGATCCGGACAATCTGGCCATGGCCGCGTTCGTCAACGGCGAAAAGTGGAGCGAAGGGAACTCCTCCGGGCGCTATTGGAGCTTCCCCATCATGCTCTCGCACATCTCCCAAGAAGAAACCGTTTACCCCGGCGACGTCCTCGGTTCCGGCACCTATTACCGCGGCTGCGGCCTCGACCTCGATCGCTGGGTCAAGCCCGGCGACGTCATTGAGCTGGAGGTGGAAAAGCTGGGACGGTTGCGGCAGACGGCGGGAACTCCGAAATCTCAAAAGCATCTAAAATATTCCAAAGCCGAGGCCCGAATCAATGGCGCTCATCCTTAAGCGGGGACAGCTTCCAAAGACGCCCCACACGGAGTTTTACGCCAAGCCGGGCATTTTGGCTCTTGAGGAGATCCACGGCAGCTACGGATTTTCCGGCGCCTACTCCCGAAAAATGCACGTGCGGCGCTACCCGACGGAAATCGTCGCGCCTCCCGCGCCCGCCGCTTTTAATCTGTCGCCCAAGCCAGCGCGCAAGGCGCCGCTCCAGCCCTATCACATCAGGACCGCCCGGCTTCCCTACGGAGGTGATTTCGTCCGGTCGCGCAAAACCTTGCTTTGGGGCCCGGCGACCGCCATTGCGGTCTCGAAACCGTCGCGCTCCATGCCGGAAAAAGAATTTTTCCGCAACGGGGAGAACCACGAAGCGATCTTCGTCCAAGAAGGAGAAGGCGTTCTGGCCTCCGAGTACGGCGAAGTCCCCTTCGGCCCGGAGGATTATCTCCTTATCCCGAAAGGAACGACCGTCCAGTGGCGGCTCAAGAGCCCCCGGGCGTTCTTTCTTATCATGGAGTCCCTCTACCCTCTTCACTTCGCGCCGCACTACCTCAATTCTCACGGCCAGGCGACGCTCATGGCTCCGGTTGTGGAGACGGAAATCACCGCGCCGCGCTTCGTCGATCCCGTAGACAAGGAGGGCCGGCACGCCATCTGGACCAAGCACGGTGGCGGACGCGTCACCAAGCTCGTTTTAGGCCATCATCCCTTCGATTTGTCCGGCTGGGAGGGCGCGCTCTATCCTTTCGCCTTCGCCAGTTCCGCTCACCATTCCATCGCCAGGGAAATCCACACGGCGCCGCCGGCTCGGCAGACCTTCCAGGCCGGTCAGGCCCCCTACAACGGCTTTTCCGTCTGCACGTTTCGGTCCCAGGTCGAAGGCTGGCACCCCAAGGACATTCCCGCCCCCTACGCCCATTACAATGTCGATTGCGACGAGGCGATGTTTTTCTCCAACACGGCCTACGGAGCCCGGCGCGGCGTCATCGAGCCCGGCTCGCTGACCTTCCACCCCGGGGCTCTGCCTCACAGCCCGCAAGGCAACGCCGCCCTGGAATCCCGAAAGGCGCGCGGCAAAATTTCCTCCTACTTGGCGGTGATGCTGGACACCTATTTTGAAAGCCTGCAACCGACGAAAGAAGCGCTCGCGGTCAGCGACAAAGCTTACGCGCTGAGTTGGCACCGAATGGCGAAAACCGCACGCTCGGAGACGGCCTCGGCTTAAAACCCCATGGACCTGGACCCGCGAACCCTGAGCGCGCGCGAGCGCTACGCCCTGCTGATTCAAACCATCGTGCCCCGGCCCATCGCCTGGGTTTCCACCATCGGCGCCCAGGGCGCCTTAAACTTGGCCCCGTTCAGCTTTTTTACGGGCATCGCGGCCGAGCCCATGAGCGTGTGCTTCGCCCCGGTCAACAACCGGCACGGCGCGGAAAAAGACACGCTCGTCAACATCCGGCAGACCGGAGAATTCGTGGTCAACTCCGTCAGCGAGGAGAACGCCGCGCGCATGAACGAGACCTCGGCCGAATATCCCCACGGGGTCAGTGAATTCGAGAAGGCGGGGCTCACGCCCGTGCCCAGCGCGGCGGTCAAGCCGCCGCGCGTCAAGGAATCGCCGATTCAAATGGAGTGCCGTCTCCTGCAGATCGTGACGCTGAGCTCCGGCCCCCTGGGCGGGCACCTGGTCATCGGCGAGGTCGTCCATTTCCACGCAGCCGAGCCGCCCTGGGACGGACGAGCCATCGGCCGGGAAAAGTTCAAGGCCGTCGGCCGCATGGGCGGCGCGTGGTACGCCCGAACGGGAGACTGCTTTGAAATGAAGCGTCCGGAGGCCCTGCGATGAAAAAGCCGTTCCAAAACCTAGTCGTCGATCACATGACCTTCCTGGTTGAGCCGCGCTTCTATAAAGTCGCCTACGCCCTGTTTAGGATTATTTTCGGCGTCGATTCCGGAGACATTCTCTACGAGAAGCGGAGCCGTTGGCCCGGGGCCTCAAAAGAGGAATCCATGACCTTCGCCGCGCGCATTGGAGAAGCCGAGAAAACGCGCGGCCTGGGGCAGAGCATCATCGCCGTGGTGCAGCCCAGCGAGCCCAGGGGCCAGAAATCCCACGTGAGGGACATGCTCAAGAACCGCGGCGGCAGCGCCCATTGGCAGCACATCGCGCTACGCACCCCGGATTTGCTGGCCTTTCACCGCCATGCTTCAGAGAGGGGCGTCAACTTCATCACGCCCATCCTCAAAGATGCCGAGGAGGATCTCATCCAGGTCTTCAGCGGCGAATGGATTCTCCCCGGGCGCGCGCCGTCCGGAATCTTCTTCGAGTTCGTTCAGCGCAGCCCCGGACGCGGTCTTCTTAAAAAATTGGCGGCGGCCAATCGGCAATCCTGGTTCCGAGACAAGACTTTTCTGGGCCTTTATCAAGAAAAAGAGACCGAATACCGAAGCGGGAAAGTCGTCCCATTCATCGATCCGGAGCTTTTCTCGCGCATCGAAAAAATCCTGGCCCCCAAACCGCTTTGGAAAATTTCCAAGGCCGACCTGGCCCGGGTGGAGCGGGAAATGAAGCGCTTCGCGAAAAAACGCAAACGCGGGAACTAACCCCATGGAAGAACAGGACTCAGAACAAACGTCTGCGCCCAAACGCCGCACAGGCGCTCCTCTCGCCCTGGCCGCCGCCGTGGCCGCCCTGGTCTCTTTGGCCGTCTACGGCCGCTACCGCCAAGAAATGCGAAACTCCTCCAAGACCAACCTCAGCGGGTTCGACATCGCGCAAAGCCAGATGCCGGCCTCGACGCCTCCTCCCCTTGCCCCCCCGCCCGAAGCGGCGCAGCCTCCCGCCAGCGGCGGTCTGTCCTTAATCAGAGGAGGATTCCAAGCGCCCCCGCGAAACACCGCGGCTTCGCCCGCCCAGCGGGTCAACGAGTCGCTCACGGCCGCCTGCCGCGCTCACGAAAGCGAGGTGAGGGCGCTGGCCATAGCCTACACCAAGAAATATCCGATCATCGCTCAATACGGCCGCGACTGGATGAGTTACCCGGATTTGCGGAAGCTCGACTACAACTACATGAACAACCACGATCCCGTCGCCTTTATCAGGGGCGTCGCGGCCTCTCCCAATTTTCGCATTCTGGTGCGCAAATACGCGGGCCAGCCCGCCATCCAGTCTTTTGCCAAGGACGTCGTCACTCATGCGCCCGCGGATGTTCTCGCGGCCGCCTCCAACTACCTAAACAACAACCAAAACATGACGTCGGTGGCCAACATGGTTCTAACGGCGCTGGGACTCCCGCCGGGGCTCATCGGCGCAAACGGCTCCGGCGCGCCGCAAATCGACGCCGGGGCGATGATTCAATCCATCCTCAACAATCCGCCCGGCCAGCCGCAGCAACAAGGCGGCACCCCGACCCTGTCGCAGCCTTAATCCGGAGCGTCCAAGCTACTGATTCGCCGGGCACTGCCCGTTAGCCGGCATATTTGGGTTCGAACTGCAGGTCCATTGGCAGTTCGTCTGGCTCTGGCAGGCAACTGTGTGCTCCTGAGTGCACTGATTGATGACGGATTGCGGCGGGGTTGAAGAGGATGCGGGCGGCATGCAACTGACGCCTCCCTGGCTGCATCCTCCGGAACAGCCGGCAATCCCGGTCGTCATTCCCATGCAGGCGATGCTTAAAAGAAACAAAAAAGTGCTCCCCATCAAAAGCCTTTTCTTTAGATTCATAAATCTCCCTTCCTGCCCATGACTATTAGTTTATGGCCGCTTATCCTGATTGTCAATCCTCACCGCCGCTTTTATCCGAATTTTTACCGCCCGGCCCTAAAGATTCCTTAAAAACTTATCCGCCACGTAGCGCGGCAACCAAAAAAGATTGACGATGGACGAGTAGTGCCCGAAAGGCACCCAAACCTGCCGGCTGTCCGGGAAAGCATATTTGAGCTTGCGGGCGTAGATTCTGGGGATAATCTCGTCGAACCACCCGTTCATTAGGAATACTTTTTTTCCTTTGTTCTGCGCGCGGTAGTCAATGGGATCGAGTCCAGGCCACTCCCTGGACAGTTCTTCCGGTGTCACCTTGAGCTTGCGGATGAATGCCCGCGTCATGGCACTGTGTTCTATCAAGTGCGGGAAATCAGCGCCACCTAAAAGAAAGACCGCGTATTTCGGGATTGGATCTACCGAATAAACCGTCGCGCCGACCAAAGAGCCCAAGCTGATACCGAAAATTCCGATGCGATGCGGATCCACGAAAGGGTTTTTGCGAATCCACGCCAGCGTCCGCCTGGCATCGAGGACCGATTCCCGGAAATTGAACGCCAGCTCGCGCGCGCTGTGGGCCAAAAAGACCTGGCCGCTGGGGACCAGCGGCGCCGGGCGGCGATGGAACTGATAGGGCATCTCGATCCACATTACCGCGAAGCCGTCTTTGCGGAACCGCTTCATGAACTGATTCTCAATCCAAATATTCGGCTCTGCCATGCCCGGCAGAACCAGGATGCACGGATAGCGCTTGCCGACGGGGCCGTTGGGAACGAAAAAATGCCCCCAGACCGTGTTGTTCGGCTTGAACAGGCTCTTGAGCGCGGTCGGATATTTGACGAGATATTCCGTATCCATTGGCCCGCGCTTGACCATCGTAACGGCCGCGGAAAAGGGTTTGTTCGGGTAATCCAGCGGGCCGGCCCAGAGCCGCGCGCTCATTCCCGACGCGAAAAGAATAGCCAGAGCTATCCGAAGCATCAGAATCCCACCACAAACGAAAGGGCTGTCTGATAGACGTTAATCCGGCCCAAGGAATTCGGCAGGCTCGCCAGAACGGAATTTGTCTCGGCCGTTGAATTTCCCGGAGCATAAACATTTCCATCCGAGGCGCGGCCAAGGACCCAGTAAGATCCCTCTAATTTCAGCCAAAAATGATCAGAAATTTGGTAGTTCAGCGCGGCAGTATATTTATCCATCTGCGTGGTGACCCGCGGTCCCGTAGGGCTAAGCGCATCCAAGGAAGAATACTCCGTGCCGTTAGCATACTGATTTAAAAATAAATCCAATGCTGGGCCTCGGCGCCACATCTGATTAAACACCACAATTCCCGTCAGCCTTTTTCCAAAGGGCGGCTTTTTCATCACAGGAAACGCCGCCTGCACGTAGTAACCCTGATTAATCTCAAAATCCTCTCCCAGCGATACCGTTGTGTTGGAAGTGTCGCTCCCGAAAGAACCTTGGGTTATTTCTATCGGAGCCAAAAACTGATTCAGGCTGTAAACATACTCACTCGCGAATTTTATTCCTTTATAGTCGAAAGTCAGGTCGGCATCGTATATCTGGTAGTTCAAGTTCTGCTCCAGATTGTATTCCCCCCCCATGGCGGACAGGCCCAAATTCACGCCGTTTAAATTGGACTCGTTTTCCGGGATGGGCCACGGCAGCCGCAAATCCCCGAGGGCGAAAACCACGCGCGCTCCGGGCGACTTTGAGTTGTTGTTGTCCGCCAAATTATTGTCCTGATGGCCGAAATCGATGTTCGTGCCGTCTCCGGGGATGGGAGGAACGCCGAGATTGTCCGTGTTGGGGAAGGTCCTCAGGCGATTATTTTCCTCTCCCAAGCCGTTGACTACGAAAAACGTGATTTCATCGGGAATCCACGACTTGTCGATGGGCGGGTAATAGCTGATTCGTCCGCCCAGGTCGGTATAACCAACCGTCAACGGCGGGCGCGGAGAATTGAGACGAACCACCAAGTCCAAGCTGTCAGGAGAGGCAAATAAGAGAGGCCGCGTGACGGTTAAAAAATCGTCTGGCCGGTAAAGCTCGTTGTAGCGCCCGAATGGAACCAAAAATTTGCCCGCCTGGATACGGGTGTGCGGCAGACGGTCGTATTCGGCGTTGAGCTGGCTCAACTGGATTTGACCCTGGCTGGACGTCGGCATGTTCCACTCGATGAGAAAGGGGACATTGTCCGCGATGGGCCCGCCGATCCCGAAATACATGTCCGCCAGATACACCTCGTCTTGGATCTGGGCCTCGTATTGAGGATAGCGCGGCCCCACGTTGCGCCAATTGAAGGATGCGCTGCCCTCCAAGTCCATTTCGGAGAGGCGCTTAAAAAACGACGCTAGTTTAGGATGAATGGAGACAGCGCTTGAAAATTTGTTTAAGGAAAAACTGGAGGAAGAAGCGCTGACTTCGGGCGTTGCGGCCCGAGATGAAAATGAAAGGAGTGCCGCCGCCACAAAGGCTAGGATCGCGCATTGACAGGATCGGGCAAAAAAGCTAGCATTCATGCGCAGCCGCATTTTAGCACTTTTACCGAAGGGAGAACGGCGAAATGGCTTACGTAATCACGGATAAATGCCTCGGCGAAGTCTACGCCGACTGCGTGGAAGTTTGCCCGGTCGAATGCATTCACCCCGGCCAATACAAGAACGAAGGCTTCATGATCATCGACCCGGAGGTCTGCATCGACTGCGGCGTCTGCCTTCCGGAGTGTCCCATTGGCGCCATCGTGGGCTCCACCGACGAGAGCCCGGAGTGGGCAAAAATCAACGCCGAGCTGGCGCCTGCCTTCAAGAACAACGCCAAGGTCACGCCCAGGCCGGCCAACGATCCGCCGCGGAAACCCGAAAACAAGCTCGTTCGCTAGGCCGCCTTTTCGGCGCGTTGCTGTTTTTCCGGCTTCTGGCATTGCCGGCGAAGTCCGGTTTCTGCATGTCCTACACCATCGTCCACAGGACTCCGCTCGACGTTGCACGCGACAGCGTTGCGGGGTTGACGGCTGTCCCATTCTCGGAAGGCCTATTCAAAACCACCGGAACGGCCGCTGAACTCGTCTCTCCCGCTCTGAACCCGCCCGAACCCTTTGACCGGCTCGTCGGTTCTTGGAACGCCGCCATTCCATCCTCGGGCACGCTGATTCTACAGGCAAAAATTTTTCTAACCGGACCGGGCAAGCGCGCCTGGTCCCCCTGGTTTGAGCTTGGGCGCCGGGAGAACGGCCAATTCCAGTCTCCGGGACGCCAAGAGAACTCCTACGGTTTTGTGAACGCGGATACCCTGACGCTCCCAAGGCCAGCCTCGGCTTTCCGTTATCGAGTGATCCTCCGGCAGCCGGCTTCGGCTAGCGCCCTTTTAAAGCTCGTTGCGATCAGCGTGTCGGATGGGAAAATGGCCGCGGAAAAGCCGTTTTTTCAGGGGCCGTGGGTCCGCGAGATCCACGTCGCACCGCGCTCCCAAATGACGGTGCAATCGAAATATAGCCGCGACATCTGCAGTCCGACCTCCCTAGCCATGGTGCTCTCGCATTGGGGCGAAACCCTGCCGACCCGCAAGGTCGCCGAACTCGTCCAAGACAAAACCTCGGAGATATTTGGCGATTGGACGTTCAATACCGCCTTCGCGGGCTCCGGAAGGTTGATGGGCTATTTTTCGTATTTAGATTCGCTACGCGCGCTTCAAGACGAAATTGCCGCGGGACGCCCGGTCGTCACCAGCATCTCGTTTAGTTCGGGCGAGCTCTCCGGCGCGCCCATTCCAAAAACCAATGGGCACTTGGTTCTCGTCGTCGGATTTACCCGCACGGGAGACGTCATCGCGCTCGATCCTGCGGCTCCAAACGCAAAAAGTGCGCGCCGCATTTATCGCCGCCGACAGTTCCGAAAGGTTTGGCTCCTGCATAAAAGAGGCGCCGCCTACCTCATCGGTCCGCTGGGAAACCTCCGGATGTACATCGGCGTGACGGCCGCCGATCTCGTGGCTGCGCCGGAAACCCATTCCACATTAAACCGCCACGACTCTCGGCGGCTCTCCCAGGTCATTTACGGTGAGCCCGTACTGGTGCGCGCCGTTCGGGACAATTGGGCCCAAGTAAACGTGGAGGACCAGCTCCATTTTTCCAAAAACCGCTGGATTGGATACCCCGGGTGGGTTCGCGCGCAAAGCCTCGAGTACGCGGCGGCGCCGCCCAGCAACCGCATAGTGAAAACCAGAGCCGTGAACGGAATTTCCAGCGGTCGGAATGTCGCGTTCTCCCTCGGGACCGAACTGGACGCCGTGGCCACAAGCGGCCGCACAACGACCGTCCGTCTGCTCAACTCGCAAACAGCCCAAGTTCCCGCTGCGGCGCTGGAAACCCTGTCACCCACCGGCAGCAACAGCAAACGGAAGCGAATCCTCGACGCCGCATCTCGTTTCCTGGGACTGCGCTATGTTTGGGGCGGGCGCTCGGGCGTACAGGCGAAACCGTCCTGGGGCGTGGACTGCTCCGGCCTCGCCAGTCTGGCCTACCGCGTCGCCGGACTCGCGATTCCTCGAGACGCGGCGGATCAAAAAAGACGCGCACAGCCCGTCTCCGCGAAAAGCATGAAGCCCGGAGACCTGGTTTTCCTAAGCGCGCCCGGCGACGCGGCGCGCATCATCCACGTGATGATTTACGCGGGAAAAGATTCCTTCCTTGAAAGCCGCGCGCGCCGAGGCGCGCACCGCGGAACTTTCTCTGCTCGGTTCGGCGTCCCACTTTCCGATTTAAAACAAGGGCAGGCGGTCCTGGATCGCGCGCTGACCCCGCCGCGCACGCGCCGGATTTATTTCGGGACTTACTTCTAGACTTCCTTAATAAAGAGGTAAGATTACAGAATGTTCGCGCCTCTTTTTTTCCTCCTAGCCGCCCCGCAAATCGCGTCCGCCGCGCCATTCGACTTCCCGACGCCGGCACCGTCGACCGCGCCTATCTCAGTCATTCATCCCACGGAAGGAGTGATTCTTCCGACCATGGGGCACGAGTTCATCATCGGCTCCGTCTCCGATCCCAACGGACGTTTAACCATCAACAATCAGGCCGTCCCCATCTACAAAGACGGAGCGTTCGTCTCCTGGCTTCCGGTCAGCACGGGAAGCTTCACCTTTCATTGCCGACTCCTAACTTCCGCCACAACCTTCGCTTATGACAGGCACGTCATCGTGACTCCTCCGCCGCAGCCACTGCCGCTCAGCCCGCTGGCCATCGTCTCTTCGTCGCTGTCTCCCGGTGAAAACGAGGTCCTCCGTCCCGGAGACTGGCTTGTGGCGCGCATGCAGGCGACGCCGCGGCAAAAAGCCGCGTTTTGGGTTCCAACGGTCGGCTGGCTTCCCATGAGCGACCCCAGCGGAGAGGGATTTTATGCGGGCGCTTATCAAGTACGGCCGGGCGATCGGGCATCGCCCTTCACGGTACGGTTCCGCATCGGCGGCTTCTGGTCGGGCGCCTCGGCGCGCTCCATGGGTACGGTCACGTTTGCCGAGGCTCCTCCGCGCATTGCCGTGGCCACGGACAGCGAGGACGTCATCGTCAAGACCGGCCCCGATGAAGGCAATGTTTTTCCAGTTCTCAAAGGGATGCCTTTCGTCATAGTAGGCCGCAAAGGCATTTGGGACAAGATTTGGCTTTCTCCATCCGAAGACGGCTGGCTTGAGGACGCCCATCTGCAGGATTTGCCCAAGGGAACCCCTCCGCCCAGCGCGCAACTCAGCGCCATCTCCACGCGCCCGTCTGCGGAAGGGACATCCGTTCTTTTTTCGCTTGACACCCGCGTGCCGTTCCAAGTCGACGAGGCGGACGATTTGCGGAGCCTCACTCTGAAGTTTTACTACACCCACGCCCACAACAATTGGATCATTTATCGCCCGGACGACGAGATGGTTTCCTCCATCAGCTTCCGGCAAGCCGCCTCGGACGTGGCGGAGGCGCGCATCAATTTCAAGCGCAGCGCGATCCTATGGGGTTATCACGTGGACTACGAGGGCCCCTACGTTCGGATCGACCTGCGCCAAGCGCCACCCATTGCCGCCCCGCCGCGCTCGCCGCTCTCCGGCCTGCGCGTATTCTTAGATCCCGGACACATGCCCTCCGCTCCCGGCGCCATCGGGCCTCTGGGCACGCGGGAGATGGACGTCAATTTCGCCATCGCGGAGGAAGCCGCGGCCCTGCTTAAAAAGCAGGGAGCCGTTCCTCTAATGAGCCGCCCCAACGACCAGGACGAGACGCAGCTCGTCACGCGTCCCGAGGAAGCCTTGGCCGAGAACGCGGACATCTTCGTCAGCATTCACAACAACAACACCTCGGATGGGGAAAACCCTTACGACTATCCTCATGGCTACTCCGTTTTCTATTATCATCCCCAAAGCTTGGCGCTAGCTCGCGACATCTACGCGGCTTACGGAAAAACGCTGCCCATTCCGGGAGAGGACGTGCGCTTCGGCAATCTCCTGGTCATCCGCATGACGAGCCAGATTCCCGCAGTGCTTAGCGAATCGGCGTACATGACGCTGCCCGATCAGGAAGCGCTGCTCCGTACCCGGTCTTTCCGCAAGGAAATCGCCGAGGGCATCGTATTGGGGCTGAAGAATTTCGCAAGTTCCGTCCGTAGAAAAGAGCTGGCGGACGCGCGCGGCACGGCGCGAAAAATAAAACCTGAAACTGATAAGCCGGCGTCCAGGCCGCGGAAAGATGCTTCCCGGGCCCGGGGACGAGTGCGCGCGCGGTACCGCGCGCGCCGGAGGCGCCGATGAGCGGATCAGGCGGCTTCCTGCCCGCGCTCTACGACATCCTGGATTTCCTCGCCCAAATCAAGGACGGCGACGACGACTCAAAAATTTGGGGGCGCATCGCGGAAAAGCTCTGTGTGACGCTCGACGCCGAGGCCGCCACGTATTACAGCTACCTGCCGGCCAAGCGCCAACTCCTGCCGCGCTACAGCCTGGGCGTCGCGGCCCAAGACCTGCACGGGACGGCGGTGGATTTGCGCACGGGCCTCTGCGGCTGGACCGCGCTTCACCGGGAGCCGCTCATTGTCAACGACGCCTACAAGGACCCTCGCTTCCTGAAGGAAGTCGACGCGCTGACCGGATTCAAGACCGTTTCCGTCCTGGCCCTGCCGCTCATCGACAGGCTGGATCTTCTGGGCGTTCTTGAAATCATCAACAAGCGCGACGGGGAGTTCTCCGCTGAGGACCTCAAGTTCGCACAGGCCGCCTGCCGGGCCGCGGTGACCGCGCTGCGCGCCGCCTGGCTGGAGGCCCGCGTCGACCGAATGGCGGCCAAGAACGCCAGCATCATCGAGAATTTGGGCGGAGGATTTCTGGCGGTCGACGCCAAGGGCTGCGTCATGCTCTGCAACCCCTCCGCCCGGCGCATCCTGGGCCTCTCCCCGGAAATGCCCCTACACCTGCCGGTCGAGGAGGCCGTCGGCCACGTTCCGAAAATCACTGAAATTCTACTGGAGACACTGGCGATGCGGCGCACCGTCGCGCGGCAGGAATTCAAGGCCGTCATCGGCGGACGCGAGCGCCTGCTGGGATACAGCACCATCCTCATCCAGGACCCGCAGGGTGAGATGACCGGCGCCGGCATCACGTTCCAGGACATCACCGAAGCAAGGAGGCCCGCATGAACCTCGGCGACTCGGCTCCCGATTTTTCACTAAAAGGAACGGACGAGAAGACCTACTCCCTCACGAGCTTCAAGGACGCGAAGGCTCTGGTCGTCGTCTTTTCCTGCAACCATTGCCCCTATGTCCAGGCTTATGAAGATCGGATGGTCGAGATTCAGCGGGACTATCTAGGCCTCGGCGTCCGCCTTGTGGCCATCAACGCCAACGATGCGCGCAATTACCCGGAAGACGGATTCCAGGAAATGAAAAAACGCGCGGAACAAAAGAGATTCAACTTCCCCTACCTGCGCGACGAATCCCAGGACGCGGCCAAGCGCTACGGCGCCACGCACACGCCGCATCTCTTCGTGTTCGACTCCCGGCGCAAGCTCGCCTATACCGGAAAAATCGACGACAACTGGCAGGACCCGGCCGCGGTCCGGCGGCACTACCTCCGGGAAGCGCTCGACGATCTTTTGTCCGGGAAAGCTCCGGCGACACCCGAAACCCATGCCATCGGCTGCACCATCAAGTGGAAAAAATGAAATCCTTGACCGAATACCTGTTTTTTCACACCCCCAAGCGCCGCGAGCTGGTCAACATCACCCAGAAAATCGCCGATCTTGTCTCCAAGAGCGAGGTGCGCGAGGGGCTCTGCCTGGTCAGCGCCATGCACATCACCGCCGGCATCTGGGTCAACGACGATGAGTCGGGCCTCAAGCAGGATTTCCTGGAATTGCTTGATCGGCTGGCGCCGGAGGGAGACTACCGCCACCACCAGACAGGCGAGGACAACGGCGACGCGCATTTAAAGCGCACGCTCGTCGGCCACCAAACGACTTTTCCCATCACCGAAGGCCGCCTGGACCTGGGGCCCTGGGAGCAGATCTTCTACGCCGAATTCGACGGCCGCCGGCAAAAGCGGGTCGTAGTCAAAATCATCGGAGAATAACCGCCATGAAGCATGCGTCACTGGACAGCTTTAAAACCCGGACAGCTCTGAACATCGGAGCGAAGCGCCACGAGTTCTTCAGCCTCGGCGCCCTAGCCGCCAAGCTGGGGCCCAAGATGCGCCTTGAAAAGGCGCCCTTCGTGCTGCGCATTTTCCTCGAGAACCTTCTGCGCCACGAAGACGGGCGCATCGTCAAAAAGGAAGACATCGAGGCCTTGGCCGCCTCGGCCGGCCAAAAGCCGGAGGAGCGCGAAATCTTCTTCATGCCGGCGCGCGTCTTGATGCAGGACTTCACGGGCGTTCCGGCCGTGGTGGATTTGGCCGCCATGCGCGACGCCATCCAGAAAGCCGGCGGGCGCGCGGACGAGATCAACCCGCTTGTCCCTGTGGACTTGGTAGTGGATCACTCCGTGCAGGTGGACGTCTACGGAACCGCAGACGCCTTTAAGCGCAACGCGGATATCGAATTTACGCGCAATCGCGAGCGCTACGCGTTCCTCAAATGGGGCCAGAAAGCGTTCCGGGATTTCCAAGTGGTTCCTCCTGACACCGGCATCGTTCACCAGGTCAACCTGGAGTATCTCGCGCGAGTCGTTTGGAGCGAGGGCGACGGCCTAAAATCCCCAGCCTTAGCTTATCCCGATACGCTCGTCGGCACCGATTCGCACACAACCATGATCAACGGCTTGGGCGTCCTCGGCTGGGGCGTCGGCGGCATCGAGGCCGAGGCCGCCATGCTGGGTCAGGCCATGCCCCTGCTCATCCCCGAGGTCGTCGGGTTCAAACTCACGGGCCGGCTGCCCGAGGGCGCGACCGCGACGGACGCGGTTCTGACCGTGACCCAGATGCTGCGCAAGAAAGGCGTCGTGGGGAAATTCGTCGAGTTCTACGGCTCCGGCGCCGCCGAGCTCTCGCTGGCCGACCGGGCCACCATCGCCAACATGGCGCCCGAATACGGGGCGACAGCGGGATTTTTTCCAGTCGACGCGAAGACGCTCGATTACCTGCGGCTGACCGGACGTCCCGAGGAACGCATCGCCTTGGCCGAATCGTACTGCAAGGCCCAGGGGCTTTTCCAAGACGGAAGCATCGAGCCGGGGTTTCACGATTACCTTGAACTCAACCTGGCCGACGTCAAGCCGTCCTTGGCCGGGCCGAAAAGGCCGCAGGATCGCATCCTGCTTTCGGAGGCCAAGGCGGCGTGGGAGAAGCAGCTGCCGGAACTCCTCAAAGAAAAGGACAAGAAGGGCAGGCTGCCGGCTCCGGCAGGGGAAAAGGTTCCGGTGACGATGGGCCAAAATTCCTTCTCGCTTTCGCATGGGTCCGTCGTCATCGCAGCCATCACCTCATGCACCAACACCTCCAACCCCTCCGTCATGATCGGCGCGGGCTTGCTGGCCCAAAAGGCCGCGGCCAAAGGCCTCAAAGCCAAGCCGTGGGTCAAGACCAGTCTCGCTCCAGGCTCCCAGACGGTCATGGACTATCTCAAAGCCGCCGGGTTGGTCGAGCCCCTGGAGAAGCTTAATTTTCACCTCGTCGGCTACGGCTGCACCACTTGCATCGGCAACTCCGGGCCGCTGCCGGAGCCAGTCGCCCAAGCCGTTTCCGGGAAGAACCTCATCGCGGCGGCCGTGCTTTCCGGAAACCGTAACTTCGAGGGCCGCGTCAACCCTCTGGTCAAGGCCAACTATCTGGCTTCGCCTCCTCTGGTCGTCGCCTACGCGCTCGCGGGCCGCATAGACATCGATTTGGCGCGCGAGCCGCTGGGAAACGGCGCGGACGGCAAACCGGTCTATCTCAAAGATGTCTGGCCGTCGAACCGGGAGGTCTCCGACGCCGTCGCGCGCTGCGTTGAGCGCGGCATGTTCTCGTCGCGCTACGCCGAGATCTTTCGCGGCGACGCGAATTGGGCCGGCCTTAAATCCGCCGCGAGCGAACTCTACGCCTGGGATTCCGCGTCGACCTACGTGCGGCTCCCTCCTTACTTCGAGGATCTGGCCCTCAATCCGCCGCCCTTCGCCGACATCCGCGACGCGCGGACCTTGGCCGTTTTCGGCGACTCAGTCACCACGGACCACATCTCCCCCGCCGGCAACATCCCCAAAGACGGCCCGGCCGGAATCTACCTGCAGGAGCACGGCGTCAAGCCGGAGGATTTCAACTCCTTCGGCTCGCGGCGCGGCAACCACGAGGTCATGATGCGCGGCACCTTCGCCAATATCCGCACCAAGAACCTTCTGCTGGAGATTTCGGGCGGCTACACGCTGCATCTCCCGGATAAGGCCCAAATGCCGATTTTCGACGCGGCGCAAAAATACGCGGCGGATGGCGTGCCCTTAATCATCCTGGCCGGGAAGGAGTACGGTTCCGGCTCTTCGCGCGATTGGGCGGCCAAGGGGCCCGCTCTTTTGGGCGTCAAGGCGGTCATCGCCGAGAGCTTCGAGCGCATCCACCGCTCGAATCTGGTCGGCATGGGCATCCTGCCGCTGCAGTTTATGCCCGGCGAGAGCCGCCAAAGCCTCGGCCTAACGGGCTTGGAGACATTCGAGATTTCCGGAATCCCCGGCTTAAAGCCCCGCCAAAAACTCGGCGTCGCCGCCTTTGGAGAGGGCGGCACGCGGAAAAATTTCATGGCCGTCGCCCGCATCGACACGGCCATCGAGTTGGAGTACTACCGCTACGGCGGGGTGCTGCGCTACGTTCTGTGCCGGATGATCTCGTCCCGGAAGGCCGGCGTCAGCGCTTAAAGCGGGAAATCCGGAAGCGGTGGAGATTAATCTCCGGCTTGCGATCCTGCGCCAGGTCTGCCAAGGCTCCACCAATCACGGGCCCAAGCCCGAAGCCCTTGCCGGAAAATCCGCAGGCCACGAAAGAGTTGGGCGCTCCGGGCAGTCGGTCGACCACGAAGTCTCCGTCTTTGCCTGAAACGTAATACCCAATCGAGCTTTCGCTTTCGGTGAAGCGCTCAAGCTCGGGAATGAAGCGCCCCAGAAACTTCCGGCATTTTTTCTCGAAAACCGTACCGGCATCTTTGGCCGCGGCCGGATCGGGCTTTTTCTCCAGCGGCCCGCGGCGATCGTCCACGAATTTCAGGAAGCCGTGGATGTGCAGAGGAAAGCCGTAAAAACCGGCGCTTTTGACGGAAAAGACGGGGAAGTGTTGGGGACGATAGCGGCCTGAATTCAGAAGCGGGCGCACGTAAATTTGCGCTTGGCGAGTGACGCGCACGGGCAGCCGCCACTGGGCAAGAAGCTTCGGCGTCCAGCATCCCCCGGCGAAAATGAAGCGCTCCCCCTCCCAGGAATGGCCCGCGGCGTCGCGTAGGCAACGGATACCGTTTTTGTCCTTAACGATCTCGGTGATGCGGACGTGCGGCCTGACCTTTGCCCCCTGCTTTTGAGCCAAGGACGCCAGCGCTTGAACCGCGCGGAAAGCCCAAATGATGCCGCCATCCTTGTGGAAAAGCCCCCAGCGGACGGCGCGCGTGTTGATCATCGGATAGAGCTTGGCGATGTGCTTTTTTTCCAGGCGCTGCGCCGGCACGCGCATGTCTTTAAGGACGCGCAGGCTGTCCTCTTCGTATCCGTGCTCGGCCTCGGCCAAATCCAGCATGCCGTGCGCGCAAAAAACCTCGGCCCCGCTTTCCTTGTTAAGAACGCGCCAAAACGCCAGGGCCTTGGCGGACATTTCGGAGTAAAACGCGTCCCGCCCGTGCGTGAGGCCGAAAAGCTGCAGATGATCGCCGGAAGCGGACCAGCGGTTGGGCACCTCGTACTGATCGAGAAGGGTGACCGGGATGCGGTTTTTGGACAGCCAGTACGCCGCAGAGACGCCGACGATGCCGCCGCCGACTATGACTACGCCCTGTTTTGCCATGCGGAATAGTCTATCTAATTTTTTCGGCGCGCGCTTTTCCGAGTCAAAAGAATCGTAAGCCACCCCCCAATTCAAGGACCCTTGACAAGTCAAGGTGGCATCTTTACTATCCCAGAGAGGCCCCCATGAAAACCGTGGTCGCCACCGTCGTCGCCGGCATTCTTTTCGCCTCCCCGCCGCTCCTTCGCGGACAGGCATTTGACGAAGCGGCGCCGGAAGAGACGTCCCTTTCCCCGCAAGCCTCCATGGCCCTTTCAGCCATCGGCTCCGAGCGCGCGGGCTGGGCCGGAATTCCCGAGATGGCCTCTTTTGGATCCGATTTCGAAAACATCGAAAACACTCTACCCCATTTATCCCCGGGCTCACGCGCCGCCGCCGTGCGCACGGCAGCCTCGTCCCTCGGCTCGGACGTGCGCAGCGCGGAGGCCGCTTCCGCCCAAATTCCCGAAGCCCTCCAGCAGGACATGGCCGATCTCGACAATGCCGTGGGCAATTGGCAGGACGCGCACGGCTTCGCCCGGCAAATCATCGCGAAGAATCCAAAAAGTTCTTCGGCTTGGCTGAGCGCCTCTCAAGCGGATTTGGGACTTGGACGGCCCCAACAGGCGCTCATCTCCGCCCAACGCTCGGCAGCGCTTTCTCCAAGAAATTCCGAGGCATGGCGGAACGAAGCCCTGGCTTTTGCGGCCATGGGGAAGCGCGGCGCCGCCAAGGGCGCGGCGCGCCGCGCCTTTGAGATTGATCCCTCAAACAAAGCCGCCGCGGCCCTTCTGGGTCTCCTAAGCCAAAAAAGCGCCCGCTTTCACCTCGGGAAAATAACGCTCGCCTGGGACACGCCCTCCGCGGGTTTTTTGGCCGCGGCTTCCGCTCGTGGAGCAGTGGCGCAAGGAAACTCTTCCGCTGCCCCGAGGCAGGGCTTCGGCGCTTGGGCGATGCGTCCCCAAGGCGCCGGTTCGGCGCTCTCCCGCGCCAGCGGGCTTCTTCAGGACGCCGCGGGCAAAATTGCCGTGGCGGATTACTCCTCCGCCCTCAGCGACGCCGTCAAGGCCGCGGAGCTCGATCCGAAAAATCCCGCCGCCTACTATTACCAGGCCGCCGCGGACAACATGCGCGGGCATTACCGCTCCGCCATCGCCAACGCGACCCGCGGTCTGGCCGTTAATCCAGCTTATATTCTGCTGCGCGACGAACGCGGCTGGGCTTTCAACCGCCTGGGCCGGGCGCGCGACGCCATCGCGGACGCGAACGCCTCGTTGGAAAGCGACCCGCGCGACGCCTATGCCTACGCGAATCTCAGCCGAGCCGACGAGCAAGAGGGAAACATCCGTTCCGCCTTAGCGGATCTGCGGCAGGCCTCCGCCATCAATCCCGATTTTATTCCGCCTTATCATGTAGCGTTGCAACGCTACGGGATCATCCCAGCGCCAAGCCGGAACGAAAGCGCGCCCGGACCCTGGCAAGACGGACGCGGCCTCGCCTTTCTAATGGTTTTGACCAGTTCGCTGGCGGGCGGCCTGCTGGTCGGCGCCGGAATTTTGCGGCTGATTCGCCCGGACGGCGCTGCGGCTCCGGGCGCCGCCTTGGGCGGCGGCTTCTGGCCCGCGCCGGAAGGGATCAGCCTGGAGGCCGCCCTTGATTTCCCAGGACTCGGAGAGGCCTACGCCGGCTGGGACAAGGCATTGGAACGCGAAGTCAGCGTCAAACCGCTCTTCAGCGTCTCCGGATTTTCCGCCGCGGAGCGCAGCAGAATCTTAAGCGACATGCGCGTCCTCTCGGACATCCATCATCCCGCCCTCATCAAAATTTATTCCGTCGCCGAAAGCAAAGACCAGGTTTTTCTTATTTTCGAGGCTTTAAAAGGCCGTCCGCTGGGTGAGGTGTTGCGCGAAAAAGGCGCTCTTAAACCCGCGCAAATTCGCGGCATCATGGGCGAACTGGGCGGAGCCCTGCGCGAAGCTCTGGCGCGCGGCGTCGGCTACCCCTATCTCAAGGCCGAAAACATCCTGTTAAGCCGGGATGGCACGGTCAAAATCCTTGATTTTGGCCTAGCGTCAAGTTCAGGCGGGCCGGGCCTGAATCGCGAAACGTCGCCGGGCGCCTTGGGCTCGGCGGTTCCCGTGCCTCAAGGCGCGGCCGAGCGCGAAAAAGAGGCGGTCGCCGCGCTGGCCCTTTGCTTCTTGGAAATAAGCGGATACGGCCGCGGCGCAGAAGCTGTCGCCTGGGCGCACGACGCCGCCGAACGCTACGCCACCCTCAATAGTTTCCTGCAGGCCCTCGACTCGCGGACGACCCTGCGCGCCGCCGCTTAGAGCGCGTTCAAGGCCCGGCCGAGCGCCTTCAGGGTCTGTTCGCGAACCCACGCGTCGTGCGCCGTGGACAGGAACGCGGCCTCGAACTGCGCCGGCGGGAAATAGACGCCCGCCGCTAAGAGTCCGTTGAAAAATTTGCCGTAGCGCTTCGCGTCGGCCCGCTTGGCTTGAAGGAAATTTGTCACCGGCGACTCCGCGAAAAAAATGGTGAACATCGACGCCGCCCTGTTGATGGTCACGGGAACCCCCGCTTTTTGGGCCGCGGCCTCGGCCTCGCGCACGAACCCGCGCGCCGCGGCGTCCAGCGCAGGGTAGGGATTGCCCCGGCGCAGCAGTTCCAGGCACTTGCGTCCGGCGGCGACGGCGACCGGATTGCCGGAGAGCGTGCCGGCCTGGTAGACCGGGCCAAGCGGCGCCAGAAGCTCCATAATGTCCCGGCGGCCGCCGAAGGCCGCCAAAGGGAAGCCTCCGCCCACGATTTTGCCCAGGCACGTCAAATCCGGCCTGATGCCGTAGAGTCCCTGCGCGCCGCCCAAACCCAGGCGAAATCCCGTGATCACCTCGTCGAAAATCAAAAGCGCCTTATGCCTGGCGGTTTGCGCCTTTAACGCCTGGAGAAATCCGGGCTCCGGCAAGACCACGCCCATATTGCCGGCGACCGGCTCGACGATGACCGCCGCGATGTCTCCGCCCCATTGGGCGAACGCCCCGGCCACGGCCTGAGAGTCGTTATAAGGAAGAACAATCGTGGTCTTCGCCCAAGCCTTCGGAACGCCGGCGGAATCGGGCAGCCCTAAAGTGGCGGCGGCGGATCCGGCGCCCACGAGCAGGCTGTCCACGTGGCCGTGGTAGGATCCGGCGAATTTGACGACGAGGGTGCGCCCCGTAAAAGCGCGGGCCAAGCGCAGCGCGGAGAAAACCGCCTCGGTCCCGGAGCTGGTCAGACGCACCAAGTCGATGGAGGGAACGGCCTTCTTGATGGCTTCCGCCAAGAGCATCTCACCCTCGGTCGCCGCGCCGAAAGTCGTGCCGTTCTTCATCGCGGCCTGCGCCGCAAAGACGATTTCTTTCCGGGCGTGTCCAAAAATCAGCGGGCCCCAGGATAGGCAAAAATCGGCGTAGCGACGCCCGTCCGGATCGAAGAGGTAGGCGCCCGCGCCGCGCGCCGCGAACACCGGCGTTCCGCCGACGGCCTTGAAGGCGCGGACCGGAGAGTTGACGCCGCCGGGTATCGCTCTTTGGGCGCGGGCGAAGAGCCGGCGGGATTTTATGCCAGCCAACGAGCGGCCTCCAGGGCATGATAGGTCAGGATGAAATCGGCCCCGGCGCGCTTAATCGCGGTCAAGGCCTCCAGAACCGCCTTTTTTTCATCCAGCCATCCCGCCTTGGCCGCCGCCTTGATCATGGAAAATTCGCCGGACACGTTGTAGGCCGAGACCGGAAGCGAACAGCGTTGGCGTACCGCCGAAAGCACGTCCAAATAAGGCAGCGCGGGCTTGACCATGATCATGTCGGCGCCTTCTTGGACGTCCAGCGCGGCTTCGCGCAGCGCTTCGCGGGCGTTGGCCGGATCCATCTGGTAGGACGCGCGGTCGCCGAATTGGGGGGGTGATTCCGCCGCGTCGCGAAAAGGGCCGTAGAAGGCGCTGGCGTACTTCGCCGCATAGGCGAGGATTGGCGTGTCTGAAAAGCCTTCGGCGTCCAGCCCTTTTCGGATGGCCGCGACCTGGCCGTCCATCATGCCGCTGGGCGCCACGACGTCGACGCCCGCCTTGGCCTGCGACACCGCAGTGCGCGCGTAAAACTCAAGCGTCTCGTCATTATCCACGCGCCCCTTGCGGACGATGCCGCAATGGCCGTGGTCCGTGTACTCGCAAAAGCACAGATCCGCAATGACGACTAAATCCGGATACTTCGTCTTGGCCGCGGCCGCCGCGCGCTGGATGATGCCGTCCTTGGCCCAGGCTCCAGTGCCGCGCGCGTCTTTCTCATCGGGGATGCCGAAAAGGATGACGGCCGGAATTCCCGCGGAAACCACGGCCGAAAGCGCCTTAACGAACTCGTCGCAGGAATACTGAAAATGCCCCGGCATGGAGGAGATGGGCCGCTTTTGGCCCCTCCCGGGACGGATGAAAAACGGCAGCACGAAATCGTCCGGCGCCAACGCGGTTTCCCGGACTAGGCGCCGCAAGCCCGGGCTTTGCCTCAATCGACGGGGACGCTCAATCGGAAACGCCACGTTCTTTTCCTAAATCAGAGGAGGCGGCCTGTACCCCGAATTCTGTCTGGCCCCGCCGCTTGCGCGGACGCGGGGCGAGGGAATCATTTCTCTGATGCGGCCACCGGGCGGCCGCCTCGTCTATCACCCGAGGTTGCGCGGGCCGCGCGAACCGCCCTACTGCCTTGCTCCCGGCGGGGTTTGCCTGGACCTTCTGCCTCGCGGCAGAAGCGGTGAGCTCTTGCCTCGCCTTTTCACCCTTGCCCGTCCCGGCAAAGCCGGAACCGGCGGTTTGTTTCTGTGGCACTTTCCATCGCCCGGGCCTTTCGCCCCGGGCGTCCCGCCTTTCGGCGGGCGCCGCGCCCTGTGGAGTTCGGAGGTTCCTCCCCGCCGCGAAACGCGGCGAAGCGACTCCCCGGCCGCCTCCCAAAATCATGATTCTCTGCGCCGCTCAGGCGGCTTGGGCCGCCAAGGACTCCGGGCGGTATAAAATCCGCTGGCAATTCTCGCAGGTAACGACTTGGCTGGCCCTGGTCAAATCTACGATGACTTGCGGCGCCAGCGCGATCCGGCAGGCGCCGCAGTGGCCGCCGTCCGTCGGCACGACGGCGTCAAGTTTGCCGCGGCCGCGGATCTGCTCGTAAAGCTTGACCGCATTTGCATCCGCCGCGCTTGCAGACTCGTTACGCTGCGCCTGCGCCGCGTCGAACCGACCCCTGATCTCGGCCAGCTTCGCCTCGGCTTGTGAAATCTGGCCGACCAGTCCTTTTTCCACGGCCACGATGTCTCCTGCGAGAGCTTTTTCCTCGCGGCGGGCCGCGTCAATTTGCTCCATGACTTCCAAAATCTTTGTTTCGATCTCTCCGGCCTCCGCCTTAGCCTTGTCGATTTCGGCCTGCAGGGCCTTGAAGGCCTCGTTGGTCTTGACCGCGTTAAGATCCCGCGCGTGCTTCTGCGCCGACTCCTCTTTTTGCGCAAGCTCGAGCTCTTTTTCTTTCTTTTTCTTTTCCAAATCGACGGTTTTGGCTTTCGCGGAGGCGGCCCTGGATTTTTCCGCCTCGATTCTCCCCCGCAAGCCGGCAATTTCCTCCGGAACAGCGGCCATATCCGCACGCAAGGCGTCTAGAATCTTGTCGCGCTCCTGAAGCGCGATGAGGCCCTTGAGGGACTCTTTGGAGAGAAGCATCTTTTGTTATTATACAATGAAAATGCCGACGATGAAACATCCCCAGCTTTCCCAAGCCGCAGTGCGGAACCGCTAAAAGCCATGCCCTTCTCACCCGAAGCCTTGGAAAGCCTCTTCGAGATCGGAAGACTTCTGTCCTCAAAACTGGACTTGGACGAACTTTTGCGTACCATTGTGGAAACCGCCTCGCGTGTGGTTGAATCTCAAAACGCCTCACTCCTGCTCCGCGACGAAAATACGGATGAACTTTATTTCCACGTGGCGCTGGGCCTGGGGAACGCCGCCGCGCGGGTGCGATTAAAACCCGGCCAGGGAATCGCCGGATCCGTGGCCCAGAGCCGCAGAAGCGAAATCATCCCGGATGTCCGGACGGACGCGCGCTGGTCCCCGGAGATGGACGCCCAGTCCGGCTTCGTCACTCAATCGATTTTGGCCGTGCCGCTCGTCATCCGCGGGCGCCTGCTCGGCGTCCTTGAAGCCATCAACAAGATCGGCGGCGGGTTTTCCATGGAAGACCTGCGCGGCTTCGAAGCCTTCGCCTCCCAAGCCAGCGTCGCCATCGAAAACGCACGGCTTTTCACGTCTCTTAAAGAAGAAAAGGCCAAGCTGGACCTTGTCTTTGCGGAAATGGCCGACGGCGTCATCCTTTCGGACCCCGAAGGCCGGCTTCTTTTGGCCAATCCCGCGGCCAAAAAGCTTTTGGGCCTGGCCTCCTCGAACGGCGCGCTAGCCGCGGCCTGGGAGGGATTCTCCCTGTCTCATTCGCTTGAGGAGTTGATGGCCGCGCCGCAAAACGCGCCGTTCGAGGCGCGGAGGGACTCCCCTCAAACCCTCATTCTGGGCGGGGCCGTCGCCCCTTTTCCAGCGCCGACGGGCAAAACCGCCGCGGACGCCCGGCAAAGCCGGCTCTGGATTTTTCGGGACGAAACCGAGGCGCGGCAGAAAGATCGGCTCAAGCGCACCTTCCTCTCCCTGATTTCACACAAGCTCCGGACGCCGCTCACCGCGGTCATCGGCTATTCGGAAATACTCCTGCGTGACTTGGAGGACCGAAAGTCGAACCCGGATCAACAAAAGGCCCTGGAAGCCATCTCCGTCCAAGGGCGCAAGATCGCCGAACTCGTCGATCGCTTGGTACGCTACGTGACCCTGGAAGCTCCGGAAGGCGCGCCGCCACCGAGTGCGCCCTGCTCGCTCGATAAAGCCGTCGACGAGGCGTTGCGCGGGCTCGCGGAAAAAATTCCTTCCGCGGCCCACATCGACTACCGAGCGCCTTCTCGCGACGTCCTGATTCGCGGGAACCGGGAGCAAATCATCGAAGCGGTGAAAAACCTGGTGGACAACGCCGTCAAATTCAATGGCAAGCCGGAGAAGCGCGTCGACATCAGCATCACGCGGGACGCCGACTGGGCGGTGCTCGTGGTCTCGGATGACGGCCCCGGAATCCCTCCCGAGGACCGGGGAAAAATATTCAGCCAATTCCATCAGGTCGAGGCGTCTTTTACTGGACAGGTAGAGGGATGGGGGTTGGGGCTGCCGTTCGTCAAAAAAGTCGCGGAAATGCACGGCGGGCGCGTAGAGCTTGAGTCCAGCCTCGGCCGCGGCACGAGCGTCCGCGTGATCTTTCCCGCCCTTGAGGAGGCGCAAAAACAATGAAGCTGCTGGCACTGCCCCGGACCGAAGACTTCGCCATGCTCCTCTCCGGCTTGGACTACGGGGAATTTTTTCTGGAGGCCACGGACAATCTTTCCGTTCTTTTCGAAGACTCCAAGGTCGAATCCGTCGGCCAAGGTTCCGACGCCGGCATGTCCCTACGCTTTCTCAAGCGCGGAGGCGGCAGCGTTCAAACCTTGATGTCGAGCGCCAAAGGCACCGACGCCGATACGGCGGCGCGCCTGCGCAAAAACCTTCTTGGCGACCAGGCCCCGGGACGCCCCGTCGCCTTGGAGCCTTGGTCGTTTTTCCGGCCGCCCATCCGCATCGCGCCCGAAGAAAAATCTCTCGACGAAAAAATAGCGCTCCTGCGCTCGCTGGACGTCCTGATCCGCGCCGAGTTTCCCCACATCCGCCAAGTCAGCCTCAGCTACGGCGAGGGCCGCCGGAACCTGGCTCTCCTTAATTCCGAGGGGCAATGCCGTTTCCAGGAGCGGACGGCCGTCATTTTCTCCGTCGCGGTCATCGTGGAGAAAGACGGCGTGCTGCAGACGGGCCGCGAGGTCGCGGGTGCTCTTAAGGGCTACGAGATATTGGAAGACCAAGATCCCCGGACGCTCGCGCGTCTGGCCGCGCGCCGGGCGCTGGCCAAGCTGGAAGCGCCCAAGGCCAAGGCCGGAGAGATGCCCGTCATCCTGGCCAGCTCCGCCGGCGGAACATTCATCCACGAGGCCATCGGGCATTCCCTGGAGGCGGACCACGTCCAAGAAGGAAGCTCCCCCGCCTACAAAGGCAAAATCGGCAAGACCGTCGCTCCGGAAAACCTGTCCGTCATCGACGATCCGACGGTTCCTTTTGCTCGGGGGAGCTTCGGATTCGATGACGAAGGCGTCGCGGCCGCGCCGACCGTCCTGGTCAAGAACGGGGTGCTCCAAGGCTACCTGCACAGCCGCGCGACGGCCATGGAAGAAGGCATGGCCTCCAACGGCCACGGCCGCCGCGAGTCCTATGCCGCAACGCCGATTCCCCGCATGTCGAACCTCTACATCGCCCCTGGCCCGGACAATCCCGCTCAAATCGTGAAGAGCCTCAAGTCCGGTCTTCTAGTCACCCGGATGGGCGGCGGCGAGGTCAACACCGCGACCGGCGATTTCGTGTTCGAAGTGGACGAAGGATACCGGATCGAAAACGGAGTCAAGAAGCACCTCGTCAGAGACGCCAATCTTTTGGGCGTAGGACCCGAGACACTGGGCTCCATCGATAAAATCGGCTGGGACATCGGCTGGGGCATCGGGACCTGCGGAAAAAACGGCCAGGGAGTTCCCGTCTCAGATGCCCAGCCGACCATTCGCATTCCCAAGCTGCTGGTCGGGGGCGCCCATGAATAAAGTCCTCACGGCCTTTTCCGCGGTATCTCTCTTCGCCCTGTGCGCATGCGCAGAAACGCTCGGGCGGCACGGGCCCTCCCCCTCGTCCCTCACTCCCGTGGCCCGGTGGCAGGGCTCTTTTTCTTCCGTCACCAAGCCCGAAGAAGAAATCGTCACAGACGCCGGCGCGTGGGCCGCTCTTTGGCGCAAAATCGGCCAAGCCGCCCCCAATGTGGACATGTCGCGAAGCTTCGCGGTCGCCGTCTTTCTGGGAACCCGGCCGACCGGCGGATACGGCGTCGTGTTCCTGCCGCCGTCCATTGAGCAGGGGGGGATCGTCATCGCCTACAGAGAGAAGAAGCCCTCGGGCATGACGTTTGAAGCGCTGACCCAGCCTTACGCCGTGCAGCTCTATCCCAAAACCGGACTTCCCGTCCGTCTCGAAAACGCGGCCGGCGAAAAGACCAGGACGCGCCGATGAAACGCGCGTCCATCTTGATGGCCCTGGCCCTCGCCTCGGCTGGTCTCGCGTCCGCGCAAAACAACCCAGAGAGCCAGGGCTCCTCTTCTAATGCCTGGAATTTCAAGTCCAAGCATACCGCCGTGGTCGATCAAACGAAGGGCATTTATAAGGACGGCAAGACCGCCTCCGGGATTAACGGCGGCATGCGCCCCGAGGAGCAGGCCGAAATCCTGAGCAACATGTTCGAGGGCCAGAGCGCCGACATCCGGAAAATCATCACGCCCCAAGCTTCAAACTCGAAAGCTTCGGCGGCTTCCGGCCCCGAAGCCGCGGGATATCTCGACCTCCTAAGCCTCTCCAACCTGACGGGGTATTCGCCGAAAATCCAGGCTCTGCAGAGCCGCCTCAATGCCCAGGCTTCCGGCATTCCCGGCGCACCCAGCCTCAAGGAGACTGGGAAACTCGATTACGAGACGCTGAGCTATCCGCGCTACGTCTTCCGCTACGATTTGGCGCAAATGGAAACACGCTTCAACGCGGAGCGACTCGCCGCCGGAGGCGCTCCGCCCGCCTCATCGTCCCTAAACAATCAAGGACAAGTCCTGGCGCGCGCCGAATCAGCCGTCGCCTCTTTCGAGCAGACCGCGAAAGCGGCCCAGGCTCCCCACGAGATCACCGCTTCCCTGCTCCGTTCTCTCAGCGCCAAGCAGAAAGAGGCCTCCCGATGGATTTCCGAAGCCGCCCTGCTGCAGGAGAAGTCCAGCGCGATCGAGCGGCAAGGAGCTTTCAGCCCGGCCCTCCACGCCCTGGTTCTATCGGCGCCCGTGGGTGACGGCGTCAAAAGAGCCTACATCGAGCGCGGAAACAGCTTTCTTTCCTCTTTGAGGGAGCTGGCGTCCGAGGACGGTCGCGCGGCGCAGTTGCTCGAGTCGAAATCCTGGGAGTCGTCCCTGCCCGCCGTGGCGCAAATCGAATCGCGCAACGCCGCCCTGAGCGCAAGCCTGTCCCGCTATCTTCCGGACTACGTCAGGACCCCCTATCTTCTGGACGCCGCTTCCAAGCAGAATCCCGCGCCCGGACTTTGGGACAAAATTTCGGCGTGGATTTTTTCCGCTGGTTCGCAAACCGAGAGCGCCTCCCGGCAAAAGACGGATCAACTGACTCAGGCATTCAAAGACATCGCCGCGGGCAATTTCGAAGCGGCCCACGTCGTTCTAATGGTTGCGGCGGCGCACTCGGAGCCTTAGCCCCCGATCTGCGCCGCGGCCCTGGCCGCGGCCGATCTGACCTCCGCCGCGGGATCATCGTTTTTCAGCCGGAGAAGAAGCGGCAGGAGCTTACGGCGCGCGGCCATGGCGGGGTAGGTCGCGATCGAGAGATCGGAGACGGCCGCCAAGCGCACGCGCTCGTCCGGATCCGAAAGCGCCTTACGTAAAAGAAGAAACAGCCGCGGATCCCAGCTGTGCGCGGCAGCCAAGGCCGCCCCTTCCTTCTGCGCCCGGCCCCCCGATTTAAGAAGACGCGATATTTCTCCGAACGCCGCGACGCCCATCTTCCCCAAAGCGAAGGCGGCCGCGACGCGGATTGCCGCCCGCCTGGAAGTCAAAAAGCGGGAAATTTTCGCGGCGTCGCGAGAACGCCCCATGCCGCCCAGGGCCAAAAGGGCCGCAGTGCGCACCTCCGGGCTCGGGTCCAGCAAGGCGCGCGCAAGCGCCCGGCGACCGCGGCCCTCCCAACTCAGCGCGGCGTCGATTTGCCGCTGGAACGCCCGGGCATTCTGCCTCGGATGGACGCGGATTTGGCGCGCGAACTCCGCCGCCGCCGGGCCGCCGGCGGAATCGAAAGGATTGGAAGCCTTGAAGGCCAGGGCCATCTTGTCCGCCAGGGAAAATGCGGGATTAAGCGAGAGCAGGGCGTAATAATCCCCAAGCGTTCTGCGGCCGAGTTCGTCGGATTCATCGGCCGAGAGCGGCGCCGTCGAGAGCGCGACGGCCTTCGCCAAATCCAAAAACCCTAGGCGCCCCATCTCTTCCCCTTTCTCACGGTCAAGCCAATAGCCGACGGTCGCGGCGGCCTGCGCGCGCGCGCGCCAGTCCGGATCGCCTCTCAACACCGCCAAGGCGGCGTTCCAAGAAGATTTGCTTGGCGCGGACTCCAGCAGGTCCAGAAGCAGCGCCTTCTTGAGTCCGCGTGCGCGCGCCAAAGCCTTCAAGTCGGCCGAGACCAAGCGTCCGCCTTGAGCCTGAGCGGCCAATCGAATCCAAAGAAGCTCGTCGAAATTTTTCGGAGAGAGGAGTCCGGGTAGGCGTGATGCCTCCATCGGACCAAAGGACAGCAGGCGGATCATCGCCTGTCCCGCCGTGGCGCCGTCCAAATTCGCGGCGGATAAGACAAAGAGGCAGTTGCGCAGCGCGTCCGGCCGCGCGATCCCGGAGCCGGCCAGCGCGGCCTCCAACGCGACTCTTTCCCGGTTTAAGGCGCGCGCGCGTAATTGCGGATTTTCGGGCCACTGCGGCGCTGGCAGACCCGGACCGGAAGCGATGAGCAATCGTCCCGAAGAGATCGCGGCGCCCCATGGCCCGAAGCGGAGTGCGGCGGGGCCGCGAATCACCTGTGGTCCCCACGGTTCTTCAAGGAGGTTGTCGCGGCCAGAAATGTCGGCCAGGACATAACTGGGGCCGTCACGGCCTGCCGCTCCGAAGCCGAAGTCATGAAGGTCTAGAATGTTGCGGTTTCCCGCGATTCGAACGAGGGCCTCGCCGTTGACTTGGGCGCTGGCCGAGGCCCATTGCGCGTAAAGCGTATTGGAATCTCCCTCAACCGAAAAATTACCGATGCCTCGATCCCATCCGAAGCCCGGCCCGACGCCCCAATTGTCAATTGAGTTGCCGTTTCCTTTTATAGACAAGCTGCCTACGGCCATATGGATTCCCGAGCCTTGACCGTAGCGTCGCGCCAACAGCCGGTTTTTATCCCCGGAAACCATAAATCCTCCGAAACCGTGCCAATAGCCGCTTCCTTGGGAGTTGTAGCTCGCCTCAACGTGCGAGCCGGAGCCCTCGAGGACCGCCAAACCGACGCCGCCGGCCGCAAAAGCTCTCGGTCCGTAACCGACGCCTTGGCAGAGGCTCAAAAACGCCTTGTCCTCGTGGCCGTCCGGATCGGCAAAGCCGCAGGAAAGCCGCGCGCCATTTCCCTGTAAACGGAACAATCCAGCGCCCGCGGTAAACCCGAAGCCTTCGGCGGCGAAATCCGCGGACAAAGACGCGGACGATCCGCGGGCGAGGAAAATTCCCGCGCCGAAAGCTCCGGCGCCTTGGGAGAAGCTGCCGGTCTTAATCCGGAGAGGTCCGCCGCCGGCCTGGAGCGTCCCCACGCCGAACAAGCCGGCGCCCGCGGAAAAATTTCCCGCCGAAATCGTCTTGCGTCCGGAGCCCGGCAGGAACATCATTCCCACGCCCAAAATGCCGCTCCCCGCCGCCGGACCCGAACTCTTCACGACGGCGTTTTCACCTAAATCGATGACGACGCGGATTCGGCCGGGCCCTGCGGCCGCTGCGGGACCGCGGTAGACGTCTCCATTCCCAAAATCAACAATCACATTTGCGGTTGACAAATCCTCCGGCCCATACTGATCCAAGTCCAGACCGGAGACAATCAGCGCGCCGCCGGGGAACTTCAACCGTGTCCTTGGAAATCCCTTCATCCGGCCTGCCTCCCGCCGCAAAACCGGAATTTCCCGTTCCACGGCGGCGGATATAATCGAAGCCGCGGCGAACATCTCCGCCCTGTCGAACTTGGCCGCGGCCTTGTAATAGGCAGCCCGCGGCCGCGCGGCAGGCCGATTCGTGAGGATCGCGGAGAAAAAACCGAGCGCGGCGGCGCGATCTGAGCCCGAAAGAGAGCGTCCCGCCTGAGCGACGAGAACCTGCGCGACAGAAACGGCGCCGCAAATCCTGCCGAGAGGCCGCGCCAGGCGCGGGGGTAGTTTTTCGCTCAAATCTTGGCGGATCGCTTCCTCGGATGCGCCGGGCGCGCCCCGGGTCGAGGCCGCCACGGATGAAACGCTCAAAATCCACCGTGCCGTATTCAAGGCCGCCGAGAGCCCCGAAGCCTGGTCAAGGCCGGCAAGCCACGCGCCCGAACGGTCGGGAATTTCCAACGGATCAGCAAGCATCGATTCGACCTCTGGAACAGCCATGGACGCCGGCCAGCGAGACGGAATCTCGTTCCAATCGGCGCGGGAAACGTCCAAAGCCGCGAGGCCGCGTCTCAAATCCCCGGCGGGCCATCCGGTTTTTTTTCCGGCGGGAGCCGCGCCAGCCGAGGCGGCAAGAATCGTCAGAGCCGCGGCCGCCAGCGCAGCGGACTTCATTCCGGAACGATGGGGCTCGCCAGACGCAGCGGGACTTGGCATGAATCGGAAAAAAACGGGAGCAAAGACTTAATCTTCGGCAGATACTGCTCCGCCGCGCGCTCGCCCTCCTCGATGAGCGCCTTGGCTTTATCCAGCTGGGTCCATGAAAAGCCGGCCAATTCCGGACGTATGACGACGTCCGCTAAACCTAGGCGAGCCTGGGCCACCCAAGTTTCCATAGTGAAGAACATTTGAGAAAAGGTTCGGAACATGGAGGGGGCCTTAAGCGCGCCCGGCAAGGACAGGCTCTCCAGAATGGCGGCGCCGGCCGCCGAGACACCATCTTCCTTTTGGGTGAGGGCCCGTCCCGCGGAAGCGTTAATCGGGCCGATAACCTCCGAGGCGATGAAGATGTCCGCCTCCAAAGACGGCAGCACGCTCACCGGGACGGGATTAACTAGTCCGCCATCGACCAAATAGCGTCCGGAAAGGCGGTACGGGGAAAAAATCATGGGGATGCCGCAGCTGGCCCGGACGGATTCGGCCACCCGGCCATCCCTGAGGACGATCTCCTCTCCGTTTTCAATGTCGGTAGCGACGCAGGCGAACGGCGTGGGGAGATCCCTGAATTCTTTGGACCCGAAGTAAGACCTCAGCAGACGCAAAAGCGTTTCACCGGCGAAGAAGCCCGAGCGGGGAACGGTCAAGTCCCACAGAAGGTTCTCGTAAACCCATCCCCGATCGATGGAACAGGCGATCTCCTCCATCTCCTCCGGATCTATTCCCAGCGCGAACAGGCCGCCCAAAAACGAACCCATTGAAGATCCGGAAACCGCATCGACCGGGATCCCATGCCTCTTAAACACCTTAAGGATTCCGATGTGCGCGAAGCCGAACGCCGCCCCGGAGCCCAGCGCCAAGCCGACCCTCAGTCCCGAAAGTCCCCGCGCCAGACGGCCGATGGCGTTCTTGGCCGGCGGGCAGCAGTCCAAGGCGGCATAGGGGGACTTTGTCCTCGCATATTCCGCGGCGATGGCTTGTGGCCAGGGAAAAACCTGAGGAAGCGTCTCGGCGGCGGCGTCCTGGGGCTCCAGGTCTCCCAGCCAAATCCGCACAATCCTCCTAGCGCCTGCGGCGGGAATCATCTGTCCCTCCATCTGCCGGTATTGGGACTTGCAGGAGGAGGATCCCGCCAAAAGCACCGCATCCGCTTCGGACAAGACGGCCTTTTGCGCGGCGCTCGTTCCAACGCCGGAGCAGACTAGGACGTAGTCGTGCGACTCACGCAGAATGTTGAGGAAAAGATAGATCGCCTGCTCGCGAAATTCATCGAAAACTGCCGCAGGAAGATTAAGGATCTTAAGTCCCGAGGCATGCTGCTGGATCATGGTCTTGATGAGCCTGGGATCGCGGAAATTGGCCTCCAAAAGCATGCTGCGGCTGACTAGGAGCGGCGCAATCCCCAAAGCCTTGGCGATGCCTCCCGCTCCGACGGACATGTCGACCAAGACAACGCTGCGGCGGCTCTGCTCCAGAAGCTCCAGCGCCAGGTGCAGGCAGAAAAGCAGCCGATCGCTGTCCTCTAAAGCGGCGTTTAGAGAGACCAGCTGGCTGTGCACCCGGCCCGCCTCGCCTCCCGCGCCGCCGGCCGGCACCAGGCGGCGCGCCAAAACCCGGGAGATATGCAGCAAAACCGACGGCCGGTCGCGGAGCATCTGCTCAAAGTCCTTGCGCACCATCTTAAGAAACTCGCACGTCGTCAGAAGCTTGACCGTCATCGATCGGGGCTCTCCGGTCAGAAGTCCTCCTTCGCCGATGATTTCTCCCCGCCCCAGCACCGCAACCATGCTCTCCGACTCGCCAAAAGCATGGAGGATGCCCACTTGGCCCGAAGTGATGATGTAAAAAGCGTCCGGGTCGTCGCCGGGCCTGAAGAGAACGGAACCCTTGGACAGGGAAACGGGCTGCAGGCAGGCCGCGATGGAGGCGATGTCCTCCGAGGGGAGCCCGGAAAAAAACGGGATGCGCTTTAAAAAAGGCTCCTGAAGGGAAATCTCCTCGGGTGTCATTTTGATATAATATGCGCCGGGCCCCAAAAAGCGCAGGCTAAGAGCCCAATCACCGTTTTGGAATCCTTGATCTTCCCTTCGCGCACGAGCCGCAACGCCCGGCGGAAAGAGACGATTTCAACCGAGAGGAACTCGTCGTCGTCGCACGCGGGTTTCCCGGATGAGAGCCCGCGGGCCGCGAAAATATGAATCACCTCGTTGGCGAAAGCCGGGGTCGGATAAAAAGCGATCAGCTTTTGGATGGTCCGCGCCCGGTAACCCGTCTCCTCGGCCAGCTCGCGACGGACGCAGGACAAGGGACCCTCCCCGCGATCCAGCTTGCCGGCTGGAATCTCCAGGGTCGTCTCGCCGACGGGGTAGCGGTATTGGCGCACGAGGACGATGTTTTTTTCGTCCACGAACGGGACCACGGCGGCAGCGCCGGGATGATCGAGGTACTGCCGCTCGGCACGGCGCCCGTTGGGCAAAAGGACCTGGTCCACGCAGAAGTCGACGCTGCCCCGATAGAGCCTGCGGCGCCGGACCGGAGTCTCAAGGAAGGACGCTGGCCCGCTGTTGTGTTTTGTCAAATTCGCCCCTTGATTCGGCCGCGCCCCATTATAAAACAATCGCCATGAGCGCCGCCACACCCACCAAGCCCGAATTCGTCCACCTGCACAACCATTCCGAGTACTCGCTGATGGACGGCCTCATCCGCATGAGTTCACGCGACGGCAAGCCCTCGGAAACGCTTAAGAATTTGGCCTCCAAGAAAACCAGAGCCATCGCGTTGACCGACCACGGTAACATGTACGGCGCCGTTGAGTTTTACCAGCAGTGCTCTGCCGTCGGCGTGAACCCCATCATCGGCTGCGAGATGTACCTTTCCAAGGGTTCGCGCATGGACCGCGGCCACTCGCAGAAAGAAAATTGCCACCTGACCGTCCTGGCACGGAACTTGGAAGGATACAAGAACCTGATGAAGCTTTCCTCCATCGGGTTCTTGGAGGGCTATTACTACGACCCCCGCATCGATAAGGACGCGCTGGCCAAATACGGCAAAGGGCTCATTGTCCTCTCCGGCTGCCTCAAGTCCGAGATAAGCCAGGCCATAACCTCCGGGGACTTGGCCCAAGCCGAGAAACTGGCCGTGCGTTTTCGAGACAGCCTGGAGCCCGAATGCTTCTACTTGGAAATCATGGATCACGGACTAGAGAAGCAGCGCCAAGTGACGGCCGGGCTCCTTGAAATCCACCAGCGGACCGGCATTCCGCTGGTGGCCACCAACGATTGCCACTATGCCCACAAGGACGATTTCGAGGCCCATGACGCGCGCGTGTGCATTTCCACCGGACGCAAGATCGCGGACACAGACCGTCTGCGCTTCGAGAGCCACGAGTTTTATCTCAAAACTCCGGAAGAAATGGCCGCTCTCTTTAATTTCGCGCCCGAGGCCCTTTCCCACACGCTTAAAATCGCCGAGATGTGCCACATCCAGATTCCCCTCGATCAGACGATTCTTCCGGACTTCGACGTCCCCAAAGGCCACACCCAAGACTCCTATCTTGAATTTCTCTGCTTGGAGGGCCTCAAGGAGCGTTTGGGCGGCGTCAAGCCCGAATACCGCGAGCGCTTGAACTACGAACTCTCCGTCATCAAGCGCATGGGGTTTTCCGCCTACTTTCTCATCGTTTGGGACTTCATCAACTACGCCCGCGCCAACGGCGTTCCCGTCGGGCCCGGCCGCGGATCGGGCGCTGGATCGCTGGTCGCCTTCGCGCTCAAGATCACGAGCCTCGATCCGCTCAAGCATGGCCTGCTCTTCGAGAGGTTCCTCAACCCCGACCGGAAATCCATGCCCGACCTCGACATCGACTTCGCGGACACCGGGCGCGAGAAAGTCATTGAGTACGTCCGCGGCAAGTACGGCGCGGAAAGCGTGGCGCAAATCATCACCTTCGGCTCCTTGGGCGCCAAACTGGTCGTGCGCGACGTCGGCCGCGTCATGGGGCTGCCCGTTTCCGAGGCCGACCGCATCGCCAAGCTCATCCCCGGCGGCCCCAACGTCAGCCTCTACGAATCCATGAAGAGTCCCGAGATGGTCGCTGCCGCCAAAGACCCGCACATCAAGAAGCTCCTTGATCTTTCGCTGCGGCTCGAAGGCTTGAAGCGCCACACCGGCGTGCACGCGGCCGGAACCGTCATTACCCGCGATCCCGTGGCCAACCACGCGCCCCTGGCCAAGAGCGCGCGCTCGGATGTGGTCACGACCCAGTACGACGGCGACGTGCTGCCCAAGCTGGGCCTTTTGAAAATCGACTTTCTGGGCCTGCGCACGCTCTCCATCATCTCGGACGCCGTGGATTACGTGCGCGCGCGGCAGAATCCCTCCTTTAACATCGACGCGATCCCGATGGACGACACCAAAACATTCGAGCTTTTGCGCTCTGCCAAGGCCCTTGCGGTGTTCCAGCTGGACAGCCAGGGCATGCGCGACTTGCTCTTCCGCATGCAGCCCTCGGCCTTCAGCGACATCGTCTCCCTCATCGCCTTGTTCCGCCCGGGTCCCATGCAGTCGGGCATGCTCGACATGTTCGTCGAGCGCAAGCACGGCAAGAAGAAGGTCGTCTACGACCACGCGTTCATGGAGCCCATCCTTAAGGATACCTACGGCTGCATCGTATTCCAAGAACAGGTCATGGAAATCTCCAAGACCCTGGCGGGGTTCACGCCCGGGCAGGCCGACGGGCTGCGCAAGGCCATGGGAAAGAAAATCCCCGAAGAACTGGAGAAGATGCGCGACACCTTCGTCAAAGGCGCCGCGGAACGGAAAATTTCCGGCAAGCTCGCCAACAAGATTTACGATCAGATGGTGCAGTTCGGAGGCTACGGCTTCAACAAATCCCATTCCGCGGCCTACGGAGTCCTGGCCTATCAGACCGCGTACCTGAAGGCCAATTATCCGGTCGAGTTCATGACTGCGGTGCTCTCCTCGGAAATCGGCCACTCGGCCGTGGACGTCGAGGGCAAAGAAAACAAAATGGTGACCTACCTCGATGAAGCCAAGAGCATGGGCATCCCCATTTTGCCGCCGGACGTGCAGAAATCCGCAGCGCGCTTTTCCATCGAAGATTCAGGCGCCATCCGCTTCGGCTTGGTGGCCGTCAAGAACGTCGGCTCCGGCGCGGCGGAGTCCATCATCGCGGCACGCCGGCAGGAGCCATTTAAGAGCCTGAACGATTTTTGCGAGCGCATCGATGTGCACGCCGCCAACCGCAAGGCCATCGAATCGCTCATCAAAGCGGGCGCGTTGGACTCCCTGCTGCCCAGCCAGCCCGCGGGCGCAACGCGCGGACGATTGTTGTCCGCGGTAGAACCGGTTCTCGAACGCTCGGCTCGCCGCCGGCAGGACATCGAGGCGGGCCAAGGACTGCTGTTCGAGGCCTTCGGCCCCGAATCGCCGGTCGCGGATCTTCCGGCGGGCAAGCCGCTCAACGACTCCGAGGTGCTTAAGAATGAGAAGGAAGTCCTGGGCTTTTATTTCTCGGGCCACCCGCTTTTGAGCGTCAAGGACAGGCTAGCCTGCGCCGCGACCCACGACGTCGCCAGCTTGAAGCCGGACATCGCCGGCCCGGTGCGCCTAGCCGGGCTCCTGGTCCAGGTCAAGCGCATGGTCACGAAGTCTAAGGGCGAGAACATGGCCAAGGCCAAGCTGGAGGATCTTTCGGGAGAAATCGACCTCCTAATCTTTCCCAAGGCCTATGCCGCAGGCCTGGGGGAACGCCTCAAAGTCGGGGAATTCGTGGCCGTCTCGGGGCGTGTAAGCTTCCGCGGCGAAGGGCCGGGAGGCAAAACCGACGGGCCGAGCCTCGAAGGTTCGGCCGAAATCATCGTGGATGACATTCTCCCATTGGATGCCGCCTTGGTGCGCTTCGGCAGGCGCCTTCGCCTCTTCCCCGGCGCCAAAGCCGCCGATGCCGACGCCTTGGAAGAGCTCAAAAACGCCCTGGAAAAATCCCATGGATCGTGCCACGTTCTCTTGGAGCAGCGCACGGCGGAAGGCGTCGCGTGGCTGGAAACCGATTACCGCGTACGGCCAGAACAAAATTTGCTAAAATCCATCGAAAGAATTTTTGGGGAAAAATCATGGCGGATAGAAAGCGCATCCTAATCGCGGACGACGATCCGGATCTTCTGGATCTGCTCCAGACCTACCTGACTCACCAGGGCTACGATGTCATCGCCGCGGCCAACGGCAAGGACGCGCTCAAGCTGGCGCTCACCGAGACCGTGGATCTCATCATGCTCGACGTCATGATGCCCTACATCGACGGCTACCATGTGGCCTACGAAGTCAGCAACAAGCTGGGTGAGAAGGCGCCTCGCATCGTCATCGTAACCAGCCGCAACACCAGCCGCGAGCAGGGCATCGCGCTCATGAGCGGCGCCTACGAGATCATCCAGAAACCTTTCGATATGAACCAGCTTTCAACCCGCGTGGCCCAAATCATCGCCGGTTCCTCCGGCGCGGCAAAGTAAAATCCCATGGGGCGGACGCGTGCCGTCGCTCTTCTTTTGGTCCTGGGGCTTTGCGCCGGCGTCCGCGCCCAGTCCGGCGTCGCGGCGCCGGCCCCGACCGGGGAAAGCGCTCAGAAGCCCTACATCCCCATCCGGCCCCTCAATCCTGGGCAGAACCCGGACATCGCGGCGGGAGAAGGGAACCCGGTGCTGGATGTCATCGACGCGCCCACGGCCGCCGCGCTCGACCAGGGCTCCTTTTACAGCCGTAGCCGCTTTTATTCCTCGGGCGGGCTTCTGCAGTACCTCTCTTTCGGCGTCATCGATGGGCTGAACATCGGAGCCTCGCTTTCCATGGATAATCTCGTTGGGAGACAGAGCCCCATTCGCGTGCGCGCTCCGGAGGCGCAAATCAAATACCGCTTCTATGACGGCGGGCGTTTCGTGCCCGCCATGGCCGTGGGCTACGACGGGCAGGGCTACGACTACGACCAAGTCACGAAAAGCTACAACGAGAACCGCCGCGGCATCTATTGGGTGGCGAGCCAAGAACTGGGAATTCCCGGCCTAGAGGTGCACCCCTCGGTCAATCTCTCCGATTTCAACTCCAATTCCTTCGGCGGCTCCATTCCTCTCACCTACACCTACCGCGATCGCGTCGCCGGAATGATCGAGTGGGACAACATCAACAGCTTGATGGCGCAGAGCCGCTTAAACGTCGGCGTGCGCTTTTTCGTGACGCCCTCTCTCGACATCGATTTCGCCGTGCGGGGCATCGGCCAAAAAGGCCGCTTCCCGGACGGAACCCACCGGGGTACCGAGCGAGTCATCCAGCTCGTCTACACCGGTTCGTTTTAAGCCGCGGCTAAAACCGCGCAAGGAGAAATCTTTATGACGCCGACCGCCGCCGAAAAGCCGACCCAAGCCCGCGCGCACTTCCAAAATCTCTCCGCCGGCAAGCTCATGGGCCTGCGGCAGATCACGGACGCCGAAGGCCGCTTCAAGGTCCTGGCCTTGGATCAGTCCAATTCGTTCAAGAAGGCGCTGCGCGCCATGCACGAGCGCTCGGGACGTCCGGCCGAACCTTCCTACGAGGAAATCAGGGACGCCAAGCTGGAAATGACGCGCCTCTTAAGCCCTTTGGCCAGCGCGGTTCTGCTAGACGTCAACTACGGCGCGCGCCAAGCCGTCAACTCTTTCTCGCTGCCCAAGGGCGTCGGGCTCATCGTGCGCGTCGAGGCCTCCAAGGACGCTGGAACCCCCTCAGATTACGAGCCGGGGTGGTCGGTGGGGCAAATCAAGGCGATGGGCGCCTCCGCCGTCAAGCTCCTGGTCTACCTGGACATGGAAGATACGGCCAACGTCAAGGCTCAAATCGGATTCGTCGAGCAGGTTTCGCAGGAATGCCGCCGCCACGACATCTTGCTCATGACCGAGGAGCTTTCTTTCCCCAGAAAGGGAGAGGACAAGAGCTCCCCTTCCTACAAAACCCGCAAGGTTTCCAACATATTCAAGGCGGCAGAACTCCTGGGGCCGCTCACGGACATCCTCAAGCTGGAGTTTCCGGGGGACATCCACAACGACGCGGAGGGCCTGCTCAAAGACAACCTCGCCAAGCTCGACGGCATCGCCATCCGCCCCTGGGTGCTGCTCTCCGCCGGAGAAAAGTTCGATCTATTCTCCAAGCAGGCCGCTCTCGCGATGTCCGCAGGCTGCTCCGGCTACATGGCCGGGCGCGCCATCTTCAACGAGTATTTCGAGCAACCCACGCCGCAGGCCCGGCACGCGTTCCTGGAAGGAATCGGCGCCGGCCGCATGCGTGCGCTCAACAAAATCGTGGAGGGCAAGGCGCGCAGCTGGATGAAGCGCTACGATCTCAAGGTTTCCGACTTGGCCGCGGCGGTCGCTGCGGACTGGTACGCGGGCGGGAAGCTCAAAAAAACGGCTCCGGCCTCCTCCGGAGACTATTAAGATGCCTAAAAGGGTCGGCCTCTTAACCGGCGGCGGCGACTGCCCGGGCTTGAATCCCGCCATCCGCGCGGCCGTGATGCGGGCCCTGGGCCTCGGTTGGGAATGCGTCGCCATCCCCGAAGGGTGGAAGGGGCTCTTGGAGGCGCAGTCCTGGCCCCTGCATTTGGAGGCGGTCGAGGACATCGTCGGACGGGGCGGCACCATTTTGGGGACGTCACGAACCAACCCGTACAAAAAAGACGGCGGCCCGCAAGCCGCGATGGTGGCGTTCAAAAAACTGGGCCTGGACGCGCTCATCGCCATGGGTGGAGAGGACACTCTCGGCGTCGCGGCCAAGCTGCATCGCGACTTCAAGGCCCCAGTCGTGGGCGTACCCAAGACCATGGACAACGACTTGTCCGCCACGGACTACACCTTTGGGTTCGACACCTCGGTCACCATCGCCATGGACGCGGCCCAGCGCCTCTTGGACACCGGGCGCAGCCACCGCCGCATCATGGTTCTGGAAGTCATGGGGCGCCACGCCGGCTGGGTAGCGCTCTACACCGGCATTGCCTCGGGCGCGGACGCCGTCTGCCTGCCCGAGCGGCCCGTGGACGCAAAGAATCTCGGCGAAGCGCTCCGGTCCGCCCACCAGCGCAAGGGAGTGGCTTTAGTGGTGACCTCGGAGGCCGTCGAATTCGCCGGGGAGGACAAGGAAGACGAAGCTCTTGACGAGTTCGGGCACATGATTTTGAAGGAGCGCGGCGTGGGCGAGAAGCTGGCCGGGCTCATCCAGAAGCAGACCGGCATTGAGACGCGCGCGGCCGTCATCGGCCACATTCAGCGTGGCGGGCCGCCGACCCTTTTCGACCGCATGCTGGCGACCCGCGCGGGATTAAAGGCCATGGACCTCGCGCACGATGGGCGCTTTGGACTCATGGCGGCGCTCAAGGGTAACGACATGGCCGCGGTGCCCTTGGCGGAAGCGACGTCCAAGCTCAAGACCGTGACTCCGGAGTGGCTTTCGCTGCTCGATCAACTCTGCGCGCCCCGCGCCGCAGCGGCGGCAGGAAGCCCGTCATGACCGAAGCGGCGCCTAAATTCCAGCGGCGCAAGGTTCTGGTCAAGCACTGGCTGCAGTTTCGCTATATGTCGCTGGTTTTTTTCAGCGTGCTGCTCCTCTGCGCCATCGTCTGGATGGATGCCTACTACACCATGTTGCGCATGGCCCTGGCGAGCAACCCGGGCCTAAGCCCGCTTCTCCTCCAGTTCAACGACATTCTCATCGCCAAAATGTTCATCTATTTGGCCATGATTCTGCTCATTTCCCTATACATCTCCCACCGCTTTGCCGGACCCATCTACCGCTTTGAGAAAAGCGCCGACATCGTGGCTGAGGGAGATCTGACCCACCGCGTCAGCCTGCGCACCGGAGATGAACTCAAGGAACTCCAGGACAAGTTCAATGCCATGCTGGCCGCGTTGCAGTCACTGGTTCTCAAGGACAGAAGCCTCGCTCGGGGCCTTTCCGAACGGCTGGCTGCGGCAATCCAGAGACTCCCCCGAACTGCGGAAGCCCAAGCAGTACGCGAGGAGCTTGCGTCGCTGGAGAAGGACATTGAGCGATTAACCGGATCATTCAAGGCCTGACCCATGCGAAATCTCTTCTTGCCGTGCGCCGGACCGCTCCTCGCGCTCTGCGTTGCCCTGCCGGCTGCGGCGCAGATGCCTTTGGATAAAACCTTCACTCTAGATGACGCCGTAAGACTAGCCCAGATCAATAACGCCGATTTGCTATCGGCGCGCCAGGGAGAGGTCATCGCCCAGGAACGCGTCAAGGAGGCGGAACTCCTATTCCTGCCCGAGGTCGGCCTCCAGGCCACCGCCACTCACTACGATGCCCGCTATCCTTTCGCGCCGACCGGCAACGACATCATCCTATTCCCGAACCAGTTCCTCAACCAGCCCGGCATTGAGGGCATCCCTACCGGGAATATTTATTCCGGCTACGGGTATTTGACCATGTCACTCTACGAGGGTGGGCGCACGCTCAATACGTTGCGCATGGCGGAAGCCGCGGAAAAACAGGCTTTCAACAATGAGGAATCCGTGAAGATGCGCGTCATCCTAGAAACCAAGAAGGTGTTCTACCGTCTCCTTCTGGCCCAAGAGACGGCCGCCGCCTGGGAAGATTACGCCGAGCGGGCGCAGAAGCTGTCCTCCACGGATCGGAATGTATCTTGGAAAAGCCTGGAGGCGCGGGCCGACGCCGAGTACGCCCGCGCCCAGGCCTCGTCCGCTAAGCACGCGCTGGATTTGGCGCGCCTGACCTTTCTAAAAAGCCTCAATCTAGAGATGGACACGTCTTTTACGGTGGAAGGCTCTCTGGAAACCAAACCCGTCTCAATCGACATCGAGCGGGCGGTGCTTTGGGCCCTAGAACTGCGCCCGGAACTTCAAGCCCAAACGTATCAAGCCCAGATGGACGCCATCTCCGTCAACCTTGCCCTTGCCCGCCGCAGCCCCACCATCTTCGTGGCCGGCGACTACGGCGTGACCGGCTTCGATTTCCCTCTTCAAATGAACAACTGGGACACGACGCTCGGCGTGCGCATACCCTTCACCTACGACTACTGGAGCCAAATCAAGGAAAAGCAGGCGGAGCAGCGCCAGGGAGAAATCCAGCGCTCCGCGATGCAGGACAAGGTCCGCGTCGAGGTGCGCAGGGCCTATGAAAATCTTCAGTATTGGCAGAAGGAGTACCCCCTCCGCGAGAGCGAATACCAAAAATTTCAGGAACTCTACACCCGGCTGGAAAAAATCAGCCCCCAAGACGTTCCGGACCGCATCGAGGCGCTGAAAAATCTTACCGAGATGCGCCTCTCCTACCTGGACGCCGTGACCAGCCACATCCTGGCCAAGGCCGAATTGGAGCGCGCCGTGGGCCGGACCATCACGCAGTGAATCGCCGGCTCCTTGGCGCCGCCCTGGGAGCGCTTCTCGTGTTCCCCGCCAGAGCCAAGGCGGCGCTCGATCTTTCCCAGGACGGCTTGTTGCGCAACCATCTTTGGAACGAATTTCTGTCCCTCCCCAAAGACCGGCGCCCGGTCATGGGCGTAGCCCTTTCGGCGGGCTCCGTGCGCGGCTTGGCTCACATCGGCGTGCTCCAGGTGCTCGACGACGCCGGTTTTCCCATCGACGTCGTCGCCGGAACCTCGATGGGATCCGTCGTCGGATCCGTTTACGCTTCGGGCCTCTCCGCCCG
This sequence comes from Elusimicrobiota bacterium, assembly GCA_027451985.1. Taxonomy (GTDB): domain Bacteria; phylum Elusimicrobiota; class Elusimicrobia; order UBA1565; family UBA9628; genus JAGWJU01. Next base: position 58,087 of record DAIDHS010000016.1, read on the forward strand.
CCGCGCCAAGGAACTCCTTGAAAACGCCGATCTGCGCTCCATCGCGAACCTCGGGACCTTCAGCCTCCTGCGCCTGATCATTTCGGACAAGCTTCTCTCTTCCCAAAGCGTGGCTTTGACGCTCAACCGCTACCTCAACGGCGAGCAATTCGAAAACCTACCCAAGCGCTTCGCCTGCGTCTCCATGGATCTCAACTCCGGAGAAGCCATCTTATTTCGGCACGGCAATGTCGGCGAAGCCGTACGGGCCAGCATGAACCTGCCCGGCGTTTTCGCGCCCGTGGAGTATCGGCAGCGCTACCTGGTCGACGGCGGGGTCGTAGACTACGTTCCCATCGACGCCGCGCGCATCTTGGGGGCGCAGTGGGTCCTGGCCTCCGTCACCAAGCCGGACTACACGCTCGCCCGCCCCAAAAACGTCCTGCAAAACCTGGATCAGGTCATCGACATCCGCAGTTCTCTCATGGCCGACGAACAGGCAAAAAACGCAAACTTTGTCATCTCTCCCGGCTCGGACGGCATCACCATGTTCCAGTTCAGCCGCGCCGATGAGGCCGTCGATCAGGGCATCATCGCGGCGCACAAACATGTAGGCGCGGCCGAGGAAAACCTCATTCTTTTCGCCTTGAACGACATCCTCCCGGGCCTCTCCGGGAAGGCGGCCAAGCCATGAGGCGCCTTATTTCCTTGCTTTGCATTCTGGCGGCCGCGCGGCCCGCGCAAGCTTGGTGGTTCGTCCATCCCCGGACTGATCCATTCAAGAAGGCGGAAGCGGCCTACAAGAGCGGCCGCTACGCGGATGTTATCCAAGATCTCTCCCCCGACTCGCTGCAGGCGGTCTCCTCCAGGCATCAGGAGCGCGCCTACGAGTATCTTGCCGAAAGCGAAATCCGGATGGGCCGTTCGATCGCGGCTCTGGGAACCTACCAGCTGGCCGTTAAGCTCTTCCCCGAAGATGCCCGCCTCCTCGCCGGACTGGGAGAACTGCTGCATGAAACGGGCTTAAACGAGCAAGCCAAACCCCTTTTCGACGAAGTGCTGGAACTTAATCCCGGCAATCCCGGGGCCAATCTCGGGGTGGCTGAAATCGACGCGGCTTTGGGTTTTTACCAGCGCAGCAGGCTCCACTATTTCAAAGCGCTCGAGACAATGAAAGACAACTCCGCGGTCTGGGCGGAATACGCCGAAATTCTTTGGCGGCTCAAGGATTATCCGACGGCCGAAGAAGCCGCGCAGGAATCGCTGTCCATTTCTTCCGCGACCCAGACGGAAGTTCTTCTCGCCTTCATCCAGCGCTCAAACGGACGCCTCCGCGAAGCCATCGCGACCCTGGGCCGCGCTTGCGCGCAAAGCCCCGAGCGCACGGATATTGTTTTAGCGCGGGCGCTGTGGATGACGGAAGACGGCGACTGGAAAGACGCCTTGCGCCTGGATGAGACAATCTTGGCGCGGCACCCCAAAAATCCTCTCGCGCTTTGGATTAGGGCCTCCGTATACCTCCATGCCGGAAAGCGCCGCGGAGCCCGTGCGGATCTTGAAGCCGCGATGCAGGCTCAAGAAGAGTCTCCTTTTGTCGCGAAAGTCGCCGCGAAAATGCTTTCGGAAATTGGAAGCTCCTCCGCGCACTGATGCCGGCTATCCATTTTTTTAAAATGACCGGCGCCGGGAATGATTTCATTCTGGTCAATAGCGGACCTAAGCTCCCCGAAAGCAGGGCTTTGGCCGCGCGGCTCTGCGATCGCCGCCGCGGCATCGGCGCGGACGGCCTGCTTATTATGGACGCGCGCGGCCGAATACCCCGCGTGTCTTACTTCAATGCCGACGGCTCGGCAGCTTTCTGCGGCAACGGAACTCGCTGTGCAGCGTGGTGGCTTTATAAGCACGGAAAAGCGCCCTCCGGGGAATTCGTTTTCACGGCCTCGGGCACAACCGTGCGCGCGAAAATTGCAGGAAAAGAGCGCGCCGCCGTCCTCATGCCCCGCCCCGGACTTCCTCGATTGGGGCTTAAGGTCCGCGCGGACGGGCGCGTCCTGCGCGTCCACTGGATTCGCGCGGGCGTCCCCCACGCAATCATCGAGGCGCGAAATCCGGCCGCTGCGCCGTTGGAGCGCCTGGGACCGCCGCTCCGGCGCCACCGCGCCTTCGGCCGCGATGGCGCCAACGTCGATTTCGCGCGCTACGAAAAAAATCGCGTCGTGCTGCGCACTTATGAGCGCGGCGTCGAAGCGGAAACCTTGGCGTGCGGCACCGGAGCCGTCGCCGCGGTCTGCGTG
>DAIDHS010000017.1 GCA_027451985.1 Elusimicrobiota bacterium
ATTCGCCGTTCCGACGCCTAAAAACGAGCCCGTTTTGAACTACACGCCGCAGAGCTCCGAGCGTGCGGCCTTGAAGGCCCGCTTGGCCGAGCTGAAGTCCCGCAAGGCGGACATCCCCCTTTATATAGGAAGCAAGGAACTGCGCACCGGAAAAACCCGCGAGTGCCGGCCGCCGCACGAGCGCGGATTTCTGCTGGGCCGTTATCACGAGGGAGGCGCTAAGGATGCCTTGGCCGCGGCTAAGGCGGCGCTCGCGGCCCGCGCCGAGTGGGCCCAGACGCCTTTCGAGCAGCGCGCCGCGATTTTTCTGCGCGCGGCCGAGCTTTTGGCCGGAGAGTTCCGGCAGACGCTGAACGCGGCCACCATGCTGGCGCAGTCCAAGAACGCCTACCAGGCCGAAATCGACGCGGCCTGCGAACTCATCGATTTCCTGCGCTTCAACGTGCATTTCGCGGAGCAAATCTACGCCGAGCAGCCGATTTCGCCTGCCGGGGCCTGGAACCGCATGGAGCACCGGGCGTTGGAGGGCTTTGTCTTCGCGGTGACGCCCTTTAACTTTACCTCCATCGCGGGCAACTTGCCTTCCGCGCCCGCCATTATGGGCAACACGGTGGTCTGGAAGCCGGCGGCCACGGCGGTCTACACCGCGTCCTTCATCATGGAGCTTTTCAAAAAGGCCGGCCTTCCGGACGGCGTCATCAACATGGTCAGCGGCCCGGCCGCGGAGATTTCCGCCGCGCTCCTGGCCTCGCCCTATTTGGCGGGCGTGCACTTCACCGGCAGCACTGCGGTCTTCCAGGGCATGTGGTCCGAGGTGGGGGCGAACGTCCGTCGCTACAAGACTTACCCGCGCCTGGTAGGGGAGACCGGCGGCAAGGATTTCGTGGTCGCGCACGCCAGCGCGGACGTGGAAGCCGTCGCGGTGGCGCTTTTGCGCGGCGCTTTCGAGTATCAGGGGCAGAAGTGCTCGGCCGCGTCCCGCGCCTACGTGCCCGATTCCCTTTGGCCCAAGGTTAAAAAACTTCTGCGCGAGATGGTCACCGAAATCACGCTGGGCTCGCCCGAGGACTTCTCCCACTTCATGAACGCGGTCATCGACGAAAAGGCCTTCGAGAAGATCAAGGGCTACGTCGCGCGCGCCAAGAAGAATCCCAGGTGCCGCCTGGTTTCGGGCGGACGAAGCCGCGGCGAAGAGGGCTTCTTCATCGAGCCCACGATTTTCGAGACCGCGGACCCCCAGGCCGAGTCCATGGTCGAGGAGATTTTTGGTCCCGTGCTGACCGTGCATCCCTACCCCGAGAAAAAATTCGCCCAGACGCTGGCCTTGTGCGAGAAGACCTCGCCCTACGCCCTGACCGGCGCGATTTTCGCCCAAGACCGCAAGGCCGCCGCGCTGGCCGAAAAAGTCCTGCAAAACGCGGCCGGGAACTTCTACATCAACGACAAGCCCACCGGCGCAGTGGTGGGACAACAGCCTTTCGGCGGCGCGCGCGCCTCCGGCACCAACGACAAGGCCGGCAGCCGGCTGAACCTGTTGCGCTGGGTCTCTCCCCGCGCCATCAAGGAAAATTTGAATCCGCCCCGGGACTACCGCTACCCGTTCATGGCTCCCGAATCCAACTGACCAGGAGAACGCCCATGCCCAAGATTGCCGCCGTCAAAGCCCGGGAAATCATCGATTCACGGGGCAACCCGACCGTGGAGGCCGAAGTCGCCCTGGCCGACGGCTCCGTGGGCCGCGCCGCGGTGCCTTCGGGGGCCTCCACTGGCGCGCACGAGGCCGTGGAACTGCGCGACGGCGACGCCAAGCGCTATTTGGGGAAAGGGGTCTTGAAGGCCGTGGCCAACGTGCGCGAGAAAATCGCGCCCAAGATTGTTGGCCTAGACGCGACCGAGCAGAAGAAAGTCGACCAGGTCATGATCGAACTCGACGGCACCGAGTCCAAGAAGAACCTGGGCGCCAACGCGATTTTAGGCGTGTCCATGGCCTGCGCGCGCGCCGCGGCCGCTGCGGCCAAGACGCCGCTCTACCGCTACCTGGGCGGAGCCGGGGCCCGCACCTTGCCCCTGACGGGCTTCAACATCCTAAACGGCGGCAAGCACGCCGACAACCGCGTGGACTTTCAGGAGTTCATGATCGCGCCCTGCGGCGCCAAGACCTTTTCCGAGAGCCTGCGCGTGGCCTGCGAGGTCTATCACAGCCTCAAGAAAGTGCTGCACGACAAGGGCCTGGCCACGGCCGTGGGCGACGAGGGCGGCTTCGCGCCCGATTTGCCCTCCAACGAAGCCGCCCTCGAGATGATCGCGCGGGCCGTGGAGAAGGCGGGCTACCGGCTGGGCGACGACGTGGCCATCTATATGGACCCCGCGGCCAGCGAGTTCTACGAGGACGGAAAATACCGCCTGAAGGCCGACGGCCGCACGCTCGACTCGGCCGGCATGGTCGAGCTCTACGAATTCATGGCGAAAAAATACCCCATTCTCAGCATCGAGGACGGCTTGGCCGAGGACGACTGGGAAGGCTGGAAGCTCATGACCAAGCGCCTGGGCGCCCAGATGCAATTGGTGGGCGACGACTTGTTCGTGACCAACCCCAAGCGTCTCGCGCGCGGCATCAAAGAGGGCGCGGCGAACGCGATTCTCATCAAGCTCAACCAGATCGGCACGGTCACGGAGACTCTTGAGACTATCGCCCTGGCCAATAAATCCGGCTACGGCAGCTTTTTCTCCCACCGCTCCGGCGAGACCGAGGACGCCTTCCTGGCCGACATCACGGTCGCGGCGGGCATGGGGCAGTTGAAGAGCGGCGCGCCAGCCCGTTCCGAGCGTCTGGCCAAGTACAACCAACTCCTGCGCATCGAGGAGGAACTGGGCGCGCGCGCGCAGTTCGCGGGCCGCGGCGTCCTGCGCCAGGCCGTGGCGAGTGGACGCTAAAGCTCCGCCAGATCAGAACCTTCGTTCCGCTTCCTGGCTCAACGGCTCGGTGATCGGCATCGGGCTGGCGAGTCTGCTTGCCGACTCCAGCCATGAGATGGCCACAGCCGTCTTGCCCGCTCTGCTCGCGTCATTCGGTGCCGGCTCGGCGGCCCTGGGCCTCATCGAGGGCGCGTCGGACGCGCTGGCCGGCTTCGCCAAGCTTTTTTCTGGTTTTTACTCGGACGGCCTGCGTCGCCGCAAGCCGCTGGCGGTCGCGGGCTACGGCCTGACGGCCGCGGCCATGGGCGGCCTGGCGTGGACTGGCGCCGTGTGGCAGGCGCTCTGCCTGCGCTCCGCGGGGTGGCTTGGCCGCGGCGTGAGAAGCCCGGTGCGCAAGGCGATTCTCAGCCAGTGCGCGCCTCCCGGGGCCGTGGGCCGCGCCTTCGGCTTCGAGCGGGCCATGGACAACCTCGGCGCCGTCGCCGGACCCCTGCTGGCGGTTGCGTTTCTGGCGCGCGCGGGCCTGAGGCGGACACTGGCCTTCACGCTTATCCCGGGAATCCTGGCCGCCGCGTTGTTTTTGTTTTTCGTCAAGGAGCCACTGCGGAATAATCCCGCCGCGAAAGGCCTCCCCGAAGGTTGGAGCGCCCTGCCCGCGCGCTTCAAGCGCCTGCTCGCGGCTGCGGGCGTCGCGGGCTCGGGCGATTTTTCCAAGACTTTACTCATCTTTTGGGCCGAGGAGGCGTGGCGGGGCCGCATGGGGTTTGCGCGCGCCGCGTCCCTGGCCATGCTGTTTTACGCGGGCTACAACGCGGTCCAGGTTTTTTCCAGCTATGCCTCCGGACTTTTGGCCGATCGCTTTTCCGGAACACGATCCCTTTCCTTGGGCTACGCGGCAGCCGTAATTCCGGCCGCGCTCCTGCTTTTCCCCGGAAGCTCGCCGCTCAAGTTCGCCGCCGTCTTCGGATTTTGCGGCCTCTATGCCGGAACCTGGGACACGCTCGAAAGCGCCGCGGCGGCACGGCTTTTGCCGGAGGACCTGCGCGGCGCGGGCTTCGGCGCCTTGGCCGCGGTCAACGGGGCGGGAGACCTGGTCTCCAGCGCCGCGGTCGGCGTCTTGTGGGCTCTTTCTCCCGCGGCGGCTATGAGCTGCGTCGCGGCCAGCGCGGGGCTCGGTTCCTTCCTGGCCGCGCGGATCTAAGCCGCCCTTAGTCGGCCCAGGCCGTCTCTGCGGCCGTTTTTTGCGCCGCGGCCCTTTCCGGCTCGAAGGAAGGAATGGAGAGCACCGGCACGGGCGAGTGGCGGATGACGCGTTCGGCCGTGGTTCCCAGGACTAGGCTCTCCCAGAACGGCTTGCGGTGCGCCGCGAGCACGATGAGATCGTAGCGCTCCCGCGCCGCGGCCCGCAGGATGGTCTCGGCCGCCTGGCCGGTCGCGATGATGCGGCCCAAGCGCTCGTAGCGCTCCTTCCCTAATAGGCGGCTTAGGTGCTCTTCAAGCGGCTTGAAAGCGGCGTCCTCGCCGGACACGTTTTCGGCGACGTAGAGGACGGTGGGCCTGACCTTGAAAAGTTCCGCCAGCGCCAGCGCGTGCCAGAGCGAGTTGTCCGCGTAGGCCGCCCGCTTCATGGGCACCAGGATGCGGGCGGGCCAGTCTTCGGCGGGAGCGCGGTGGACTGTGAGCACCGGCGTTCGCGAAAGGCGCGTGAGGGTCTCGGCGGTCGAGCCCAGAAACAATCGGCCCACGGCGCTGTGGCCGCGCGCGCCCATCACGAGAAGGTCGGTCTCGCCGGATGCGGCCAAGTCGGCCAGGGCCGACTTGGCGTAGCCGTCCTCCACGCGCAGGCCGGCGTCGGGATAGCTTCCGGCCAGCGCGCGCAGCCGGGCGCGCAAACCGTCATAGTATTGCTTGTCCTTGCCCAAGCCGGGCGGGACGTACATGTCCCCTAGGAGGCTTTCGGGCGAAGGCTCGTTGACGTGCACCAGGTCCAGCCGCGCCCCGCACGCCAAGCCAATTTTTTTGGCCGTGGCCAGCGCCGCTTCGGAAGCCTCCGAAAAGTCCACGGCCACGGAGATGGTTTTCGGGGGGAAATGCCACGAGGTTTTGGGGAAATCCTGCGATTTTTGCTTGGCCACAACACCTCCGCCGGACAAAAAAATAGTTTGCAACACTTAGGCCAGCGTCAGGCCGTCTTAAGGGACAGAGCGTTGCGACAGGGTACATATGGGGACGGGCGGACAAAACGGCGGCGGGGGAACGATGAAGGCGAAAAGGAAGGATTTCCGGCACGGGCGGGATGCGGCGGAGCGGACGCTGCCCGGGGCGGCGCTTCGGCACGGCGGAGGAAATCAGCGGCGGGCGGCGTTTTTGCGCCTGCGCATGCTGGCGAGCCTCGGCATCGCCCCATGAGCGCGGCAGCCGACCTGTCGAGCGCGGCGCGGCCTCCGGATTACGAGGTCCGCTATCAGGAGATTCTCTCCAGCGGCGCGCCTCCTATGCCCGCGCTCTTGGGGACGCTTAATCTGCTCGGGCCGGGCGAGCTTTTGGTTCTGCGCATCGATTTTGAACCGGCCCTGCTTCTGCGCGTTTTGGCGGGGCGCGGATTCGACGCGCGGACCGAGGGCGTTCCCGGAAAAAACCTGAGCATCTATTTCTCGCGGCGCCCCGCCGCGAAGCCCAGGCTTTTCTCAAAACTTGACGAACGCGCGGGAGAAAAACATATAATCTGAAAAATGGTGCACGCGGCGATTATCCTGGCGGGAGTCGTAGCCGTTGTTTTTGCCGGGCTGATGGCGACGCAAAGATCCCTTTACGCGTGCTCGGTGTGCCTCCTGGCCGTCCTGCTTCAGACCGCGGCGATTTTCTACTTTCTGGGCGCGCCCCTGGTCGCCTTCCTGCAGGTCATGATTTACGCGGGCGCGGTGATGGTGCTGGTCGTGGTCACCATCATGGCCGCCCCGGCCGAGAATCCGCAAGCTCTGCGCAAACCCTCGATGCCGTGGTTTTTGGCGGTGCTTGGAATTTTGGCGCCGTTGGGAGAAGCCGCTTGGGCGCTCTCGCGCGGAGGCCTTCCGCAGGCCGCGGGCTGGGGCGCCTCCGCCGCACAGATGCAGGTTGGCACGGTTTTGTTCGGGCCCTACGCGGTCGCCACCGAGGCGGTGGGATTCCTGATTTTTCTCTCGGCGCTGGCCGTCGTTGATTTGAACCGGAGCCAATTGTGAACCAGGCCGTCTGGGCGGTGTGCTTCGCGCTCTTCGCCGTGGGGCTCTCGCTGTTGATTCTGCGCCGCGAACTGCTGGTCATGCTGCTGGGCCTTGAGCTCATGGTCAACGCCGCCAACATCGGCGTGGTCTACGGCGCGAGCTTAACCGGCGATGCCGCGGGTCTTTCCGCCGCCCTCCTTATTATAGCGGTCGCCGCAGCCGAGGCGGTCATCGGCCTGTCCCTCATTTTGCGGGTCTACCAATCCGGACGCTCCCCCGAGTCGGACGTCCTGCGGGAGTTGCGGGGATGACGGCTGTTCTGCCTCTTTCGGCCATTTTGATTTTCGCCGCGCCCATTTCCGCCGTCCTCATTAGCTTTTTCCTGGTCCGGCCCTTTAAGCCCCGCTGGACGCACTGGCCCATTCTGATTTCCTGCGCCGTCGTCGCAGTTTCGGCCGTGCGCATCGCGATGCGGGTCTATACGACCGGTCCGCTCGACGTGACCCTGGCGCAATGGATGGTGGCCGGAAGCTGGAGCCTGTCCTTCGGCCTGCGCCTGGACGGCCTCTCCTCGGCGGTGCTGGCCATGGTGGCGGTCGTGGGTGCGCTCATCCACGTCTACGCGGCCGGATATATGGAAGAAGACGAGTGCATGCCGCGCTTCTTCCTGTTCTTCCACCTCTTTTACTTAGCCATGATCGGCCTCTTGACCTCCAACAACTATGTCCAGCTCTACCTCTTCTGGGAAATGGTCGGCATGGCCTCCTACTACCTCATCGGCTTCTGGTACCACAAGGCCACGGCGCGGCGCGCGGCCATGCAGGCTTTTTTGGTCAACCGCGTGGGCGACTTCGGCTTCATGCTGGCTGCGCTGCTGCTTCTCTCTGCGTTCCCCGGCAGCGGCGCGCGCTTTACCGCAGTTTTCCCGGCCGTGGCCAAGGCGCCTCCGGCATTGGTCTGCGCCATCGGCTATCTGCTGTTCTGGGCCGCGACGGCCAAGTCCGCGCAGTTTCCGCTCTATTTTTGGCTGCCGGACGCCATGGAGGGTCCTACGCCCGTGTCCGCTTTGATGCACGCCGCGACCATGGTGACCGCTGGCATTTTTCTTATGGCGCGCTCCTGGCCGCTCATCGCGGGCGTGCCGCATCTGCCGCACTTAATCGCCTGGGTCGGTGCGGCCACGGCTTTGGGCGCCGGCATCGTCGCCGCGACCAAGACGGACTTGAAGCGCATCCTGGCCTACTCGACCGTGAGCCACCTGGGCATCATGGCCTTGGGCGTGGGCCTGGGCGAAATCGGCGCGGGCATTTTCCACTTGATCACGCACGGATTTTTCAAGGCGGTGCTCTTCTTGTGCGCCGGCAACATCGCGCACGGCTTGGGCAAGCCTACGGCCACGGTGGACGAGGCGGGCGGCCTTATCAAGAAGATGCCCTTGACCTTCGTGTGCTTCACCGTAGCCGCCTTCTCCCTGGCCGGCATCTGGCCCTTCGCGGGCTTCTACAGCAAAGACGCGGTCCTAGACGCCGCGCACGCCTTCGGCCCGGGCATGGGCTTGGTGGCCTCGGCCATCGGCTTCATGAGCGCCTTCTACATTTTCCGCATGCTCTTTTTGGTCTTTCTGGGACCGCGCCCGCGCCAAGAGGGCGGCGAGCACGGCGGCCACCACATCCACGAGGCCGGATTGTGGATGGGCATCCCGGTCCTGCTGATTTCTATCGGCGCGGTCTGCGTCGGCTGGTTCGGCGGCCAATTGCAGTCTTTGCTGTCCATGGGCTGGATGGCCGCGGCGGCGCCGACCGTGCCGCACATGAAGGTGCTTGAAGCCTGGCCGAGCCTGGCTCTGGCTTTCGCGGGCGCGGCCGCCTCCTACTGGTGGACCACCATCAAGCCCAACTGGGATTGGGACTGGCGCGAGAAGTCGCCTGCCCTGGCCGCGGTGTTCGCCTCCGATTTCGGCTGGAAGCCGGCCATGGCCTGGGTTGCCCAGGCGGTGGTCGCGCTTTCCAACTGGCTGGGCCTGAGCTTGGACAAGGGCTCGTGGGACCGCTTGATTGAGGCCTCGGCCGAGGGCGCCGTTGAGGCCGGCGGCGCGGGCGCGGCGCTGGCGACCGGCAGCGTCAACGACTACGTCTGGTGGATGGCGGCGGGCGTGGCGGTTCTTCTCCTGGCGGTTCTCTTCCTATGATTTTCTCCCCGCTGACGATTTTGTGGGCCCTGCCCATCGTGGGCGGCTTTTTGGCCCTGGCCCTGCGCTCGGGCAAGCGCGCGGGCGTCTTCTCCATCGCGCTCTCCTTGATTTCGCTGGCCTTCTGCGCGCTTCTGCCGTGGCGCGAGGGCGCGGCTCTGGCGGTGACCGGCCCAGCGTGGGCCTACGGCATCCACTACGCCTTGTCCATGGACGGTCTGTCGTGGGTGATGTGCCTCCTAAACGCTTTTCTAACCGTCATCGCTCTCGTCTCGTCTCTGGGCGAGGAGCGCAGCGCCGGCTACTGGGCGGCGTTCTTGTTCTTGGAAGGCGCCTTGATGGGCGTGTTTCTGGCCTCGGACTTGTTTCTGTTCTACGTGTTCTGGGAAGTCGTGCTCATCCCCATGTTCTTCATCATCGGGCTCTGGGGCTCGGCCAACCGCAAGCACGCCGCGGTCAAATTCTTCCTCTTCACTTTCTTCGGCAGTGTGCTCATGCTGTTGGGCATCCTGGCTTTAGTCACATTGCGCCACCGCGCCACGGGCGTGTGGAGCTGGGACATGCAGGGACTTCAGGGCGTGGCCACTGGCCCCGCGGCCTGGGCGATTTTCGCGGCTCTGACGGTGGGCTTCGGCGTCAAGGTTCCCATCGTGCCCTTGCACACCTGGCTGCCGGACGCGCACACCGAGGCGCCGGCCGCGGGCTCCATCATGCTGGCTGGCGTCATGCTCAAGATGGGCGTCTACGGATTTCTGCGCATCGCCATTCCGATTTTCCCGCATCTTTCTTGGCGTCTCTTGCCCTGGCTGGCCGCCATCGCGGCCATCAACATCATCTACGGCGCCTTCTGCGCCTTGGCCCAGTCGGACTTAAAGCGCCTGGTGGCCTACTCCAGCATCGCGCATTTGGGCTTCTGCCTAGTAGGCGTCTTCTCGCGCACGGTCGAGGGCTTGGCCGGCGGCACTTTGCAGCTCATCAACCACGGCTTGACCACGGGCGCCCTCTTCTTGATGGTGGGCATCCTTTATGAGCGCTCGCACAAGCGCGGCATCCGCGACTTCGGCGCTTTGTTCGGCCAGGCGCCGTGGCTCACCTTCTTCTTCAGTTTTTCCATCATGGCCTCCATCGGCCTGCCGGGCTTAAACGGCTTCGTGGGCGAGTTTATGTCCTTGGCGGGCGCGGCGCGCGTGCTGCCCATTTTGGCTGTCGCGGGCGTGGCCGGCGTGACCCTGGCCGCGGCCTACGCCCTGCCAGCTTACCAACTCGTGTTCTGGGGTGACCGCGGACCTTCCTCCGTGAGCTCTCATGTGACCGATTTGACCGTGCGCGAGCAGGCGCTCTTGTGGGTCCTGTGCCTGGGCATGCTCTACATCGGCCTGCATCCCTCGGGGCTTTTGAGCGTGATTACTCCGGCGACCAAGGGGCTGGCGTTGTGAACGCCATGAGCGCGGCGGCGGTGGGCGGGCTTTTGGCGCCGCAGATGGTGCTGGCGGCCGGGCTTTTGGGCGTCTTGGGTGCCGGCATGGCGGCCTTTAGCCCTAAGTTCATCAAGAGCCTCATGATCTTGGCGATTTTGGGCGCCTTCGCCCTGGCCTTCGGCGCGCATCCCGGCGCGGGCGATGCGCTGGTGGGCCTAGACGGCCTGGGATTTTCCTGGCAGCTGGTGTTCTATGCCGCGGCCCTGCCGCTGGCTTTTTTGATGGTGGCGGAAAGCGAGGTCGCTCCAGCGCTGGTGCTGGGCAGCCTTCTGGGCTTGGGCATCCTGGCGGTCTCGGCCAACCTTTTGATGCTCTTCATCGGCTTAGAGTTGATGTCCCTGCCCGCTTATCTTTTAGTGGCGCGCAGCCGCGGCGGGGCCAAGACCTCGGTCGAGGCCGCGATCAAGTACTTCTTCGCGGGCGGCGCTGCGGGCGGGCTTTTCCTGCTGGGCTTGGCGCTCTACTACTTCACGCAAAAGACCATGTCCTTCGCGGGGCCCGGAGGCTTCGGCGCCGAAGCGGGCATCGCCTTGATGGGGTCGGCCGCGCTCTTTAAGATCGGCGCTTTCCCTCTCCACTTCTGGCTGCCGGACGTCTACGAGGCGTCCGACCCCGAGTTGACGGGGTTTTTGTCCACGGCGCTCAAGGCCGGCGGCGTGCTCCTCTTGATGCGGCTGGCCGCGCTTTCTCCCGCAGGGGCCTTTTCGCGGGCGTTGCCCTGGTTCGGCGCGGCGACCATGATTTTCGGCGCGGTGCTGGCGCTTAAGCAGGAGCGGCTGCAGCGGCTGCTGGCCTACTCCTCGATGGCGCACGCGGGCAACATCATCCTGGGCGTGGGCGCCTGGGCGGCTTTGGGCGCGTCGCCCGCCGCGGCCGTTGCGGTGTTCTTTTACCTGGCGGCCTATCTCTTCATGAACAACGGCGCGTTCTCCTTCTTAAAGGCCACCGGCGCCAAGACCCGCGCGGACCTTCATGGCCTCGGCGCGCGCAACCCCAAGGCCGCCGCGGCCTTCGCGGTCCTGCTCCTCGCCTTGGGCGGCGTGCCACCCACCGCGGGCTTCTTGGCTAAGCTGCTGATTTTCTGGGCGGCTTTCAAGGCCCACCTTTATATCCCGCTTCTCCTGGCGGCGTTGGGCGCCCTGTTGGCCTTGGGCTACTATCTGGCGCTCTTGAAGGATCTCTACTTCGAGGACGCTCCGGCCCAAGCGCCGGCACTCGAGCCCGGACGGGGCCTGGCCGTACTCTGGACCTGCGCCGTGCCCGCCGCCGTCCTGGGCGTGGCGCCCTGGGTGCTGACCTACATGTCGAGGCTTCTGGCGCTATGAATCACTTGGACGCCATCGCCATCGTTATCGACCTCGTGATGGTCCTGGGCCTGACCGGGTTCTTCGCCAACGCCAACCGGCTTTTGGGCCCGCACCCGGTGCACGAGGGCGACGCGGACATTCCCTTCGAGACCGGCGAGCGGCCCATCGACTCGGCCGAGCAGAAGATGTCCGTGCTCTACCACCGCTTCGCGGTCCTCTTCGTGGTTTTCGACGTGGACCTGGCTTTCCTGATGCCGTGGGCGCTCTGCCGCGGCTCCTTGACCGCGGGCCTGGCCATCTCCATGACGGTGTTTACGGCCCTGCTATTTTTCATGCTGACGTACTTTTGGCGCAAGGGGGTGCTGGAATGCCGGTAGACGAAGCCGCTCCCGCGGGGGCCGTGACCACGCAGTTGGACGCCGCGCTGGGCTGGGCGCGCAAGTACTCGATTTTCCAGTACCCCTTCGTGACCGCCTGCTGCGGCATGGAGTTCATGTCGACCGCCGCCTCGCACTACGACTTGGACCGCTTCGGCGCGGCCTTCCCGCGCTTCTCGCCCCGCCAGGCCGACGTCCTGATGGTGGTGGGCACGATTTCGCACAAGATGGCGCCGGTGCTGCGCCGCATCTACGATCAGATGGCGTCCCCCAAGTGGGTGGTGGCCTTCGGCGTGTGCACCTGCACGGGCGGCTTCTACAACAACTATGCCACGGTGCAGGGCATCGACACCATCGTGCCGGTCGACCTCTACATCCCCGGCTGCCCGCCGCGCCCGGAGATGGTGTTGGACGGCCTGGTCAAGCTCCAGGCCAAAATCCAGAAGCAGCGCTCGGGAATCGGATCATGATCGCCCCAGAGAAGCGCCGGGTCGAGCCCAAGAAGGCCTTCGAGGCCTTGAAGGCCCTCAAGGACGAGGGCTACAACGTTTTGGTGGACATGACCGCGGTCGACTACTCGGCCTGGCCCGAGGCCGGCTCCGCCGATCCCTACGACAAGACCTACCGCATGACCGGCGAGACCAAAGAGCTGCGCGCGCCCCGGCCCATCCCGGCCGAGGCCCGCTTCGACGTGGTCTACCAGGTCATGAAAATCGATTTGCAGACCGGCGAGGACAAGGGCCGCGTGGAGCTGCACGCCGCCGTGGGCGAGGAGCCCGTGTTGCGCTCGGCCATGTCCCTGTGGCCCATCGCGGACTGGCTTGAGCGCGAGGTCTGGGACATGTTCGGCGTGAAGTTCACCGACCGCCCGGACATCAAGCGGCTTCTGCTTTACGAGGAGTTCCAGGGCCACCCCCTGCGCAAGGACTATCCCATCAACAAGAGGCAGCCGCTCATCGGGCCCGCCTCGGGCGAGCCCGCGGGCAACCCCAGCTTCAACCACAGCGAGCCGACCGTCAAATATGACTAACACCGCCCCTGAAATTTCCAAAGAGTCCGCCAAACCCGCGGCCGACGGCCGCCGGCACCAGACCTACCTGCTCAACATGGGTCCGGCCCACCCGGCCATGCACGGCATCATCCGCCTGGTCCTTGAAATCGAGGGCGAGAAAATCGTCAACACCGAGACCGAGATCGGCTACCTGCACCGCGCCTTCGAGAAGCACGCCGAGGTCGAGCCCTGGAATAACGTGGTGCCCTGGACCGACCGCCTGAACTACGTCTCGCCGCTCATCAACAACGTGGGCTACGCCATGGCCGTGGAGAAGCTCTGCGGCATTGAGGTTCCCGAGCGCGGGCAGTACATCCGCGTCATCGCCTCCGAGATTTCGCGCATCACCGACCACCTGACCTGCGTCGGCGCCTCCGCCATGGAGTTGGGCGCGTTCACGGTTTTCCTTTACCTCATTAAGTCGCGCGAGTACCTCTACCAGCTCATCGACCAGCTGACCGGCGCGCGCATCACCACGGCCTACACGCGCGTGGGCGGCGTCAAGGGCGATTTGCCGCCGGACTTCAAGGACAAGTGCCTCGCGGTCTTCAAGAAAATCCGCGAGGACATCCGCGATTCGGACCGGCTCCTGACCAAGAACCGCATCTTCGTCGACCGCATGGAGGGCACGGGCATCATCTCCAAGGAGGACGCCCTGGCCTACTCCATCACCGGGCCTTTCCTGCGCTCGACCGGCGTGCCCTACGACGTGCGCAAGGCGCACCCCTACCTGATTTACGACCGCCTGAACTTCGAGGTGCCCGTGGGCACCACGGGCGATAACTTCGACCGCTACCTGGTGCGCCTGGCGGAAATCGAGCAGTCCATGCGCATCATTGAGCAGTGCTTCGAGCAGATCCCCGAGGGCAAGCACAGCCTGGAGCCCTCCGAGATGGAGAACGCTTTCGAGTTCCAGGATCAGGGCAAGCACGGCGACACCGCCCTCCTTTATAAGTACCGGGCCAAGGTGGACCAGACCCTGGAAGGCATGGGCCGCAGCTCCGACGGCACGGCCCGCGCGCACGACCGCGGGCACGTGATGCCGCCCAAGGAAGAGACCTACGGCAACATCGAGGGCCTGATGGATCACTTCCAGATGGTCATGTGGAGTTGGGGCGTGAAGGTCCCGGCCGGAGAGGGCTATTTCGCGGTCGAGGGCGGCAACGGGGAGCTGGGCTTCCACATCGTGTCGTCGGGCGACTGCAAGGCATACCGCGTGCGCTGCCGCCCGCCGTGCCTCTACATCATGGCGGCCCTGCCCAAGCTTTTGAACGGCGGCTGGGTGGCGGACATCATCCCCACCTTCGGCTCCGTGAACATGATCGGAGGGGAGTTGGATAGATGAGCAAGGCCGCGGCCGTGGCAGCGCCCGCTTCGCCCTTTACGCCGGAGCAGGAAAAGGTCCTCAAGTCCTGGACCACGCACTATCCGTATCCCATCATGGGCCTTTTGGAGGCCCTGCGCCAGGTGCAGGAGTGGCACCGCTGCATCACCCCGGCCGACGAGCAGCATGTGGCGGATCTCTTCAAGACCACCCTTTCCCACGTGCACGGCGTGGCGACGTTTTTCCCGATGTTCACCAAGAAGCCCGCGGGCAAGCGGCGCATCGGCCTTTGCCACGGCCTGTCCTGCGCCATGGCCGGCGCGGACAAAATGGCCCACTGCCTGGAGAAGACCTTGGGCGTCAAGGAAGGCGAGACCACGCCCGACGGCGAGTTCAGCTTCGAGGAGATGGAATGCCTGGGCGCCTGCGATTACGCGCCCGCCCTCCTGCTGGGCGACGATTTGAGGGGCAAGGCCACGCCCGAACTCATCGCGGACATCGCGGCCAAGAAGGACGTGCCCTCCCAGGACGGATTTTATTTGGGGACGCCCAAGGACGTGCCCATCGTGCTCACCAAACACTACGACAACCCCAAGCTCAAGGAGCTTGAGACCTACCGCAAGCTGGGCGGCTACAAGGCTTTGGAGAAGGCGCTCTCCATGAAGCGCCAAGACCTCATCGCCGAGGTCAAGAAATCCAACATGCGCGGCTTGGGCGGCGCGGGATTTCCGACCGGGATGAAGTGGGAGACCGTGCCTTCCGAGGACAAGCTCCCTGGCCCGCGCTTCGTGGTGACCAATGCGGACGAGTCCGAGCCCGCGTGCTACAAGGACCGGGTCATCATGACCGCGAACCCGCACCAGCTGCTCGAAGGCATCTTGATCGCCTCCTACGCCATCGGCGCCAAGAACTCCTTCATTTTCATTCGCGGCGAGTACGGCGTGCAGCACAAGATTTTGACCAAGGCCATTGCCGAGGCCGAGAAAGCGGGCCTCATCGGCGACAACATCCTGGGCAAGGGCTTTTCCTGCCGCATCCAAATCATGCGCGGCGCCGGGGCCTATATCTGCGGCCTGGACACCGCTTTGCTGGAAACCATGGAAGGCAAGAAGGCCTGGCCGAGGCAGCCCCCGCCGTTTCCCACGGTCGCGGGCCTGATGGGCAAGCCCACCGTGGTCAACAACGTGGAGACCCTCTCCATGCTGGCGCCCATCTTAAACGGCGGCGGCGAAGCCTTCGCCAAGCTGGGCGTGGCGCGCACCGGCGGCACCGGGGTCTACAGCGTCAGCGGCCACGTGGCCAAGCCCGGCATTTACGAATTTCCCATGGGCGCGCCCTTGTCCAAGATCGTCGAGGCCGCGGGCGGGGTCCCGGGCGGCAAAAAGCTCAAGGCCGTCATGCCCGGCGGCGCCTCCACGCCTCCGGTCGACGCCACCGAGCTCGAGATGCCTATGGACTTCGACAGCCCCAAGAAGTACGGCACATTTTTGGGCGCGGGCGGCGTGGTGGTGATGGACGAGACGGTCAACATGGCCGAGGTGGCGCACAACACCGAACGCTTCTTGTCCCACGAGTCCTGCGGCCAGTGCACGCCCTGCCGCGAGGGCAGCAACTGGACCGTACGCATTTTGGAGCGCCTGTTCTCGGGCGGCGGCGTGGCGGAGGACCTGCCCAACATCACCCGCATGGGCGAGAACATCACCGGCAAGGTCATCTGCGCCTTGGGCGACACCGTGGGCGCGGTCGCGCGGGCCTACTTGAAGAAGTTCCCCAAAGATTTCGAATCCTACCTGTCCGGAGCCAAGAAGAATGGCTAAGTTCACGTTAAACGGGAAAACCATCGAGGCCGAGCCCGGCACACCGGTGCTCGAAGCCGCGCTTCAGGCCGGCGTCGAGATTCCCTACTACTGCTACCACCCGGCTTTGGGCAATCCCGGCAACTGCCGCATGTGCATCGTGGAAGTCGAAGGCATGCCCAAGCCCGCGGCCTCCTGCCGCCTGCCGGTCAAGGAGGGTTTGGTGGTGCGCTCGGACTCCGAGACCGCCAAGCGCTGGCAGTCCTCGTCCTTGGAAATTCATCTAGCCAACCACCCGCTCGACTGCCCGGTCTGCGACCAGTCCGGCGAGTGCGGCCTGCAGGACTACTATTTGAAGGTCGGGCGCTACCAGAGCCAGGTCCGCGAGGACAAGGAGCACAAGGAAAAGCGCCTGCCCATCGGCGCGCACGTCATGCTCGACCAGGAGCGCTGCATTTTGTGCACGCGCTGCACCCGCTTTACCGAGACCGTGACCAAGACCAGCGAGCTGGGGATTTTCAGCCGCGGGCACAAGGAAGTCGTCGACTTGGCTCCGGGCAAGACTTTGGACAACCCCTACTCCGGCAACGTCGTCGACATCTGCCCGGTGGGCGCCTTGACCGACCGCGATTTCCGCTACAAGGTCCGCGTGTGGTATTTGGACCGCACGTCGTCTGTCTGCCCCGGTTGCGCGCGCGGCTGCGCCATCGAAGTGCACACCAACACCAAGCGGCCCTGGCATTATGAGGGCCGGCGCGTGGTGCGCTTGAAGCCCCGGCACAACCCCGAGGTCAATGGCTACTGGATGTGCGACGAGGGCCGCTACGGATTTAAGGGCCTGGACGAGAACCGCATCGGACGCGTGATGGGCCTAAAGCCCCAGCGCCGGGAGCTCTCCTGGACCGAGGCGCTCACGGACATCGCGGGCGAGATGAAGCGCCTCTCCAAGGACAAGGGCGCGCATGGCCTGGCCGTGGCGGCGTCGGGCATGCTCTCCAACGAGGACTGGGGCGCCTTGAAGGCGCTCTTCGTCGACGCCTTGAAGGTCCAGCGCTTCGCCTTCTCGCCCGAGCCGGAGCAGCTTGGCGAGCAAGACGACTTGCTGCGCCGCCGCGAGAAAGTGCCCAACTTGAAGGGCGGCGAGGGCTTCGGCTTCGGAACGGCGATCCAGTCCGAGTCCTGGGACGCTCTGGCCAAGGAGATCGAGTCCGGCAAGATTTGGGGGCTCTACGTCATCGAGCGGGATCTCACCAAGATTTGGAAGGAGAAGACCGCGGCGCTGCTGGCCAAGGTGCCCCTGGTCGTCTACCAAGGGCCGCACAAGACCGGCATGGAGGACGTCGCGCACTACCGCCTGCCCGCCACGGCCTACGTCGAGGAGGACGGGCACTTCACGAATTTCGAGGGCAGGGTGCAGGCCTATCACAGGGCCTTAGATCCGCTGGGCGCGGCGCGCCCGGACTGGAAGATTTTCCAGGAATTAAACGAGCACTTAAAATCGGGCGACCAAGCCCGGGCGAAGGCGGCGCGATGAACGAAACGCTCATCCAAAT
Source organism: Elusimicrobiota bacterium (assembly GCA_027451985.1). Taxonomy (GTDB): domain Bacteria; phylum Elusimicrobiota; class Elusimicrobia; order UBA1565; family UBA9628; genus JAGWJU01. The sequence continues at coordinate 17,194 of DAIDHS010000017.1, forward strand.
CATCTGGCTCGCCGTCAAAGTCGGCTTCGCCGTGATGTTCGGCCTCAACATCGCCGGGCTTCTGGGCTGGGTCGAGCGCAAGCAGAGCGCCGTGATGCAGGACCGCGTGGGCGCCAACCGCGCCGACATCTTCGGCATCACGATTCTGGGCCTCTTCCACCCCATCGCCGACGCTCTTAAAATGCTCACCAAGGAAGATTTCGTGCCCGCCAAAGTGCACAAGCCCTTCCACGGCCTGGCGCCCGTCATCGCTTTGGGCTTTGGCATGCTCTGCCTGGCCGCGTTGCCCTTCGGCGGCACGGTCTCGGTCGCGGGACGCCTCTGGGACCTGCAGCCCATCGCGAGCCCGGTGAGCCTGCTCTTCGTTCTGGGGCTTTTGTCCATCGGCGTGCACGGCATCGTGATGGCGGGCTACGCGTCCGGCTCCAACTACGGCCTTTTGGGGGGACTGCGCGCCGCGGCGCAGATGATTTCCTACGAGGTCTGCCTGGGCGCGGCCCTGGCCGGCGCCATGTTCATCTACGGCACGCTCGATTTGCAGCAGGCAGTCATCTGGCAGGGCCACCTCATCCACGGCTGGCTTCCGGCCTGGGGCATTTTCCTGCAGCCGCTGGGCTTCATCCTCTTCTTGACCGCGGGCGCGGCCGTGACCAAGCGCACGCCCTTCGACCTGCCCGAGGGCGAGTCCGAAATCGTGGGCTACCACGTGGAGTACTCGGGCATGAAGTTCGGCATGTTCCTGATGACCGACTTCATCGAGTCCATCGTCATCTCGGGCATCATCGTGGCGGTGTTTTTGGGCGGCTGGCAGATTCCCTATGTGCAGCTGACGGGCCTCGTGGGCGGCGTGCTGATGGTGGTCTCCTTCTCGGTGAAGACCCTCTTCATCCTGCTCCTGCTGATGCAGATCCGCTGGACCCTGCCGCGCTTTCGCTTCGACCAGGTTCTGGACCTGGGCTGGAAGAACATCCTGCCCCTGTGCCTGCTCAATTTCATCGTGACCGTGTGGGGGGTCTACCTATGGCGATAACGGTTCGCAGCGTCAAACGCCCCGAGCACAACTTTTCGGAGCGCATCTACCTGGTCGAGGTCTGGAAAGGCCTCCTCATCACCTTCCGCCACCTCTTCGTGAACCTCGCGCGCCACACCGTCCGCGCGCTGGGCGTCAAGAGCGGCCAGCCCGGCGCGGTCACCATCCAGTATCCCGAGGACCCCGCGGTGCTGGGCCATCGCGCGCGCACGCGCCACCGGCTCTTGAAGCGCCAAGACGGCTCGCCGCGCTGCACGGCCTGCCTCTTGTGCGAGACGATTTGTCCGGCTAAGTGCATCCATATCACCGCCGAAGATAGTCCGGACGTGATGGTGGAGAAGCGCGCCAAGACTTTCGACATCGACCTGGGCCTGTGCATCTTCTGCGGCTACTGCGCCGAGGCCTGCCCGGTCGACGCCATCCACATGGACGCCAACAAGGTGGAGCTCTCGAGCTACGACCGCAAGAGCCTCATCTGGACCATCTCGGACATGATGGGCGACACGCCGAAAGACCCCGCCGCGACGACATGAACCTGGTCCGGGCGCCAGGCCTGGCCGACATCCTCGACATCGCCTGCGTCACCCTCATCATCTACTCGTTTCTGGTGTGGTTCAAGCGCGCCCGCGCGGCCTTCGTCGCGCGCGGGCTCCTCATCCTGGCCGGGTTCTACGTTTTCGCGCGCCTGATGGACATGCGCATGACCATCTGGATCTTCCAGGGCTTTTTCGCGGTCCTCATCATCGCCATCGTGGTCATCTTCCAGGAGGAAATCAGGCACTTCTTCGAGCGCCTGGCCCTGTGGAGCTTCAAGCGCGGCGGCGATGGGCCGGACTTTTCGCGCGAGCTGGAAATCCTGGTGCGCACGGCCGGGACCTTGGCCCACGCCAAAGTGGGAGCCCTCATCGTGCTCAAGGGGCGCGACCCCTTGGAGCGCCACGCGGAGGGCGGCTGGAGCCTAAACGGCGAGATTTCCGAGGCGATTTTGGAGAGCATCTTCGACTACCACTCGCTCGGCCACGACGGCGCGGTGCTGCTCGAAGGCGGGCGCTTGACGCGCTTTGGCGCCCACCTGCCGCTCTCGCGGGATTTTTCCAAACTCTCCGGCTTCGGCACGCGTCACTCCGCGGCCCTGGGCTTGGCGGAGAAGACCGACGCCTTGAGCGTGGTCATCAGCGAGGAGAAAGGCACGGTCTCGGTCGCGCGCGACGGGAATTTACGCGCGCTAAAGGGCCTGGAAGAGCTCCACCGGGAGTTGGAGGCCTTCTACCGCGAAAAGGCGCCGGCGCCCCTGCCCAAGGACGCGCTGCACTTCATCCGGCACAACACGCGCGAGAAGCTCATCGCCCTGTGCATTGCCGTGTTGCTCTGGATTCTGCTGGTCGCGCCGCGATGAAGGCGGCCTTTCACGCTAAGCGCTTGCTGCGCTACCTGACGGACAACGCGGCGCGCCTGCGCCCGCTGGTGATTTTGACCCACGACCATCCCGATCCGGACTCCCTGGCCAGCGCCTGGGCCCTGGCGCACCTGGCCCAGCATTACGCCCGCATCCGCTCGCGCGTGGTCTACGGCGGCATGGTGGGCCGCTCCGAGAACCGCCTCATGATGGAGCGCCTGGAGGTGCCGGCCGCGCAGTTGAAGAAAGGGGAGCTCACCCAAGCCCCGCACCTGGCCTTGGTCGACACCCAGCCGCCATTTAAAAACAACCGCTGCCCGCCGCGCCGCCACCCGCAGATCATCGTTGACCACCACTCGCGCCACTCGGACACCCAGGGCGATTTGGTGCTCATCGACGAGAGCGTGGGCGCCACGACCACGATTTTGGCCGAGGCCATTTTGGAGAGCGGCATCCGCGTGCCCAAGCGCCTGGCCACGGCCATGGTTTACGGCATCGGCTCGGAGACTCAGAACCTGGGCCGCGAGGCCGGCGCGCGGGACTTGGCGGCCTATCGCGCCCTCTGGCCCAAGGCCCAGATGAAGGCCTTGTGGCGCATCAGCTATCCGCGCCGCCCGGCCTCCTTCTTCTCGACTCTGGGCCGCGGCATCAAGAACGCCTTCGTCGTCCGGGACACGGTGGGCGTGCACCTGGGGGCGCTGCCCAATCCGGACTTGGTCGCGCAGATCGCGGACTTCCTCCTGACTTTGGAGGGCATGCGCTGGTCCTTAGTGACCGGCCGCTACGCCGGGCGGATGCACGTCTCCTTGCGCTCGTCCGACCCGGGCGCGGGCGCGGGCCGGCTCTTAAAGCGGCTCTTGGGCGGCGGCAACCGCGGCGGCGGGCACGCCATGATCGCGGGGGGGAGCCTTGAGGTCGGCGAGAGCGCGGCGGAGCACGACTGGCGCCAGTCCGAGGAGCGGCTGGCCGAGGGATTTTTGAAGAGCCGGGGCATCAACGAGGAGTCGACGCCCCGCACCCACCCCTTTAAGACCGATCTTTAGGCCGCGCCTAGGCGCCGCGGCGCTTCTTGATCTCGGAAATGACGACGGGCAGGACCTCGTAGACGTCTCCCACCACGCCCAAGGTCGCGATGTCCATCATGGGGCAGGCCGGGTCCGTGTTGACGGCCACGATGTTGGCCGAGGAGGCCATGCCGGCCAGGTGCTGGATTTGGCCCGAGATGCCGCAGGCCACGTAGAGCTTGGGGTGTACCGTGCGGCCGGTGAGGCCCACTTGGTGGCGGTAGGCAATCCAGCCGGCGTCGACGACCGCGCGGCTCGCCCCAACTGCGGCGCCCAAGGTGTGCGCGAGCTCGCGGATGAGTTTAAAGCCATCCGCGTTGCCCAGGCCCCGGCCGCCCGAGACGATGCGCTCGGCCGCGCCCAAGTCGATTTCCCCGGCCTCGTCGGCCTTGAAGGACGCAACTTGCGCGCCTGCGGAGGCGGCGGGGACGGAGAGCGGGGTGGTTTGGGCCGCCTTGCCGGCTTCAACCGGCGCGGCCTCGAAGCACATGGGCTGCACGGTTAAAATCTTCACGTCCGACTTGAAGGCCACCTCGGCGACGATGTTGCCGCCGTACTGGTAGCGCTTGGCGGACAAAGCGCCGCCCGAGCCGGAAATCTCGCAAATCTCGGCGGCCACGCCGGCCTTCAAGAGCACTGAAAGCCGCGCGGCCAAGGAGCGGCCGGCCACCGATGCGGCCAAAAGGAGGACGCCCGCCGCTTCCTGCTTGGCCGCTGCGGCCGTCGCGGCCGCGTAGGCCTCGTCCACGAAGGAGTCGTAGGCCGCGTCCGAGACCGTCAAAACTTTTTCCGCGCCGCGCTCGCCCAGCTGCTTGGCGAAGTCGGCAGCTTTCGTTCCAAAGACGAGGGCCGAGACCGTGCCGCCGGTCGCGGCGGCGGCTTTCTTTGCCGCGGTGATAAGCTCGAAAACGGCCGGAGGCAAGGCGCCCCGCTGGGGGACGGCGACGATGAGGACGTTTTTTTCTCCGGCCATTAGATGATCTTCCTTTCGATGAGAATGTCGACGAGCTTCTTGGCCTTGTCCGCGGCCGTAGCACCCTCTATTTTCATGCCCGCGGGCCGCGACGGCGGCGGGCTCTGGCGCGTGACGGAGGTCGCGGCGCCGGCGGCGCCGACTTCTTCGGGCTTTAAGCCCAGGTCGGCCGCGCCCCATTTGGTCACGGCCGCCTTCTTGGCGGCCATCTTGCCCTTCAAGGAGGGCAGGCGCGGCTCGTTGATTTCCTTGATGGTCGAAATCGCGGCGGGGAGCTTGACCTTGACGGTCTCAACGCCGTCTTCCATCGCGCGCCACACCGAGGCGGAGGCTTCGTCCACCGACTCGATTTTCTTGACCGAGACCACGCTGGGCCAGTTTAGCCAGGCGGCGGTCATGGCGCCCACCATGCCCGAGTTGCCGTCGTTGGTGTTCTTGCCGAACAAAACCAGATGCACGGGCTTTTGCGCGTGGAGCTTTTGGACGGCCGCGGCCAAGGCGCGCGAGGTGGAATAGGAGTCGCCGCCGTCAAACTCGGGGCCGGTCACCAGCGCGGCCGCGTCGATGCCGCGGGAGACGGCTTCCCGGAGCGCCGCGTCGGCCGAGTCGGCGCCCAAGGTGAGCGCGGTGGCGAAGGAGCCTGGCACGCGCTCCTTCAAGCGCACGGCCTCTTCGACCGCGTACTCGTCAAAGGGATTGAGGCCGTAGGCCAGCCCCGCGGTCTTGACCTTGCCGGTGGCCGAGTCCACGGAGACCGAGGTGGTGGCGGGAGTGTGTTTGACGCAGACGACGATGTTGAGCGGCATGGCGACTCCTTGGTTTGCGACGATTGTGCCAAAACGGTGGTTGGGATAGGATTCGAACCTATGTAGGGCAGGGCCCGACGGTTTTACAGACCGTTGCTTTTGACCGCTCAGCCACCCAACCTAAAATAATTTTTATCAGCCGACTTCGGCGGAGTTTCCGCCGAAATTGCGCCCATATTTTAGCATACCGACTGAAGGCTGAGGGCGCAGCGCGGCCTCAGCGCAGCAATAGCAGCGAGACTAGCGTAAGGGTGAGAACGAGGAGTGTCACGGCAGAATAAAGCCAGTCGTGCTCATGCGCGGCGAAAATCGCCATGGAGCTGGCTACGCGCAGGATTGGCGTGAGTACGAGTAAGAAGATACCGAGTTCAATGAGCGCTAAGCCGTGGCCGTGCGCCGCGTCCGCGAGAATTCGCGCATAATCGGGATTGAAGCTTTGCGTTGCCATTTTCGTCACGTCAGGATGATTGCGGGTCATGCTGATGATAAGTCCCAGCAGCATGACCGACACGCTCGTAAAAACGCCCACGCGCAAAACCCAGGCCGAGACCTGGTGGATCTCGAGATCGCCGCGCTCTCGAACGGGGTCGTCTCGGCGCGCGTGCGGCGTCGCGGGAGGTCGGGTCATCCCCTGATTCCAAGCCCGCGCAGGAGCATCTCGACGCCGATGACGCCCAGCGCCACGGCAAAAACCTGGCGCACCCGCGCGTTCGACATGCGCTCCATGAGTTTCGTTCCGAGGAACGCTCCGACTAGAACCGACGTGGCGACGGGCGCTACCAGATATGGCAGCACCTCTCCGCGGCGCAGGTAAACGCCCGCCGCGGAGGCCGCGGTGACACCGATCATAAAGTTGCTCGTGGCCGTGGATACTTTAGTCGGCACCTTCATGTATATCTCGTGAGCCAGAACCTTGACGACGCCCGCGCCGATGCCCAGCAGGCCCGAAATGATTCCGGCTATCCCCATGATGCCCATGGCCTGCGGGATGGCCGCGACTTGGTATTCCACCTCGCGCCCCAGATTGTGGTCGAAGTAGGAGCTGTTAAGCCTTAGAAGCGACGCCAGGCGATCGTTGCGCACGCCTTTTGGCAGCTCTTCATGGAGGTTCGCCATGATCGGTATCAGCGAGAGCAGCAGGGTGACGCCGAAGAGGATTGAGAGCGACGGCCCGCCCAGGTAGCGAGAGAGTACTGCGGCCCCCAAGATCGCGCCAAGCGCCGTGGACATCTCCAGGAACATCGCGATGCGGATGTTGGTGATTCGGTCCTTGACATAGACCGACCCGGCGCCGCTGGAAACCGCGATTACCGAGATGATGCTTGCGCCGATGGCTTTTTGGATCGGGATGTCGAGAAAGACCGTGAGCACCGGAACGATGACGATGCCGCCGCCGAGGCCGCTGATCGCGCCGACGATTCCACCCGCAAAAGAGGCGCCGGCCACCTCAAGAATCCAGAATAAGGGAGATTGCATATAGATCCAGCCGCGTCTCGGCGTCGATTATACCATTGTCCAGGCGCATCTTCTGGCTGGCCGTTTGCCGGGTGAATTGAAAGAGCGGCCTTGATCCGCTACGACTTGGACTGCGTGGGGAAAACGCGCGGCGCACCTTTGCGGCTTCCGGAGAAAAAACTGCCCGTCTTGCTCAACACGGACCCTAGCTATGCCTCCTTTTCTGATTTTCCCCGGACGCCAGTGATGTACAATGACGGTTGCGTGAAAATCGTTTGGGCGAAAAAACTATTTTTAGCGTGTTTGGGCCTGGCTCTGGGATTGCTGGCCGCCGAGGGCGCGGCGCGTATTGAAGAGCGGCATGCCAGCGCTTATTTCTACACCCCCGCGAACATGGGCGGAGCTTGGGGAGACCGGGCGTTTAAGCCCTCGAAGACTTTGGGTTGGGTGCACGTGCCTGGCGTCTTCGACTTTAATTCGCTGGGATTTGCCAACCCCAACTATCCGATCAAGAAGGCGCCTGGCGTGCGTCGTGTCATGCTCATCGGCGACAGCTTGGCGGAGGCTTACGGCCGCGCGTTGCTCAAGCGCCTCGCGGCCGGCCCGCCGCCGGATCCAAACGTCCAACTATGGAACTTGGGCGTGGGCGCCTACAATATCGCGCAGATTTCGGAGATGTTTTGGGAGCGCGGCCTGCGCTACCATCCTGATTCGGTCGTTCTTTTTATCTGCCCAATAGAGCTTGATCCTTACGAGCCGACTTTCTATAAGAGGGACGGCCATCTCGTCATGCTGCCGTGGTTCAGAACCAAGCTTATCAGCCCGGCTTTCAGTCCGTTGTGGCGATGGTCCGCGCTTTATCGGCTCGCCGTGCTGGGCTATTTGAACGTCCATTTAAAACGGGTGGAGCCAATGCCGGATTGCGAGCAGTTCGGTCTGCGCGCCATGGCCAGGATTAGGAACGAGTGCCTCCGGAATCATATCCCTTTCGTTGCCTTCATTTTCCCCTACTTGATGCCCGTTTCAGAATATACGGTCCGGGAAAAAAGAGACTACCAGACTTGGCTAAACATCCTGCGCCGATTGCATGTGCGCTTTTTCGACTTGACGCCGCTCATGGACGGGCGCAAGACGCAGAAGATGCGGCAGGCGCCGGGAGACTACATCCATTTCGGCGCTGCAGGCAGGGCCATGGCCATGGATATGGTTTTTCACTTGCTTAAACAAAACGGCTTGCTCCTGGCATCCAAGCCGGCGTCGGTAAGGTGATTTTAATGGACAAAGCACGAAGGGTGGTAGATGATCCGGGGGTATACGGGGCCAGCTTGGCTGGCCGGATCTGGCTATAGCGCTTTTCTGAAAGCCACTATCAACCCCCAGTGCTTTGTCCATAAAAAATCGCCTTTCGCCGTTCCTCTTGAGCTCAACTCAATCTTTTCTTCATCCCCGACGTCGGGATATCGTATCTGTTCGAGGTCCGGCGCCTTAATCTATAGCTCAGCCGCAGCGTCAGGCTAAGCGCTATGCAAGGCCGCCGGACCGAAATCGATAGGGCCGTTCCTGACAGGCCCGCTGCTTCTTCAAACAGAAAAACGCGATCTCGCAAAGCTTGCGCGCCGTCGCTCCAACGGCATCTTGCGCCCCTTTGCGCGCCTTGAGCCGTCTGAAGTAAGCCCCGAAATAAGGCGAGACATGCGCCGCGGTCCATGCCGCCTCGATGAACGCGTAGCGCAGATGGCGGTTGCAGGCCGAAATCATGGCGCCGTGCGCTGTTTTTCCGCCCGAACTATACGTCGAATTGGCCAAGCCGCTGTAGGCGCAGAGCTTCTCCGGGCCCGAGAACCGCTCGATAGTGTCAATCTCCAAGGCCATGAGCGCCGACAAGATTTTCCCGACTCCCGGCAGCGTCGTCAAAATGGCGACGGAGGCGTTGTCCTTGAGGACTTCGTCGATCCATTTTTCGGTCTGCCGGATGTGCGCGCGCAGCGTGTCGAGCAGTTCCAAGTCGGCCTTGAGCAGATTGGCGTCTACGCCGTTAAGTTCCAAGGCGTTCATCCACGCCCGCCCTCGCGTCCCGAAGATGTCCGACATCTCCGGCGGTTGGCAGTGGTTGCGGTCGAGCACGTTGTAAATACGGTTCTTGAGCATGGTCTGCAGCTTGACCAGCCACACCCGCTGCCGCAGCAAGTTCTTCTGCTCCCGGACTTCCTTGGAGGGAACATGCACCAAGGGCGTCAGGCCGGCCCGCAGTATCGTCGCGTGCGTCGCCGCGTCGATCTTGTCGGTCTTGACGAAGGTCTCGGCGATGAGCCGCATCTTCAAGGGATTGGCCAGGTGCGGATTCATCCCCAATTCCTCAAGGGCGTCGTAGAGCACCCCCCAGTTCCGCCCGGCTTCGAGCACTGATTGGACGGGCTCGTTTTGAGGCAGGAGTTTCTTGAGGCCTTCAAAGGCTTCCTTCTCGCTCGCCAATTGCCCTTCCCAGACGATCTCCCCACCGTCCGTCATCGCCGCGACTTGCGAATATTTCTTGTGGTGATCGATTCCAAGGTGTATCATCTTTTTAAGCCTCCTGTGTTTAGGGTATGGTTGATGTCCATAGCCCTCGAAGTTTAGCACAGGGGGCCCTTCCATTTTCCACGGACGGCTTTCATGATATCTATAGCCAAATTCATGAACGGCGCATTATAGCGGGATTAAGCGGCGCCGCGCTTAAGGCCCGCCATATAAAAAAGAACGGAGCGGAGCGCCGTCCGTCCCGTCCCTTCGTTCACCAGACCTAATAATGTCGTAAGGTTTCGTCTTGGGCGGCTCCTTCGCGAGGGCCATGTTGTTGCGTTCTCGTTGATGCAAACAGGGAGGGCACGCTTATGAGCTTCGCGATGGAGCCGCATCCTTATATCCTCTGGTTTAAAGACGTGGGCCTCTCCGACATCGGCGCGGTGGGAGGCAAGAACGCCTCCTTGGGCGAGATGGTGCGCGAGCTCTCGGCCAAGGGCGTACGCGTCCCCGACGGCTTCGCCATCACCGCCCACGCCTACCGGGCGTTCTTGAAGCAGGGCGGCTTGGACGCCGTCATCGAAGATCATCTGCGGGGCATCAATCCCGGCGACACGGACGATTTGGAGCGCCGGGGACACGCCATCCGGGAGGCCATTTTGGCCGCGGAGCTGCCCAAGGAGCTCGCCGCCGAGGCCGTCGAGGCGTACGGCCGGCTCTCGGTCGGTCCCGAGCCCATCGACGTCGCCGTGCGCAGCAGCGCCACGGCCGAGGATTTGCCCGACGCCAGCTTCGCGGGCCAGCAGGAGACCTACTTGAACGTCCGCGGCCGCGCTGCGCTCTTGGACAGCGTGCGGCGGTGCTTCGCCTCGCTTTTCACGGACCGCGCCATCCACTACCGCGCCAGCCGCAAAATTCCCACGGCCGAGGTGGCGCTCTCGGTGGGCGTGCAGCGCATGGTGCGCTCGGACCTGGCGTCCTCGGGCGTGGCCTTCACCTTGGACACCGAGACGGGATTTAGGGACGTGGTCATCATCAACGCGGCCTACGGCCTGGGCGAAAGCGTGGTGCAGGGCGCGGTCAACCCGGACGAGTACCGGGTCTTCAAGCCGACCTTAAAGCGCGGCTTTCGCGCCATCGTGCAGAAGGTCGTCGGCGGCAAGGAGCAGCGCATGATCTACGACGCTGGCGCGGGCAAGACCGTCAAGAACGTGCCCGTGCCGCCCGCGGAGCGCGCGCGCCAGGCCTTGTCCGACGACGAAATCCTCGCGCTGGCGCGCTGGGCCTGCGTCATCGAGGAGCACTACGGCGCCAAGGCCGGCCACCCCGTGCCCATGGATATCGAGTGGGCCAAGGACGGACGCACGGGCGAGCTCTTCATCGTCCAGGCCCGGCCAGAGACCGTAGAGTCCCGCCGGCAGGCCAATATCATGGAAACCTACGCCTTGAAGTCGCGCGGCCGCGTGCTGGCCTCGGGGCGCAGCGTGGGCGGCAAAATCGGCCAGGGCCGCGCGCGGGTGCTGCGCAGCGTCAAGTTCCTGCACGAGTTCCAGGAGGGGGAAGTGCTCGTCGCGGACAAGACCGATCCCGATTGGGAGCCCATCATGAAAAAAGCCGCGGCCGTGGTCACCAACCGCGGCGGGCGCACCTGCCACGCGGCCATCGTGAGCCGCGAGCTGGGCATCCCGGCCGTGGTGGGCGCCGAGACCGCCACCGAGGCGCTCAAGGACGGCCAGGAGGTGACGGTGTCCTGCGCCGAAGGCGAGACCGGCTTTGTCTACGAGGGCCGCCTGGTCTTCGACGTCACGCGCGTGGACTTGGGGAGCGTCTCCTTGCCGCGCACCAAAATCATGATGAACGTCGCCAACCCCGGCGAGGCCTTCGCGCTGTCCTTCCTGCCCAACGCGGGCGTGGGCCTGGCGCGCGAGGAGTTCATCATCTCCAACTGGGTCAAGGTCCACCCGCTGGCCCTGCTGCACCCGGACCAAGTGACGGACGCCGCGGACAAGGCTAAAATCGCCGAGCTGACGGCGGGCTATTCCGACAAGCCGCGCTACTTCGTTGACACTTTGGCGCAGGGCATCGCCATGATCGCGGCGGCGTTTTATCCCAAGGACGTCATCCTGCGCTTAAGCGACTTCAAGACCAACGAGTACGCGGGCTTAATCGGCGGCGCGGCCTTCGAGCCCAAGGAAGAAAACCCCATGCTGGGCTTCCGGGGCGCGTCCCGCTACTACCACCCGCGCTACCGCGACGGCTTCGCGCTCGAATGCCGGGCCGTGCGCCTGGCGCGCGGGGAGATGGGCTTGAAGAACTTGAAGGTCATGATTCCCTTCTGCCGCACGGTGGAGGAAGGCGAGCGGGTCCTGGCCGAAATGGCCAAAAACGGCCTCGTGCGCGGCGAGGACGGCTTGGAGGTCTACGTCATGTGCGAGATTCCAAGCAACGTCATTCTGGCCGAGCGCTTCGCCGAGATCTTCGACGGCTTTTCCATCGGCTCCAACGACTTGACCCAGCTGGTCCTGGGCGTCGACCGCGACTCGGAAATCGTGGCCCCGGTCTTTGACGAGAGAAACGAGGCGGTCAAGCGCCTCATCGCCCAGGTCATCCGCGCGGCCAAGGCCAAGGGCCGTAAAATCGGCATCTGCGGCCAGGCGCCCAGCGACTATCCCGAGTTCGCCCAGTTCCTGGTCGAGCACGGCATCGACAGCTTGTCCTTGAATCCGGACTCGCTGCTCAAGACCCTGATGGCCGTGGCCGAGACGGAGAGAAGGCTGCTTACGCGCCGCGCCGCAGGCGCGGCGTCCTAGCCGGCTTGGCGGCCATCTTTTCGTCCAGAACTTCGTGGCGCACGGCGTTGACCGTGCGGCGGGAGACCGCGATGCCGTGCTCCGCACGCAGGCGCTCGGCCAGGCTCGCGTCGCTGGGGGAGTCGTCCTCCTTGAGCCAATGCCCCAGGATGAGGCGCAGCTGCCGGCGCCGTCCCGGCAAAAGCGCGATGAGCGGAGCCTCCTTGCCCCAGGGCAGGCGCACCGAGCGTCCGGAGAGCGCCCGACAGATGGTGCTGGGGGCTAGGTCTAAGCGCCGCGCCAGCATGCGCAGGCTCACGGGCTTGCGCAGCTCCTCCTCCTGGGTCTGCAGGAAGCCGGCCTGCACCTTGGCCAAAGTCTCGAAAATGCGGAACATGGTGCTCTGGCGCAGGTTGATGGTTTCCAGGCGCTTCAAGAGCCCGGGCAGGCGCTTGAGTTCCTCTGTGGAGAGTTCCGCTTTGATCTGCTCCAGCAGATCGTAGCGGATTTGGTAGAGCCCGCGCGCCCAATGGGGGGAGAAAAACTCGAATTCGGGCTCGTCCTCCTCGACTGAGAGACGGGCCACACAGTAGTAGCCCCCGCCCGAAGCAGGCTTGGGCAGATCGGAGAACTCCTCCTCGGCGCCGAGCTCAAGCAGAAAGTCGTGGATCACGCGAGCGTCCTCTTCGGAGATCCCGGTGCGCCGCGCGATGTCCGCAAGCGGCAGGGCCTCCTCGCCGTAAAGGAAGTAGCGCTCGAAGGCCTCCTGGCCCATGGCTTGGATTTTGTTCATGAGCTCCGCGCGATCGGCCAGATGCTCCTCCACCTGGACGCGCTCGCCCCCTCCGGACATGACCCGCTCGTTGATTTCCGCCGCGCCGATGAGACGCCCACGAGTCCAGCGCTGGCGCCGGATGGCGCCGTTATGGCTGGGCGAACCGAATGAAAGTTTGCGGAATAGGGGGCTTTTCTCCAATTTTTCGATTTCGCGCGCGAAATCGCGCTCGGGCATCTCGATCCACTCGGCCATGCGCATGCGGCCGAAAACGGCCATACGTTGGTCTTGGCGCAGGCGTTGTTCGAGCCTTTGTTCCGCTTTTTTCATGGTTCGAGCTGGCGTCGAGGGTTTCGCCCGCTTGATTTTATATAGCAACGAAGCGGCCAAAATCCGGGAAAAATTGTTGCATAGCAGAGAGAGGGAGTCTGGAGGCGGCCATGAATGGAAAATCAACGGCATCGGGCGCAACGGCGGCGCAGGCGGCCGCCGCGATCAAAAGCGGCCAGCACGTTTTAATCGGTTCCGGCGCCGCCGAGCCGGAACCGCTGGTCGGAGCTTTGGCCGCGCGGGCCGAGGAGCTTTCGGACGTCGAGGTCACGCACTTGCTGACCCTGGGGACGGCGCCTTACGCCGAGCCGCGTTTCAAGGGGCATCTGCGGCACAACGCGCTCTTCATCGGACCCAACGTCCGCGGCGCCATCCTGCGCGGCCTGGCCGACTATACGCCCTGCTATCTTTACGAGGTCCCTTCCTTAATCCGCTCCGGGCGCCTGCCCGTGGACGCGGCCCTCATCGAGGTATCCCCGCCCCAGGACGGCCTGTGCTCTTTAGGCGTTTCGGTGGACATCCTTAAGGCCGCGATCGAGAAGGCCGACTACGTGGCGGCCCAGGTCAACCCGCGCATGCCTAGGACCGCGGGAGACACCTTGATCGCGGTCGACGCCATCGACGCCTTCGTCTGGGAGGAGCGGCCCCTGCCTGAGCTGCCCGCGGCGGCGCCCACTGCGGCGGCCTTTTGGATCGGCAGGTTTGCCGCGCGGTTGATTGAGGACGGCGCGACGCTGCAAATCGGCATCGGCGCGGTGCCCAACGCCGTCTTGGCCGCGCTCGCGGGCAAAAATGATTTGGGCGTCCACTCGGAGATGATTTCCGACGGGGTGCTCGCCCTCGCGGAAAAGGGCGTCATCAATGGGCGCAAGAAGAGCCTGCACCCCGGAAAAATCGTGGCGTCTTTCTGCCTGGGCAGCCAAAAGCTCTACGAGGCCGCGGGCAAGTCGGCGCTGTTCGAGTTCTACCCCGTCGAGCACGTCAACGACCCCATGGTCATCGGCTGCAACGACAAGGTGGTCTCGGTGAACTCGGCGCTCGCGGTGGACCTGACGGGCCAGGTGGCGGCCGACTCCATCGGCCCGCGCTTTTACAGCGGCGTGGGAGGCCAGGTCGACTTCGTGCGCGGGGCCGCGCGCTCGCAGGGCGGGCGCTCCATCATCGCGATGCCCTCCACGGCCAAAGGCGGGCGGGCATCGCGCATCGTCTGCTGCCTGGCCGAGGGCACGGGGGTGGTGACCACGCGCGCGGACGTGGATTTCGTGGTGACCGAGTACGGCATCGCGAGCTTGAAAGGAAAGACTATCCGCGAGCGCGCGGTGGCGCTCATCTCCGTGGCGCATCCCAAGTTCCGCGAGTGGCTCGCCTCCGAGGCCAAGGCCATGGGATTTTTGGACGCGGGCCAGGTCATTTCCGCCGATCCCAACCCTTATCCGGTGGAACTCGAGGCGCGCCGGCGCTTCGGCGATCTGGAGGTGTTCTTTAGGCCGCTCAAGGCCAGCGACGAGCGGCGCTTAAAGGATTTGTTCTACTCGCAGTCGCGGGAGACCACGCTCATGCGCTTCGGCATCCCCTTGAAGAGGCTGGACGAAAAGCAGTTCCAGGAGCTGGCCTGCATCGACTTCCGGAACTCGATGGCCATCGGAGCCTTCGTGAAGAAAAACGGCCGCGAGCGCCTGGTCGCGGTGGCGCGCTACTCCGGGGAGCCCGGCGGCGCCGCGCCCGAGGCCGCGGTCACGGTGCACGACGACTACCAGGGCCGGGGCCTGGGTACCTTCCTGGTCGACTACCTCGCCTGGATCGCCCGGGAGCGCGGCCTCACGGCCTTGGAGGCCGAGGTCACCGGCATCAACGCGCGCATGCGCCACGTTTTCAAGAAGTGCTTCACGCGCATCGAGGAGCGGGACATCGGACCGGACGGCTACCTGCTCAAAATCAACCTGGCCGATCGGAAGGGCCGCGGCAATCCGGCGCTCTTGGATCCCGCGGCCAAGGAGGCGGTGTCATGATCCGGGCGAAGGACGTCATGAGTCGGCGCGTCGTGGCCGCGAGGCCCGAGATGACGGTGGGCCAGGTGGCGGATCTGCTGGTGCGCCGGCGCATCAGCGGCGTGCCGGTGGTCGACAAGAATCGTCGCCCCGTGGGCGTCATTTCCTTGGCCGACTTGGTACGCCGCAGCCGCGCGCCCCAGGAGGAGAAAATCCCGGCTTTCTACCGCGAGGACGGCCGCGTAGTCGTCGCCCCCGCGGTCGAATCGGAGAGCGAGGTGCCTGCGAGTCAGGCGATGACGCCGGCGGTCCTCTCTGCCGACGAGAAGACCCCGGTGGCCAAGCTCGCGCGCTTCATGCTGCGCTGGCGCATCCACCGGGTCATGATCACGGCGAAGGGGCGCCTGGCCGGCATCGTGACGTCATTCGATCTCTTGCGCGTCGTCTCCG
This sequence comes from Elusimicrobiota bacterium, assembly GCA_027451985.1. GTDB lineage: Bacteria > Elusimicrobiota > Elusimicrobia > UBA1565 > UBA9628 > JAGWJU01. The sequence goes on from DAIDHS010000017.1 coordinate 32,749, forward strand.
GCCGGGCTCACTGAAGGCCGCGCGGGTGCCCTTGACGCCGCCCTTGCCGGGGCGGTATAACTGGAGCATGAGCCAAGAGTACGAGGGCGCGTCCGGCTGGAATTTTTTCCTGGAGGACGAGCCCCTGCGCCGCTGGCTCTCCGCGCGCAAGGCGCCTCATGACGCCGTCCAGCGCCTGGCCGATTTCGGCGAGCTCTGCGGCGGGCGCCTGGACGCGCTCATCGCCGAGGCGCAGCGGGACGAAAACTTGCCCGCGCTTGAGCGCTATGACCGCTGGGGAAACCGCGTCGACTTCATCCGCTACTGCCCGCCGCAATTGGAGGTCCGGCGCCTGGTCTTGTCCTCGGGCGTCCTGCCGCCGGTCCCGTTCTGGGAGCGCATGGTGAAGGCCTACCTCGTCAACCAATGCGGCGAGGGCGGCGCGGCCTGCGCCCTGGCCATGACCGACGGCTTGGCGAGCCTCATCGAGCGGCACGGCTCGCCCGAACAAAAAAAACGTTGGCTGCCGGTTCTGCAAGACCCCGGCGGCCCGACGCCTTTGACCGGCGGCCAGTTCGTCACCGAGAAGCAGGGCGGCAGCGTCGTCTCGGACAACGAGGCGCGCGCGATCCGGGCGCCGGACGGGACCTGGCGCCTCACGGGCCTCAAATGGTTTTGCTCCAACCCGGGCGAACTCTGGGTCACCACGGCCAAGCCCGAGGGCTCCTCGTCCGTGGCCCTGTTCCTGGTGCCCCGGCGCCTTAAGGACGGATCGCTCAACGCGTGCCACATCCTGCGCTTGAAGGACATCTGCGGCACGCGCGGCAAGGCCACGGCCGAGGTGGAGTACCGCGGCGCCGAGGCGGAGATGATCGGCCGGGCGTCGCACGGCCTGGCGATTTTGATGCGCACGGTCATCCGGACTTCCCGCGTCCATGTCGCGGCCGGAAGCCTGGGCGCGCTGCGCCGCGCGCTCGTGGAGGCGCGGCTCTACGCGCAGAGCCGCACGGTCTTGGGCCGCCCGGCCGCGGAGCTTCCCGGCGTTGCCAAGTCCCTGGCCAAAATCGAGGCGGCGTGGCGCGGCGGGCAGCTGGCGTTCTTCGAGATGATCCGCGCCATTGAGGAGGACGATCCGGCGGCCGAGGTTCTTATCCCGCTTTTGAAGGTCGGGATGTCGCGCGCGGCCTCGGACGCCGTGCGGGAAGCCCAGATGGTCTTCGCGGGCAACGGCATCCTGCGCGACTTCTCCATTTTGCCGCGGCTCTCGCAGGACGCCGTCGTGCAGGAAATCTGGGAGGGCACCCACGCGGTCCTCTCCGGGCACGTGGAGAAGGCCCTGCGCCGCGGCGATTCCCGCAAGGCGTTCTCGGCGCTCTTGGACGGCGCCCCGCTGCCGGACGATCTAGACGGCGAGGAGTTCTGCCTGGCGGCCTTTGAGGCCCTGTGCCGCTCCTTGCTGCGCCGCGCCGCTCCCGCGCGGGCGGCCTAAAAAAATATAATCTGGCGCATGGTGCAAAAAGCGATCCGCCTCGTCATTCACGGCGCCGGAGGGCGCATGGGTTCGCGCGTGGCCGGCCTGGCCGCCACGGACGCGCGCTTCGAGCTCGCCGCCTGCGTCTTTCACCGCGCGCCGGGCGAGAGCCGCGGCGCCCGGACGTTCTTGTCCGTGGATTTGCCCAAGGCCCTTTCCGGCGCGGACGTGCTCGTCGATTTTTCCGCGGCCGGCGCGTCCGTGAGCGCCTTGGAGGCCGCCGCCGCGGCCAAGAAAGCCGCGGTCGTGGGGACTACGGGGTTTTCCGGCGTGCAGAGGGCCCAAATCCAGGCGCTCTCCAAGCGCATCCCGGTTTTTCTCTCGCCCAACTTCAGCCGCGGCGTGGCCGTGCTGGGGCGCCTGGCGCGCGAACTGGCCCGGCTTCTTCCGGCCTACGACGCCGCCATTCTGGAGACCCACCATAAGGCCAAGAAGGACGCGCCCTCGGGCACGGCGCTGCGCTTGGCCCAAGCCTTGCGGGAGGCCAGGCCCGACCAGACGCAGGTGCCCATCTCGTCGCAGAGGCTGGGCGGCGTGGTGGGCGAGCACGCGATCACGTTCGCCGGGCCCTTCGAGCGCATCGAAATCGTCCACCGCGCCGACTCGCGCGCGCTCTTCGCTTTGGGCGCTTTGGACGCCGCCGCATGGCTGCGCCGCAAGAGGCCCGGGCTCTACGGCATGGACGACTGGCTGGGGGCGAAGTGAGCCTCCTGCGCCGCGCCTGGTCCGCTTTCTCCGCGCTCTTCGATCCCGACGACGATCCGCAGGAGCCCTTCTACGATCCGGCCCACCTGGGCGCGGTCCTCATCGGCGCTCTGGCCGCCGCGGGCGCTCTCTACTGGATGCTCTGGACGCTTCTGGTCTACGAGGGGGGGCTCTTCGTCAAGCTCCAGGCGGCCTGGGCCGTGGCCTTCGGCGGCAAGACCTTGAGGGATTTCGGCTATCAGGGCTCGTTCGATCAGGGAATTTTCCAGGGCTGGGCGGGCAACGTCGGCGCGCTGATTTTCTGCCTTCTGACGCTGGCCGGGCTTTACTGGGTGTACCAAACGGGAAAAAATCAAGCGGAGCGCCGCGGTCAATGAGCTCTCCGCGCCCGAAGCCGGCGCGGCAGTGCCTGCTGCTTCTGGGCTCCAACCAAGGCCGACGCGAGGAGCACTTGCGCCGCGCGCTCAAGGGGCTTGCCGCGCTGCCCGGCGCGCGCCTTCTGGCCCGTTCCCGCGTCTACGAGACCGCGCCCGTGGGACCGCCGCAGAGGGCTTTCCTTAATATGGCCGTGCGGATGAGCGTCGCGCTTTCGCCCATGGGGCTTTTAATCGAGGCCAAGCGCCTGGAGGCTCTCGAGGGCCGCCGGCCCGGACCGCGCTGGGGGCCGCGGCCGCTAGATATCGACCTTATCGACATGGCGGGCGCGCGCCCGCGCTCCCCGTGGCTTTGCCTGCCGCATCCCTTGTCCGCGGAAAGGCTCTTCGCCTTGGCGCCTTTGGCGGAAGTGGCTCCGCGCTGGCGATTGGACGGCCGGACCGTCGCGGCCTTGGCCGGACAATTGAAGCGCGGCGGAGGAAGTGTTAAAATTCTCCCCGCCCGTAAGGGCGTTTTCCGCTCGTGATTTGGATTATTTTAGCCGTCATTCTCCTGGGCCTGGGCGCGATCCTGTATTGGGGCGCCGGGGTGATTCTCTACCCGCCCAGCATGAGCGCCATGGAGGTTTTCCCGGAGAGCTTCGGCCTGCCCTACGAGCGCATCGCCTTCCAGACCGAGGACGGCCTCACCTTGAAGGGCTGGTTCGTCCCCGCGCCGGACGCGAACAAAGATCGCACGCTCCTCATGTGCCACGGCTGGAGCGATAACAAAGGCGAGCTGCTCAAGATGACCGCCTACCTGCATCAGGCGGGCTTCAACCTCTTTTACTTCGATTTCCGCTCCCACGGGGAGAGCCAGGGCGAGTTCACCACGCTGGGGCACTATGAGCTGCGGGACTTGAGGGCGGCGATGAAGTGCCTGAAGGAGAGAAAGCCTTGGTGCCTCGAGAACTTGGGTGTCTTCGGGTTCTCCATGGGCGCGGCGGTCGCGGCCATGGGCGCGGGGGACTATCCGGAAATCCGCGCCGTGATTCTGGAGAGCCCGTTTACCGAGTTCCACCGGGTTTGCGCGCAGTGGACCAAGAACCACCTGCACATTCCCTATTTCCCGCTTGTGATGGGCGCCATTTTCGTCCTGCGCCTGCGCGCGGGCCTGGCCGTGGGACGGCAGAGCCCCATCAACTCCATCGTGCGGATTTCCCCTAAGCCTCTTCTGGTCATCGGCGGCACTGCGGACACGCTGATGCCAGAGTCCGGCGTGCGCCAGCTCTACGCCGCGGCCGGGGAGCCCAAGCAGCTTTGGATCATCTCCGGCGCCGCGCACGGCAAGTGCCACGAGACTGCGGGGCTGGCCTACGAGCGCCGCGTCATCGGCTTCTTCGAGAAAAACCTCCTGCCCGTTCCCCGTGCTTAAGTGGATCGGGCCCGGCGAACAGGCCCGGGCCGAAATCCTGGAGCTGCGCCGCGCGGTTTTGCGGCGCCCCTTGGGGCTCGAGTTCTCGCCCCAAGACCTCGCGGCCGAAAAAGACGATTGGTGGCTGGCGCTGTGGGACGAAGGACTTTTGTCCGGTTGCCTTTTGATCCGCGATCGGGGGCAAAAGACGGCGCAGATGCGCCAGGTGGCCGTGGCCGAAGGCCGCCGCGGGCGCGGCTTGGGCCGCAGGATGGTGGAAGAGGCCGAGGCCTTGTGCCGGCGGCGCGGCTTTCGCAAAATTATTCTGCACGCGCGCGAGGACGCCGTGGAGTTCTACCGGCGCCTGGGATATCAAACCGAGGGGGAGGCTTTCATTGAGATCGGCCTCAAGCACCGGCTGATGGCGAAGGGGCTTTAATGGTTTGTAGAGGGCGTGCCCGCGGACTCAGGGCGCGGCGGGGCCGAGCTTGGCCTTAATATCGCCGCGCATTTCCAGGATGACCCGGACGTAATTGTCCGAGTGGTTATAGGAGTAAAGCGCGTTCCAGACCGGAGAGCCTTTGGACTCGTCCGGGCCCGGCTTGTAGCCGTGGGCCGTCAGGTAGTTGGCCACGCTGGCCAGGGCGTCGGGCCACTCATCCCAGCTCTTCTTGCCGTCGCCGTCGAAGTCCACGGCGTAGGCGTTGTAGGACGACGGCATGAACTGGTAGTAGCCGAAGGCGCCCGCGTAGGAGCCGAGGATGGACTGCGGATCGACGGATTGCTTCCAGCATATTTCCAGGTACTGCGCGAGTTCTCCGCAGGCCCAGTCCGAGAGGGATGGAAACGCCGCCGCGATGGTAAAGAGCGCCGAGATGACGTGGAAGCCGCCGGTATAGGTCCCCCAGCGCGTCTCGATGCCGACCAAGCTCACCAGCACCAGCGGGTCCATGGCGTAGCGGGCCTTGATATTGGCCAGGAGATCCTCGTGATCGCGGTAGAACTTGGCGCCGGCCGCGATATTGCCCGGCGTGATGAACAGCTTGCGGTAGCGGGAGTAGGGCATGGATTCCGCTGGGGCGCTCAGGAGCTTGATAATGACGGGGATGACGGCGGTCTTCGGGTCATCGATGGCCGCGCGGGCGAAGGCCGGAGGCACGCCCAGGGCCGGCAGCAGCGGGAGCACCTTGGCCTCCACGGCGGCCTTGTCCAGAACTTTCTTGCCCAGCGTCGGGGAAAAGCGCCCGGGCGTCTGCGCGAAACGTTGGATATGGGCCAGCTGAAGAAAAAAAGCCTGGTCTGAGGCGGGGGAGAGTGTGGCGGACGCCGGGGAGCCCGATAAAAGCGCCGCGACAGCCAAAATTGCCGCGCGCCTTATCATGGATTGATTATATCACGCCGCGCGCGAAAATCAAGTTTGGAGTTTTAATGGGCCGCCGGCTAGTGCCCGAGCTTGGCGTCCAGGAGATTGGGAAGTCCCAGGGCGTCGAACGGCCCGTCGAAGCTCGAGATGAACTCGCAGCGCCCCCATCCCGTATTGGCCAGAGCCAGGGGCGTCTTGGCGGGAATTACGGCGTAAGAGCCGCGTTCAAGGACGTGCGTCTTTCCGTCTACGGTCAGCCGCATTTTTCCCGAAAGCATGAAGATGACCTCGGTGTAGGAATGATAGTGCGTCGGGATTTTGTAGCCGGAGGGAAAGCGGACCAGAAGCTCGACGCCGTGCGTGACGGGGTTCTCGTAGATGAGCTGGTAGGCCGCGCCGACCGGCAGGGTGTTGGATAGGGCCCAGGGCTGGTGCTCGGAGTCGGCGACGACGACGCCCGGCTTCGCCGGAGCGCTTTGCGCGAACGGCGCCCCCGTTCCGGCGAGAATGGCGGCCAAGGCCAGGGCTGCTTTTTTCATGGAGTCCTTGTTCCTGCTCAAAATATGGCGAGGGACAGGATCGAACTGTCGACACCCGGTTTTTCAGACCGGTGCTCTACCACTGAGCTACCTCGCCGCGGTAAAAGCGCGGAACATTAAATCAATTTGTTCCGGCCCGGAGCAAGATCATTTCCGCGTCGGGTGATCTGGGTCTAAAGACCCTGATTTTGAGCGGGACTTGTGGGGAAGGCGGCGGCGCGCTGGGGGATGGGCACCGCTGGATCGATCTCGACGATGAATAGTCCATATATTATTATTAATTACTATATTTTAACGATTTAAATTATCTGCCGTTATGATTTGCCGGCCTCGTCGAAGAATTTGACAAAAAAAATCGCGGCTGTTACACTATCGGCTCTGCGGAAAACCGCTGGCCGCGGACTTAACGCCGAAGCGGAGGAGACATCGTTCGTGAAACACAAGCCTCAACCCCTGGAGACGCCCCAATTTCCGCGCGCGCAGCGCAAAATCGCCGCGACCGAAAACCAAGTTAAAGTCATCAAAGATAAATACCTGAGAGACGCTCCTTCCATCGAAGCGTGGCTTGAGGGCGTGGCCCGCAACATCGCCTACGCCGAGTTGATGTTTTCCCCGGACGCGGAAAAATGGGGAATCTACCAAGGGGTTTCCCGAGAGGAGCAGGAGACGGCGGGGCCCGAGGGGCTGCGCGCCTCCCGCATGGTGCTCTTCCACCAGGGTTTCGCCGACACCGCGCACCGCGAGGCCAATTTCTCGGTCTTGATCAAGAATCTCGATCACGCTTACGCCAAGAACCCGGCGGCCAAGAAGCTCGTTTCCGCGTGGGCGTCCCGCTATCTGGAGATGCTCTCGCGCTGGGACTTCCTGCCCAACTCGCCGACGCTGATGAACGCGGGCCGCGACCTGCAGCAGCTTTCGGCCTGCTACGTCCTTCCGGTGCCGGACTCCATGGAGGGCATCAACAAGGCCCTGACGGCCCAGGCCCTCATCCAGAAATCCGGCGGCGGCACGGGCTTTTCCTTCAGCAGCCTGCGCCCGCGCGGCGACCTGGTCAAGAAGACCAGCGGCGTGGCCTCCGGCGCCCTCTCCTTCATGCAGCTCTACGACAAGATGACCGACGTGGTCAAGCAGGGCGGCACGCGCCGCGGCGCCAACATGGGCATCCTGCACTACACCCACCCCGAGATCAAGGATTTCATCACCATGAAATCCCAGCCGGGCGTGATGGAGAACTTCAATGTCTCCGTGGCCATCGACGCCAAGTTCATGCAGGCTGCGGCCGCGGACACAGAGTACGATCTCATCAACCCGCGAACCAAGGAGGTCTGCGGCAAAGCGCGCGCGAAGGAGATTTTCGACTTAATGGTCGAGTCCGCCTGGAAGACGGGAGACCCGGGCTTCATCGTCATCGACCGCATCAACTCCTCGGGCTCCAACCCCACGCCCGCCATCGGCCAAATCGAGAGCACGAACCCCTGCGGCGAGCAGCCGCTTCTGCCCTGGGAGCCCTGCAACTTGGGCTCCATCAACCTCGCCAATTTCGTCGAGGGCGAGGTCATGGAGGGCAAGTTCAACTTCAAGCGCCTGGCCGAGGCCGTGGCCCTGGCCGTGCGCTTCCTGGACGACGTCATCGAGGTCAACAATTACCCCCTGCCCGAGATCGAGCGCCTGGCCAAGGGCAACCGCCGCATCGGCTTGGGCGTGATGGGCTACGCCGAGGCGCTGGTCAAGATGGGCGTCGCCTATGATTCCCAGGAGTCCATGGACTTCGCGACCCGGCTTATGCGCTTCGTCAACGACAAGGCGCTGGAGGCCTCTGAGGCACTGGCCAAGGAGCGCGGCGCCTTCCCGAACTGGAAGAACTCCATCTACGACCCCAAGAGCGTTTACTACCGCGGCGAGGCGCGCGCCCCGCGGCACTGCGCCCGCACCACCATCGCCCCGACGGGCACCATCGCCATTGCGGCGGGCCTGCAAGGCAGCGGCATCGAGCCTTTCTTCGCCATCGCATACACGCGCTACAACGCCAAGGCCCTGGACGCCATCAAGAAGGGCGAGGCCCCGGCGGATAAGGACGTGTTCTTCGAGGTCAACCCGCTCTTTAGGGAAGTGGCCCAGAAAAACAACTACTTTGGGATGAAGGAAAAAGCCTTGTGGGCGCGCGTCAACGACAATCACAAGTCGGTACGCGGCATCGCGGAGATTCCGGTCAAAATCCAGAAGCTCTTCGCCTCGGCCCACGATGTGACCGTGGACGTCCACGTGCACATCCAGGCCGCCTTCCAGAAGCACACGGACAACGGCGTGTCCAAGACCATCAATCTGCCCAACGCGGCGACTACGGACGACGTGCGCAAGGCCTACACCATGGCCTACGAGGCCGGCTGCAAGGGCATCACCATCTACCGGGACGGCTCCAAGTCCCAGCAGGTGCTCAACATCGAGGCGCCGCGGGCCAAGGCCAAGAAGCGCCGCGACCCCAACACATCCTTCGGCGTCTCCTCGGAGTACTACCAGATCAAGACCGGCTACGGGCCGCTGCACATCCACATCAACTACGACGAGCGCGGGCCCTATCAGGTCTTCACCAATATCCCGCCTCTGGGCACCGAAATTTCGGCGCTGACCTCGCTGGTGGGCATCCTGCTCTCCAAGTATTTCGCGGAGGGCGGCGAGCCGCTCAAAGTCTTGAAGCACCTCAACTCCGTCAAAGGCGACAAGCCCATCGGATTCGGAGAGGGCCGGGTCAACTCCATCGCGCACGCCATCTCCATCGCGCTGCGCGAACACCTGAAGAAGACCGGTTGGATTGGCGAAGGCGAGAGCGACGAGGCGGATTCCGTCATCGAGGCCGTCTCGGCCTTGAAGACGGAGTACTGTCCCAAGTGCTACTCGTCCAATGTCTCCTACGAGTCGGGCTGCTCCGGGCCGACGTGCCACGACTGCGGCTTTTCGGAGTGCTCCTGAGGGTCTAACGATTCGTCGTCCCGCACCGACAATGGGCGGCGGAGCCCGGCGCGCCGGGCCCTGCCGCCCAATTTGCTAAAATCCCCCGGTGAGAAAAGGCGCGTTCATCGTTTTGGAGGGGCCGGACAAAAGCGGAAAATCCACCCAGGCGGGGCTCCTGATCAAAGCGTTGCGCGCCCGTGGCGTTCCTTTAGTCCATACGCGCGAACCGGGCGGGACCGCCTTCGCCGAGGCCATCCGGAAAATCCTGCTTGACCCGCGCCACCACGTGGCGCCACTGGCCGAACTTCTGCTTTACGAGGCCGCGCGCGCCCAGCACACCGAGGAGAAAATCCGGCCGGCCCTGAGAGATGGAAAGCTCGTCGTCTGCGAACGCTACGGCCTGGCCTCCCTGGCCTACCAGGGCTACGGGCGTGGTTTTTCCCTGCCGCTCATTCGGCGCTTGAACACCATGGCCTCCGGAGGACTGCGCCCAGATTTGACCATCGTGCTCGACATGCCGGAGTCCGAGTTCGCGCGCCGCCGGCGCCGCGTCCACGATCGCATCGAGCGGGAATCCGCGGCCTTCCGCGCCCGGGTGCGCGAGGGCTACCGGCGCCTGGCCCGCAAGGAGCCTCGGGTCGTCCTGGTGTCTCGAGGGGGCGGCGTCAAGGACGTCCATCTCCGGGTGCTTTCCCTCGTGAAAAGGTTTTCCTCGTGAGCGCGGACGGAGTTTCGGGGCAGTCGCGCGTGCTCAAGGTCTTGGCCGAATTTTTATCTTCGGACCGTGTGCCCCAGACGCTTCTTTTTCACGGCCCGGCCGGCGTGGGCAAGGCTCTGGCGGCTGGCGAGTTCGCGGCCGCTCTTTTGTGCGAAAAGCCGCCGCGCGGCGGCGCCCGCGGCTGCGGCGCCTGCGCGTCCTGCGCGGCTTTTGCCGGCGGGCGGCACCCGGACTTCATCCGCGTCGACGCCGCCTACCAGGCCTGCCTGCGCCAGGAGGAGCTTGCGAAGCAAAAGAGCCTGCGCATCGGCACCGTCCGCGAGGCGCGCCGGGCGATGGAGACCAGTGCCATCCTTGGCGGGCGCAAAGTGGCCGTCGTGGAGGATGCGGATGGCTTGGAGATCGAGGCGGCCAACGCGCTGCTGAAGATTTTGGAGGAGCCTCCCGCGGGCGCGGTCTGGATTTTGACCGCCTCGCGCCGCGAGCGCCTGCCCAAGACCGTTTTGTCCCGCTGCGCGGCCGTCGCCTTCGCGCCGCTTGAGGATCAAACGGTGAAACGGATTTTGATCGAACGGGGCGTCGGCGCGGCCGCGGCCGCGGCCGCGGCCAAAGACGCGGGCGGCTCGGCGGGACGGGCCTTGGATCTCGCCCACCTGGGCTATCCCCGGGCCTTGGTCGCGGGCGCCGCGGCGCCCGCCGACGCCTCGGACTCATTGGGTCCCGATTTGCCATCGGCGCGGACCCAAGCTGAACTGGCTCTTTTCGCCGTTCGCCAAGAGCTGTGGCGGGGTTGGAAGGAAGGCCGGACGCCGCTGGCTGAGGTCTCCCGCGCTCTGGATGCCGTTCGCGAACTTGGAGAGTCGCTGCGCGCCAACGTCGATCCCAAAGCCGTCGTCCTGCTGGCGTGCCTTGAGGCGCGCAAGGCGGCGTCATGAGCAAAAAATATTATCTCACGACACCGCTCTACTACGTCAACGCCGCGCCGCACATCGGTCACGCCTACACGACCGTGGCGGCCGATGTGCTGGCGCGTTTCATGCGCCAGCGGGGCAAAGCTGTCCATTTCCTGACCGGCACGGACGAACACGGCGCCAAGATCGAGAAGGTGGCGCAGGAGGCGGGTGCCTCGCCCCAGGCCTACGCCGATGAGATTTCGGCCCAGTTCCGTGAGCTCTGGTCCCACCTCGACGTCCACTACGACGATTTCATCCGCACGACGGAAGAGCGACATATTGATGTTGTTCAGAGGGTGTTCAAAGCATTGTTTGATAAGGGAGACATTTATAAAGGGTCTTACGAGGGATTTTATTGCGTTTCGGACGAGACCTATTGGACCAAGACCGAGGCGCCAGAGGACGCCAAAGGCCGGCGCCTCTGCCCCAACCCCGAGTGCCGCAGGCCTTTGGAGACGGTTCAGGAGGACAGCTACTTTTTCCGGCTTTCGCGCTATCAGGGCAAGCTTCTCGCGCTCTACCGCGATAATCCCGGTTTTCTCATGCCGTCCTCCCGCGCGCCGGAGATTCTGCGCTTCGTTGAGGCCGGCCTTCAGGACATCTCCGTGTCCCGGACCAAGGTTAAATGGGGTATTCCTGTACCGGGAGACGAAGGACACACGATTTATGTTTGGTTCGACGCACTGCTCAATTACGTCTCGGCCGTTTCCGGGGATTCGGGCTTGCTGCCAGAGTTATGGCCCGCGGACGTCCACATCGTGGGCAAGGAGATCTACCGCTTCCACGCCGTCATCTGGCCCGCAATGCTCATGGCCCTGGGCGTCCAGGCGCCGCGGCGCGTCTTCGCCCACGGCTGGTGGACCATCGAGGGCGAGAAGATGTCCAAGTCGCGGGGCAACTTCATCCATCCCAGCCAGATCACCAAAGAGTTCGGCATCGATGCCTTCCGCTATTTCCTCCTGCGCGAAATGCCTTTCGGTAACGACGGCGACTTCTCCCGCGAATCCATGCGCAAGCGCTACAACGCCGAACTGGCCAACGATTTGGGCAACCTCGTCAACAGGACGGTGGACATGGTCGACCGATTCTTGGGCGGAGAACTGCCGACCAAGGAAAATTCGGTGCCGCTTTCATTTTTGAAGACGGATCCGAATCAAATTGACGAGGTGCTGGCGAACAGCATCGAGGCGCTTGGCTTCAGCTCGGCTTTAGCGACCATCTGGTCCGTCATCGGGGAGTTGAACGCCTACATCAACGCCGAGGCGCCCTGGAAGATCGCGAAGACCGACCCGGAGAGGACGCGCCAAGTGCTCTTCGGCTTGGTCCAGGCGCTGCGCCGAGTGGCGGGGTGGATTGAGCCCTTCATGCCGCAAACCGCCGCCAAAATCCAGTCGCAGCTGGGAGTCCGGCGTTTCCCCGCGCCCTTGTCCGCCGAGGAAGTCCTGGCGGGGGCGTCTACGGGGACGGGGAAAATCCAGAAGGCTCCACCGCTGTTCCCGAGAAAACCCTAAACGCCATCGGGGGAGGGCGGCGGTGCGCGCCGGAGGGCCCGCCGCGCGAGGCCCAGCATCCAGCCCACCGGGCCCATCAGCACGTAGGCGAAAAAAATCAGGAAAATCGCGTTTTGCGGGTAGATGAAAATGATCGCCGCGGCGAAAACCAGCAGCGGGGGCAGCCAGACCGAGCGCGGCCGCAGGAAGCTTGATTTCTTGAAGGCCGGATAGGGAATGGTCGAGATCATTAGGAAAGCGATGATTAAAACCATGGCCGGAGCCAGGCCGTAAAGTGCCGGGACCTGGTTCATTAAAAACGCCCAGGTCCGCGCGGGGCGTCCTTGCTCGATGATTTGATAGAGGAGCACGAAAGAGGCCAGGAACCCCGCGCCGCCCGGAATGGGCAGTCCGGTGAAGCTCGTCTTGCTGCCCACGTGATCATGCACGCCCGCGTTGAAGCGGGCCAAGCGCAGGGCGCCGCAGAGCGCGTAGACGAAGGCCATCGGATAGCCCCAGACGCCGTAGTCTTTGAGGATAAAGGCGTACATCATGTGCGCCGGCGCGATGCCGAAGGTGAGAAAATCCGAAAGAGAATCGAACTCGACCCCGAAGGTGGACTCTCCGTGTACGAAGCGCGCCACGCGGCCGTCGAGGGAGTCGAAGGCCATGCCCAAGAGAATGGCGGTCGCTGCAGGCACGAATTCGTCGCGCTGGATGGAAAGCAGGGCGTAGAAGCCGCAGGCCATGTTGCCCAGGGTGAACAGGGAGGGCGCCAGGAATCGGCCGCGGCGAAGGTTCATTGGGCCCATTGTGCCAGGGGCGTGACGCCGCCTTGGACTTTGTCGCCGGGCTTGACCAGGGCGCGGGCGGACGCGGGCAGGCGCAGCGCGGCCTGCGACCCGAAATAGATGATGCCGTAGCGCTCGCCGGCCTTAAGCGCCGCCCCGGGAGACGGCCAGCACTCGATGCGCCGGGCAACCAGGCCCGCGATCTGCTCGACGATCACCGTTTGCCCTCCGTGGTCCGCGCGCAGGGTCATGACGCAGCGCTCGTTGGCCTTGGCGCCTTCCTTCATCGCCGCGACAAAGGATCCGGCGACGTGCTCCACGGCCTCCACCCGGCCGGAGCAGGGGGAGCGCTGTACGTGCACGTCGAAAAGCGAGAGGAAGATGCGGATGCAGAGCCCGCCATCCGCGCCCTCTTGGCCGACGCTTAGGACCGTACCGTCGCCCGGCGAATACAGGAGCCCGGCGTCCGCCGGCCAGGGCCGGTTCGGGTCGCGGAAAAAGTAAAGACAAAAAGCCGCGAAGGCCAAGCCGAGAAAGAATACGATTCCTCCGAGAAGCGAGAGGTCGGGCGCGCGAGCGATCAAAAAACCGGCGCCGGCCGTGAGAAAACCGGCCGCGATAAACCTTCCACCCTGTTTGGCGATAGGCATTTTATCTTTATGGCTATGGGCAGGGCGGGATTCGAACCCGCATGGCCTTGCGGCCGAGGGATTTTAAGTCCCTTGCGTCTGCCGGTTCCGCCACCTGCCCGAAAGCCTTATTTGGCCGACTTCCCCGACATCATCATGCCCTGCATGAATGGGCAGGCGGCCTGGGCGTGGCAGTTGTGAGAACGTCCTGCCATGTAGAGGCCGAAGCCCGTCCCCGCCAGCAAAAGTCCCACGATGACTCCCGCCAGGAACTTGCAGCCGCCGCATTTGCGTCCGCAATGTCCCGCATTCTCGTCTTTGCCGCTGTTTTCAGCCATGAATGTCCTCCCCGAGGCTTAGCCCCGCAACTTGATTATACATTTAACAGATGGGCCGAAAGCCTGGGGCCTGCGGCCCAATGGGCCCATGCCCGCTTCATTTGATTCCCCGTACAATAGAGATCGTGAAAGCAGACTTTATCGCACGCCGCGCCCGGATGCCCGCGAGATGCCTTCGGCTGGCGGCGGCCGCGCTTGTTTTCGTCGCCTGGATGGGCTCCCGCCCGGCCCGGGCCCAGGATGAGGCGGTTTCGGCCGACGGCGGGATAGAGACCGTCGCTGGCGTCCCTGGAATGGGGGGCGCCGGTCTTTGGCAAAACGCGCTGCAAAGTTTTCCCCAGACGCTGGGTCGAAGTTTCAACGCCGCGCAGATCGGCGCGCTTTCCCGCCTTCTAAGCCAAACGTCCGCGTCCCCAAGCCTCATAAACCCGAAGGCCGCGTCCGCCGCGAATTGGAGGCGCATCTCCGCAGCCGTTAAGGGTCTGGCACGGAAGACCGTGAGCCGGTCCCGCGCGGCGGTCGCCGCCCGAAGCCTGCGCGGAAGCGACGGAGAAAGCTTAAGCCGCAATTTGGCTGATTTGGCGTCCTTGGGCCAAGCCGTTTCGGGCGTGCGCCTGCGGTCTATTGGCCGCCTGCGCAAGTCGATAGACGCGCTGGTCAAGAAGCAGGCTGCGGCGGAGCGGGCCGCGGTCGCCAGGCAAAGCCGCCCCAACTTCGACGGCGGCGGGGCGCTCCCCGCTCTTGATTTTTCCGCGGACGCCGGAGAGATCGCGCAGCTGCGCGCCGGGCCGCCGCAAAGCGCCTTGGACGCGCAGGCGCGGGGTTTCGCCGCGTACCGATCGGGCGCTGCCGTCCGCGAGAGCTTCCGTGGTCCCGTGGAGGCGGTGCCCAATGATATCATCGAACCGTTGGCGCCGGAGGCGGTCCAGAGCTACAGCGGCCCCAAACCGCTTCCCGCACCGCGCGTCGTGCAGTCGGCCATGGAGACGGTTTCGGACTCCCTGAGCCATTTTATAACCCATTCCTATCCCGGCGTGCCGGGCGCCGATCCGATTCAAGCCGTGGCCGACTTCGTCAACCGCTATACAAAGGATGCCAGCATTCCCAATTCCCAGAAGTATTTGATCCTGAAGTACTATGAGATCAACGATCCCCGGCTCTTCGCGGCCATCCAGGCGGCGGTCAAGGCGCGCATCAAAATCACCATCATTACCGATTTGAACGAATATCTCATCGGAAAGTTCGGCCCCAAGGTGAATTCCACCTGGGACTTCGAGCACGCTTCCTATAAGAAATCCAATGGCGGGATTTTCCTGCGCAAACTCAGGGCCCTGGGCTTCGCCTACAAGACGGGTAGCGGGCGATTGGCGATTTTAAGCGGCGTGCCGCTCTTTAATCCCAAGAACGATCGGGAAAACCCCATCATGCACGACAAGGTGGCCGTGGCGCTGGGTGCGGACGGCCAGGCCTATCCGCTGGCCGTCGTGGGCACGGCCAACTTGAGCCAAGTCGAGACCAGGAGCAAGGGGCCGTGGCCGACTTATGGCGGCCGCTACAACCGGTTTTTCCAAGCCACCGATCCGGCGGCCATCGGCGTTGACTGGGAACACGCCTTGGCGGAGGAGCAGGCCTATAACTTGAGGCTCGGCGCCAAGGGTCTGGCCAGGCAGGACCACAGCCCGGTGCGCGTCGTCTATAAGGACGGCAGCTACCAGGAAATCGCCTTCACCGACGGCATACAGAACCCCAATGACCGCATCACGGATCTCCTGACCCGCGCGGCCGATCCCAAGAGCGGGGTCCAAATCAGCGAAATCGTCTTCAGCCATTTCGTGCTGACCGACAGCGGCGAGGTCCAGGCATTGAGAAAGCTTATGGCCGCGGATGCTGGAGTCAAGGTTTACGGCGTCTTCGATCAGATGTTCATCCCCTTGGACGGATACGGCTTGGCCGGGGCGCTGGCCAATTTCCTCGTGCAGCGTCCGCTGGGCTGGCCGGTCTACCCCTTCTCTTCGAGCGCGGCCAAACGCATGACTCTTTTTGGGTATCAGCGGCTCTTAGACGGCGCCAAGGGCCCGCCTCCCGGCGCCGGAGCGGACGCGTTCCCCACGGGAACCCATTTGTGGCACGATAAGACCACGCTCGTCAAGACGCTCGAAGTAAACCCCCGGACGGGGAGGAAGGTCCCCTATGTCTACGTGTTCACGCGCACCTTGAACGACAGCAACCATTACGAGAACCTGGAGAGCCAAGTCATGATCAAGATGTTGGCTAGCTCTCCCTTAGCTCAGCAAATCGAGAACAGCATCAAGCTGACGGTGCAGTCGGAGCCGCAGTACGCGGTGAGCCTGCCCGTGGCCATCGCGCGAGATTTGTTGGGGCGCTACGCCGTGCGCTCATCCTACGACGTGGCGCCGGCCGAGGCGCAAAGATTCCTGGACGCTCTCTCCAAGGCGGACTACGCGGCGGTTTCCGCCGTGATGGCCGGCCTCGCGGCTCCGGCCGCCCGGGGCCGCGGAAGAACCCCAAAATCCGGAGCCGGCGCGCGCATCGCGCGCTTCGTGTCCTTCTTGAATTGGTACGCCCAACAGCGCCGGAAGAATTCCGCGCTCGGCCCCATGACTTATGAAAAAGCGATGAACGTGGGCGTGGCGCTTTTGGGGAGCAGCGCGCAGCGCGTAGCGGATGCCTTGGAGATCCTTTATTACAATTCACGCCTCAGCACGCAGCAAATGCAGGCCCTTATGCGCGCGGCCTGGACGCAGGGGCTCAAGATGAAGGGGCGCTTCCCGGCGCAGAACATCCAAGGGCCGACAATTGCATCCTCGGCTGGATGAAGCCGCTTTCGCGCGCCGTCCTGCTGGCCGCCCTTGCCTGTTCCGTCCCCGCCGCCGCTTCGCCTTGGGCGCCGAACACGGCAGGGCTCATTCAAGCCGCGCGCCGCGGTCTCAAGGCGTCCTCGCGTCCGCACATCGCCAATTTCGGTCGAATTGAGCCGGGCGTTTTCCGCGGCGCTCAGCCCTCCGGCGCGGCTGCCTACCGCTTTTTGCGGGGGTCGGGAGTTTCCGTGGTGGTGAATCTGCGCTACTTCCATAAGGACAGCCGGGCCCTCTGTCGCCGCTACGGCCTGTCCTGTGTGCGGTTTCCGCTGATGCTTTTTCCGGGACAAAGCGCGTTCTTCAACTGGGCGGAGCTCCGAAAAGCCTTTGCCTTTGTCCTCGCTCAGCGCCGAGCCGGCCGCGCCGTGTTCATTCATTGCCGGGACGGATCGGATCGGACGGGCGTCCTGGCTGCGGCTTTGGTGATTCGAAGCAGTCGGCTTGCCCCCCAAGCCCTGTGGGACCGGGTTTGGCGGATGATGCGGAGCTACCGCTTTCACGGGGTCTTTCTGAACCTCAAGAGGCGGGTCAGGGATTGGATTTTTCATCCATCCCACTATCCTTGGATTTGCATGCGGCGGCCCTGATTTGATATCCTTATTCACCATGTACGCCATCATCGAAACCGGCGGCCGTCAGTACTGGGTCGTTCCCGGCGAGACCATCGAGGTCGAGCGCCTGAAGGAAGACAAGGGCAAGGAAATTTCCTTGAGGGCTCTTTGGGCGGTCGGCGACGCGGCGCAGGGCCAAGAGGCTCCATCCTCGCGCCAGGCGTCGGTGGTCGCCGAAGTCGCGGAGCATGTCCGCGGCCCCAAGATCATCGTTTTCAAGCGCCGGGCCAAGAAGGCCTACCGGCGTACGCACGGACACCGCCAGGAGCTCACGCGTCTGCGCATCAAATCGATCTCTCTTAACTAAATCTCATGGCACACACAAAAGCCCAAGGCTCTTCATCCAACGGCCGCGACAGCAACGCTCAGCGCCTCGGCGTCAAGCGTTTTGGCGGCGAGGCGGTTTTGGCTGGAGCCGTCCTTGTCCGCCAGCGCGGCACGCGCTTTTTACCCGGTGAGAATGTCGGCCGGGGCAAGGACGACACGCTTTTTGCCAAGGTTTCGGGCACCGTCACCTTCGAGTGGGCGCGCAAGGATAAAAAGCGCGTCAGCGTCTACCCGAAGTCCTCTTAGTCGCTCGGAACTCCGGCCTCGGATGGGACACGCTCCGTCCGTCGCTTCCTTCTGGAATCATCTCAGGTCCCCAGCATGAGCTTCGTCGACACGGTCCGCGTTTTTTCCTCCGGAGGCATGGGCGGAGACGGATGCCTTTCCTTTCTGCGCGAGAAATACAGGCCCTACGGCGGCCCCGACGGCGGAGACGGCGGCCGCGGCGGAGACGTGATTTTCGAGGCTTCGCCCGCGGTGACCACCCTCTTGGAACTGGCGCGCCGCCCGCACTTGGCGGCTAAGGAGGGCGGCCACGGGCTGGGCAGCGGTAAAAGCGGCGAGAAGGCGCCGGATTTGATCGTCCCCGTGCCGGTCGGAACCCTGATTAAAAAAGGCGGCGCGGCGCTCGCCGATTTGCGCGAACCCGGCCAGAGATTTTTGGCGGCGCGCGGCGGCCGGGGCGGCCGGGGAAACCTTTCCTTTAAGACCCGCTTCAACACCGCCCCGCGCCTGTGCGAGAAAGGCGCGCCGGGCGAGAAGACGACCTTGGATTTGGAACTGAAGCTCATCGCCGACGTGGGCCTGGTGGGCTTTCCCAACGCCGGAAAATCGAGCCTCCTGGCGCGCAGCTCCGCGGCCCGGCCCAAAATCGCGGATTATCCGTTTACGACCCTCTCGCCCAACCTGGGCGTGGTTGAGCATAAGGGCAAGAGCTTCGTGATGGCCGACATCCCCGGGCTCATCGAAGGCGCGCACGCGGGCAAAGGTTTGGGCGCCGAGTTCCTTCGACATGTGGAGCGGACGCGGGTGCTCATCCACTTGGTGGATCCCGCAGGATACGGCGCCGTGGACGCGCTTGCAAGCGTCAAGGCCATCGAGAATGAGCTTAAGGCCTTCAGCCCGGCGTTGGCATCCAAACCCAGAATTTTGGCCGTTAATAAGACGGATCTGCAGGACGCCGTCGAAACCGTCCGCAAGCTTTCGCGCCGGTACCGCGCTCGCCGGCTGAGTGCGATTTCGGCCGCCACGGGCGAAGGCCTCTCCGATCTTTTTGATCGGGTGATTTTGGAACTCTCCCGCGCGAAGCTTCCGGACTCCGCGTTAAAGCGCAAAGGGGCTCCTCTCCGCGCGGTTTTGACCGCGGGGTTTTCCGTCGCCCGCGCGGCGGGTGGATTCGAGATCCGCGGCCCGGCGGTCGAGCGCATGGCCGCGATGCTGCGCTCGGACCTGCCCGAGGCGGTCTCCCGCTTTCAGAAGGAGCTCAAACGCATCGGCGTCGACAAGGCCCTGGCCAAGGCGGGCGTGGAAGAGGGCGACGAGGTGCGTTGCGGGTCTTTGGCTTTCGAGTGGAGCTTCCGCGATCCGGAGATTTATCGCCCCGCGCGGCGCCGACGCCGCTTGCGGCTGGGAACCCGCGTGTAACCAAATGAATACCAAGGAAGCCTACGAGGCCAAACTGGAGAATCCCTCCGACTCGGCCGCGGCGTATGATTTTTGCCTGCGGTTGGTGCGCTCGCATTATGAGAACTTTCCCGTCGCTTCCGTCTTGATCCCGCGCCGCCTGCGCCGCCATGTGGCAGCGCTCTATGCTTTTGCCCGCATCGCGGACGACTTCGCGGATGAGCCGGAGTACGAGGGCGTGCGGCGCGAGCGGCTTTTGGAGTGGCGCCGGCAGCTTGAGGACGTCGGGCGAAAGCCGCCCCGCCATCCGGTTTTCGCGGCGCTGGAAAGTACTTTTAATCAACTCGATCTCCCCAAGGAGCCTTTTGACGACCTGCTGAGCGCCTTTCTGCAGGACGTAGAAAAGAAACGCTATGCCGATTTTGCCGAGGTGCTCGATTACTGCCGCCGCTCGGCCAATCCGGTCGGGCGCGTGGTGTTGATGATTCACGGGCTCAGGGATCCGGAGCTTTTCCACATGTCGGACGACGTGTGCACCGCTTTGCAGCTGGCGAATTTCTGGCAGGACGTGTCCGTGGATTTGAAGAAGGATCGCATCTATATTCCACAGGAGGACTTCGCCGCCTGCGGATATTCCGAGGCGGACTTGCGCATGGGCGTGGCCAACGACCGCTGGCGGACGCTCATGAAGCTCGAGGTCTCTCGCGCCCGGGAATTTTTCGATCGCAGCCGCGCCCTGCCCAAGAAGCTGCCCTGGCCGCTGTCGTGGGAAATCCGGCTGACGTGGCTCGGCGGCCGGCAAATCCTGCGCAAAATTCGGGACTCCGGGTACGACACGCTCGCGCGCCGTCCGTCTTTAAGCCGCTGCGACTGGATTCCGCTTTTGGCGCGCCTGCCCTTGAAATGACGGCCGGGGCCGCGCCAGAAAAAAGATCGAATTTCTTCCTGGGCTTTTTGCTCCTGCCCAAGGCCAAACGGGAGGCGCTCTCGGCCGTGTACGCCTACTGCCGCCTGATCGACGACATCGTTGACGACGGGACGCTGCCCAAGGAGGAAGCCGAGGCCGGCCTGCGGTTTTGGCGCGAGGAAATCGGGCGGCTCTTCGCCGGCGCGCCGACCCATCCCGTGTCCAGGCGCCTGCTGGCCCCGGTCAAGGACTTCGGCTTGCCTCAGGATCCGTTTTTGGAGATGATCCGCGGCTGCGCCATGGACTTGGAGAAGAAATCCTACGCGTCGTTTTCGGATTTGGAATCCTATATGCGCGGCGTGGCCTGCTCGGTGGGGGAGTTGGCCGTCAGGATTTTCGGCTGCCGCCATACGCGCGAAGCCGATCTTAAGGAATACGCGCGGCTCTTCGGCTTCGCTTTCCAGCTGACCAACATCCTGCGCGACGTGGGTGCGGACCTGGAGATGGGGCGCATTTATCTTCCAGAAGACGACATGAAGGAGGCGGGCTATTCCCGCGAGGAGCTTCTGCGCCGCGAGCCCACGCCCGCGTTCGAGCGCCTGATGGAAAAGGAAGCCGCGCGTGCCGCGGCCTTCTACCGCCAGGCGCGGAACCTGGTCGACTTCCGCGATCGTCCGTCTCTGGTCTCGGCCGAGGTAATGGCCCGCATCTACGAGAAAATCTTGGCCGAGATGCGTCGCGACGGCTTTAAGGTTCTTTTCAAGCGCTACCGCGTTTCGTCGCCTGGGAAAATCGCCTGCGCGATGGACGCGTGGCTCTACTGTCATGGAATCCACCTTTGACATCCTGATTTTGGGCGGGGGCTTCGCGGGGCTTTCCTGCGCCGCGGCCTTGGCCGAGGCCGGGGCCAAAGTCCTCCTCGCCGAGAAAAAATCCCACTTGGGCGGGCGGGCTTTTTCCTTTCGCGATCCGGGCTCCGAGGACGTGCTCGACAACGGGCAACACTTGTTCCTGGGCTGCTACCGGGAAACTAGGCGCTTCCTGGACCGCGTCGGCGCGGCGGAGCGGCTGACGCTCCTGCCCAAGGTGCGCATGGCCTACGCGTCCGTGACAGGACGCAAGGACGTCCTGTCCTGCCCGGGCTTTTTGCCCGCGCCGTGGCACTTGAAAATCGGGCTCCTGGGATTTTCCGGGTTGTCCTTGTCGGATAAACTGGGTCTCTCGCGGCTGGATGTTTATATGCGCCGACATCTCTCGGACGCGGAGGCTCCCGCGGAGCTTGATCGCATGACCGTGCGGCAGTGGCTTTCCTCCCTGGGGCAGTCGGCCAGGGCTCAGACGGTGCTGTGGGATCCGATCGCCCTGGGAGCCTTGAACGACGATCCGACCGTGGCCGGAGCCGCCGGTTTTTTCCAGGTTTTGCGCGAGGCTTTTTATCGGGACGCCGCCTCGGCCCGCCCGGCGCTTGCGAGCGTGGGATTGAGCGAGCTCTACGCCCTTCCCGCCGCGCGGTTTATTGAAAGCCGCGGCGGCCGCATTATGACGCTGGCGAAAATCTCCGGCCTCATCGAACAAAACGGACGCATTTGCGGCGCGGCGACGGAGGACGGCCAGACGCTCTCGGCGGGCGCCGTCGTCTCCACGCTCCCGCCGTGGGATTTGGCGCGCCTGAAGCTGCCCGAGGGCTTGTCTGACGGCTGGAAGAAATTCGCGGCGTCCCCCATCGTCGGCATCAATTTGTGGCTCGACCGCCCCGTTTTGGGCGGCGAGCTTTTCGCCGGGATGATTGGGACCGACATCGAGTGGGCCTTCAACAAGAGTCTGATTTTCAAGGAGGACGCGAAATCTCGCGGACATTATCTTTCGCTCGTCATCAGCGGCGCGCGCAAACACTTGAAGCGTCCGCCCGCGGAGCTTGAAGCCATCGCGGCGCGCGATTTGTCGGCGTGCTTTCCCGAGTTCCGAAAAGCTAAAATCCTGCGTTCGCGCGTCGTGAAAGAGCCGCTGGCCACGCTCTCGCCGGTGCCGGGAACGGAGACCGCGCGGCCCGCGCCTGGGCTGGCCCATCCGGGGCTTTATTTGGCGGGCGACTGGACCCGGACGGGGTTGCCCGCGACCATCGAAAGCGCGGTCGTCTCGGGCCACCGGAGTGCCGCTCAAATCGTGAAAGGAGAACCGCAATGATTAAGTCCGACGCCTGGATCCGCCGCACCTGCCTGGAAAAGAAGATGATTGAGCCTTTTGTCGATCGCCAGGAGGCCGCGGGCAAAATTTCCTACGGCCTTTCCTCCTACGGCTACGACATCCGCCTGGCCGACGAGTACAAGATTTTCACCAACGTCTACGGCGCCGTGGTGGACCCCAAAGCCTTTGACCCTAAGGCGTTCGTCGACTACCGCGGCCCCTTCTGCGTGGTGCCGCCCAACTCCTTTGCGCTGGCCCGCTCGGTGGAGTATTTCCGCATCCCGCGGAACGTTCTGGCGATTTGCCTGGGCAAAAGCACCTTCGCCCGCTGCGGCATCATCGTCAACGTCACGCCGCTTGAGCCCGAGTGGGAGGGCTATCTCACCATCGAAATCTCAAACACCACGCCGCTGCCGGCTAAAGTTTATTCCGGAGAAGGCATTGCCCAGCTGCTCTTTTTGGAGAGCGACGAGGTTTGTCAGACCAGCTACGCCGATCGCAAGGGCAAATATCAGTCCCAGGTCGGGGTTGTCGGGCCTAAAATTATTGCTCGATAAATATTAGTAAATAAGTTAATAATAGAATT
>DAIDHS010000018.1:0-14928 GCA_027451985.1 Elusimicrobiota bacterium
CCTTCGGCGGGCAGTCCCTCGGCTTCGGGCGCGGCGAAGTCGCCGGCCAGCGCGGTCCAGCAGCCGGTTCCCGGGGCAAGCAAAATGAGCGCGGCGCAGGACACGGCGGCGGCTTTGGAGAGAAGCTTCATTAAAATCCTCCTGAGAATCGACTTGCGGCTATTATAAAGGAAGGCGGGGGCCGGGCGCCTGAGGCTTCGGGCCCCTCAATGAGGGAGCTTTAGGCCTAGGTCCGGCTAGGCCCTTGAGCCCCGGACGCGGGGCGCGGGACCGAGGAGGGGCGCCAGTTCCGGGAAGGCCTCGCGGCAGTCCTCGCCGCGCAGGGCGTCGAGCCGGCGGGTGACCTTGGCCCAGTCGGGCAGGAGGCGGCTCGCGTCCCGGGCCGCGAGGAAGCGCTCGGCGGCCTCGAACTCGGCCGCGGCGCGGCGGGCCCCGGCGAGAAACTCCAGGCGGTGGCGGCGGTAGGCCTCCTGGACGCGCCGCTTGAAGTCCGCGGGCAGGGCTTGGGCGCTGTACCAGGGAGGATTGAGCAGGGGGTTGACGAAAAAATCGTCCCGGCCGATGTAGCCCTTCTCGACCCAGTCGCGGTGGAAGTCCGGCAGGTGCAGGGCGTTGAAGAGGCTCAAGGTCGCCGATACGTTGAACTCGACTTGGGGGCAGCGGCGCAGCATCTCCTCGCGGTTTTGGACCGCCGCGCCCCAGTCGAGGCCCGCGCGCAGGTACTCGCCGCGCCGCCCGCTGCCGTCCAAGCTCGCGGCCACGCGCACGCGCTCGAAGCGGGACCACAGGCCGAGCGCGTCCTGGCCCTCGAAGCGCAGATTGGAAAAGTTGGTGACGTAGCGCAGATAGACGCGGGTGAGCCCCTTTGCGAGCAGGAAGTCCAGAATGCGGTAGTGCTCGCGGGACAAAAGCGGCTCGCCGCCGGCGAAGACGATTTCCTCCAACCCTTCCTCGAGAAGCGGCCCCAGCTGGCGCCAGAGTTGGTCCCAATCGCCGTAGGCCCGGTTGAGCGGCGGCGCGTCCTTCTTGAGCCAGCCGAGCGTCTTCGCCTCCGGCACCCAGGCGCTGCTTTGTTCGGCGCTGCAGGTCCGGCACCGGAGGTTGCACAGGTTCGAGAAGCGGATGTCCATGAACGGGAAGGCGAGCAGGGGCAGCGATCCGTCCGGCGCGGTCAGCGCGGCGCGGGCGCGGTGCCGGGACAGGGTCTCGTTGCGCTCCAGGCGCATGCTCCTGAATTTGGAGCCCTCGAGCTCGTAGCAGGCCCGGCAGCCCGCCGAGGGCCGGCCCGCGAGCATGTTCTTGCGCAGGCGCTTCATGCCGGAGGAATTCCACAGGTTTTGGATGGACGCGGAGCGCAGGCTTCCCGTCGGCCGCCCCGACCAGGCGCAACAGGGCTGCGCGTCGCCGTTGACGCGGACGTGGAGGTGAGTCCAGGGCAGGATGCAGAAGGTGCGCCCGCTAAAGAGCGACTGCGCGGCCTTTTTGGCGAGCGCGGGGCGGACCGGAGCCTTGGCGCGCTTGGCCGCCATGGCCGGCTAGGCCCTTGCGCCTCGGCGGTGGAACAGGGCCAGGAGTTCTGGTTTTGGAAAAACTCCGATGCCGGCCTTGACCGGCGCCAAGTCGTAGAGTCCGCCGCGGCCAAGCAAAAGCCCGCGCATGGGGTTGCGCGAGAACCACAGCGGGGTGTCCAAGTCGATGAAGGAGAATCCGCCCAGGCCCGCGGCGAAGTGCGCGCCCGCGCCCATGGCCAGGGGCGACTCCACCATGCCGCCGATCATGAGGCCGATGCCCGCGCTCTTGGCGATGCGCGCGATGTCCAAGCCTTCCGCAAAGCCGCTTTTCATGAGCTTGATGTTGACCACGCTGACGGCCTTCAATGCCGCGGCCGCGATCATGTCCTTGGGGCCCTGCACGGACTCGTCCGCCGCCACGGGCACGCCGCCGCGCGCGAGCACGTCCTTCAAGCCCCGCCAGTCGCCTTTGGGCGCGGGCTGCTCGAACAAGACCGGCGTGATGCCGCGCTTTTTAAGGCGCGCCAGAAATTGCAGCGACTGCCGCGCGGAGTAGCCGCAGTTGGCGTCCAACATGAGCTTCAGGCCCTTGCCCGCGCCGTGGACCGCGCGCACGCGCGCCTCATCCTGGTCCATGTCGCCGCCCACCTTGATCTTGATGACCTTGACGCCCAGCGCGATGATCCGCCTAGCCGAGCGCGCCGAGGCCTCGGGCGGGGCCAAAGTCACGGTGACGTCGGTGTAGACCCGGCTTTGCGCGCCGCCGAAGAAAGTCGAGAGCGGAATCTTGAGGCGCCTGGTCCAGGCGTCCAAGAGCGCCATGCCGACGGCGGCTTTGGCCGGGCCCGTGCCGGGGCCGAGAGCTTGGTCCAAGTCCTCCAAAAGCGCGCGCCAGGAGGCGATGGGCCGGCCCAGAATCTTGGGAAAAACTTTCTTGGCCGCGGGCATGAGCTTCTCGCGCGAGCCGTCGTTGATGGAGGGCGCGCCCTCGCCCCAGCCGAGCGTGCCGTCCGAAAGCTCGGCGCGGACCAGGATGTTCTTGGCCTCGGTTTTGGCCCCGCCCGCGATGGCGAAGGGCTCGTTCAAGGGGATGTCGAAGGGCCTGATGTCCAGGCGGGCGACGGCGGGGGCCTTCACTGCGGCGGTTCCAAGAGGCGCGGTCCGGAGGTCACCAGGATTTCGGCCAGGCCCGAGAGCATATCCTCGGTGTCCTGGTCGCCGGTCTTCTGGTGGATGGAGATGAGGTTTCGCAACATGCGCAGGAGCATCTCGCGCGAGGTGGCGGGCTCGAGGTGCTGGGGCTTGAGTTCATAGCCGTTCCTGAGCAAAAGCCTCTGCGCCTCGCCCACGTCCAAAAGCCGCCCGCCGCCGAAGACGTCCAAGAGCCTCAGGCCGAAGGCCCCGCGCAGGCCCAGCATGAAGTGCCCGGGCAGGCCCGCGCCGAAGACGGACAGGCCCACGCGCTTGGCGATGAGCAGGTATAGCACCGAGAGGCTCAAGGGGATGCCGCGCCGGGTCTCGATGACGCGGTGCAGGTAGCTGTTGTCCGGATTGTAGTAGTCCTCGCGGTTGCCCGCGAAGCCCATGTGGTGGAACAAAAGCCAGTTGATCTTCTGGAACAGGGCGTCGGGCGTGGGGTAGGAGTCCTCGCGGATTTTGTCCGCGACGCGGTCCAACCACTGCACGTAAGGGCCGGGGGAAAAAGTGGAATAGCCGAAGCGGCACACGAGCCACGCGCCCGCCTCCAAATCCGGGTCGGGCGCGGCGGCCAGCCGCGCGAAGTCGGCCTTCAAGTTCTTGAAGCGCACGCGGCGAGCCAGGCCCTCGGCGCGCGCCGCGACCTCGGTCGAGGTCTCCCGGAGGAGCTCGTCGAGATAAGGCAGGATGGGTTCGCCGATGGAGAGGATGCGGCGGGAGACCAGGTCCAGGTTGCGCGGGTCGCTGTCGTCCAAGAGCGAGGCCAGGCTGCGCAGCTGCGACTCGTCTAGGGGCTCCATGCGCTAAAGAGTGTAACGCGCCGGGAGCGCGTTTTCAAGACCTACTTATTGAGATTGAATTTCAATAATGGCCTATGCTAGGATGTGCTCGGGATGGCCAGGAGAATCAAGGCGCGCTTAAGCCGCATCGCCCGCACCTGGGGGCCGGCGTGGCTGGTCATGATCGCGGACGTCGACGCCGCCAGCGCCATCACCGCGGTCGACACCGGCGCGCGCTACGGCACCAAGCTCGTGTGGTTCCTGCTCGTCCTGGCCGTGCCGCTCTACGTCATCCAGGAGGCCGCCGCGCGCGTGGGCGCGGTCACCGGCAAGGGCCTGGGCGAGCTCATCCGGGAGAACTACAGCCGCCGCACGGCCCTGTTCTCCGCCGTGCCCATGGCGCTGGTGGACGTGGTGAGCTACGTCGTCGAGTACACCGGGGTGGCGGTGGGCTTCGAGATGCTGGGCGTGCCGCCGAAGATTTCCGTGCCGGCCGCGTTTTTGGCCCACCTGCTGGTGGTTTACAACCGCAAGTACGAGGAGGCGGAAAAGCCGCTCCTGGTCATCTCTGCGGTCTTTTCGGCCGTATGGCTCGCGGCCGCCTGCCTGACCGCGCGCCGCGGCATCACGATCACGCCCTTTTATTTCTCCCGCTCGCCCGACTTCATCTTCCTTCTGGCCGCCAACATCGGCGCGGTCATCATGCCCTTCATGCTCTTCTACCAGGCCTCCGCCACCGCGGAGAAGGGCACCAGCAAGGACCACCTCTGGGCCGTGCGCCTGGAGACCGCCATCGGCGCGGCCTTCTCCGAGATCATCATGGTCGCCATCGCCGTCGCGGCCGTGGGCATGGCGAAGAGTTCGCTCGACTTCTCGTCGCCCGCGGTGCTCTCGCGGGGCTTGGCCTCGGTGGCCGGGCGCTTCGCGCCCGCGGTCTTCGGAGTCGGGCTCATCACCGCGTCCTTCATCGCGCTCATCGTGATTTCGCTGGGCAGCTGCTGGGGCGTGACCGAGGCCGTGGGCTGGGGCCGCAAGAACTGGTTCAAGATTTACCTGGCTGAGTCCGTCCCCGCCGCGCTGGTGCCCATCTTCTCGCTCAACCTCATCAACCTGGCCTTGAACCTGATGGTGCTGCAAATCGTGGTGCTGGCGGCGCCCGCGATCATTTTGGGCGCGGTGGCCGCGGACGAGCGCCTGATGGGCGAGCACGCCCTGCGCGGCTGGGACCGCCGGCTCTACTGGGGCTTTCTCATCCTCATTTTCGCGACCGGCATCGTCAGCGTCTGCCCGTCAATTTAGCTAACATGTCAGGCGCCATGCCGCGCCGACCGCTCTCCTATTTAAGGAACGCCGCCCTAGGCTTGGCTGCCGCCCTGGCGCTTTTGGCCGCGGCCGAGTTCGGTCTGCGCGTGCTTCGGGGCGCGCCGCCGGCTGCGCCCCTGCCGCAGGGATTTGCGTACAACTACGCGGACACGCTCAAGCCCTTCTTCAAGCCCGCTGGCCGCGCCCCGGGCGGCGCCGAAATCTACAAGACCAACCTCTCCGGAGCCACGCCCCAGAGCTTTTTGATGCCCAAGCCGAAGGGGACCTACCGCATCTTCATCGTTGGCGGCTCGGTGGCCGTGCGGTTTAATAATGCCCCGCGCTTCGCCGAAACGCTTAAAAAACTTCCCTTCAAGAAGCGCCGCGCCAAGCTCATCACTTGCGGCATGCCCGGCTACGACAGCGGCCAGACTTTGGGCGTGCTGCGCCAGGTGTTCCGCTATCAGCCGGATCTCGTCATCGACATGGACGGCAACAACGAGTACGGCCGCACCGAGATGACCCCGCTGCAGATTCGTCTCTACCTCGCCGACCGCGCCATGAGCCGCCTCTGGCTCTACCGCGGCTTGAAGGCGCTTTTGGGCGTGCGCCCGGGCTTGAGGGGCCGCAAGGTCGGCGTCGCGTCTCTCGAGCCGAATTTCGAGGCCAACCTGCGGAGAATCGTGAACCTCTGCCGCGCGCACGGCGTGCGCCTGGTGCTCTGCACCCTCCCGGCCAACGTCCGCGGCGTGCCGCCGCTGACCGGGCATCCGCCCTGGGGCGACACGGGATATTTCGCGGCCGCGCGGGCTTTCGAGAACCGGCGCTACCGGCAAGCCGCGGCGCTGTTCCAAAGATATCTGCGCGCGCACCCGCGCGGCGCCTACGCTCATTTTTTTCTGGCCAAATCTCTCGAGCGGCTGGGGGAAAAATCCCAAGCCGCTCGAGAGTACCGCTTGGCCGACGACTGGGACCTCAAGAGCGAGCGCACCCCGCCCCGACGCAATGCCGACATCCGGCGCATCGCGCGGCAAGAGAGCGCGCCGCTCGCCGATTTGGAAAAGCTTTTCGACGGCTGGGCCCGGCTTCCCGGCGCTCCGGGCGGCGGGCTGTTCCGCGACAACTGCCACTGGTGGTTGGACGAGGACCCCACGGTGCTTCAAGCCATGCTTTGGGCCGCTTTTCCCGGCGACGCGGCCCTGCGCCCGCCCGCGCGGCGGCCGGACTGGTGGCGGCCGGAGCGCGTCACGGCGCAAGAGCAGCTGCTCGCGGCCGCGGGGAACGCGGCGCCCCATCCGGACCAGGGGCCGCCCGACGAGGCCGTCGTCGCGATGATGCGGCCGGCATACGCCGCCGGCCCGCGGATTTTCCTGCGCACGCTGTTTGACCCCGCGCCGGTGCTGGCGCGTCCGCTCTGGCCCTGGGCGCCGGGCTTCGGCCAGGTCCTGCTCAAGGCCTGGCCGCGGGTTCTCCTGGACGCGGGGGAAATGCTCCGCCGCGAGGGGCAAAACACGCTGGCGCTTGAATGCGCCCGGCGCAGCCTGGCATCGGACCCGGGCAATCCGGCGGCGCGGCTGCTCGAAGCCCAAGCGTTGGAAGGGCTCGGGCAAAAGGTCCGGGCCCGCGCGGCGTTTGAGCGCCTGCTTAAGGACTATCCCGGCCGGCGGGATTTCCGCAACTGGGCCGCGGCCGCGGGTGTGACGCCGGGCGCGTAGCGCCGCGCTTGTCCGGCCCCTTGCGCGCGAAGCCTTAGCGGGCTATCCTTCCCAGCGTGAAGAAATGGACGCGCGCCGTCTTGGCGTTGGCCGTGGTCTTGGCTTTGTCCGGGCCGCGCCTGGCCCGCGCGCAGGACGAAAGCGCCTCTGAGGCGCCCGGCGTCCAAGGCGTCTCGGCCGTTCCCGATTTAAGCGCGTCCATGCCGCTTAATCAGGTGAGCGGCCTGCAGAGCCAGGTGGCCGCGGGCCTGGGCTCCTACCTCGACGATTTGATGCCCCCGGCGCAGGCCCGCGGAGGACAGGCCGTCGAGGCCAAGGCCGTGAGCGCCTACCTGGCGCAGAACGTCTCCGCGCAGGCGCCGCGGAGCTACGCCGGAAGCGTCCTGGTCGAGTCCCTGGCCGACCCGGCCGTGGCGCAGCGCGCGGCGAAGACCTTGAGCGCGCGCCCGGAGCACGGCGCCGTGGCCCAGCGCCTGCTCGATTTGTCCGCGGCCCTGCACAAAAACCCGGCCGAATGGAAGGGCAAGCTCCAGCGCCTGCAGGTTCTGCGCCGGCAGAAGTTCTCCGCCGCGGGAAATTCCCAGGCCACGGCATCTCGCCTGCTCGATCTCTTCGACGGGGTCAACGCGGAGCTGCCCAAGGATATTCCTCAGCCGCCGGCCTCGGCGCGGCACGACGCCTTTGCGGAAAATTTTTCCCATGGCCCCGCCGCTTCCGAAGACGCCCGGCCCGCCCAAGCCGCGCCCCGCGCGGCTTCCTTTAAGATGTCGCCCGTGGCCGAGCGCGAGCTGGACCGAGTCCCCAAGGGAGATCAAGAGGCCATCGCGCGGCGCATCAAGGCCCTGGAAGAGGAGCCGCGCCCGTACGGGGTCAAGAAGCTCAAGGACAAGGGCGGGCTCTACCGCATCCGCATCGGGCACTGGCGCGTCATCTACAGCATCGACGCCAAGACCGGCGCGGTCGTTATCCTAAACGTCCTGCGCCGCAGCGAGGACACCTACTCCGGGATTTAAGCGGGCCCGCCGGCGCGCCTCACGGGCGCGCTTCTTTCTCCCACACCAGCGCGGCCGTGTATTTGGCCGCGCCGATTTTGAAGACGCCGGTCGAGAGGGTGAGGCGCCCGTCCTTCAAATCGGCCATGCGCACCAGCGCGTGCCCGGTCCAGTTGGGGAACAGGCTTTGCTCCACCTCGTGGACGACCTTGCCGCCGCGCAGGCGCCAGAGCCCGCTGTAGGCTACGCAGCCCTTGGCGGCGGGGGCCAGCTCCGCGTCTTGGGCTTCGAAGAACTGCGGCGAGCGGGCCAGGGGACGGCCGGGGTCGGTGATGAGCACGATCATGCGGCCTTCCGGCGTATAGACGAGGCGCCCCGAGGGCGCGGCGCCGAAGGGGTATTCAATTGTCCCATCCGCGCGGCGGTGCTCGCAGGAAACCAGCCGCCAGGTCCCCACGAGCTCCCGGGCCAGCCGGGTCTCGGCCGCCGTGGGCTTTAGCTCCGCCATGAGGCTACTGCTGCCACCAGGGCTTCGGGGCGCCGGAAGAAGGCGCAGCCGCCGGAGCGGCGGAGGGGCCGGCCGGAGCGGGCGCGGAGAGCTTCCGGAAAAACGGCCGGTCCTTCATCAGGCGCGCGACCATGTCGCGGGCCGCTTGGGCGATGGCGGCGTTGCGGCAGTCCACGGGCACGTCCGAGGACTCGTCGTCTTGGCCGATGGGCGGCGGGCCGCCCAAGACGTAATCGGCCTCGTAGTTCCCCGCGTAGTTGGTGACCGCGCGTCCCGCGGCGTCTAGAACGTCGACATTGAGCGAGAGGGTACAGTTTTGATCGGTGGGGATGATGAAGTCGAGCAGGCAGCCGGCGAACATGGGAAGGCAGAAAGGAAAGCCCAGGGGGACCAGATAGTTGTCCGAGTTGCTCCAGGAGTTCTTGACGGCGAGGGTCAGGCGCTCCACGGGAGCGGCGCTTTGCACGGCGAAGACGCCCGGGACGGTTTCGCCGTTGACGGATTCAAAGAGCCTGGCCGCGCGCAAGGTTTGGCCGAGCGCTTGGTTCGCCGTATACAAGCCGTTGGACGGCGGGATGACCGCGTCAAAGGGCAGCGGGGCCTCGGCGGACGGCGGGATGTCGGCCGGCGGCGGGGTTTTGACGCCGTAGCTGCAGGCGGCGAAATTGAGCGTCAGCGCGGCCAGGACGAGCGGCCAGGGACGGAAGCTTGCTCTGCGCATGGCGAGGGATTATATCCAAGCCGAGGCCGGACCGGCAATGTAAAGAGTCAAACTCGGGACTGCGCTCACGGCTTGAAACCCGCGACCACGCGCGCGGGTTCGGGTGCGGGCTCCTCCGGCGGCACCGCCAGCTGGCGGATGGCGTCAATCAGGGAGCGGATGTAGGCGTCGTGCCCGGAGACGCGGCGTTCGAGTTCTTCCAGCTTGCGGGCGAGCTCCTTGTGGGCCGCGACGGCCGCGCGCAGCTTCACGAAGGCCCGCACCGGGCGCGATATCGCGCCCAGTGCCTGCGGGAAGGAAGTGAACCTTGCCCGCAGGCATAATTAAAATGTTAATCTCGACCGCGCGCTCGCTGTTAAGCACGCTGGAAAGCATGGCAATGCCCTGCTCCGTGAACGCGTAAGGCGCTCTGCGTGTGCCCATTTTGACGCCGGGATTGGATATCACAGCCTGTGATATCCAATTTTTGAGCTCTTTCCCGTTTAGCCTGAACATAAAGTCCGCTGGGAAGCGGTTTTTGCGGCGCTTGACGGCTTGGTTGAGCGCTCCCGTGGAAACGCCGTAAAGCTTGGCCAAATCACGATCAAGCATGACCCGCCTCCCGCGCAGGAGATAAATGCGCCGCTCGATGGGCAGGCCCAGGGTGAGTTTTTTCATGGCCGCTGGCATGTCTACGAATAGGGCCGCCGGAAAGTTCCAGACCCGGGGTCTGCCAGACGTCTGGCTAGGAGCCTATAGGGGGCCTACCTAGGCCTGGCTAGGCCTACCCCAGGCCTGCCAGGCCTGGATCCTACCCCAGGCCTGCCAGGCCTGGATCCTACCCATGTCTAGGTTATATTCGTTTTTCGGCCAGGCCTAGACAGGGTATACGGGGGGTATACCCCACTACTCCCCTAGGTATACGGGGGGTAGTGGGAGTAGTGGGGTAGTACTAGTGGGGGGTAGATAGGGCCAACTTGGCCAGGGGGCCAGCCGGCCGGGGGCCAGCCCCCGGCCCTGGCTAGGTGATCCTAGGGGCGGTGTCTCGGTCGGTCCGGTCGGGGAAAAGCCTAGTAGCTCACGTCCGAGCACTGCACGCCGATTTGGGAAACGGCGTTGCCCTGGCCGTCCTTGAGCGGCGAGGAGGGGGTCAGCAGAATCTCGGGAAAGCTGGGCGCCACGGCGCCGGAGGAGCGGTCGAAAACGCGCAGGCCGGCGGACTCGCCGCCGGCTTTGTCCGTGACCGTGATGGTGACCAGGTTGGAGGCCCCGCCGTCCGTCCAGCGGCGGCAGCCGGGCATGGGCTCGACCGAGCAGGCCGGGCCCAGCAGCGCGTTAAAGCGGATGGAGACCAGCGGCGTCTCTTCGTCCAAGGTCACGGGCGCCGTGGGAGCTTTGGGCCGGCGAAGCGGCGCCCTAGATTGTCAGCTTTTTAATGCGCCGATTCATAGGTCAGTATTCCATCAAGACAAGTCGGGGGGGTGATTAAACAGGATTTCCCAAATATACTTGTTGCCAAATTAATAAGCTTCAGCAACTTGCTGCCTATAACTGCTGCCGGAATAATTTTCTAACTCCAGATCCTTTTGAATCGCCGATTTCAGTGTCGCATCTGCTGCGCGAATTTTTGATCGGTCTATAAGGTATCCAATAATAACGAAGGGGCTAATGAGCATCGTGAACAAAATGAGTACAGGTGATCGTAACACAACCACGCCCAATAATGTGTGCATCGCCTCCCGCCACTCGTGTTCAATTTTTTCCCGTACATCTGTATCCTGAATATTGCTAACGATTTCAGCAAAGCTTGTATATTTGTGATCCTCGGAGGATGATATGGCGCGCGCAAGAATGCGATGGAATCTAATTGCATGACAATAGCGTATCATCCCGTTAAATGTAGAGCGGACCGATTCATATTCTTTAGAATTTATATCGAACTTCCCGTCAATCGCCAATAAGAAAATTCTATCTCTAGCGGAAATTAATTTATGCCGGGCCAAGTCAATCATTGTTTGTTGCCATGGGCCATAAATAAGGAGCAACAATAACGCCCCACCAACTGCAAACTCTACTGCTTTTAAGCAAGCCACTGGATTCATTTACAGGCTCCTGTCAGCTGGATTTGTATCTCCCTCTGCTGTTAATCCGCTGCTGGTTCTCTCGGAATGAAGCCGGCCTTCAAGTTCTTTAATATATCCAGACACGGCTGATATTTTTTTCTTTCTTAATTTACGCTCAGTTTTAGCCCAAATGAATGATATCGTTGCCAATATCCATGGAACACCAAAGCTGCTTTTCTTTGAAATAAAATAATGAACAACAACATGGATGTTGGCCTTTGTATTAGTTCCCGCAAAAGCCTTAATTGCATCTGACCCATAGATTATAAGAAATATATATACAACTGTGGGTGGAAGCAATGACAAAAAATCAAAGACTCTTTGAGCAATATAAAATTTATACGTGGGGGCAAGATCTTTTTCGCTGGCCATTTTATAACTTTGAAGATTTACACCAAGTTTAGCGGAAGTTCATTTTTTAGTCAATGCCGCTGGTGTCTTTAATTGTAATGATAAGTAAAATCAATAACCTGATTTTTTAGAAAAGGTTAGTCGAATTTACAACTCGTTGCTACTTCCCCGCCACCAACTCTTCCGCCTTCACCAGTCGCTCTTCGCCGGTCTTGAGGTTCTTCGCTTTGACCATGCCGGCCGCGGCCTCGTCGGGGCCGATGATGAGCGCGTGGGCCGCGCGCTTGGCGTCGGCGTACTTGAACTGGGCCTTTAATTTGCCCGTGCCGGGGTAAAGGTCGGCGGTTTTGCCCACCGCGCGCAGGTGCCGCGCCAGCTCCAGGGACTTCTCGCGCAGGGACTCGTCGAACACCAGCACGCAGAACTCCGGTCCCGTACTCGCCGCTCCCGCGCCCGATTCCTCGAGAAGAAGCAAGAGCCGCTCGAAGCCGATAGAGGCTCCGCAGGCGGGCACCGCAGGCCCGCCGAATTTCTCCGACAGGCGGTCGTAGCGGCCGCCGCCGCCCAAGGAGCCCGAGAGCTTCGCGTGGCGGAACTCGAAGACCGGGCCGGTGTAGTAGTCCAAGCCCCTCATCAAAGAGGGGTTCACGCGCACGTGGGTCCAGCCCGAGGCGGCGAGCTCCTTGGCAATCCAGGCCAGGCGCTGGTAGCTCTGCGGCCCCGCGGCCTCGTAGGCGGACAAATCCGCCGCGGCGCCCGAGGCCTCGGCCATGAGCGTCTTTTGCAGGGCCGCGACCGGCTCCGCGCCTAAAAGCCCCAAGAGCTCGGCTTCCACGCTCTCGCGCGGCATTTTGTCGAGCTTATCCAGGGCGATGCAGGCCTGCCCGCGCTTGTCTTCGGGCACGCCGGCTTGGGCCAGCGCCGCGTAGACCAAGGCGCGGTCGTTTAGGTGCACGGTCGCGTCCGCGAAGCCCATGCGCTCGAAGGCCGTCAAAATCGCCGAGATGACTTCCACCTCGCACAGCGGGCTCTCCGAGCCGATGATGTCCGCGTCGCACTGGTAGAACTCCCGGTAGCGGCCCTTTTGCGCGCGCTCGGCGCGCCACACCGGGCCGATGTGGAAGGCCTTGAAGGGGTGCGGCAGCTGGCTTTGGTGCTTGGCGTAGAAGCGGGAGAGCGGCAGGGTCAAATCGAAGCGCAGGCCCAGGTCGGAGAGTTCGCCGTTTTCCGCGCGGGCGGCGTCTAGCTTCTCGCCGCGCTTTAAAATCTTGAAGATGAGCTTCTCGTTCTCGCCGCCGCCCTTGCCGGTCAACACCGCCAAGTCCTCCACCGCCGAGGTCGAGATGGGCTCAAAGCCGAAGGAGCGGTAGACCTCCGAGATGACGCGCACCGCGAACTCCCGGCGGGCGCAGGCCTCGGGCAGAAAATCGCGGAAACCGGACGGCGGGTTGACGGGGATGCTCATAGCGTCATTATAGGAAGAATTCTTTCGCGTATTCGAAAAATCGTCCGACGTCTTTGACGAGTCTCTCGCATTCATCCTGCCTGAAGTCCCTGCTTTCATACTCGACCAGGTTTTTCTGCCCCAGAACGCGGGACAGGCGGGTGACCTGCTCTTCCGCGCGCCCCCGGCCCGCGCCTTTGAGATATTTGCGTAAAAGCAGCACCGTGTCGTAGTGGTCGCTGGACGCGGACCGGATGTTCGCGATTTTGCCGAGTACGGCGTCTGAAGAGGAGATGGCGCAGTGGATGCCCGCAAATCCCGTCGCGTTCCAGCGCTTGGACTGGTAATTGTCCAGCATGGCGAGATAAAATTCCTTCGCTTTGTTGAGATATGATTCCGCTTCCGACAAAGAGACGTTGCGGATGCGGCCGTCTTTAGGGCTCATCGATGATGACCTCGGAGAGGGGCTTGCCGAAAAGGACGATTGCGTCGCGGATGATTTCGCGTATTAACCGGTCGCCTTTTCGATAGCGGGAAACCAGTTCTCCGGCTCCCAAGACATAGGGCATGAGGCGGATGCCGAACGATTCGGAGAAAGCTTCTTGAGTTCCTTCTAATTTCTTCTTTACGCTGTTCGAGTCGTGGGAATCTCTCAATATGACCAGCAGATCAAAATCGCTGGCGGCCTTGCGCTTGCCGGTGGCGGTGCTGCCGAACCAGGCCACCGTCACGACGTGATCGGACTTGACGGCGGCGGCCACCTCGCGGGCGATGGTGCCGGGCAAGGCGCTTTCTTCTTGAAACAAATTGCCCAACGCGGAGGAGCTCAGGTAATTCGAGCTGTTGATCGAGTAGATGTGATTGTTTCCGACGATGGTCTTGTCGATGAGGCCCGTCTGCGCCAAGTCGTTGAGGGCGACGTTGGCGGCCCTCGGCGCCAAGCCCGCTCTCCGCGCGATTTCCCGTCCGTTCAATTCTTCATGGCGATCGTAAAGAACGCGCAGCACCGCGACTTTGGACTTCTGCCCCAGGATCGAGTCGAGGCTGCGGGTCAACGGAACGGCTCTTTTCATATACAGTTGTATATAAAAGTATACAGGAGGAGGTGGTTTTTGTCAATCCGCGGCGCTCATCCGAAGGTGAACGCGTAGGCGCGCGCACCGGGATTTAAGAACTTAATGACCAGCACGTGCCGCCCGTAGGGCGCGTGGGAGAGGTTGTAGAGCCGGGGCTTGGAAATGGTGGTGAGCGCGCGGCCTTTGACGAGCCGCACGTCCTGGCCGCGGTCGGCCGCGGTCTCGGGCTTGCCGTCCAGGGTGATCTCGGCTTGGACGGGGTGCGCCGCGCCCAGCACCAGGTTGGCGCGCGAGGCGTCAAAGACCAAAATAATCTCGGCGCCGGGCTTTTCGGCGCGGGCGAACTCCCGGGTCACGGTCCAGCGGCCGCTCAAGTAAAAGTGGTTGAGCGCCAGGTCCTTGGCCGCGGGCGCGGAAAAGTCCTGGGCGTGGTCCGGCCGGGCGCCCTGTCCGTTGCCCAGGTACTGCTGGCGCGAGTAACCCAGGTACATCTCGGGCGAATCGATGAGCGCGAAGTCGACCGCGCTGGGCAGCTTGGTCTCGGGCACGCCGATTTTGGGCCCGCCTTCCTCCAAGAGCTCGCGGATGCGGCCCTCCGATTGGGAGTAGTCGCCTTCGCCGAAGTGCACGTAGCGAATCACGCCCTTGCGGTCGATGAAATAGTGCGCGGGCCAGTAGTGGTTCTCGTAGGCGTCCCAGGTCTGCAGGTTGTTGTCCATGGCCACGGGGTAAGTGACGCCGTACTTCTTCAAGGCCATGCGCACGTTGTCGGCCTCTTTCTCGAAGGAGAACTCGGGGCTGTGCACGCCCACGATGACCAGGCCGTCCTTGTGGTAGAGCTTATACCACGCTTCCAAGTGCGGCAGGGTGCGCAGGCAGTTGACGCAGGAATAGGTCCAGAAATCGACGAGCACCACCTTGCCCTTCAAGCTCGCGGGCGTAAGCGGCCTGGGCGTGTTGAACCACTTCGAGATGCCCACGAAGGCCGGCATCTTGTCCCCGGGACCGGCCGCGCGCGCTTGGGGCGCGGCCCAGGCGGCGTACAGGCCCAAAGCCAGGGCCAGGGCGGAAATTTTGGCGAAAACGCGTCGGAACCCGTTCGTCATGGCCGATATTCTACATCATTCCTTTTCAAGCAGGGCCAGGTACCGGTCCGCGGCGCTCTCCCAAGTATAGCGGGCGGCGGTTCGCTTGGCTTCACGGCCCAGCCGCCGGCGCAAAGGCGCGTCC
>DAIDHS010000018.1:15025-51987 GCA_027451985.1 Elusimicrobiota bacterium
AATTGAACGCCCTCTGGTACGATGGCGATGCGGCCTTTGAGGAATGGAAAATCTTCGAGCAGCAAGTTCCGCCCGAAGCGAGAAAGCGCGGTCGCTTCGCGCCCGTGCAGGAGCTTTGCGTAGCCGGCGAGGGATTGGGCCGTGC
The DNA here is from genome assembly GCA_027451985.1 of Elusimicrobiota bacterium. GTDB lineage: Bacteria > Elusimicrobiota > Elusimicrobia > UBA1565 > UBA9628 > JAGWJU01. Next base: position 15,171 of record DAIDHS010000018.1, read on the forward strand.
GGCCCGTGATGGGGTTGCGCCAGTCGTGGAACGAGACCAGAAGAGGCAGGCCCAGGGCGCGCAGACGCCGGTCCAGCCACGGCACGGCCTTGGTGTAGTCGCCGATGGCGTGGTAGTGGACGGCGTCCACCCGGCGCAGAAGGGGGCCTAGGCGCGCCTCCATAGCGGCCGCGATGCTCTGCGGGCTGCGTCCCTTGTTGAGACGGACCAGCGTTCCCCAGCCAAGGTCCTCATCTTCGGCGCCGCGGATGGGCGCGGCCGCGTATTGCCACAGAAACGGCGCGGCCGCGGCGACCGCATGTCCGCGCTCGGCGTAGCGGCGTCCAAGGTTCGAAAGGACGACGCTGAAGGTGGGATTGTCGAAGTCGCACTCGCAGAGCAGAAGGATTCTGCGCGGCGCGCGTGCGCCGGGTTTCATCATGTCCGGCCCGCGGCGAGGGACGAAGAGCCCAGAAAGGCCAGAAGCGCCGCCTCGAGCTCGGCGTAACGGGGGTTGGTCTCGGGCCGGGTGACGCGCTCGTGCGCGATGCCGTCTTCCTTGGGGTAGAGGAGGAAGGTTCGTCGCGATTGCGGCGGCAAGGAGGCCATAAAGTCGGCCACCGCGTCCGAGTCGACCGCGGCGTCCACGGCCGTGGCCAGCGCGAAAAATCCCAAGCCGCGCGCGGCGATGGCGGAGAGAAGCTCCGAGCGCGCCGCATCGTTGTCCTGGATGAGCCGGCGCAGCTGGCAGACGGCGTTCAAGGCCATCTTGCCGTAGCGGTTGGCGTCGCCGCGGGTGTCCATGGCCCAGGGATGCACGGCCTTCATGATGGGCGCCACGCCCGGTAGGCAGGCCCAAGGCACGAGGCGGGAAACCAGTTTCAAGGCGGGCGTGAACAAGAACACGTCGCCGAAATCGCAGGGCGCCGGACTCGCGCAATTGCGGCGCAGGGCGTCCAAGACGAGAGCCCCGCCGGTGGAAAATCCGGCCAAGGAGACCGTGCGCCCCAGAGCCGCGGCCGCATCCAGGCCGAAGTCCGTCTCGTCGCGCCACTCCTTGAGCGTGACGCGGAGCAGATCCTGCGGGCGCGTGCCGTGGCCGGGGAGCAAAATCGCGGCCACGTTGTAGCCTTGGGCGTGGAAGAGGCGGGCGAGTTCCCTCATCGAGTGGGGCGAGTCGGTCAGCCCGTGGACCATCAGAATGGAGCGCTCGGTTCGTCGGCCGTGGAGGAGCAGGAAAGGCTTGTTGTCTGGGTCGGGAGCCGGGCTTTGCGCGATGCGCGCTTGAAATCGCTCGACTGCTTGCGAGCGGGTCACGTCCCAATTATAGCAGGTCTAGATAGCGAGCCGCGGCGCTCTCCCAAGTATAGCGGGCGGCGGTTCGCTTGGCTTCACGGCCCAGCCGCCGGCGCAAAGGCGCGTCCTCTAAGAGCCGCTTCAGGGCGCGCGCGAGCGGGGCTATTTTTCCCGGCGGCACCAGGAGTCCCGAGACCTCGTTTCGGATGAAATCCGTCGGTCCCGTGGCGCTGGCCACGACGGCCTTGCCCAAAGCCATGGCTTCGAGCGCTGCCATGCCGAAAAATTCGTGGCGCGAGGGCAGGACTACGAACTCGCTGGCCGCCATTAAGCCGAGGGTCTCGCGGTGTCCGGACTGGCCCAGGAACCGGACCTTGCCGGAACGGGCCAGCCCCAGGCGTTCGGCCAATGCGCGGGCTTGCCCGCGCGGGTCATTGCCCGCGAAGACCAGCGGCGGAGGGTTTTCCAGCGCGGCCCAGGCCATCATAAGGATATCCGGAGCCTTGTAGTAAGCCAGCCACGCGGGGCAAAGGACGAAAGGCGTTTCGGGCGCGCGGCGCGTCAAGGGCTCCAATTGAACGCCCTCTGGTACGATGGCGATGCGGCCTTTGAGGAATGGAAAATCTTCGAGCAGCAAGTTCCGCCCGAAGCGCGAAGGCACGGTCGCTTCGCGCCCGTGCAGGAGGGACGCGTAGCCGGCCACGGATTCGGGCGTGCGGCGGATGGATGGATTGCGGTAATCGTGGAATGAAGCAAGGACAGCGGCCTTGGAGGCGCGCAGGAGACGGTCCAGCCGCAAGACGGCCTCGGTGTAGTCGCCGATGAGGTGCAGGTGAACAAAGTCCGCCTCTCGCGTAAGCGGCGCGAGTTTGGCGATATTGACGGAGGGAACGCGGCCGCCGTCGTTTCCCCAAAGGCGCATGAGCGTTCCCCAGGAAGTCCGGCGGTTTTTTGCTCCGCGGGGTTCGGACAGGGTGTATGGCGAAAGCGGCGCGGCGACCCGCACGGAGTGTCCGCGGCCGGCGTATTCGAGAGCCAGGCTGTCCAGGACGATGCGGAACGTGGGGTTGTGAAAAGAACACTCGCTGATTACCAGGATCTTGCGCATGGGGGACATGTTTTAGTTAAGGTTAATTTGATAAGCCCGAACTTATATATAATAAACAAGTTTGAAGTTTATGTTCTGGAGATAAGCAAGGAATGAAGAAGAAAGACGGTGAAAAGCCGAAAAAAGGCCGCGGTGGAAAAAAGAAATACACTGTTCCTGCCTTGACTTTGGCCGGCAGCCTGCTGTCTGCGGGAGGGCTTTGGGCGGCGGTCGTCGCCCTCTAAAGTTTTGGCGCGCGGCCGGCGGCCGCTAGGACAGCCAATCCACGATGACGAATTTCGCCCCCGAGGCGACTTTCTCCCCAGAGTGAGGATGCGTGATGCCGGAGGGAAAGACGACGGCCTTGCCGGGCTCCGGTTCGACGCGGACGTTTTGCCGCGGGAAGTAGGTCCGCCCGCCGTCGTAGTCCGCGTTCAGGTAACAGACCAAACTGATAATGCGCCCGCTCACCGTGGGACCTGCCCTATCGATATGCATCATGATGTGGCCGCCCGCCTCGTAGCGCAGCATCATCGCCTGCCTGGTGGCGTAACGGAAGACGCGGTATTCCCAACACAGCATGGCGGCCGGCTTGGCTGCGGCTTCGACCGCCGAGAGGTAGCGCTTGAGAAGCCCCGGCAGGGAGCGCAGCCGCAGCTTCGAGACCCACGCGTCGTCATGGTTGACGGCTTGTACGGTGGCGTAGGGCCAGGCCAGCGCCGCGTCCTCCCAGCGCCGCCTGCGCCGGCCGATGCCGTCAAGGATGTCGCGGCACTGGGAAGGGGAAAACATCTGGAAACTGAAAATGTCCTGGGCCTCCTGCTTGATTTTCACGCGCGCGATCCATGGCGGCGATGAGCAATAAGCCCGCCGTCCCGCCTCCGCCGCGCCGCTTGTTCCACTGGACCGACGCCGCCGGGCTTGAGCGCATCGCCGCCGCGGCCGCGTCCTTGCAGGGATTGGCGGGCTTGCGGGCCGCGTGCGCCGCGAAATACGAAGGCTCTCTTCCCCGAGCGCTGGGCGCGCCGGCCGCCCCGATTCTTTTCGGCTGGATCCACCCCGTGACGGGGATGGCGGTCAATCCGGGAGAAATCTACGCCGGGCGCGGCGCTCCCCGGGACGCCCGGATGCTCATCGTCGACATCAGGCGCGGCCTTGCGGTCGCCGCAGTCGTGCATGACGCCGCATCCGGCCGGGTGCGCGCCAGCGTCCCCGCGCCGCCCGGCGGCGCCGATTTGGTTTATCACGAGCTGCGGCACCCCAACGGATCGTCGCTGCGCGAGTGGATCGTTCTGCGCGCGCGGGCCGTCAAGAGCCTTGCCGCGCTGCCGTCGCGCGAGCTTAAAATCTTTTTGCGTGGGGAAATGGAGAAGCTCGGAAATCCATCCTATCAATATCCCGAGCGGCTGCTTCATGGCCGTTCCGCGAGGCTTACGCGGGGCCGCCGGCGCTTTTTTTTGGACGTCACTTCGCTCACGGCGGCGCGCCGGGCCGTCATCATCCCCGCGATCGAGCGCGTGCTTCGCTTGAGGCCCGATGACGTCCCCGCCGCGTTCAGGCATCCGCTGATTGTTGGTCCGCTCGGCATCCGCGTCTCTAGGACAGCCAGTCCACGATGACGAACTTGGTTCCCGAGGCGACTTTTTCCACGCCGTGGGGATGCGTGATGCCGGAGGGAAAGATGACGGCCTTGCCGGGCTCCGGATCGACGCGGACGTTTTGCCGCGGAAAGTAGGTCCGGCCGCCGTCGTAGTCCGCGTTCAGGTAGCAGACCAGGCTGATGATCCGGCCGCGGATGGTGCCCATGCAATCGATGTGGGGGATGAAGTGGCCTCCGGGCCCGTAGCGCAGCAGCAGCGCCTGCCGGGTGGCGAAACGGAAGACGCGGTATTCCCAACATAGCATGGCGGCCGGCCTGGCCGAGGACTCCACGGCGCGTCGGTAGGCGTCTTTAAGGGACGATACCCCTCCGAGCGGCGCTTGGTGCGCCAAACCGTCCTGGTAATCGACGACGGGTCGCAAATCGTCGGACCATGCCAAGGGCGCGTCTCTCCAGCGCGGAGGACGTTTGGCGAGGAGCCGGAGCGCGTCCGCGCACTCGGCGGGAGAGAACATCCGGAAGCTGTAGATGTTCCGGCCCTCTTCTTTGATTTTCATCTGCGCCCGGCGGGCGAGAACTCGGGGAAAGCGGTCCTCAGCTCTAAGGGGATTCGCCGCGGAGAGAGCCGCGCGACCGCGCGGAGGGCGGGAAGGACGATTTTACCCCGCAGGCCTGGAGAAGTCACGCTTAAAAAAGCCGACTGGCGGAGCCCCGGAAATTTGCTGACGGCGTGCGCCGCGCGCGGCGGGTAGTCGTAGCGCGGATCGGCGAGCCGCGAGAGCTCTTGCTTGAAGAAACGCCGCAAAAAACGAGCGTCCGCCGTGAAGCTCTCGACGCATGCGGGATTGAGGACGACCCATTCGCGCACGGAGGAGCCGTCGTCGTAGCTGATTTCGTGAAAAATCAAATCCGCGCCGCGTGGGATGCGCGGGGCGAAGCGCCGCGGCTTGGCGGGAAGGTTCTTCCCGTCGTGGTCCCGAAGAGCGCACACGCGCGCGCCTCTCTTGATTTTGAGGGTGAGCAGCCTGGAGTCGCCTGCACTTTCCGCAGCATAGACGACTTTGGGTCCCGAGGCGATTCCGGTTACGGGATGAGACCACGCGAAGAGGGCTGTCATGGAGCGCAAATCCGGATGGAAACGGTAAAGCGCCGATTCGGGCGGTATCTTTTTGAGCATGAGCCCACCGCTCTTTTTCGCGTGGCGCGCGAAATGCATTAATTTTTCCGCCGTGGTCCAGTGGAACAAAGTCGCTGGCGCGTTCGCCATGGCAAATAGCTTATCGGAAAATTCCGTTGATTTCAACGCGAAAAAGCTCTAGCCGTCCGTGCGGTCGTCTGCCGCCAAACCTCGGACAAGAGGCATCGCGTCTTGTGGCATGGCGACCTGCTTTCCTCCGGAGGGCTTTGAGCCTCCGTCATCGTGCCGCCAAGACTCTAGGCTTGGGGTTGCGGCTTCAGCCGCCTCGTTCGGTGCGGGCCCTCGCTTCTAAGCGGCGGCATCAAACGCAGTCCCAGGTGCCTTAATCGGAGCATTCGCTCGAAAAGAATCCGCTGCCGGCCGGATATGTTCGGCGCGCGCGGGGCCAGGGTCAAGAAATCCCGGTTCTTTCGGATGATCCAGCGTTTCTGCAATAAGTGGCCGAGCGCTTTTCGTACCGCGCCCGGATTCCAATTCTTATCGCGGCCGCGGCATGCGCTTGCCACCGCCGAAAACGATTTTATCGTTTCGCAAAAATGGAAAATGAAAGCCTCGATTCCATGCAGCCTGGTTTCCCGCATTTCCGGAGCTTTTCCGATAGCCAGCGGCCGCGAATCGTAAATATCCACGAATCCGTCGCCGTTGTAATAGGCGAAAATGTTCCGCTCGTGGATGTTTCTCCAAAACTCCAGGCCGCGCCGAAGTTCGTCCGGGAGCGCGGCGTCCGAACTGGCCGGGCGCGGGGGCGGCAGGTGCGTCAGGGCCAGGATGTCCCCGGCCGCGATAGGATCGCCGGAGGCGGCGGACGCGCCGGACACGGCGGACGCGCCGGACACGGCCGCCCGTTTGAGGGCTTGGACGCTTTGCAGGCTCATGTTTTCGGCGCTGACGCGCGCTTCGGGCCGCTCTGGATCGCCAAGAGATTGCGGCGAACGCCGGGAAGGATGATTGCGGCGCGCGGCCAACATTTGTTCGAAGCGCGCCGTCTGGGCCGGCGTCAGTTTGGAGACGGGGAGCGCCAAATTGAGATAAAGTCCGTCCTCGCACAGCAGCCAGCGCCGCTCGACCAAGGATTGCAGGGTTTTGACGACGTCATGCTCGCTCCAGCGGGAGTTCCTCGCCCGGCAGAGCGCCGCGATTTCCCGCGCTCCTAAAAGCGCGTCGGCGGCCTTAAACGCGGCGGCCTCCAGGCCTTCTAAGATGCACTCGCGCAATTCGGGCGTTCCACCGGTGCGCAGCGGCCGCGAGTCGTAAAGCCGCACAGACTCGCCGTCGCCGTCGCAGGCGAAAAAGTTCTCCGGCCAAATGGCCCTCCAAAACTCGGCCGTCTTTACCAAGGCTTCGGTGTGCGGCCCGAATATTCTCGCACGGTCCTCGGCGGCGAATTCAAACACGTAGGCGATATCGCGAAGGACGAACCGCGGCTCTGGGTAAAGGAAGCGGTAGCATTCATGCGGGGCGGGCCGCTTTAACCCGAAATCTTTCCAGTTCTCATAATAAGGGCTGAAGCGGTCGATATGAATTTCTCCTTGATGCTGCGGCGGCGGCAGGTGAGTCAAGGAAAGCACGGTTTGAATCAGCTGCGGATAATCATCCTGATTTTCCCCGGGAAAACCATAAATCATATTCCAAAGCAAATAAACTGCGTTCAAAGCGGCAAGCTTCATGGTTTGAACGTTTTGAATCGTGCGGACACCCTTGCGGAGAAGTTTCAGCGCGGGCGTGCTGAAGGTCTCGATGCCGGGCTGCCAAGACAGCACTCCGGCTTCCGCGAGGTCCGCCGCCTGTCCGGGCTTGATGTTCGATTTGAACTCGCAATAGATGTCCCAATCCGCCGCGAGATTTTTGCGCTGCCGCGCGAGCTCGGGCAGCAAGGTTTTAAAGTAGTCTTGGGAGAGAATTAAATCGCAGAACATCAGGCGCTGCGCCTGATGGCGCCGATGAAGAGCCGTAATTTCCCGCAGGACCAATTCGGCCTTCTTGGCCCGGAACGCCATCGCCTGCCCGGGCAGGCCGCAAAACACGCAGTGCTGCTTCTGGCCCCACCAGCACCCGCGGGAGGCTTCCAGGGTCACGATGGGGGTGAAATGCGCGCCGGCGCCGGAAAGTTCGAGCTGCTCGAAATAGTCGTCGTGATCCGGCGCCGGCAGGAGGTTCATGTCAATGACGGGCATATGCGCCGGATCTCGCGGCAGAACTTTCCCATTTTCGCGCATGGAGACCCTGGGCGCCGGAGCGTGGGGTTTGCCGCTCTCGATGTTGCGCGCCAGGGCCAAAAGCGCCTGCTCTCCCTCTCCGTCGACGACGTAATCTATCCAGTCGCAGCCGCGCAAGGCCGCCAAGCCCATGTCGCCCTCGACATTGGCGCCGCCGAACGCGATTTTGCTTTTGGGGAAGCGGCCCTTGATGAGCTTCGCCATGAGCAGGCTGGCCGAGTGGTTCCAAAGGCAGGAGGAAAATCCGATGAGGCCGTAGCAGCCCCAGTCGATGCCGTCAAGGCATTCGGATAGAAAGCTCGGAATCTCACGCTCCACGACGGCGGAAAATTCTTGCGGAGAAACCTTGGCGGAGCGAAGAAAATCCTGCATCCCCGCGACGCGAACGATGTCGTCGATGCCTTGGGGGAGCGGCGCTTGCGGCCCTGAGCCGGGGCCGAAAAGATGATAGGCGAAGAGCCATTCAGGCCAGGGCAGGGCGCCGGTGCGGCTGAGGCGGACGCCTAGGCCGCCCAGGCGGCGGACTAGGCGCATGTAGAGATGGTGGCAGTCCGCTTCGATTCCGTTGTGGCGCAGCCAGCTTTTGAGGCAGGCCAGGGAGAGGGGCGCTATCTCAATGTCCGACCACGGCATCATGACTAGGGCGACTTTCATGGGCGGAGGCAGTATGATATAAAAGCTCTCGGCTTACGAGAGCCAATCCACGATGGCGAGCTTGGTCCCCGAGGCGACTTTTTCCGCGGGGAATAGGTCCGACCGTCCTCGTAGCGCAGCAGCATCGCGGCCGGTTTGGACGCGGATTCGACGGCGCGGCGATGGGCCCGCGCCAGGAAGGGAACGCCGCGTAGAACGGCCTGGTTCGCCAGGCCGTCATCATGATCGTACACGGGCTTCAAATCGTCGGACTATCCCAGGGGCGAGTCTTTCCAGCGGGGAGGGCGCTTGGCGATTCGCGCCAGCGCATCCGCGCATTCCCGGGGAGAAAACATCAGGAAGCTGATAATGCTTTGGCCTTCTTCTTGTATTGTCATGGAGGTTTTGCCCCGGCCGGACCTATTATATTTAACTTGATTTGGATGCGCGTCGCACGAAATGGTTTAATTTTTCCGCTTTGTCCACCGCAACGGGTGTTTCAAAGGAAGTTCCTCGCGTCACGGGTATGCGATTGCCTTCCGGCCGCCGCATCGAGCGCATGCGAAGGGGCTACGCGCGGCAGAGCTACGCGCGCTGGCCTGGGTTTTTGGACGCGCGGCTTTTAAAGCGCATCCTGCCCAGAATTCGGGCGGCAGCCTTTCGCGAGCGGTACTATGCGAAGAGCTACCGCGGCATTTGCAGGCACTGGAGCCGTGCGCTGAGCCTGCTGCTAGATCAGCCGCCGCTGCATGATTGCGTACAGAGGCTTTCCGGCTGCCCATACCCTATTCGCGCCATCCGTGCGGTCGTCTACCGCCAAACCTCGGACAAGAGGCATCGAGTCTTGTGGCATACGGATCCGCCGACGCTCAATGGCCGCTGGGCCGAGTGCACCTTGTCCGTCAACCTCGGCGGCTCTTATGAAGGCGGCGAACTTGAGATTCGCGCGCCGGGCGGCAAGAGGCTTATGGCGCGCATCGCCAACAAGAAATCGGGCGACGCGGTTTTGTTCCGCCATACGCTGGTCCACCGCGGCGCCCCGGTCGTGGGCCCGCGTCCCAAGCTCGTGCTCTTCGTCTGGTTTTCTCTCAGACCTTTGCACCGGGCTGGCAAGCTGAGCCTGCGGGCGCGCAAAGGTGTCCGGGCATGAGCGCCGGGCGCGGCGGCTACGCGGGAAAAAAGAAAGGCTACATCCACGGCTATTCCAAGGCCGAGCAAGAGCGGCTCTCGGCGCAAAGCAAGTTTCTGGAGTCCATGGTGTTCGCGGGCGTGGATTTCTCGCAAACCGCGCGCGTCTTGGAAATCGGCTGCGGCGTGGGCGCGCAGACGCAGATTCTTTTGCGGCGCTTCCCGAAGATTTTCGTCCAAGGCGTCGACGTCTCGCCCGCGCAGATTTCGCGCGCGCGGGAAAATCTGGCCCGGCCCATCGCGCAAGGCCGCGCGGACGTCCGCGTGGCCGACGGCGAGAGGCTGCCATTCGCGGACGCCTCCTTCGACGGGGCTTTTTTCTGCTGGGTGCTGGAGCACCTGCAAAAGCCCCAGGCGGTGCTCAAGGAACTGCGTCGGGTCTTGAAGCCCGGCGCCCGGATTTTCGGCATCGAGGTGCAAAACGAAAGCCTCTACCTCTACCCCGAGTGCCCCGCGGTCGCGGCGTACTGGAAAGAGTACAACGACGCGCAGCGCGCTGTGGGCGGCGATCCGTGCGTGGGCGCCAAGACCGGCAACCTTCTGCGCCAGGCGGGCTTCAAGGACGTGCAAGTCTCCGCGTGGACCAGGCACTACGATCAGCGCGACCGCGCGGCCTATAAGCGCATGATCGACTACTGGCAGCGCCTGCTTTTAAGCGTCGCGCCGCAGCTCCTGGCCGCCGGACGCGTGGACCAGAAGCTCATCCGCGCGGTCAAGCGCGAGCACGCGCGCCTGAAGTCCCACCCCCAGGGCGTGTTCTTCTACACGCCGCTGAAGTTCTCCGCCAGCAGATAAGGCCCGGGAATCCCGTTCATCGGGGACGCTCGGGATTGACCCTCGCTCGGGCTCCGGCCCGGCCGCAGGGCCTATGCCCGGGCCTACGCACGCCCCTCGAACGGGATTTCCGGGCCTTTATCCGCAGGCGCGGAGCGTCCCCTCAGAGAGGCGTCTGAAGGTTCGGCTTATGCATGCAGCCGAACCGGAAGTCGAGCGAGCCTTCAAACGGCGAGCGTCCTCGATGGGGGGACGCTCCGCGCCTGCTTACTACTGGGAGAGCGCCTGGCCGATTTCGCCCATGCGCTTTTGCAGCTCCTTGAGCCGCCGCGCGGCCGCGGCCTCCTGGAGCTTGTGGACGTGGGCGGCGAAGGCGGCCGTAATCGGGTCCTTCATCGACTTGACGGCCGCGGTGAAGGCTTGGCTGATCTCGCTGCCGGAGACCGCCACTTGCTGGTAGGTGGCTGCCGCGTCGCTCATGGGGTTCGCGATGGCCTTGTAGGCCGCCACGTCGATGAGGTCGGGCTGGGAATAAGGCGAGGCGTCCTTGGGTTGGGGCACAACCACGAAGCCCTGCTGGGCGAAGTGGAAGAACTCCGCAGGCACTTGGATGCTGTGGCCGTTGTTGTCGAGTTCGATGATGGCGCCGTCGCCGGGGGTGGCGTTGGCGTTCATCAGGTAGGCGTTTAGGTCGCAGTCCCAGTCGATGGGCGAAAGATAGGGCAGGTTGTAGCCGATGGCCATGGTGATGCTTTGGTCCCCGGCGATGTCGCGGGCCAGGGCGTCCTTGAACGCCGCGACCAGGCGCTCCTGGCGGCCGGCTTCGGGAGCCTTCGTTTGGGCTTGCGCCTGCGCGGCGGTGGCCACGGCCTGCAGACGGGCGGCCGGATTGGCGCAGGCCAGCGCGGGGGCGAGCAATAAAGAGAGTCCTGCGGCGAAACGGGCGGTTCGGGTTATCGTGGGCGTTCTCCTCCCTTAATATGAATATGCGGCGTAAAACGACACCAATATTATAGCGGGACCGCTCCGGGAGCCTTATAGGCCGAAAGTCCCGCGTGACCCGAGTTTTTTGGCCCTCGGCCCCGGTCACGGCGCGGGAATGGCCGCGCTATGGGCGGCCGTCGAAGGACAGGGAAAGCGCGAGCGAGTGGAGGCTTGGGCTTTTGCCCAGGCGCACGGGGCGGTTGAACGCCGCCGCTTGGGCCGCGGTCTCGGCGCTTAGGAACTGCGCGAGGCCGTCGGTGAGTTGGGCGAAGTGCGCGGCGTTGTTGGTGGGCGTATCCGGGCGGGTGACGTCCGCGTGGGCGATGCCGTCTTGTTCGGGATAGAGGATGAACCGCGCGCGCGGGCCGGAGAAATTTTGCATGAATTGAACGACCGCCTGCGGGTTGACGGTCGTGTCCGAGTCGGACTCGACCGTAAAGACGCCCACGCCGTGGTCCTTGATGTCCGCGATGATGCGCGGCGAGACGCGCACGACGGATTTGTAGTCGATTAAAGAGCCGATGAGCGCGGGGGTGATGTCGGGCAGGCCGATGGTCACGGGCAGGCGCGGCAGGCGGCCTTGGGCGGAGTTCTCCTCGATTTGCGTCTCCAGCTGGCAGACGCCGTTCAAGGCCAGGCGGGCGTAGCGGCCTTGGTAGTAGTCCCGGTAAGGCCCGGGCTTGTCCGCGTCCTTGGCCCACGGCGCGGTCGAGGCCCAGGGGTGCACGGCCTCGAAAGCCGCCAAGTCGAGCGGCGAGAGGCTGCAGACGACCGGCGCCTTGCGGTCGTGAATCTGGATGGCGGGGGAGAACAGGAAGAGATCCTGCAAGTCGAGCGGATGGGCGCCCGCGTAATTCCGGCGCACGAGGTTGAGCGTCAGGGCGCCGCCGGTGGAAAATCCCGCGATGGACACGCGCCGGCCGATGGCCGCGGCGACTTGCAGGCCCTCGGCGGCCGCCTTCTGCCACTGCGAGAGCTTGACGTGGAGCAGGTCCTTGGCCGCGCGTCCATGGCCGGGCAGCAGGATGGCCACCACATTGTAGCCGTAGGAATAAAAAATGTCCGCCAGCGTCTTCATCGAATAGGGCGAGTCGCCCAGGCCGTGGATCATAAGAATCGAGCGCGCGGCTTTTTGCCCGGGCTGGTGGATCATCAGAAAGGGCAGGTTCTCGCCGTAGCAGAGGTGCGTGGGGCTCTTGGCCGCGCAGGCGGACGGAGACGGCGCGAGCGCCGCGATTTGGGCTTGGAAGGCTGACACGGTTTGGGCGTCGAAGGCTTGGTCCGCGAAAATCGGGGCGGCCGCGCAGACCAGGGCCGCGGCCAGGCAGGTCGCGCCGCGCCGGAGGTTGATTGGGTTTTTCATTCGGGTCCCTTATTATAAGGAAGACGACGCCTAGGCGCTTGAGGCTTCGGGCCTTCTGTGGCCTGGGAGAAAAGACCCAGGGCACGGAGCGTTCCCCCTTGACGAAACGTTGCAGATACCCCACACTAGGGGCATGAAAATGAAAATTTCGCAGTTTTCTAGGGACAAGGCCGCGCGCGGAGCGCTGGCCGCCGCGGCGGTGGTCACGGCCTTGGCCGCGGTCATCGCGATTATCGGAGCCTCGTCCGCGCGCGCGCAGTTCGGCGATGACTTCGGCGAATCAGGCTCGAGCTATCCCTATCACGTGCCGCTGGGGTTGAACCCTCCGCCGGTGCCGGCCGACAACGCGATCACCGACGCCAAGGTCGCGCTGGGCAAAGACCTCTATTTCGACAAGCGGCTTTCCCAAAACGATACGGTCAGCTGCGAGACCTGCCACAACCCCATGATGGGCTGGACCGATCACAAGCCCGTCTCGACCGGCATCCACGGCCAGCACGGCACGCGGAATGCGCCTACGGTGCTTAACTCGGCCTACAACCAGCAGCAATTCTGGGACGGTCGTGCGCCGAGTCTGGAGAAGCAAATCGAGGGGCCGGTCGCCAACCCCGTGGAGATGGGCTTTAGCCTGGCGGGCGCGGCCAAGCGCATCGGCGGCATCAAGGGCTACGCGCCGCTTTTTCAGGCCGCCTTCGGCAGCCCCAAGGTCACTTTTGACCGCATTGAGAAGGCCATCGCGAGCTTTGAGCGCACGGTTCTGACCGGCAACTCTCCTTATGATCGCTACGTCGCGGGCGACACCAAGGCGTTAAGCCCCCAGGCCGCCGCGGGCATGGCTCTTTTTTTTGGCAAGGCCAACTGCGACGCCTGCCACGCCGGCAAAAACTTTTCCGACGGCGACTACCACAACATCGGCGTGGGGATGAACTCCAAGCATCCCGATTGGGGCCGCTACCTCGTCACGAAAGTAGAAGCCGACCGCGGCAAGTTCAAGACTCCGACGCTGCGCGACTTGCCCGAGACCTACCCTTACATGCACGACGGTTCGGTCAAGACATTGGCCGAGGTCATCAAGTTCTACAATCAGGGCGGCGAGAAGAACAAGTGGCTTGATCCACAGATCCGCCCGCTTCACTTGGACGACGCGGAGCAGGCCGAACTGGTCGCCTTCCTTGACGCCTTAAACGGCACGCAGGATCAAGTCGCCCCGCCCAAGACCCTGCCGCAGTAGGGCCCGCCCGGTCTTTGCTATAATTTACTCTCGGCGACAAAAGCCGAATTTTCTGCACAGGGGACATATCAAAGATGCCGACCGCCACCATGGACTACAAAGTCAAGGACATTTCGCTGGCCGACTGGGGCCGCAAAGAAATCGAGATCGCCGAAAGCGAGATGCCGGGCCTGATGGCCCTGCGTGAGGAATACGCCGGCAAGAACCCCTTGAAGGGCGCGCGCATCGCGGGCTGCCTGCACATGACTATCGAGACCGCGGTCTTGATTGAGACCTTGGTCAAGCTCGGCGCCGACGTGCGCTGGAGCTCGTGCAACATCTTCTCGACCCAGGACCAGGCCGCCGCGGCGATCGCCAAGGCCGGCATCCCGGTCTTCGCCTGGAAGGGCGAGACCAACGAGGAGTACGACTGGTGCGTGGAGCAGACCCTGCGCTGGCCGGACGGCAGCGGGCCGACCATTCTTTTGGACGACGGCGGCGACCTGACCAACATGGTCCACGACAAGTACCCCGAGCTTTTGAAGGACGTCGTGGGGCTCTCCGAGGAGACCACCACGGGCGTGCACCGGCTCTACGAGCGCCAGACCAAGGGGACGCTCAAGTGCCCGGCCATCAACGTGAACGACTCGGTGACCAAGTCCAAGTTCGACAACCTCTACGGCTGCAGAGAGTCCCTGATGGACGGCATCAAGCGCGCCACGGGCGTGATGGTCGCGGGCAAGACCGCGGTCGTCTGCGGCTACGGCGACGTGGGCAAGGGCTGCGCGCAGGCGCTGCGCGGCTTGGGCGCGCGCGTGCTGGTCACCGAAATCGACCCCATCATCGCCCTGCAGGCCTGCATGGAAGGCTACGAGGTCGTCACCATGGAAGATGCCGCGCCCAAGGGCGACATTTTCGTCACCGCCACGGGTTGCCGCGACGTCATCACCCGCAAGCACATGGACGCCATGAAGAGCCAGGCCATCGTGTGCAACATCGGGCACTTCGACCTGGAAATCGACATCGCCTCTTTGGTCAACGACAAGAAGCTCAGCAAGGTCAACGTCAAGCCGCAGGTCGACCAGTGGGTCTGGCCCAACGGCAAGGTGTTGACGGTGCTGGCCGAAGGCCGGCTCGTGAACCTCGGCTGCGGCGAGGGCCATCCGTCCTTCGTCATGTCCTCGTCGTTCACCAACCAGGTCATGGCGCAAATCGAGCTTTGGAGCGCGAAGGGGACCAAGAAGTACCAGAACAAGGTCTACACGCTGCCGAAGGCCTTGGACGAGAAGGTCGCGCGTCTGCACCTGGGCAAGCTGGGCGCCAAGCTGACGCGCCTGACCAAGACCCAGGCCGACTACCTGGGCTTGAGCCAGGACGGCCCCTACAAGCCCGAGAACTACCGCTACTAATCGCGCCGTGATGCGCGGGCGAGGACGCTTGGCCGCCGCGGCCCTCGCGGCGTGCGGGCTCGCCCTCGCGGCCCCGGCCGCGCCGCTTCGGGCCCGAGAATCTCCCGCGCTTACGCGCAAAAGCGCGGCGGCTCTCAAGCATGCGCGCGCCATCGCCGCTCGGCTCGATCGGCGCTTGCTCTTGACGGACTCCTTCACGCGCGGCGGCGCAGGCGCCCCGTTTAAGGGGCTCCTGGGCCGGGCCGGCCTTCAGCCGCTCGAAACCGCGGCGCCTAATCCACCCGCGCCCGCGTTCAAAGAGATACTGCCGCCGCTTTTGCCCGAGCCGGCTTTGGCGCGCTGCCGGTTTTGGTCCGTCGATTGCCAAAATCCCACGGACGCGAGGTACGAGACCATCGCGGGCCCGGCTTACTCGGCCAATCCGGACGGCTCCACGAACATCTCAGCGGAGGACGTCGTCCAGGGCGACTTGGACGACTGCTACTTTATGGCCTCTTTGGCCGCCGTCGCCGCCGCGCATCCAGACGTCATCCGGCGCATGATCCGGCGGAACGCTGACGGCACGTTTTCCGTGACCTTCTACAAGCGGACTCCACCGTGGGAATTCTGGAAGCCCGAATACGAGAAGACGACCGTGCGGGTCGACAATCGCTTTCCGGTCGAACCGAACGATTATGGTCCGCCCACGCCCCTCTACGCCCAGCAGGGACTGGGGGGGATTTGGCCCATGGTGGCGGAGAAAGCCTACGCCGCCTACAAGGGTTCCTACGGCGCTATCGACGGCATCCTGGCCGACGGCTTCGCGTCCTCCATCCTTGAGCTCATCACCGGCAAGGACAGCGCGGTTTACCCCGCGATGATCATCCCGGCGCGGGCGCTGGAAGGCTGGCTTAAGGCCGGCGCCGTGGTGGTCGTGAGCACTAAAATCGACTTGTCGCCCTGGCTCGGCTCCTGGGCCAAGGCGCTGCCCGGACCCCTCTACCAAAACGGCACGCTGGTGCCGACGCATGATTACTGGGTCAAGTCCGTGAACGTGAAAAAGGGCACCGTGACCTTGGGGAATCCCTGGGGGTGGGACGATTTTACGACGATCACCATGGGTGAGTTCCGCGCGGAGCTCAGCATCCTTTATGTCAACCCGGTCCGTTAGAGCGGCTTGGCCGCGCCGCGCCGCGGGCGCCTGGACTTTGTGCGGGCTTGGGCTGGCCTCGCTGCTCGCAGGCTGCGCGCGCGTCGAGCGGGCGGCGCTGCCGGCGGGCTTCGCCCAGGCCGGCACCGTCGAGGTCCGCCTGGGCGGCCAGGCGCCGGCGGGAGCCTTGCGCATTGGGCTCGGCTACGTGCACGCGTCTTCCCCGAAACCCGTATCCGGCGCCGCCCGGATTTTGGAGGCCGGGCTTTGGATTTACGTGCGCGGCAAGCCTTCGGAGAATCGAAAGGCAGATGTGAGAGCCGGCGAGAGCGTGCAGGCCGGATCCGAGACGATTTTCGTCGAGCGCGTGGAGTCAGGCCCCGGCGCTTCGGTCCGCCTAGCCTGGCGCCCGGCGGTTCCGGCGAAGGGCTCCAACTCAGCCGGGCGGGGCTAGTCTACTCGCGCGCCGGCCAATCCCGCCAACAGCGGCGCCGCGAGCGCCGTCCAGCCGGTCTGGTGCGAAGCGCCCAGGCCCCGGCCCGTGTCTCCGTGGAAATACTCGTGGAAGAGCGCCTCGTTTTTCCAGCCCGGATCCGCGGCTAAGGGCGAGCCTGGGCCGTAGAAGGGCTTGAGACCTTTTTCGTCCGGCACGAAGAGCCGGGTCAGGCGCCGCGCGAGTTCATCGGCGGCCTGGCCCAGCGTGACCAAGCGGCCCGAGCCCGTGGGAAACTCGACCAAGAAAGAGTCGCCGTAGAAGTAGTGGTAGCGCCGAAGGGACGAGACCAGGAGGTAATTTAAGGGAAACCACACCGGCCCGCGCCAGTTGGAGTTGCCCCCGAAGAGGCGCGAGTCGCTCTCGCCCGGCGCGTAGCGCACCGTGCGGGCTTGCCCGAAGAAGTCGGCCGAGTAGGGCTTTTCCCCATAGGCCTTGGAGAGCGAGCGCACGCCGTAAGGGGAAAGAAACTCATTCTCGTCGAAGACGCGCGAGAGGACCCGCGCGAGGCGCTCCTTGGATGGCACGGCCAGAAGGCGCAGGTTCCGGGGCGTCTGGCAGCCGTGCAGGAAGGAAATCTGGCCGCAGAGATCCCGCCGGTGATCCAGGAACCATGTCAGGCGCTTGGCGAAACCCGGATGACGCTCCACCTCGTCAGGCTCGAGCACGTGCGCGGCGAAAAGCGGAATGAAGCCCACCGCGGAGCGGAGCTTGACCGGCATTTCTTGGCCTTGGCAGTGGACGTGGCTGTAGTAAAATCCGTCATCCTCGTCCCAAAGCCCGTGGCCGGATAGCGTGTTCATGGCGTCGGAGATGGCCACGAAGTGCTCGAAGAACTTGGAGGCCATGTCCTCGTAGGCGGGGTTGTCCTTGGCCAGTTCCAAGGCCATGGTGAGCATGGTCGCGCAGTAAAACGCCATCCACGCGGTGCCGTCGGCCTCCTCGAAATAGCCGCCGCCGGGCAGGGGTTGCGAGCGGTCGAAAGGACTGATGTTGTCCAGGCCCAAAAAACCCCCGGAGAAGATGTTGCGGCCGCGCACGTCCTTGCGGTTGACCCACCAGGTGAAGTTGAGCAGCAGCTTCTGGAAGGCGCGCGACAAAAAGAGCCGGTCGCCGCGGCCGTTTTTTTGCGTGGCGCGGTAGACCCGCCAGCAAGCCCAGGCGTGGACGGGGGGGTTGGCGTCCGAGAAGGCGAACTCGTAGGCGGGCATCTGGCCGTTGGGGTGCATGTACCACTCGCGCAGGAGGCGCACCAACTGACCCTTGGCGAAATCCGGATCGATGTCGGCCAGCGCCACGCAGTGGAAGGCCAAGTCCCACGACGCGAACCAGGGGTACTCCCACGTGTCCGGCATGGACAAGACGTCGCGCGCGAAGACGTGGGGCCACTGCGCGTTGCGGCCTTTGAGGCGCTCGGGCGGGGGCTTGGGCTGGGCCGGGTCGCCGTCAAGCCAGTTTTTGACCGAGTAGAAGTAAAACTGCTTGGACCAGCACAGCCCCGCGTAGGCGCGGCGCGCGACGGATTTTTCGTCTTGGGAGAGCGCGGCCGGAACGCGCTTGGCGTAAAAGGCGTCGGCCTCGGCTTGGCGCTTGGCGAAAATCCTGGTGAACTCCTCCGAGAACGGCGCGGCCGGAGCCTTGCCCTCGGCGCATAGGCGCAGGCGCAGGACGCGGGACTGGCCGGCCGGGACGTCGAAATTATAGAGGCCCGCGAACTTGGTGCCCGGGCCTTCGGCGCTCGCGGCCTCCCGCCTGCCGCCGATCACGAAGTCGTGGAAGGCGTCCTTGACCCGCGGCGACGGGTTTTCGGCGCCGAAGATCTTTTTGAAGTTGGTGTCGTTCTCCGTGAAGAGCGGCTTGGGTAGGCGGCCCTCGGGGTCGTGGCTTAGGAAGAGCCGCCAGCGGCCTAAAGTCTCGTGCTCGGCCAGGACCTGCAGGAAAGGCGCCGAGGCCAGGGAGATGCGCGGCTTTTGCGGGATGTCCTCGTCCTTGACGTCGCCCCAGGACCAGGTGTTGCGAAACCAGAGCGTGGGCAAAATCCACAAGGGCGCGGCCTCGGGGCCGCGGTTGGCCACGGTCAAGCGGATGAGGACGTCGTCCGGCGCGGCCTTGGCGTATTCAACGGTCACGTCGAAGTAGCGCCCGTCCGCGAAGACGCCCGCGTCCTCCAGCTCGAACTCGGGAGCATCCAGGCCGCGAGCCTTGTTTTCGGAGACCAGGCGCGCGTAGGGGAACTCCGCTTGGGGGTAGCGGTAGAGCGCGCGCATGTAGGAGTGCGTGGGCGTGCCGTCCTGGTAGAAGTAGCACTCCTTGACGTCCTCGCCGTGGTTGCCCTCGGCGTTCGCGAGGCCGAAGAGCCGCTCCTTTAAAATCGGGTCCTTGCCGTTCCACAGAGCGGGCGCGAAGCACAGGCGGCCCTCGCGGTCGCTCCAGCCCAGAAGCCCGTCCTCGCCCCAGCGGTAGGCCCGGCTGCGCGCGTGGTCGTGGGGGAAATAATCCCAGCACGCTCCGTCAGCGGAGTAGTCCTCGCGCACCGTGCCCCACTGGCGCGCGGACAGGTAGGGCCCCCACAGGCTCCAGTCCGCGCGGCCGGCGGCCAGATCCTTCAAGCGGCGGGACTCGGCGTCCGGCGGCGTTGATTTTCGCGGGCTCATGAGATTTTCAGGATTATTGGGCGAGGAGTTTGGCCGCGGCGCGGTCGATAAGCCAGAGAAGCCGTCCGTCTTGGGGCGCGACCCTCGCGGCCGGAAGCCGGAGGTCGCCTTCCTTTATAATACGGCGCAGGATCTCGGCCTTTTCTGCGCCCTCGGCCAAGAACACCACCTCGGCCGCGGCGTCTAGGACGGGGTAGGTGAGCGTCAGGCGCCAAGCATTCTGCGAGGGCGCCCAGTTGGCGCAGGCCAGGCGCTCGGTCTCGTCGAGCGCGCGGCTGCCGGGAAATAAGGAGGCGGTGTGTCCGTCCGGGCCGATGCCAAGCCAAATCTGATCGAAGCGCGGCACGCCCGCGTCCTCGAGCCCGAAGGCCCTGGTCAAGTCCGCCTCGTAGCGCCGCGCGGCTTCCTCATGATCCGGCAGCTCGGCCTCGAAACGGAACACGTTGGCTTCGGGCACGGGCACGCCAGACAAGAAGGCCTCCTTCGCCATGCGGTAGTTGCTGCGCGGGTCCTCGGGCGGCACCGCGCGCTCGTCGCCCCAGAAAAACAGGCATTTGTCCCAGGGAATCTCGCGCGCGAGGGGCTCCTGGGCCAGAAGCGCGTAGAAGCCCTTGGGCGTGCTGCCGCCCGAGAGGGCCACGGTGAAGCGGCCGTTTTTGCGCACGGCGTTTTGCGCCGCTTGGGCGAAGCGTTTGGCCGCACGGCGAAACAAGTCCTCACGGTTTTCCGCGATTTCGATGTTCGGCGTGGCGGCTCCGGAGCTCATGGCGCGGGGTTCTCGCCGCACTCTCTCCAGGCGCGGCCGTCCCGAGCCAAAAGCTCGTCAGCCTCGCGCGGCCCCCAAGTGCCAGCGTTGTAGTTGGGGAAGCGCGGTTTTTCAGCGGCCCAGTGCTCTAAAATTGGATCGACCATGCTCCAGGCTGCCTCCACCATGTCCGCGCGCTGGAAGAGCGTGGCGTCGCCGATAAGCACGTCATGAATGAGGCGCTCGTAGCCGGTGACGAGTTTCTTGCCGAAGTAGTCCTCGTAGCGGAAGTTCATGTCGACTTGGCCGATTTGCATGGAGGGCCCGGGAACTTTGGCCCCGAAGCTCAAGGACGCTCCTTCGCTCGGCTGGATTCTGATGACCAATTGGTTAGGCGACAAGAAATCCACGCCCGCCTTCTGGAACAACAGCACGGGAGGCGCCTTGAACTCGACGCAGATTTCCGCCGAGCGGCGCGCCAACCGCTTGCCCGTGCGCAGATAGAATGGCACGCCCGACCAGCGCCAGTTGTCGATAAAAATCTTGAGGGCGACGAATGTCTCGGTGGAGGAGTCCGGCGCCACCAGGGGCTCCTTGCGGTATCCCGGCACCGCGGCTCCGTCGAGCGCCCCCGGCCCGTACTGGCCGCGCACGCAGCGCTTGTTGTCCTCGGCGAAGCTGCGCACCGAACCCAGAACCTTGACCTGCTCGTTGCGCACTGCGTCGGCGGAAAACGACGCCGGCGGCTCCATGGCGGTCAGGGTCAACAACTGCGAGAGATGGTTGACGATCATGTCGCGCAGGGCCCCGGCCTGCTCATAGTAGCCGCCGCGGTGCTCTACGCCGAGTTCCTCCGCGACCGTGATCTGCACGTGATCCACGTAGGCATGGTTCCACAGCGGTTCGAAGATGCCGTTGGCGAAGCGCAGGGCCATCAGGTTCTGCACGGTCTCCTTGCCCAAGTAGTGGTCGATACGGTAGATCTGGGACTCGTCGAAGATTTTCAAGAGCTCGGCGTTCAAGGCCTTGGCCGAGGCGAGATCGCGCCCGAAGGGCTTCTCCACTACGACGCGGCGGAAGCCCTGGGCTTGATCCATCAAGCCCGCTTGACCCAGATTCTCGGCAATGGGACCGATGAGGGTGGGCGGCACCGCGAAGTAGAAAACGGCGTTCTTGAAGCCCTTGGTTTTTAGCGCTTGCGCGAGCGCCCGGCCCACAGCCGGGTCCTTGAAGTTGCCTTGTGCGTACTCGATGCGGCCGGCGAGATTTTTCCAGATGTCTGGGTCGGGCTTGGCGCCCAGGAAGCCCTCGATGTCCGTGCTTAAGGAGGCGCGGAAGGACTCGGTCGTCAATTTGTCCACGGCCAAACCCAGGATGGCGAAAGGCTCGGGCAGCCAGTCCTCGGTGGCCAGGTTGTAGAGCGCGGGGATGAGCTTGCGCTTGGTGAGGTCCCCCGAGGCGCCGAAGATGACGAAGGCGCAGGGCTCCGGGTGTAGTCCGTTTTTTCCGTTCATGGCGATCTCCTTAGCTTAGAGCCCGTCGGTTTTGTTGGACGACTTCTCCGCGTGGCCGCCGAACTTCTCGCGCATGGCGGAGAGCACTTTCTCGCCGAAGGTGTGCTCCTCGCGCGAGCGGAAACGCGCGTAGAGCGCGGCGGACAAGACCGGCGCGGGCGCGGCCTGGGACAGCGCGGCCTCCACGGTCCAGCGGCCCTCGCCCGAGTCCTGCACGTAGCCCGCGTAGCCGGAGAGGTCCTTGTCCTCGGCCATGGCCAGGGCGGTCAAATCGAGCAGCCAGGAGCCGATGACGCTGCCACGGCGCCAGAGCTCGGCCACTTGGGCGACCGGGATTTGATAGCGCAGCTCGGCAGGGAGCTTGGCGTTCTCCGAGGTCCGGAGGATGTCGAAGCCCTCGGCGTAGGCCTGCATGAGGCCGTATTCCACGCCGTTGTGCACCATCTTGACGAAGTGTCCGGCGCCCGAAGGCCCGCAATGCAGGTAGCCCTCCTGTGCGGTGCCGCCAAGCTTGTCCGCTCCCGGAGTCGCGGGCGCCGCGGCTTTTCCCGGCGCCAGGGCCTTGAAAATCGGGTCAAGCCTCTGCACGGGCTCCTTCTCGCCGCCGATCATGAGGCAGTAGCCACGCTCGGCGCCCCAGACGCCGCCGCTGGTGCCGGCGTCCAGGTAGAAAATTCCCTTGGCCTTGAGGGCTTGAGCGCGGCGCACGCTGTCCTTGTAGTAGGAGTTGCCGCCGTCGATGATGGCGTCGCCCGCGGAGAGAATTTGGGAGAGCTCGTTCGCGGTGTCCTCGGTGGGCCCTCCCGCGGGCACCATCATCCACACGGCCCTGGGCGCCTTGAGCTTGGCCGCCAAATCTTTCAGGGACGAGGCCGGCGCGGCGCCGTCCCTGGCCAAGGCATGGACGTTCTTGGCGTCGCGGTCGTAGCCGACCACCTGATGTCCCGCGCGCATGATGCGGCGCGCCATGTTGGCGCCCATCCGGCCCAATCCTACGATTCCGATTTGCATGAGAGGCTCTCCTTTGGGGGGGTGCGGCGCTCGTTCGGCGCCAAAACGGACAGATCCAGGCGCAGCGCCTCGCCCACGGACCAGGCCTGGAACGGGCAGCCCCGGGGCGTAAAAGGCGCTGAGGCGTCGGCGATTTCAGAAACGTGGCCCAAGCCCGCGTCGTCTAAGTGACGCAAAAGCGGCGCCAGGAATTTTTGCCGCGCGCGCAGTTTGGCGTCCTTGCTGCTGTTGCGCACGCGCACCCAGGCTTCAACGAAGGCGCCCAGAAGCCAGGGCCACGCCGTGCCTTGATGGTAAGCGTTGTCGCGCTCGGAGACGCCGCCCTCGTAGTGAGGGCAATAGTCCGGCTCGCTCGGCGCCAGGGTGCGCAGGCCCAGCGGCGTCCAAAGCTCTCGCTCAACGAGGTCCGCCACGGCCTGAGCGCGCTCGCCGGAAAGCGCGGGCCAGGGAAGTCCGCCCACGGCGAAAATCTGGTTGGGGCGCACGCGGGCGTCCGCCTGGCCCGCGACGCCGCCGGCGTCGATGACGTCGTAGAGGCAGCCTTTCTCCGCGTTCCAAAATTTATCGGCGAATGAATTTCGCGCCTTGTCGCGCAGGGCCGTCCAGGTCGGATTCTTCAATGCCGCGATGCAGAGCGCGTTAAGCCACAAGGCTTGGACCTCGACCGGCTTGCCCGCGCGCCCGGTGACCGGCTTTCCATCCACGCGCGCGTCCATCCAGGTGAGCGAGGTTTCGGACGTGCCGCAGCGCAAGAGGCCATCCTGGTCCGCGCCGATGCCGTGCAGCGAGCCCTCGGCGTAGCCGGCGACCGTCTCTTCCACCGCCTTCTCGAGCGTCGCGCGATCTTCCGCGGACAAGACGAGTCCGCCTTGGTTCGCCGCCTCGAAGAACTCGTGGATGGCCACGCACAGCCATAGGGAGGCGTCGACCGAGGAGTACTCGGGCGCGCCGCCGTCGTCCGGGAAGCGGTTGGGCGCGAGCCCCCGGTAGAGCGTCTTAGACCACTCCAGCAGGATGCGCCGGGCCTCGTCCAGGCGCCGGGTCGCGAGGCAAAGCCCGCGCAGGGAAATGAAGGTGTCGCGGCCCCAGTCGGTGAACCAGGGGTATCCCGCGATGACGGTCAGGCCTTCGCCGCGGCGCACGACGTAGGCTTCGGCGGCCTGCTTAAGCGGCGAGCCCCGCTGGCGGCGCAGACTCTCGGCGTCGCGGAGTTCCTTCCCCCAGCTGGCGGCGTCGGCGCCGGGCGGCGTCTGACTTTTTCCGTCCAGATCCGGGGTCAGAATCCAGAATGCCGGCGCGATGGACAAATCCCAGCGGAAAACTCCCGGCGAAGCCAAGTCTTCCACGCAGTCCAGGCCACGCGCTTTTTCTTCCTCGTATAGGAACTGCCTGTACCACAGGGGCGCGTGGGAGTAGGCGCCGTTGGAGAGCGCCGCGACGCCGCAGACGCCTTCGTAGGGGCGCCAGAGCAGCTCCTGCCCCCGGATTTCCGGATCGAAGCGGAAGGCGGGGTTTTCCCGGTGCAAATCGTGATATCCGCGTCCGGAAAAAAACGGCCGCAAGGCAAGGGTGACGCCCTCGCGCGGCGTGAGCAGGCGCCAGGACACCACCGTTGCGCCCGACTCCTTGGCGATGAAGATTTCCTGGCCTATTTCCACGCCGTCTTCCAGGACGAAGGTCCAGCGCGGCCAGGGTTTGTAGACGAAGCGCTTCAAGCGCTTCAAGCCGTCGGGTTGGACGACGTCGGGGGGATAGCGCTGGCTCGAGATGGCGCGGACCTCATCGGAGGAGCGCACCCAAGCGTCGAAGCCGTTGACTAGGACAAAGCGGTCGGCGGGGGGCTTGGCGGCCGCGATGAGGAGCCCGTGGTAGCGGCGGGTACGCAGGCCCGAGGCCGTGCCGCAGGCAAATCCCCCGCGCCCGTCGGTTTCAAGCCACTCCTGCCGGCGGAGCTTCTCCTCTTGGTACGCCCCAGAGTCGTCCATGCGCTCCAGGGATCATTGTGCAAAAGCCCGGGGCGCGGGCGCAAATGCCGCAGGGCGGACGCTTAGGCGTAGACCGGGGCGAAGATCGGCAGAGCCTGCGCGGCGGGCTTGCGCGGCGCGAAAGCCTCCGCGGCGCCCGGAGCGGGCTTTTTCTTGGCCGGGCCGATGTTCATGCCGTGGGCCTGGGCCGCCTCGATGAGGGTCTTCACCGCGGCCGAGCGCACCGCCGCGTCGGTTAGGCCGGCCGCAGCCGTGTAGACGACGTTTAGGGCCGTGGGGATGTCCTGGGCCGTGGCGTAGCCGTAGAGATGGGGGAAGACCAGGCTCTTGATGATCTCGGCGGCTTTTTCGGAATTCCCCAGGGCCTTGGCCAAAAGCGCGTGCCACGCGCCCTCGTAGCCGACCACGCCCATCCAGGCCAGGCCCTGCTCGTGGACTTCGTCGTTGGCGCTGAACTGGTAGTCATTCTGAGTGGTGCGCAGGTAGGGCTGCTTGGGGTCGTCGAAGAAGTGCTGGCCGATGAGCGGGGTCTTGTCCATGTGAGTGGCGAACATGTCGCCGATGCCCTCGCTTAAGCCGCCGTCAACGTAGGGCATGATGTTGTGCGCCGCCGGGGAGGCGGCCATGACGGAATTCAAGACCGCCGAGGCCTGCCCGGGCGCGTAGCCGGCCACGAGGTAGTGGGAGAGGTGCCCGGACTCGTGGTAGACCACGCCCGGCAGGGTTCCCGTGTTGATGCAGCCGTCGCCCGCCTGGAAGAAGTTGCGCGAGAGGTCCGACGGGTCCATATAGGCGTTGCAGTTGTCGTTGATGTTGACGTTGATGACGAACTTGGCGTTCCAGATGCCGTCATTGACGCCGATGCCGTTGGCTTTGTTGAACTCTACGAACTTGTAGCCCGCGATATAGGTGGCCACCTGGGCCAGCGCCAAGTCTTCCTCGGAAGCTTTTTTCTTTTTGGCGGCGCTTTCCGCTTTGTAGGCCGACGAAGCGGCGCTGTAAATCATGTCGATGGCGCCCGTGATGGTGCGGCTCGTTAAGGAGGCCTTGCCCCGGCGCGTGAGGGCTCCGGCCGGCGGGTTGAAAACGACGGTGGTCCCGTCCTTGCCGGCGACGAGCTTGGCCTTGACCTCGATGTTTTTGCCGTCCTGGTTGACAATGGCAAGATTCTTGGAATCGAGTCGGGCCGTGACCTCCACGGATCCGCCCGCTGGAACCTCGATCGACACGCGGCCTTGGGCGTCCGCCGCGACTTGGCGCCCGCCCGGGAGCGTCACGGTTACGAAGGGGAGGGGGATGGCGCTCAACTTCGGCGGCGAGGTCATGTCCGCGTCTTTTTTGGGCGCGCGGCCCTCAAAAACGGCCTCGGCCTGGCCTTTCTTGGATGCGCGCGCGTCGGCGCCCAAGCGCATGTCCCACAGAAAGACCTGGCCCGAGGCAATGTCCACGGCCACGAAAGGATCGACGCCCTGGACCCGGTAGATGTTGACCGCGTGCCAGCCGCCCAGAAGCTTGGGCGCTTCTTTGGAGAGCGCGCCCGTTTTTTTAGTTTTGCGCGCGAAGACGTCCATGATTTTGTTGAGCAGGCTCTCGCTGCGGGCGGGCTTCTGCAAATAGACGATCTGCCGCTCCAAAAGCTCGATGTGCGGGGCGGTCGCGGCGGCGGTCATGCGCAGGCGGCGCCAGATGCCCAGAAGCATGTCCTCCGAGCTGACCTTTTGGACCGTGTCGACGCTTAAATTGGGGAAAAGCCGGCCGTGCACGCCCTTGATGACGGGCTTGCCGTCTTCGACTTGGACGATGAAGGTGGCGTTGCCGCCGTAGACCGGCAGGAAGGAGGCGCGCCCGCCTTCGGCCACGCTCTTGCGCTGCTGGCGGAAGGATACCGCCCACGTCGGCGCCTGGCCCTCGCCGGAGATGAGATGCACGTAGGCCGTGGCCAAATCATCGCTCTTGACGCCATATTGCGGATTCTCGTCGATCATGCGGCGCAGGGCCTGCTCGACGCTTTGCGGGCTGTCTGGATCGGCGTCGAGGGGGATGTTCGTGAACTGGTTGATGACCTCGGTGTCCGGGATGGAGAAGGCGCTGACGACGTTTAAGGCCGCGGCCGGCAGGTGGCGGATGTCCGGCACGATGGGGGGCGCATCGAGCAGGACGCCCTTGGGCAGGTGCGGGCTGGGCAGCGGCTTGATGCTGGGCGGGACGAAGGCCGCGGCGGCGAAGGCACGGGCCGGGGCGGCGCCGTCCCCCGAGTCGAAGAGGCGGCTTAAGGTGCGGGCGGAAAACGGGGACTTTCGCGCGGCCAGGCGGCTCAAGCGCGCGAGCAGGGAGCGCGCCGGAGCCTTTCGGGCCGGCGCGGCCGTGGAGGCCGCGGCCTGCGCCTCCGCGGGGGCCGCAGCGCGCACGGCCTGGGCCGAAGTTCCGGCCTTGGCCGCCGAAATCGAAGCCGGCGCGGCGATGGTCTCAAGAGAGGCTTTCTGCGCGGCGGCCGCGGGAAGCGCCGCGGCGGCAGAGGGGGCGGCGGCTTGCCCCAGGCCGTTCGGAACGGAGAGATTCAGGTCCGGCAGAGCAGGAACCTCAAGAGAGCCGGGAAGCGCCGCGGGAAGGGCAAGGCCTCCGGCGGGCAAACCGGGCATGGAGACGCCGGAGGCGTCCGCCGCGTCCGGAGCGGAGCGTTCGATTTGGGACCACGCCGGCGCCGAGCCGGCGGCCTGGGCCGCCAAAACGAAGAATGAAAGCAGGAGGGATGAGACTTTCTTCATGTTCATGGGTCGGTTCGCTTCGCCGGAAGCCGGCTCCTTTTGTTCAGTATTTGCAAGGCTTGAAAATCCTTTTCGTCAGTTCGCCGCCGGCGCCCCCGGCGCGGGCAAGGTGAGGCCGTGGTCGTTCTGCGCGTGGCCGCGGATGATGTCCGCGTGCGGGATGGTTCCGTCCTGGGCCATGTCCGCGAGCATGGCGTGAGTCAGCGCCGAGGCGACGTTGCCCGGCTGGACGTAGAGCCAGGTGCGGATGAAAAGCTTGGCGGCGTATTGGAGCGCGGCGGCCTGACCCATCTCAGGGATGAGGTCCTGGTAGGTCTGCCACGCCGTGCCCATCTGCGTCTCGCCTTGGCGGTGCGGATCGTCGTTGGGGGCGTCGGAGACGTCGTAGGGCGTCTGGTTCTCCCCGGTGCGGATGATGTTGGGGTTGGGTAGAGCCGAGGGCGGGTCGGCGCTCAGGAAGAAGCCGTTGCCGATGACGGGGGAGTTGCGGATGAACATGGAGAAAGTGTCCGCGCCCGCTTCGTTCGACTCGGAGCCGATGATGGGGTCGATGAGCCACTGGATGAAGCGGTTGGCTGCGGAGGCGGCCTCTTGGGCGCTCAGGCGGATCTGTGAGGCGACCTGGTATTGCCGGTGGCCGAACTCGTGGAGCTCGATGGAGGGCTGAGCGGTGTTCTCCGCGACCAAGGTGATGGTCCCTGCCGCGGCCCCGCGGCGGCGCAGGCCGATGCGGGCCAGGGCGCGGAAGGCGAGATTCGGCTTGGTCTTGGCGCTGGCGGCGGGCTCCTGGATGGTGCCGCGCTTCATAAGGAAGAACGCATCCACGGTCGGGTCGTAAAAGGCGTTGGCCACCATCTGCGTGCCGTTGGCGTGGATGCCGTTGCGCAGGGGCTGGAAGAAGCGCGCGTCGCCGCCCAAATTCAGGACGGACTTGAGCCACTCGATCATCTTATAAGGATAGACGTAGCCGTTGACGTCGGCGTCCAACTGCTCGTTGTCGCCGGTCGGGTTGAGGGTCAAGGTGACGGGCTGGCCGGGCGTGGCCATCATCGTGGCCACGATGGGGGCGTCCTTGGAGTCCTCGTCGAAAAGCTTGCCGTAGATGCCGTCGAGCTTGACGGTCACGCGCACGGGCTGGCCGCCGTTGACGCCCGCCGGCACGGTGAAGGAGCCCTGGGCGTCGGTGACGGCGAGCACGTGCCCATCGTCGTCGTAGACGTAGGTGTTGATGAGCGGCATGGGCTCGGTCGGGCCGTGGTCCTCGCCGTCCTGGGTCAGCGCCGTGCCGCGGGCCTGGACCTGGCCGGAAACCGTCGCCGCGGGAGTCTCGGCGACGACGCCGAAGCCGCGCCCGGGAAGGCCGCCGTAGCGCATGTCGTCCGGGTTGACCGCGTAGGCCTGGCCCGACTTCACGTCGACGAGCACGATGACGGCGTTGCCGTCCAAATCGCTGCCCTGGTAGATGTTCATGGCGTGCCACGAGCCCTGGATGAAGGTCAACTGCCGGGTTAAAAACTGGAGCGCGGGGCCCGAGCCGTCCGAGGAGGCGCCGATCTGCTGGGCCGCGATCTGCTCCATCTGATCATCGGTGTAGTTGACGGTCATGACCGAGGGGTCGATGCCGGGGACGAATCCGCCCTCGACCGCCATCAGCACGGCCTTGCCGTTCAAGACCTTGATGTGGAAGCGCAGATTGGCGCCTTCCACCGCGAGCGCGTAAGGGGATCCGCTGATGTCGGTGCCTTCTTTGACCTGGCGGAACACCGCGATGATGGAGTCGGCTTGGTTTCCCGCGCCCGGAAGCCGCACGACGCCGGTCGCGCGCATGTCCTGGCTGCTGGTGGCGCCGTATTCGGAGGGGCTCTGGTCCACCAAATCGCGCAGCGCCTGCTCGACCGAGGCCAAGTCCGAGGGATCGGCGTTCAACACGACGGGCTGGGAGCCGTCTTCGAGCGTCTGCGCGGGGGAAAGATAAAATTTGCTCAAGGAGACGGGGCCGCCCTGGCCGGAGACGGGCATAGTTTTTTTGGTGACCCGGATTCCTGGCGGCAAGGCCAGGGAGGCTTTGCGCCGGCGGCGCAGGATGCCGTAAGAGAGGGCCGAGGGCGATAAAGAGGGGGACTTGAGCGCGGAGCCGTCGAAGAGGCTTGTCCCCAGGCCGAGCTTGCGCGCCGCGAAGCGCGCGACGCGGCCCAGAAGTCCTTTGCGCGCGGCCAAGCGGGGAGCGGCGGCGTGGGACGGGGGAGCCAGGGCGCGGCTGAGCCTTGAAGCGACCGCGGCGGCCGTTTCCGGCGTGGCCGCGACGGCGGAGGCGGGAAGGGCCGTCTGGGGCGCCGCCAGGTTTTGGACGGAAACGGCGGCGGCACGCGCGGCAGTCTGCGTGCGCGGGGCGGCGGAAAGCGAGGATGCGTCTTCCATCGCCCGGACGCCCAGCGCGGCGCCGTTTACGGGAAAGGAGAACGCCGCCTGATCGGCCGAGAGCGACGCGCCTAAATCGGAGGGAAGAACCTGCAAGGACGGCGCCAAGCCCGCCGCGTCCGCCCCGACGATGGCCGGGGCTTCGAACGACGCCGCGCCGGCGTCCTCGGCTTGGGCGCGCAGGGCCGCGGGCGAAAGCAGCTGCGGCAGCACGACGGCGAAGGATAAAAGGACGGCGGGGATCTTCCGGGCGGTTTTCTTATCCATGGTGTCGTAACTATAAGGAATATCCGAGGTTTTTCCTTGAGACTTTAGGCCCAGCGCGTCCGGTCTTACGGCCTAGGCCCGTTTGGGACCTCGGGACCAGGGCGGGCCAACCGCGGTTTTGGTATGATGACGTCTCAGACATGGAAATCGGAATCGTCGGTCTCCCCAACGTCGGCAAGTCGACCATCTTCAACGCGCTCACCTCCGGGCACGCGGCGGCCTCCAACTACCCCTTCACCACCATCGAGCCCAACGTGGGCGCGGTGGCCATGCCCGACGCTAGGCTCGAGCGCTTGAGCGCCTTGTTCAAGCCCAAGAAGACCACGCCGGCCTTCGTGCGCTTCGTGGACATCGCGGGTCTGGTCAAGGGCGCGGCTTCGGGCGAAGGGCTGGGCAACAAATTTCTCTCCCACATCCGGGAGGTCGACGCCGTCGCCATGATGGTGCGTCTCTTTAAGGATGCGGACGTGGTCCACACCATGGGCGCGGTCGATCCGCGGCGCGACATCGAGATCATCGAGACCGAGCTTGCGCTCGCCGACCTGGCCAGCCTGGAGAAGCAGTACGACAAGGTCTCGGGCAAAGCCAAATCTGGCGACAAAGCGGCCAAGGAATCTTTGGCGCTTCTTGAGAAGCTCAAGGCCGCGCTTTCCGAGGGCAAGCCCGCGCGTTCTCTGGGGCTGGATCCCAAGGCCATCCGCGATTTTTCCCTCCTGACCGCCAAACCCGTGCTCTTTATCGGCAACACCGACGAATCGCCGGACGCGGCGCTGGTCGGGGCCTTCGAGGCCGCGGCCAAGGAGCGCGGCGCGCCGGCGGTGGTTCTCTGCGGCAAAATCGAGGCCGAGATCGCGCAGCTGGCTCCCGAGGACCGCAAGGTTTTCATGGCCGAGATGGGCTTGGAGATCTCCGGCCTTGAGCGCGTCATCGTGGCGGCCTACAAGACGCTGGGTTTGCAGAGCTTCTTCACTGCGGGCGAGGACGAGGTGCGCGCCTGGACCGTGCCCGCCGGCGCCAAGGCGCCGCAGGCCGCCGGCGTCATCCACACCGACTTCGAGAAGGGCTTCATCAAGGCCGACGTCTACTCCTTCGCGGACATCGAGGCGCACCAGAAGGAATCGGTCCTGCGCGAGAAAGGCCTCATCCGCTCCGAGGGCAAGGACTACGCGATGAAGGACGGCGACGTTTGCTTCTTCAAGTTCTCCGCGCCTTCCGCGGCCAAGTGAGCGCCGGACCGGCCATCGCCGCGCCGGCCGGGCTTTGCCGCCACTTCGGGGAGTGCGGCGGCTGCTCCCTGCAGAACCTGCCCTATCCGGAGCAGCTCGCGCGCAAAAAGGCCCGGGTCGATGCGGCCTTGGTAGCCTCCGGCCTCAAGGCCGAGGCCGTGCACCCCTCGCCGGATCTTTGGTTTTACCGGAACAAGATGGAGTTCGGCTTTAGCGACGTCTACCCGCCGCGGACGGAGGGCCCTTCCTTATATTTGGGCCTCAAGCCCAAGGGCCAGTGGCGGCGCGTGCTCGATTTAGAGGAGTGCCGCCTGCTCTCGCCCGAGGCGCCGGCACTTTTGGCCGCGGTGCGCCGTTGGGCCGAGGAGAGCCGCTTGCCCCCTTACAACAGCGTGCGCCACCAAGGGTTTCTCCGCCACTTGGTCGTGCGCGAGTCCAAAAACGGCGGGGAGCGCATGGTCCACCTCATCACCGCGCCCGGGGAGTTTCCGGCCGAGTCCTTCGTCGCGGCGGTCAAGGCGGCTTACCCGGCCTCGACGATTTTGCGCGGCGCCAACGCGAAAGTCTCCGACACGGCCTCGCCCGATTCCGTGGAGGTTCTTTGCGGGTCCGGCCGGATCATGGAGATTCTGCGGCTCGGCGGACGCGAGCTGCGCTTTCAAATTTCGCCCGCGTCTTTTTTTCAAACCAACACGCGCGGAGCCGAGGTTCTCTACGGCATCGCGCGGCACTGGGCGGAGGAGGCGGCGCCGGGGAAAATCCTGGATCTCTACTGCGGGGGAGGCGGCTTCGCCTTGTCGCTCGCGGAACTCTGCGACAAAGTCGCGGGCGTCGAGTCCAACGCCGCCGCGATCGAGGACGCCAAGCGCAACGCCGGCGACAACGGCGTCTTGAACGCCGAGTTTTACGTGGGCGCGACGGAGACTCTTTTGCCCGCTCTGCTCGACATCAAGCCCGGCGCGGCCGTGGCCGATCCGCCCCGCGCGGGCCTGCACGCCAAGGCGGCCGCCGCGCTGCGCGACTGGGGGCCGCCGCTCCTGATTTACGTGTCGTGCAATCCCGACGCGTTGGGCCGCGACTTGGCCGCACTGGCCCCGGCCTACCGCGCCGATCGGGCCGAAATGGTGGATTTGTTCCCGCACACCGAGCACGTGGAAACCATCGTCCGTCTGCTTCGGACGGCCTGAAGCCCTCGCCGGGCTAGGCGTCTAGATTCGCGCCCGCGAGGCGCAGGGCGTTGGCGATGACCGAGACGGAACTTAGGCTCATGGCCGCGCTGGCGAAGACCGGGCTTAAGAGCCAGCCAAAGAAAGGAAAAAACGCGCCGGCGGCCAGGGGAACTCCCACGACGTTGTAGACGAAGGCGAAGAAGAGGTTTTGCCGGATGTTGGCCATGACGCGGCGGCTCAGGCGTCTGGCGCGCAGGGCCGCGGCCAAATCTCCCCGGACCAAAGTGACGCTTCCGCTCTTGAGCGCGGCGTCCGTGCCCGTGCCCATGGCCAAGCCCGCGTCCGCCTGGGCCAGGGCCGGCGCGTCGTTGACCCCGTCGCCGATCATCGCCACGAGGCGTCCTTCTTTCTGCAGCCGGGCGATCGCGTCCCGTTTTTTCTCCGGAAGAACATCGGCCAAGACCTCGGCAATGCCCAGGCGCTTGGCCGCGGCCTCGGCCGCGGCGCGCGAGTCGCCGGTGAGCATGATGAGGCGCAGGCCCTCGGATTTTAGGCGGGAAAGAATTTCAGCCGCTTCCGCGCGCGGCGGATCCTCCGCGGCGACGAGGCCGGCGGCTTTGCCGCCTACGGCCAGGAATATGGCCGTGCGGCCGTCCGCCGCCAGGCGCGCGGCGCTCTCTTCGATGGCGCCCAGGGGAACGCCGTTCTCGTCCATGAACCTGCGGTTGCCGAAGAGAACCGGGCGGCCCGAGACGCGTCCCGAAACGCCCAGCCCCGGCCGCGCCTTGAAGCCCTCGGCCTCCGGAACCGCAAGTCCGCGTTCGGACGCGGCCGTCAGCACCGCGCGGGCCAAGGGGTGCTCGCTGCCGCGCTCGAGGGCCGCGGCCAGCGAAAGGATTTCATCTTCCGTAAAGTTCTCTGCCGGGACGGCGGCGCAGACGCGCGGCTTGCCCTCCGTCAGCGTGCCGGTTTTGTCCAGGACCAGCGTGTCGACCTTGTGCAGGACTTCCAGCGCGCGGGCGTCGTGAAAGAGGACTCCAGCGCGGGCGCCGCGGCCCATGCCCACGCGGACCGAGATGGGGGTCGCCAGGCCCAGCGCGCAGGGGCAGGCGACCAAAAGCACGGAGACGGCGCTGACCAAGGCGTGATCAAGCCGCGGCGGCGGGCCCCACAGGGCCCAAGCCGCGAAGGCGGCGGCGGCCGAGAGAAGCACCGCGGGCACGAAATAGGATGAGACCGCGTCGGCCAGGCTCTGGACTGGGGCGCGACTTCTCTGGGCTTCCGAGACCATCTGCGCGATGCGGGCGAGCATGGTGTCCCGTCCGACTTTTTCGGCGCGCATGAGGAAGCTTCCCTCGACGTTGAGGGTGCCGCCGACCACGGCGTCCCCGCGCCCTTTGGTCTTGGGCCAGGGTTCGCCGGAAATGGCGGACTCGTCCACCGAGCTTTCGCCTTCCACGAGCGTCCCGTCCACGGGCACGGCCTCGCCCGGCCGCACGCGCAGGACGTCGCCGGGTTTGACCGAGTCGAGCGGCACGTCCTCCTCCGCTTCGCCGCGCACGCGCCGGGCGGTCTTGGGCGCCAGGCGCAGCAGGGAGCGCAGGGCCTCGCCGGTCTTTTTCCGGGCGCCCAGCTCAAGCACCTGTCCTACGAGCGCCAGCACCGTGATGATCGCGGCGGCCTCGAAATAGAGCGGCAGGCGGCCCGCCGCCGTCCTGAAGGCCGCGGGGAAAAGCCCGGGAGCCAGCACGGCCAGGAGGCTATAAAGGAAGGCCGTGCCCGTTCCCAGGGCGATGAGCGTGAACATGTTGAGCGCGCGGCGGCGCAGGGACTGCAAGCCTCGCGCGAAAAAAGGCGCTCCCGCCCACAAGACAACGGGGGCCGCCAGCGCGGCCTGCGCCCAAGACCAGGGGGGAGACGAAAGCCGTCCGGCGCTTTCCAATCCGGACAGATGGGCCGCGACCAAGGGGACGGCCAGGGACGCGCCGAGGATGAGCCTGCGGCGCATGTCGGACGCCTCGCCGTCCTGGCTTTCGTCCGCGGCTTGAGGCAAAACCGGTTCGAGCGCCATGCCGCAGATGGGACAGATGCCCGGCCCCTCCTGGACGATCTGAGGATCCATGGGACAAGTGTACGGGCCCGAGACCGGCGCGGCGGACTCTTCCTGGGAGGGCTCGAGGTAGCGCGCCGGATCGGCCTTGAATTTCTCGAGGCAGCGCGGATTGCAGAAGAAATATTCCGTGCCGTCCAACGTCCAACTGATGGGCGGCTCCTTGCGCACGGTCATGCCGCAGACCGGATCGATTCGCTCGGCCATGCAGTCATTATGCGATCTTTGCGGCCCTTGCGCCAAAGGCATTCGCGGGCTATACTCGGGCTGAGGCAGCCATGAAAAAAGGCATTGCCGCCGCCGCGGCATTAGCGGCTCTTCTGGCCGGAATCGCGCCCCTCCGCGCGCAAAGCGGCGCGCAGGATCCGGATTTAAGCGGCATCCAAGCGTCGTTGGGCGCGTCCATAAAGCAGTTCCATCAAGATATGGCGGGGCAGTCCCAGGAGCGGCGGAAACAAGAGGATAAGAACAATCAAATCCTCCTGCGCGTTCTGGAACAGGCCAAACTTTCGCCCACGGACTTGGCCTCGCGGGGCTGGACGCCGGAGCAGATTCATTCCCTGGCGCGCGCCATCCTCATCGGCTCCGTGGCGGTTTCCCGCCTGCACGCGGAGTATCCCAGCGCCGTGGCCGACGCGTACAAAAACACTTGGTGGCACCTCGATGCCGAACTGACCAACCTCGAGCAGTCGGCCGAGGCCGGGATCGCCGAGATTTCGGGCAACGCCCAGGCCAAGGCCGCCGAGTTCAAGCGCGGCTGCCTCGCCCACCAGCAGGCGGTCTATGCGGCGCTCTCAAGGCAGAGTTTGCCCAGAGTCGAAGTCCGAAAAATCATGATCGGAACCGGCCTCGAGCATCATGCGGTGGTCGTCTTTCCCGCCGGCGGCGACTGGAGCCGCGCGGGCGTCGTCTTAGACGGCTGGCTCAACCAGAGCGCGCAGATCGGCAAGATGACTTTTCCCGTGAGAGCGTGGGAGTCCAATTTCGCGCTTCTGCGCGTCATCGCTTCCGCCCGCCTTGAAGACTAGCCCCGCCCTTGCGTTTGCGCTATAATCTACCCCGACGCTCGCGACGCGCTCGTAACACAAAGGATAGTGTGCAGGCCTGCGAAGCCTGATATCCAGGTTCGATTCCTGGCGAGCGCAAGAGCGCTCTTGCGCTCGCCGCAGAGCCGTCATAATCCGCCTTGTCCAAAGAAAATCCAGCCGCCCAAGATCGCCGTCGGCGCCTGCTGGAGAACTCCCGTGTTTTTTGCATTCTACCTTGGGCCAGCGTCAACATCCAGCCGACGGGGGAGGTGTTCCCCTGCTGCGTCGCCGACCGGCACCGTCCCGTTGGCCTGCTCAACGATTCGCCGCTAGCCGAGATTTGGAATTCGGAGGAATTCAAGCGGCTGCGCAGAAACATGCTGGAAGACCGGGAAAGCCCCGAGTGCTTCCGGTGCTACGAGCTTGAGCGCGCCGGCTTCCAGAGCATCCGGCAGGAAAACAACGAAACCATGCGGCGCCACTGGCCCGTTGTGGGGCAGACCGGGCCGGATGGTTCCGTCCCCCATCTTAACGTCGCCTACCTGGACGTCCGGTTCTCCAATGTCTGCAACTTCAGATGCCGGTATTGCTGCAGCGAGTTAAGTACCGGCTGGCGCGAGGACGAACTCAAGCTTTACGGGCGCGACCGTCTTCCCGCCGTCCTCAAGCCGACGGAGGATCCCGAACGCTTCTGGCGGGATTTGGAGGCCATTTTGCCCCGCGTCGAGATGATTTATTTTTCCGGCGGAGAGCCGCTCATCGCCCCGGAGCACTACCGGGTCTTGCAGGCGCTCATCGCGAACAAAAGAGCCCCGGATGTTTCCCTGCTCTACAGCACCAATTTCTCGACTTTGAGCTTCGCGAAGACGGACGTGACGGAGCTTTGGAAGAGCTTCAAGAAGGTCCATCTCGCGGCCAGCCTCGACGGCATGGGGCCGCAAGGGGAGTATATCCGCAAGAACCAGAACTGGGAGGAGGTACTGCGCCTGCGGCGGCTGATGCTGGAGAAATGCCCCGAGGTGGGATTCAATCTTGCGCCCACTTTGACCGCCATGAACGCGCTGCATCTTCCGGATTTCCATTGGGACTGGCTGGAGCGGGGCTACATCGGCGTCGACGACATCTACATCAACATGCTGGTGGAGCCCGAGGGCTACAGCGCCCAAGTCCTTCCGGATTCTCTCAAGCGCCAAGCGGCGGAGAAGTACGGAAAGCACGTCGAACGCGTGCGCGCGAAATACGGAGCCGGAACCGGGCGCGTCGAGGCGCACTTCAAGGCCGCCGCGAATTTCATGGCGGCCCGGGACAAGAGTGAATTGCTCCCGGACTTGCGCCATCGGATTGCTTCCCTGGACGCCGTGCGCAA
>DAIDHS010000019.1 GCA_027451985.1 Elusimicrobiota bacterium
GAAAAAGGAGCAAAAAGAAAAAAGGAACGGCCGACGACGGCTACTCCTTCGGTAACATCCTTAACTGATTTGACAGGTGGGCTGCAGGGTTTCGGGAAGGGGGGCGCCGGGGGCCTGGGAGGAGGGCGCCGCTTCCTTAATAACGGCGGCCGCTTGCCGGCGCTTCCAGGCGAAAACCAGAAAGCCCGCCGTGGCCCAGGTGAGCTCCCGGATGTGGCGGATGAGGCCGAAGGCCAGGCCTTTGGCCGCCGGGAATCCCAGCCACATGAAAATGGCCGTTTTCCCGGCTTCCTGCGTGCCCACCTTGGCGGGCACCATGAAGAAGATGGAGTCGATGATATTGGAGAGCACCTCGATGGCCAGGGCCGTCGCGGCGGTGATGTGCATGCCCAGGAAATGGCAGATGACGAAGGCCTCTAAGGCTCCGGCCGAGTAGCCGACCACGAAGAGCATCAGGCTGATGGAAAACCGGATCGGGTGGGACACCAGGTAATCGGCCATCCCCTCCTTGGCCTCGCGCCACTTGCCCTTGGTGAAGAATATCGATTTGGGGCTGGCCGCCAAATAAAGCGCCACGCATAGGAAAATGAGCATGCCGAAAGCCGCCAAGGTCGCGTACTTGCGCTCCCGCAAGGACAGGAAGCTCAGCCGATCGTCCAGCACGAAAATAATGCCGCACAGGATGAAGAGCATCTGCGCGATGGATTGGGAAAACTTGGCCACGAACACGCTGGCGTTTTTGACGGTCTCCGGCGCGGCGTCGCCCAGCACCACCGGGCGGATGAATTCCCCGGCGACGCTGCCGCTGGGCGTGAGGTAGTTGACGCCGTCGCCGGCGATGCGGCCCAGGAACAATTTGTAGAGCGGGATGCGGCGCTCGTCCTGGGGCTTGAAGCAGAAGCGCCAAGCCTGGGAATTGAAGAACTGATCGCAGAACTGCAGGGGCAAAACGGCGGCGAAGCCCCAGCCGAAGAGCCGGATCTGCGTGAAAACGACGTGCGGGTTGAACTTCCAAACGAGATAGCCGATGGTGGCAAAGCCCGCGACCAGGATGACCCGCTCAAGCCACTTCATCATGTCTTCGCCGCCGCCATCAGGGAGCGAGCCGCTCCGGCGCCGCGCTCATCCGAGGCGACGAGCCGTCCGCCGGATCCGATTTGGTAGGGCCTTCCGCGCCAGACCACGGGCGAGGATTTCCAGCCCTGGAACCAGGCCAAAAAGCCGAGCCACTCGCCGACGGGCAGAAGGAGCGCGGTCTTAAGCGGCGGCGCGGCGCCAAATCCCTCCGCGGACAAGGCGGTCATGCCGGCCGCTTTGGCCAGCAGAAGGGCGCAGGCCAACTCCGCGGCGGGCAGGCTCCAGCCCGCGAGAGCGACGCGCAGCGTCAGCAGCGAGAAGCCTTGCAGAAAAAACGTTCCCAGGTAGCCGCCCGGCTGGCAGACGCGGATGGTGCGCGCCCATCGTTCCTGGTGGCTCAGGTAATCCGAGAAGCGCGAGAGATGCGGCACGGATTCGATGAGCGCGCTGGAAAACGCCACCTGGTAGCCCGCGACTTCCATGAGCCGGCCCATCAGAAAGTCCTCGGCCAAATGGTTCGCGAGGCTCCGAAATCCCCCGATTTTTTGAAACGCCTCGGCCCTCACCGCGATGGCCGCGCCCATGGCGAAGGTCATGCCGAAGCTGGCGGCGGTCAAGGATTGCGGCAAAAACTGGGCGTTGACCGACAAGGCTTCAAGGCTTTCCCACGGGTTGGACGGGCTGGCGATGCGGTAGAAGCAGCTGGCCAGGCCCACGCCGGGGTCTTCAAAGGCCGCGGCGCAGCGCCGCACGAAGTCGGGTTTGACCCGCACGTCCGAGTCGGCCATGAGGACGATGTCCGCCGTAAGGCGCTCCTCGGCGCCGGCCAGGCTGTTGATTTTGGGGTTATAGCCCACCGACGCCTTCGAAATGACGACTTCGCTCGGCACGTCGGGGAAGTCCCGGCGCACGCGCTCGATGACGGGCAGGGCCGGATCTGCGGGGTCTTCGAGCGTGAAGTAAACGCGCAGGCCCGGATAATCCTGCCGGAAAAAGCTGGCCAGGTTCTCGTAGAGGTTGCGATCAAGCCCCCTGATGGGCTTGAGGACCGCCACGGAGGGGGTGAAGTTCCGCGCGGCCGGCTTGACTCGGAGCCTGCGCAAAAAGCGCAGCGCCGCGAAGGCGGAGAAGACGGCAAAGGCCAGGGAGAAAAAACCCGCGACCCACGCGACGGCGTCCAAGGACGCCCCGGCCATCCGCAGCAAGTGATGAACGGCTGGCATTGCCGTCTAGGCGGCGATCTTCTCCGGTTCCGTTTTGGCCTTGTCGGTCTGCGCGGTCGCCGCCGCGGCGGGAGCGTGGTTGCCCCGCTTGCGCAGATAGTTCAAGAACTCCTTGCCTTCGCGCAGGCGCCGCTGGCGCTCGGCCGAGTCCTTGATCATCCCGCCCAGCATGCGCAGGATGGGCTTGGGGCGGAAGTAGAACTTGGAGTACATCTTCGAAACCGCGTCGTTGATCTCCTCGGCGCTCAAGTGCGGGTACTGCAGCGTCGCTTCCTGGAAGCCGTCGCCGCGGACCATGGAGTCGTTCTTGAACCACTTGTTCTGCGTAGCCTGGCGGTAGAGCTCGGTGCCGGGGTAAGCCGCGGCCAGGGAGACCTGGATGGTGTTGACGTCCAATTCCTGCGCGTAGCGCAGGGTCTCCTGCATGGTTTCCTTGGTCTCGCCGGGCAGGCCCAGGATGAAGGTGCCGTGGATGACGATGCCGAGCTTGCGGCAGTTCTTGGTGAACTCCTTGGCGATGTCGATGCGCACGCCCTTCTTGATGTTGTTGAGCACCTGCTGGTTGCCGGACTCGTAGCCGACCAGGAGAAGGCGCAGGCCGTTTTCCTTAAAGGTCTTCAAATACTGGTAGGGCACGTTGGCGCGGGAGTTGCACGACCACATGATGCCGAGCTTGCCCAGGCCCTTGGCGATTTCGACCGCGCGCGGCAAATCGGCCGTGAAGGTGTCGTCGTCGAAGAAGAATTCCTTGACCTGCGGGAACATCTCCTTGGCGCGGGCCATCTCCGCGATGACGCTCTTGGCGCTGCGGGTGCGGTAGACGTGTCCGCCCACGGTCTGGGGCCACAAGCAGAACGTGCAGCGCGCGGGGCAGCCGCGGCCGGTGTAGATGGAGACGTAGGGGTGCTTCAAGTAGCCGATGTAGTAGTTCTCGATGGTCAAGTCCCGCTTGTAGACGTCAAGCACGCTTGGCAGCGCGTCCATGTCGGGGATGAACTCCCGGTCGGCGTTGTGCTCGATTGAGCCGCCGGGGGCGCGGTAGCTCAGGCCCCTGATTTCGGCGTAGGGCTTGCCTTGGGCCACTTCCAAAAGCGTGTAGTCGAACTCCTCGCGGCCGACGAAGTCGATGGCCGGAGCGCCCTTCAAGGACTCCTCGGGCATGACCGCCACGTGCGCGCCCACCATGCCGATGACCATCTCGGGGTAGGCGTCGCGCAGGGCCTGGGCCACCTTGGCGTCGTTCTCGAAGGAGGGGGTGGAGGTGTGCAGCACGCACATCTCGAAGCCCTTGGCGCGCTGAAGAACCTCGGCCAGGCTCAGGTCGTCCGCCGGGGCGTCGATGAGCTTGGAGTTGGAGATGAGCGCCGCGGGCTGGGCGAGCCACGTCGGATACCAGAAGGATTTGATTTCCCGCCGCGCCTGATAGCGCGAGCCCGCGCCGCCGTCAAAGCCGGAGTAGGACGGGGGATTCAAGAAAAGCGTTCTCATCGTGGACATGTCGTTTGGCGTCTCCTTGCGTCTGTTCCAAGGCCTTATGTAGGGCGAGCCGAGGGCTTGTCTATTTTACCAAAAAACAGGCTTTAACGCGCCTGGAATTTTCCGCGAGCAGCTTAGTCGTCCCGCCGACGCCAGCGCTTGGGGCGCCGGGGGCGGACGACGCGGGCGTGGCGGACGGGGCGGCGGCGCCGCTGGAACCATCGTCTGCGCGCGGGCCTGTAGGGGCGGCGGACGCGGTGAATCGGCCGCTTGAACGCGCGGGGGAAGCGCTGCCGCACGCGCGGCTCGATGGTGGACCACGTCGTGCGCGTGGTGCGCAGCTGCGGATGCTGGACATAATAAGCCCGCATGGGCCGGGCCACGGCGGTGACGTTGTTGATGTAGGTTCTGGCCGCGACGGAGCCGGGCGCGTAGACGTAAGTCGGCGACAAGATCACGATCTGCTTTTGATAGGCCACGTACTGCCGGGCGAAGAAGAAATTGACGTCGTCCGTCACCGGGGGCGGCGCGGGCGCGGGGGCCGCGGAGGCGGACGCCTCGGCCTCGGGATTTTGCGCGGAGGCGAAGCTCGTGAGCTGCGGCGAGCTGCCGATGAAGTCCTGATAGCGCTTCAACTCCTCCATGAACGGAGCGCTGGCCAGGGCCTTAATCTGCGCGGGGTCGACCGTGTTCTGGGCCTGCACGCACGCGTCGTAGTTGATGGCGACGGTGGCGTAGCCCTCGAAGCTCCCGTTGGCGTCCGCCACGTAATGGTTCTCGACGCGGGCGCGCTTGGGCACGAACGAGCATTCGTTCGCGAGGTCCTGGATGGCCATGCCCTCGGCCGCGAATTGCGCCTGGTTGGGGTTGAACTCCTGGGCTTCGCCGAGGTAGACGATGTAGCCGTTGTCCACGAGGCGCGCCGGCTCCTGGGTCCAGGCCGGCCGGCGGGGGACGCTCGCGCAGCCGCCGAAGACGGCGATGAGCGCGAGGAAAATCGCGGCGCGCGTTTCTGCGGGATGGCGGGCTATTTTCCCCACGCGGGAATTATACTACTTGGCGCTCTCTTCTTGAGTCCGCCGCCGCCTGCGGCCCTTGTCTAAGGTCACAAATTGGGGATGCGGCTTTCGAGCGCGTCGGCCGGAATGAGGGCGTCCATGCTCAGGCCTTGGGCCTAGGGCGAAAGCGCGCGTTGAGCCGGT
This sequence comes from Elusimicrobiota bacterium, assembly GCA_027451985.1. Lineage (GTDB taxonomy): Bacteria > Elusimicrobiota > Elusimicrobia > UBA1565 > UBA9628 > JAGWJU01. Next base: position 4,979 of record DAIDHS010000019.1, read on the forward strand.
CCTCGATCCACATCTTGATGACCGCCTGCCGGGAGACGTTCAATTTCACGGCCTCGCGGTCCAACCGGGCGACCATCCAGGCGGGGAAATCCACGTTGACGCGCTTGACCGCCGTGGCCTTGCCGAAGTCGAGGTAGGGGAAAAGGTCCTCGCCCCGCTCGAACTTGGCGTCGAAGGCCGCCGCCGATATTTTTTTAATGGCTTTTTTCCCCGATGAACGCTTCATAAATTCTCTCCCACCGGCCGTCGGCGCGGTGGCAGCTGATGAGCCTGATGACGGCGCCCCGCCGCGTGTTCGCGGCGTCCTTCGCCGGATCGTATTCAAACGCGTCCATAGTAAGTATAACAGTTATACCATCATGAATCAAGGCGTCCCGCTTTGTCTACGACTTGCCCCGCGCGAAAGTTCCGCCGCCAAAAGAGTCCGGCGCGCCCTTGAAATCGGGGGGATTGCCGCCTAGACCTGCCTAGACACCACCCCACCTATAGGTCTACCTACCACCCCCCACCTAGGTGGGGGGTGGTAGGGGTGGTGGTATACACCCCCCTAGACATGTCTGAAAGGGAAAATATAAGCGGTTATTTGGGGGGACCACCCTAGACACCACCCCCACCTAGGTAGGGGGTGGTGGGGGTGGTAGGTGTCTAAACCCGATCACCGCCTTTGGCGGGTCCTAGGGCGGCTCCATGATCTGGCGGATGGCCTCAAAGAGAGACAGGATGTGCTTGTCATGTCTTTTCAGCTTCCTATCCATTTTCCGCTCAAGATCCGCCAGCTTTTGCGCCAGTTCCTTGTGCGTGGAGATGATCTCCCGCAGCCGCACGAATGCCCGCGCGATCTGGATGCTCGCCTCGATGGCGATGGGGGTATGCAGAACGGACGAAAGCATCACGGTGCCGTGCTCGGTAAAGACATAAGAAAGATGGCGCCGCCCGCCGCGCCCGCTCTTTGAGATCGCGGATTGCGATCTCAAAGACATGGTCTCCTCTTTCGTCAGCCGGACGTCCTGCCCAAGCTCGGCTGGTCGCAGCCGTAGAGTTGGGCGATTGAGCGGCAAAAAACTTCCCTTGAAAACGCGGCGTGGGAGGGCCATAATTACAAAACGTGGCTTAAGCTTGAGAAGCGAGTGCTGAAAATTAGCTGAACCACTAAAGTAGAGGAGGCTTAGATGGGGATTGTTGTATTCGGCTGGATCGCCGGGACTATCGTTAATGGGATGGTCGCTGAGGAAAAGGGGAGGTCGGTAGGATGGGCGATCGCTGTGTCCCTGCTGTGTTCGCCCCTGACCTCATACATGTATTTGCTTGCCGTGCCTCCTATCGACATCGCAGAGGATGAGTCCGAATCGGATGTATCTGGGAGGACTCAAGAAAATCTTAAAGCGCAGAGCGCTCATTAGGCGAGGAGCGATTGAGCGGCGCAGAAGTGAGCTCTCGGAATTAGCTGAGTCGCTATACTCATCGCAAGCAGTCTATCAGCCAGGATTTTTTTTGTCAAATTTCTTTCGGGGGCCATTTCTGCTTCTGAAAATAGATGGCCTAGGGCGAACTGAGCGAAAATGGTTCGGTGTTGTGTGGTCGTGGTTGCGGCGGGGAATAGACAAACTGTGAAAGAAACTCGGTGAGGAGCGATTCCGTTTACTCCACAGTGCAGGGACTGGCCATTTCGGATGTTTGAAGCGGAGCGCGCAAATCAAAACTAGGACTGGGATGAAGACAACTGACCAATAGGCAAAGGATAAATGGAGAAGCGAGGCTGATATGGTCAGGTTTAGATTAAGTTGAGGTGCAAAAACAATCATACTCTTATATACGTGAAATCTGATCTTTTTATACTTTCTTTGATTGTTAGGGACAGAGGTCTATTTCATCATAGAGCAAGTAATTTAGATGTCAAGAATATATTCTGTCCCGGTTGAAAATATTTTTGTCAATCATTTTTTAACTGTACTAGCGGGGACCTTGAAAAAATGCGCGGAACGGGCTATACACATTTGTCGGAATCACGATATTGGCCTTTCAAGGGGGCTAAACTATGGCGGCCGGCCAAGCGCAGGATCCCATCAAGCACGTCGTCGTCCTGATTTTAGAGAACCATTCCTTCGATCAAATGCTGGGCGGGCTCAGGGCCGTCAACCCGCAGATTAACGGCGTCGACCCGCAAAATCCAGGCATCAATCTTGATCCGCAGGGAAATAGCTTCAAACAGGTGCCCACGCAGATGCGCCAGATTTTCGATGACCCGCACCACGAGGTCGAGCACGTCTGGACGCAGCTCTCGGACAACAGCGGCGGCTTCGTGCGCGATTTCGCGGACGCTTACCCGCAATCCTCCGCGGTCGAGCGCGCCTACATCATGGGCTACTACGAGGCGGGATTTTTGCCCGCGCTTCACGCTTTGGCCCAGGAGTTCACCCTTTGCGATCGCTGGCACGCCGCCCTGCCCGGTCCCACCTGGCCCAACCGCTTCTTCGCGCTGGCGGGAACCTCCTGCGGCAAGGTGGACATGCCGGACGACGGCGAACACAGAGCGGACATCAAAGGCTATTTCGAGCAGGACCAAACGACCATTTTCGATCGGTTGAACGAAAAGAGCGTTCCGTGGAAGTGCTACTTCAGCGGCATTCCGCAGAGCATCGTGATGCTCCATCAGCGCCGGCCGGAGAATTTTGCGCGCTACTTCGACATGGCGCAGTTCTACGCGGACGCAAACGCCGCGAACGCGGAACAGGATTTTCCTGCTTTCTCGCTCATCGAGCCGGACTTCTTAGGCGTGGGGGAAAACGACGATCATCCGCCGCACGACGTCATGAAGGCCCAGACGCTGGTGGCGGACGTCTACAACGCGTTGCGCGCCAACAAGCCGTTGTGGGATTCGACCCTGTTCGTGCTGTTCTACGATGAGCACGGCGGGTTTTATGATCACGTCTCGCCGCCGCCGGCGCTTCCGCCGGACGAATACGCGGGCTATCCCTTCACGCGCTATGGCGTGCGCGTGCCCGCGTTGCTTATCTCCCCGTGGGTCGCGCAAACGATCTCTTCGACGCTCTTTGACCACACCAGCGTGCTCCGCTATCTCATTGACAAGTGGGGGCTCGGCTCCTTGGGCAAAAGAGCCGCCGTCGCCAACAGCATCGGCGCGCTCATCACCGACACCAAGCGGAGCGGGACGCTGCCGAGCATCACTATTCCGCAGAATATTCTTGCTTCGCTTGCCGCCAGCAGCGCGCAAGCAGCCGCCGTCGTCAGCGGTCACCACAAGGCGCTGGTGCTGCTGATGAATAGTCTTGAGGAAGAAGCGACGGATCGGGGTGGAAACTGGATCACGCGCGCATGGCGAAACTTATATCGTCCTGCGGCCAAGGTCGGTGCGATTCTGCCAGCCGATGTGGCGCAGGCGCGGGCAGATTTCGGGCAGTATTTTAAGAGTAGAAAGACCAGTTAAAAATACGGGGGTTTTGGTATGACTGAATGGGGACTTGCTGATGATTTGCAAATAATTAAACTTGGATCAGGCATCGCAGAAAATGACGATTTGCTTATGGAATGCACTGTTAAGACCCCACACTTTTTAGGTCTTTATGATGATCGTATTGATTTAATTCTGGGTAGTAAGGGCGCTGGGAAATCATCTCTTTTCCGTATTTTTGGTGAATATCAAGTTAATAATTTACTTAACAAAAAGAAAACAGTTGTGGTAACTGGTGTCGAAACCAGTGGCGAACCTGTATTTAAACAATATGAGAACGAATTTAACGAATTTTCGGAAAGCCAGTTCGTCACTTTTTGGAAAATTTATATTCTGAGCCTAATTTACAATCGACTTATTAATGACCCCGGAATCACATCATTATTAAACAGCAGCGCACCTGCTGCCGTAGATGCCTTTAAAAAAGAGTGTGAAGCACTTCATATTATAGACGTTGGCAAAATAACATCTGCTACTCAGCTTTTAAAAACTGCCTGTGCATTCGCAGTAGCCACCATTCAAGGAGTACGGGTGGGCTGGGACTATAGTACCAATAGATTCGTTTTCGATTACAAACCCACGGGTGCTTTACCTGGGAAACTAAAGGAGATTACTGTCCCAGATACAAAAAAGTTGGATACGATACTTTGTATTGATAGTCTTTTTAATGTCGCGAAGTCTTCAGGCTATAAAATATGGATACTTCTCGATCATCTTGATGTCGTGTTCAAACGGCGTTCCTCAGAAGAGAGCCGTGCCCTACGAGCGCTACTAAAGGTCGCGCAAGTCTTCTCATCTCCAGAGCTTAGACTTAAAATATTTTTGAGAGATGACATCCTGGACGCAATTACAGTTGATGCCCCAGAACCATTTGCAGGACTCTCTCATGCGGCAGGTAGACCTGCTTCAAACCTAACGTGGTCTGGAGAATCTCTCTGTGTGATGATCGTGAAGCGACTGGCTTCAAATCAATGGTTGGCGAATCGTTATGCATTGGACACAGGGAGGCTTGATGATGTCACGTACGCTCGGCAATGTTTTCACAGCTTGTTTAATTTCAAATATAAGCGCCAACTATCGTTCGATTGGATCTTGAGTTTAATTTCAGATGGCCGGGATATCGCTACTCCTCGCGATTTGATCGATCTGTTAACACTTGCTTTCCAGATTCACTCAGGCTATTTGCAAAAACATCCACAAGAAAAAAATTTTATGTCAATAAGGTCTATACAAGCCGCACACTCTGAACTATCGAAGAATCGGCTAATAACAGTTCTTAAAGCCGAGTTTCTCCATCTTATGCCGTGGATAAATAAATTAGAGCACGGTAAGGAAAAGTACACACGTGACGAAGCTGCTTCTCTCTTTGGAAGCAATCATGAGGAAACTGTTGAAAAATTACTCGCTGTTGGTGTCCTGCGGCACAATGTGAAGAAAGCCATTTATTCGGTAGCCAAACTCTACGCGCCTGGCTTAAATGTTTATGCAACAGTGACGCGGAGAAGGAAAATGTCAGCGTAAGCTAATTTCTTCACTCTATCGTGCCGCGCTTGCAGTGCGTGTAGCGCGGTGAGAAGAGGCCGTCGCGCCTAATCCGCTGATGTAGCGCCCGGTGTGCGAGGCGGGGTTCTTCGCGATGTCGGCGGGCGTTCCGGACGCGACCAGCTCTCCGCCGCCGTCGCCGCCTTCGGGCCCCAGGTCGATGATCCAGTCAGAGGTCTTGACCACGTCCATGTTGTGCTCGATGACGAGCACGGTGTTCCCGGCCGACACCAGGCGGTGCAAGACCTCAAGGAGCTTGGCCACGTCCGCGAAGTGGAGCCCCGTGGTGGGCTCGTCCAAAATGTAGAGCGTGCGTCCGGTGTCGCGGCGGCAGAGCTCGGCCGCGAGCTTGACGCGCTGGGCCTCTCCGCCGGACAACGTCGTGGCGCTCTGCCCCAAGGCGATGTAGCCCAGGCCCACGTCCGAGAGGGTCTTAAGCGTGCGCGAGATGGCCGGGTGCGCCGAGAAAAACTCCAGCGCTTCCTCGACGCTCAAGGCCAGCACCTCGGCGATGCTCTTGCCCTTGTAGCGCACGGAGAGGGTCTCGTCGTTGAAGCGCTTGCCGCCGCACTCCTCGCAGACCACGTAGACGTCGGGCAGAAACTGCATGGAGATGCACAGCGTCCCGTCGCCCGAGCAATGCTCGCAGCGGCCGCCCTTGACGTTGAAGGAAAAGCGCCCGGGCTTGTATCCCCGCGCCTTGGCCTGCGGCAGCATGGCGAAAATTTCGCGAATGGGCGACCACAGGCCCGTGTAGGTGGCGGGGTTCGAGCGCGGCGTGCGCCCGATGGGGGACTGGTCCACCACGATGATTTTGTCCAGGTTCTCGATGCCCTTGATGGCCTTGTGCTTGCCCGGCGCGTCCTTGAGCCCGTGGAGCTCTGAGGCCAGCGCCTTGTATATGATTTCGTGGATGAGAGTGGACTTGCCCGAGCCCGAAACGCCTGTCACGCTCACGAACATCCCCAGCGGCACGTTGACCGTGATGTCCTTCAAGTTGAACTGCTTGGCGCCGATGACTTTGAGCCAGCCCTTGGGCTTGCGCGCTTGGGGCGCGCGCGGCACTTCCATCTCGCCGCGCAGATACGCCCCGGTCTTGGATTGTCTCTCGGCCACGATGGTCTCGATTGGTCCCTGGGCCATGATGCGTCCGCCGTGCGCACCCGCGCCGGGGCCCAGGTCGATGATCCAGTCCGCGCTGCGCATGGTTTCCTCGTCATGCTCGACCACCACGAGCGTGTTGCCCAAATCGCGCAGGGTCTTGAGCGTCGCGATGAGGCGCGTGTTGTCGCGCGGGTGAAGCCCGATGGAGGGTTCGTCCAAAACGTAGAGCACGCCGGTCAGGCCCGAGCCGATTTGCGTGGCCAGGTTGATGCGCTGGGCCTCTCCGCCGGCCAAGGTCTCGGACGCGCGGTCCAAAGTCAGGTAGTTCAAGCCCACGCTGTTCAAGAAGTTTAAGCGCGAGGAAATTTCCTTCAAGATGGGCTTGGAGATGATTTTCTCGCTTTGCCCGAGCGTCAGCCCCGAGAAAAACTCCGCGGCCTTGGCCACCGAGAGCGCGGTCAGCTCCGTGATGTTCTTGCCCGCGATGCGCACGGCCAAAGGCTCGGGCTTCAAGCGCGCGCCCTTGCAGTCGGGGCAGGTCTTCTTGCGCATAAAGCGCTCGGCGATGGACTCTTTGACGAACTCGGACTCGGTCTCCGAGATGCGCCGCTCTAAATTGCGGATGACGCCCTCGAACTCCTGATCGTTCTTCGCCCAGCTGGGCTTGTAGGTCCCGCCGCCGTTAAGGATGATATCCTTGTGCTTGGGCGGCAGCGACTTCCACGGCGCGCGCGCATTGATGCCGTGCTGGCGGCAGACTTGATCCAAAATTTCCGTGTAGTAGCCAGACCACGAGCGCTTCCAGCGGTTGGTGCGCGTGGTGACCGGGTCGGCCCACGCCGCCAGCGCCCCTTCCTCGATGGACAAGGACGGATCGGGCACCACCAGGTCCGGGTCGATTTCGCTTTTGATGCCCAGGCCGTCGCAGCCAGGACACGCGCCGTAGGGCGAGTTGAAGGAGAAAAGCCGGGGTTCCAATTCGGGCAGGCTGATGCCGCAGTCCGGGCAGGAGTGGTGCTCGCTCATCAAGGCGCCCGAGGCGGGCGCGGCGGAGGGCTCGATGCGCACCAGGCCCTGGGCCTGCTTGACCGCGATTTCGACCGAGTCGGCCAGGCGCTCCTTCTCCTCCGGGTCGGCCTTTAATTTGTCGACGAACAAGTCGATGCTGTGCTTTTGGTAGCGGCTTAGCGAGGGGATTTTGTCCAGTTCCAGCGCCTTGCCGTCCACGCGCACGCGCGCAAAGCCCTCCCTCTTCAAGCGCCTGAAGAGCTCCTCGTAGGAGCCCTGCCGGCTGCGGATAATCGGCGCGTAAATGGAGATGGACTGCCCGGCGTATTGCTTGAGCGCTTCGTTCACGATGGACTGCTGGGACTGCTTGCGCACGCGCTTGCCGCACTTGGGGCAATGCGGCGTGCCCACGCGCGCGAACAAGAGGCGCAGGTAATCGTAAATCTCGGTCGAGGTCGCCACGGTCGAGCGCGGGTTGCGCGAGGGGTTTCTCTGCTCGATGGCGATGGCGGGGGAAAGGCCGTCGATGGAATCGACGTCGGGCTTGTCCATCATCTCCAAAAACTGGCGCGCGTACGCGGAGAGGCTCTCCACGTAGCGGCGCTGGCCCTCGGCGTAGAGCGTGTCGAAGGCCAAGGAGGACTTGCCCGAGCCGGAGAGCCCGGTCACGACGACCAGCTTGCCGCGGGGAATCTCGAGGCTGATGTCCTTGAGGTTGTGCTGCCTGGCGCCGCGGATGATGATCTTGTCCATAAAAGTAGATTTTAGTATTTTTATGGGGCGACTCTCATGAAGAAGCTCTCGACCTACCTGTGGCGCGCGGTTCTGGCCGCTCTTGCGCTCTTCTTGATCGCCCTGGTTTCGGCGCCGTTTATCCTGGGGCGGCTTTTCCCGCCGGCCAAAATCCGCGCGCTCGTCGCACAGCAGGCGAAGCAGAACTTGGGCCGCGACGTCAAAATCGGCGGCGTCGGCTGGAGCCTGATTCACGGCGTGACCATCACCGATTTCGCCATCTCCGAGCGGCCTGATTTTTCCGCGGGCACCTTCGCGGCGTTTGATTCCTTAAGCGTCCGGGTGAAGCTTTGGCCCTTGCTGCACCGCCGCCTGGTGGTGGCGAGCTTGGAGGCGAAAAATCCGCAGGTCAGCGTCGTGCAGCACAAGGACGGGACCTTCAATTTCTCCGACATGCTGTCCTCGCCGGCGCAAAAAAGCGCGGCGCCCGCCGCGCCCGCCGCAGCCCCGTCCGAATCTTTCAGCTACGTCGCGGGGAAAATCGAAATCTCCGGCGGACATGTGATTTATCGGGATGAAGCGGCGGGCCGCGAAGTCGAGGTTTCCAACCTCGACGCCGACATCCGCCATTTCAGAATCGCCGGGCCGGTTGACGCGTCCGTGTCCGCCGCGTTCGCGGTCAAACAAGGCGAACAAGCGCGCAACGGGACGTTCTCCTACGACGGCACCGTCGATTTGGGCGGCGGAAATCCGGCGCGCATGGACTTCGAGTTCCGCAAGATGGCCGCCGCGTTTGCGGGCTGGAGCGCGCGCTTGTCCGGCGGCGTGAAGAGCCTGCAGTCGCCGGCCTTCGACGTGAAGGCGGACGTTTCGCGCGGCGGAACGGACCTCGCCTCGGGCCGCGTTTCGGGCGATGCGGCTTTGACCAAGACGTACGGCCTCAAGAGCGTCCAAGCCTCGCTCGATTTGAAGACCCCCGGCTTCAAGGCCTCGGACGCCGGGCTCACCGGCGCGGCGGCCGGCCTTGCGGTGCCGCCCTTGTCGCTGACGGGGCAAGCGAGTTTCGCGGGCGGGCGCCTGGGCTTGAAGGGCGTGTCCGTCGCCTCGGCTCAATTGGGCAGCGTCAACGTGGACGGCTCTCTCGCCGGTTTTGGCGCACGCGAGTGGAATCCGGATTTGGCTTTGTCCGCGCACTTAAACGTGCCGCAGTTGGCGGCCTCTCAAATCCCGTTTCTGCCGGCGAGCGTTCCGGCGAGCCTCATCGTCCCGCAGGCCGTGTTGGACTTAAAGGCCGCCGTGTCCGGCGCGCAGGCCAAGATTTCGACGCTTGACGTAAAGACCGAGTACGGCGTCGTCTCGGTCGCGGGAACCGTGGGGAATATCTGGCGCGCGCCCGCGCCGAACTTGAGCGTGTCCGCGAAGTTGGACGTTCCCAAACTGCGCGCGGACGAGCTGCCGTTTTTGGACGCGCCCGCGGACTTCGTCCTGCCCGCGTCCAAGTGGAACGCGTCTCTGCAGGCGGACATGAGCCGAATCGACGTCCATGCTCTGCGCGCCGTGGTGGGGGACAACGATTTGCAGGTCTCGGGCTCCGTTTCCAATTGGAATAAGGCCGACCGCTCCGTTAATGCGATGCTTACCTGCCGCCGCTTCGTGCTGGGGGAAATCACGCCGCTGGTCCCGACGCTTGCGCCGCTGCATTTGGCGGGCAACGGCTTCTTCGTCCTGGCCGCGCGCGGGCCGCTCTTAAAACCCTTCCTGGCCGGCAAGATGAAGTTTGACGGCCTGGGCGGCGACGTCTCGGGCCTCAAGTTCGCGGGCTTCGGCGGCATCGCCACCTTTGACGCCCAGCGCATCGATATTCCGAATCTGGACGGCAGCTTCGGCAGCGGCGACTTGCAGGCGAACCTGACGGTCTTGAACTACGCGACGAATCACCCCGCGGTCGACGTGCAGGCCGAACTCAACACCCTTGATTTGGGGCAATTGCAGGCGGCGCTGGCATCCGCCTCGGCGTCCGAGCATAAAACCGCCGCGCCGTCCGCGCCGGCCAAGCCCGCGGCCCGCTCGTCTTTCTTCGCCAACGCCAAAGGGCAGATGACCATCGGCCGTCTCATCCACCCCAACATCAAGGCCGACGACGTCCGGCTCTATTGGAACCTGACCGGCATCGGATCCGATCTGTCGAAGCTCAACGGCTGGGCGCGCCTCAAAGTCTCGGGCGGCCGCTTCGACGGCCTGGGTAACGCGGCGGAAAAGTCGAAAGTGGTCAAGGTGCTCGTCTTCCCGTTTTTGATCTTCCAGAAAATCGGGAGCTTGGGCGGCATCCGGCTCTTCCCCAACTTCGATCACATCGCCTTCTCGGGCCTGGATGGGGACTACGCTTTCAACAACGGCGTGATGACCGTCAAGGACAGCCGGTTCTCAAGCGAGGTGGCGGATTTGGACGCGCATGGGACCATCGATTTGGTCGCGCAAAAGCTCGATCTCTCCATGAACACGCAGCTGGCGAGCCTGGCGCCTTTCCCCATCGACGTGACCGGCACCTTCGACAAGCCGAAGATTCACGCGCAGTTGGCTCAGCTGCTGGTTCAGCCCGCCAAGCAGCTCATCCAAGGGCTGTTCGGCCGCTGATCCGCGCTTTTACTGGGCGGCCAGATAATCCGAGACGGCCTTCTTGATCTGCTCGGCGCAGGCTTGGGAAAGCGAGTCCTGGCTGCGCTGCACCGCGGTCTGGTAGTCCCGGGAATCTTCCCGGACCGAAGGCTTGATGGCCGCGATGATTTTGGAGTCGGACGCGTCCATAATTTGGATGTCCGCCTCGCTGCGCGCGCGCTTCCAGGGGCTGCCGTCGCCCAGGTTCTCGCGGGAGGTGAAGACCGAGCCCGTGACCGAGATGTCCAGGCCCTTTTGCGACGGGTCTCCCTGCCGGGCCTGGATGCCCAAATCGTTCAAGCCGCGGATGAGCCCGTTGGCGACGACGCCCGAGCCGTCGCCGCTGATGTTGACGACCACGTTGAGCGCGGCCAGGGCGCTTTGAGCGTCGCTTTGGGCCGAGGCCGCGTCGACGGGCGCCGGGACGCTTTCTCCGCTTTGCCCGACCACGCGGAGCTCGGCGGAGAGCTCGCGCCGCTTGGCCAGGTCCGTGACGATGCCCATCGCGTCCTTGGCACGGGCCAGCTTGTTCGCCGATTGCGTTAAGCCGGACTTTTGCTGCTCGATTTGGGAGTCCAAATCGCCGATTTGCTGGGACAAGGACGCGGAGGCCTTTTGCCGATCCAAAATCGCCAGCGCGTAATATTGGCCGCTTTGAGGGTCCTGCCAATCCTGGGCGATGCGCGAGTCCTCTAGGACCTTGTGAGACGCCGTGCGGACGTTCTGCGAGGCCGAGGTCAGCAGCGAGGATGATTCGCCGTTGCCTCCGCTCCGATCCGTTTCCATCTGGGAGGCGCTTTCCTGGACGTTGACCTGGGCGGAGAAGATTTTTGCGATCTCGCCGCGGGCGAAGTCCTCGGCGGAGGAGCGGGTGTATCCGATGCCGACGCCCGCCAGATATTGGGCGCTAGGATACTGGGCGCTCCAGTTCTCGATCCAATCGGGCCGCGCTGCGCTTGACGCAGTATGGCGCGCGGTCAAGAAGGCGCAGCCGCCGAGGGCGGAGAGCGCCAGGAGAGTTGCGAAGCACGACGCGATTTTTTTGTTCATTTTAGAGGGCCGTCCTGAATGCAAGATAGGTGCGTTTGCCCGGCTTGATGACGACGTCCTTGAAAACGTGGGACATGACGACGGCGCCCTCGGCGTCGCGGAACTGCACGGTGACGTCGTGCGCGCCCGCGGGCAGCTCCTCGCGCGCGATGCGGATTTGCGAGGGCAAAGTCGTCCAGCAGCGCGTGTCGGCGACTTCCGTGCCGGCGGCCAGCCCGAAGGCGGCGCCGCGGCTGAGCAGGCGGCAGGACAAGTCTCCCATGTTGCCGGTCCCGAACTTCTTGTCGCAGTAGTCCGCCGCCGCGTCCGACGCGGTCTTGGCCAGGATGAATTTGACCGCGGCGCGGGCGATGGCCCGGGTCATGATGAGAGGCATGTTGTCCCGCAGGCTTTTGAAAGCGATGGCGGAGATGTCTTCGGCCAGCTGGGTGTCCACGGCGGGTCTTGAATCCACGAGCACGTCGGAGGAGACGATGGAAAAATGGTCCTGGACGTACTCGGGATAGGCGACGGTGATGGCGTTGCCCAGAAAGCCGGCCCGGAGCGCGTTGCCCACGCGGGGATCCCGGTTTTCCTCTTGACGATCCTGCTTGAGCGCCACCAGCGCGTCGCCCCAGGCGACCTGCACGGTCTTGGAGATTTTGCGCGGCGCGACGCCGTTGTAGTGGATGAAGACGAGCTCGCCCGTGCCGGGGTCGATTTGATCCTGATCGAGAGGGGGAAACTTGGGCATGGGCGTGTTGTAATCGGCGGCGTACCACCCGTACGCCTTCTTGGCCGCGTCCATGGAAATCCGCGCGTCGTCGTTCATGCCCTCGTCGGAGTAGTACAGGGCGTCCAAGTAGCGGGCGAAGGCGTCGTCCTTGTAAATGTTGGACTTTCCGGCGTCGGCGTTGAGATTGTCCAGGAAGAGCTCGACCTTGCGCGACTCGACCAGGGCGTCGTCGACGTCTCCCCGGAGCGCGTAGTTGAGCGAGCGCAGAATGTGCTCCAGAACGCGATCGTAGGGAGTCCCCGCGAAAGGCATGGTGTTGTCGTTTAAAATCAGCATGCCGGCCATTTTTGTCACGCTTTTGGTGTAGAGGTCCTCCATTCGGTGCTCGGCCGAGGCCAAGTCCCGGTCGCTTTTCGCGTACCAGCCGCCGTAGTGCTCGACCGCGCCCTTGTCGAGGTAATAGAGGACCGCGTTTTTGCCGCCGAACTGCGTGTACTTGACGTCGTCGAGGTAGGAGTCGGCGCCGGAATAGTTTTGCGCGGCGATCAGGGAGTTAAGCTTCTTCTCGACGCTGATGGAGGGGCCGGCGCAGGAGCAAAGCAGGAGGGCTGCGGCAGCGGCCCCTAAAACGAATAAGCCCCCTTTCGGGGGCTTATTGTCTCGCATGACCGCCTGGCCTAGAGGCCGAAGGCGGCGCGCGTAATGTACTTGTTGATCTTGTGTTCGCCGTTCCAGACGATGACGTTGGTCTCCATGTTGACCAGCTTGAGGTTCACTTGGAACGTCACGACGCTGCGTCCGCCGACGGTGTCCTTCATCTCGTTGATGATGCCCTGGAGCATGAAGTCCGCGCCGGTCTCCTGCCCGTTGGCCTTGCGCGTCGCCGCGGAGGCGTTGACGTCCTGATCAAGCCTCTCGGAGCGCACGCCTTGGCGGCTCTTGGCGCTGGCCACGAACTGGACCTTGCCCGAGTTGATGAGCTCGCTCTGCAGGCTCTCGATGAAGGAGTCCGTGTCGATGTGCTCGAAGCCCATGTTGCGGACGTCGCCCACGATGACGACGGGCGGATTGGAGTGCTTGGCGTTCCAGTTGTCCAGCCAAGCGCGGGAGAGGCAGTCGGAGATCATCGCGTGAGCCACTTGCCGGGAATCCTGCTCGTTCCAGCGTCCGCTCAAGTCCTGAACCTGGGCGGAGCCTTCCCTCTGCACGCTGATGGAACTGCATCCCGAGAATCCGGCGGCGACGGCTGCTGCTGCGGCGCACAATAATGCTTTTTTCATGGTCTGCTGAAAACGCGCTCCTTTCGGCGGGTTTAGTTCGCCGCGTTGTGCTTGGCTTCCTCGGCGCTCAGGGCGTCGAAAGCCTTGTTCGCGTCATTCTTGACGTAGTCCCGGACCTGGGCGTTCAAGTCCTTGGACTCATTGAGGCTCTGCTGGACCGCGTTCATGTCCAGCTTGCACAGCGAGTAGTAAACCGGAGGATTGACCGAGCGGTCGACCCAGCGATCCACGATGACCGCGCCGTGAAGCGTGAACTCGGCGAAGTTCTTCATGGTGCTGGAGACCATCTGCTCCTCGGAAGACTTGGTCATGTCGCCGGCGGTGGTCGACGCCATGTAGTCCTTGGTCAAGGTCGCCACGTAGTCGTTCATGATTTTGGCGAGCTCGCCGCGGGCGCGGTCATCGGCCGACATCTGCGCCAGGGGGATGTTGCGGATGCCCTGGACGCTGCCCACGCCGTAAAACACGCTCTGGCCGCCGTCCTTGAAGGCGCCGTTGCCCTTGTTGACCCAATCCGGGGCGTTCTTCGCGATGGGGGAGACCACGTAATGGTGGCATCCCGCGAAGAGAGCCAGGCCCAGCCCGGCCGCCAGAAATCCTGCCCACGAGACGAACTTGTTCTTGAGATTCATGATTTTTCCTCCCTTCATCAACGCCGTTGCTTCGATTCCGGCAGTGTAGTAAAGTGCCCCCGTGTTGTCAAGATTAGGCAAGGATGGTATGATGTTCGGCGCGATGCAGGACGAAAAAAACCTGGCGTGGCTTGATTTGGAGATGACGGGCTTGGAGCCCTGCACGGCGACCATCCTCGAAATCGCCACCGTGGTCACCGACAGCGACTTGAACGTCCTGGCGGAAGGCCCGGTCATGGCCATCCACCATGACGACGAGGCGCTGGCAAAGATGGACCCGTGGTGCGTGGAGCAGCACGGGAAATCCGGCCTTACGGACCGGGTGAAGGAATCCGCCGTCACGGTGGAAGAAGCCCAGGCGCGGACCTTGGAGTTCATCGCGGAGTGGTGCCCGGAGAAGAAGGCGCCCTTGTGCGGCAACACCATCGGGCAGGATCGGCGCTTCCTGGTCAAGTACATGCCCAGGCTCCACGACTACTTTCATTACCGCTCCGTGGACGTGAGCACTATAAAGGAACTGGTCAAGCGCTGGTATCCGGACGAAAAGTACGTCTATTCCAAAAGCAAGCAGCACGAAGCCCTCGCCGACATCCGCGAGTCCATCGCGGAGCTTGCGTACTACCGCCGGACGATTTTTAAGAAGTGCCCTGAACTCTAGGCTTTTCGGACGTTGGCCGCCTTAGGCCCTTTCTCCGTTTGCTCGACGTCGTATTCCACGGCCTGATTCTCGGCGAGGCTCTTGAAGCCGCCTCCTTGAATCGCGCTGAAGTGCACGAAGAGATCCTTCGACCCGTCGTCCGGCGTGATGAAGCCGTACCCCTTCTGATCGTTGAACCACTTCACTTTCCCTTTCGGCATTGCATTCCCTCTTTCCGCTTCCGGTCCACGGGGCCTTCACGGCGCGCCCCGCACGCGCGACGGCGCCTGCTTTTAAGTATAACTCCCCGGCGGCGGGGGTCAAGGGGGGTTAGCGGTCCAGGGCGCGCAGGGAGTCTTGATAGACCCGGAAAAGGTGTGTCGGCCTGCCGCCGGGGGGCAGCATCTGCTCCAGGGCGTACCAGAAAAAGCCGCCGCAGACGGACTGGGGCGCGGCGGCGCAGGCGGCCGGGGTGTAGAGGCTGACGAGGTCTTCCCGCGCGCCTTCGATGTCGCCGGGGGCGAGCCACCAGTAGCCCCGCTGCCGCCCCTGCTGGCCGTATTCAAAATCGCCGATCATCAGCGTCTTGCCCGGCAGGAATTGGGCGGTCTTTTGGAAGATGGGCTCGAACGCCAGTCCGACCGGATTGTCCTCGGGCTCGAGGCTCAGCGCGACGGCGTCGAGGTTCTGCCCGAAGCCCAGAGGAACGTAGCGGGAGAGCCAGCCCTCCAGGGAATGCCCGAAATCGGGGGCGGTCGGGCCCCACCAGTAGAGCGTCGCGACGGTCTCCAGCCGCGGGTCGATGCCCTTGATCGCGGCCGCGGCGGCCTGCGCGATGGCGAAGGTCTGATCGGTCGAGAGAGGCGCCTTCATGCCGCCCAGCCAATTCCCGTTGATTTCGTTGCCGATTTCCCAGCTGGGGATGAGGCCCTCGTAGTGCAGCGCCAGATTTTTGGCGCGCGCGGTGTAGAGCGCGGGCGTTAATCCCGGCGGCCAGCTGGCGGAGTCGAGGACGCAGCCCATGATCTTGATGCCCGCGCGGTTCAAGGCGTGGACCACGGCGTCGTAGGTGTCGAAGGAGTCCGCCTGGGAGTAGGTGAAATCGGCGGGGTCGAGCGCGAAAGCCAGCCGCACCCAGTTGACGCCGGCGTCCTTGAGGGCCGCGATCGTCTTCTTGTAGTCGGGCAGGCGGTTCAAGACGGAAGCGTCCAGCGTGACGCCGAAGCGCAGCGACTTCTTGCGCGAAGGGTCGGCGGCGATTTGGAGCCCGTGCTCGAAGAGCATTTGCTGCCAAGCCAAGGCCGTCGCCTGCAGAGCCTTGGCCGCCTCGCGGGCGCGCGCGGCGCCGCTTTTGGCCTCCTTGGTCTTGAACACGAACTTTTCCGCCTCGGCCTCAAGGCGCTTGGCCTTGCGGCTCGGATGGTAAGGCGGCCGCATGGAATCGGCGTGGCGGAACCACGCGTTCCGGAACAAGCGGTACTCGGTGAAGGCGATTTCTTCGTTGAGGTAAACGGCGTCGCCGGAGCCGAAGCCCGCGCCGCCGTTGTCCGCCGCGACCGTGGAGAACCCGTCGCCCGGGACGGGCCAGGTCAGCGCGATGGAAATCCGGGGCGCTCCGGTCCAGGAGAGGCTCAGCCACGGTCCGGACTGGGTGAGCTGCGGCTTCTGGCCCGAAAGGCCGTCGATGCCGGAGACCATCACGGCCGGGCCGCTTTGGCCTGGCAGCGAACTGCGATCGTCGCGGCCCGTGAAGGCGAGAAACTCCTTCAAGTCCATCAGCTTGCCGCTGGAGTCATAGATGAACAGTTTGAGGCTTTGCCCCGGCGCCGCGGCGCCGGGCTGGGATTGGACGTCTTGGGCTTTGGCGGGGACGGCCGCGCCGGATAAAAGCGCGGCCAGCAGGAGTCCTGCGACGGCCCAGGCGCGGGCCGGAATCTCAGTAGCGGCCACGGTTTTTCAAGCGCCGGATCCAGAATCGGAAATCCTGCCAGTGCGCCGGCCCGAAAAACAGCGCGTAGCCGAAAAGCCCCGAAAGGAGTTCCAAGCGCCAGACCGGGCCTGAGAACAGGAAGCTCACCAGCAGGTAGGCCCAAACCGCGGCGCCGATCCATTTGATTTTGACCGGAAAAAAGAAGAAGAGCAGAATCTGCGTTTCGGGATTGAAGCGCGCGTAGGCAAGGAACAAGGCGGCGTAGATCGCCGTGTTGGACAAAACGGCGCCGTAGAGCGCCGAAGCGGCCGCGGTCGCCAGGGCGCTGACCAGGCAGATCAAGGTAAAGCCGAAGTCGCCCATCATCCACTCCAGCTGGGGCAGGAAAACGAAGAGCCAAAGAATCCAGATGAGAAGCCCCAGAGCGTCGAAAGCCTGGGGAACGAACAGGAACGTGACGACGCGCCAGATTTGCCCGCTCAGGAGAAGAGCGGGATCCAGGATCAGCTGGGCCGGAAACTGCGGGTTGAAAAAACTGAGCAGGCCGACCGCGGCGTTCATCCCGATGAGGAACTTGGCCAGCCCGGGGATTTGGATGAAGCCGAGGCGTTTCTCCGCCTTGGCGAGCCATGAGGGAATCACGGGCGCATCATACTAATTTTGTATAAAGGAAGCATGGCGGCGCGCGGCGGCTGGCGTGAAAAAATCAGCGTCCGGTTTTCCGGAGCCAAGCTGGACGAGCCGCTTTCCCGCCACACCACGTTTCATATCGGAGGCCCGGCCGACTGCTACTTGGAAATCGGCAATTCCGCGGATCTCCGGGATTTCGCGGCGCTGGCCGCCGAACAGGATGTGCCCGTCTTTTTTCTGGGGCAGGGCTCGAATCTTTTGGTTCTGGATCGAGGCATTCGGGGCGCCGTGGTCCGGCTCCGAGGCCGTTTCGAGGACATGGAGCTGTTGGCGGGCGGCAGAGTCCGCGCCGGCGCCGGGCTTCGCGTGCCCAAGCTCGTGAGCTTCTGCGCCCAGAAAGGCCTCGCGGGCCTTGAGCCGCTCATCGGCGTGCCGGGGACCGTGGGCGGGGCCTTGGCCATGAACGCGGGCACGCCCCAGGGCGAGATCGGTCCGGCGGTCGCGGAGGCGGAAATTTGGGACTTGCAAGAGCGCCGCCCCCGCGCGCTGCCCCGCGAAGATCTGCGCTTTGAATACCGCTCCAGCAGCCTCGCCGGACGAATTATTTTGGGCTGCGTCCTGCAATTGAAGCCCGGGGACAAAGTTGATATAATGAAGCGCATTCAAAGCTATCAGCGAAAGCGCTTTCAAACTCAGCCCATCCATACTTACAACGTGGGATCCGTTTTCAAGAATCCGCCCGGCCAGTTCGTGGCCAGGCTCGTCGAAGAGGCAGGCCTCAAGGGCCGGGCCGTAGGCGGCGCCCGCGTCTCCCCGAAGCACGCCAACTTCATTGAAAATTTTTCCGGTGCGACGGCGCGAGACGTGCTTGAGCTCATCGATCTGATCCGGGGGGAAGTGCGTAGGATTTTCGCCATAGAACTCGAGCTGGAAGTGAAGGTCGTCGGTGAGGCTTAAGTCCCGCATCCGCCGCGGCCGTGCGGCGTCCCGGCCCAGGCTCCAAAAGCAGGCCCGCCAAAAATTCATGGCGGCGGCCGCCGTCCTCGTCCTGGGCGCCTGCGCCGGCGCCGCGGCGTACCACTTCGGCCGGCAATGGCTTCGCGAGAGCGGGCCGGTCGCGGCGAACGCTCCCAAGCCGCGCGGGCCCCAATATTATCCCAAGACCGCCGCCGCGCGCGTGACGCAGAAAGGCAAACCGCTGGGGTTCCTTTCCGAGGACGGGCGCGTGTTCCAGGCGCCGGCCTCGCTTTATCCCAATGCGATTCCCCAGGTTGAAATCGGCAAGCTGGATCCCTCCGAACTCGGCGGAGTCGCCCAGTTTCTTGAAGCCGTGGCCGGCTCGCGCGACGCGCCCTCCGCACTGGTCCGCCTGAGCTATGTCTCGCGGCAAGACGGCTGGAAGGCGCTCTTCGCGGACGGGACGCGGGCGGAGTGGGGGGATTTCCGGTGGACGGACTTGAAGCTTGAGCGCATGCGCCAGGTTCTTGACGACGCCAAGAACGACTTGAGCGGCCCCGCGAACGTGGACTTGCGCTATTTTGGCGACGGCCGTATCATTCTGCGGACGGCCCCGGAAAAATCGGTTTCCATGAGGTAATGGGCATGGCCAAACAAGACGTGATCGCGAGCCTCGACATGGGCTCGAGCCGCGTGAGCTGCCTTATCGGCTCGGCGGAGAGCAACGGGTCCATCCGGATTTTAGGCGGCGCCAGTTCCGCCTGCCGGGGCATCAAGGGCGGGGTGGTCATCAACATCCTGGAGGCCGCTCAGACGGTCACCCGCGTCATCGAAGAGGCGGAAGCCGCGGCGAAGGCCGTGGTCCGCAGCCTCTACCTGGGCGTGCGCGGCGCCCACCTGAAGTCGTTCAACAATCGCGGCGCCTTCAATATCGCGCGGACCGATCGCGAAATCACGCAGGAAGACGTGCAGAGCGTCTTGTCCAACGCCAAGGCCGTGCCGCTGCCGGGCGACCGGGAAATCCTGCACGTCGTTCCCCAGGGATTCTCCCTGGATAGGCAGCGGGGCGTTCCCAATCCCGTCGGCATGGAAGGTTCGCTTTTGGAGGTGGAAGTCCACATCGTCACGGCTTCTTCCGCTCATATCAACAATTTGGTCAAGACTGTCAATCAAGCCGGCTTCGAAGTCGCGGACGCGGTTTACGGGCTCTTGGCCTGCGGGGACATGCTCGTGACGCCGGAGGAAAAAGATTTGGGCTGCCTGCTCATCGATTTGGGAGGACAGTCCCTGTCCCTGGGCGTTTACTCGGAAGGTTATTTGCGCTATTCCAAGGAGCTTCCCATCGGCGCGGATTTCATCACGCGGGACTTGGCCATCGGGCTCCACACGTCTTTAGTGACGGCCGAGAATCTCAAGAAAGATCACGGCGTGGCGCATCCCTCCCTCCTTAACGGAGACAACGAGATCGCGTTCAGCGGCGTGGACGGAAGGACGCCGGGCCGCATCAAGACCTCGAACGTCATGGGCATCATCCTGCCGCGGGTGGAGGAAATTTTCTCCCTGGTGTCCGACGACCTGCAGGGCTCGTCCTACGCCGACGTGGTGGCCCCGGGCGGCGCCGTCTTGACGGGCGGAGGAGCCTTGATGAAGGGCATTTCGGAGGCCGCGCGGCAGGTGCTGGACATGCCCGTGCGCCTGGGCATGCCTCACCCGGATTTCTTCATTGCCGGCGACGAGTGGATTTCGCCGACCTACGCGACGGCTCTGGGGCTTCTGCGCGCCGCGCAGGGGCCGTCCTGGAACTCCCTGAGCCGCGGCCGGCAGGTGGCGCGTAAGCGGCCCATGTGGATCCGGCGCGCGGCTTCCGTCCTCGAGGATCTGTTTTGAGAATACAAATCAGCGAAGACTTGGCCGAGCATTCGGCCGTCATCAAGGTCATCGGCGTCGGCGGCGCCGGCGGTAACGCCATCAACCGCATGTCCGAAGCCGGCATCCGCGGCGTGGACTTGGTGGCGGCCAACTCGGACGCGCAGGACCTGCGCCGGAGCCTGGCCCACGTGCGGGTGCAAATCGGCGACAGCCTGACCCGCGGGCTCGGCGTGGGCGGCGATTCGACCAAAGGCCGCATGGCCATGCTGGAGTCCGAATCCCAAGTCAAGGAGATTCTCAAGGGCACCGATTTGGTCTTCATCACGGCGGGCATGGGCGGAGGAACCGGGACCGGGGGCGCTCCTTTGGTGGCGTCCTGGGCCCGGGAGATGGAAATTCTCACCATCGGCGTCGTGACCCGCCCATTCTCGTTCGAGAAGACCACGCGCGCCGCCATCGCCGAGGAAGGCATCGGCGAGATGCGCAAGAGCGTCGACACCCTCCTGGTCATCCCCAACCAGCGCCTGTTCGACATCATTGATTCGGACACCACCACCGAGACGGCCTTCCGCATGGCCGACGACGTCCTGCGCAAGTCCATCCAATCCATTTCAGACGTCATCACCACTCCCGGCATCATCAACATGGACTTGAACGACATCAGGGCCGTCATGAAGGACGCGGGCGACGCCTTGATCGGCATGGGCGAAGCCTCAGGTCCGGGGCGCGCCGAAGAGGCCGCGCGGGCCGCGATCCACTCTCCGCTCTTGGAGAACGCCGCCATGGACGGCGCCAAGCGCCTGAGCGTGAACATCACCGCGCGCAAGACCAGCCTGCGCATGGCCGAAATCGACGAAGCCATGAGCATCATCGGCGGAGCGGCCAGCCCGGACGCCAAGATCAAGGTGGGCGCGGTCTACGATGAGGGCATGGAAGACGCGCTCCGCATCACGGTCATCGCGACGGGATTCCCGGGAACGAAGCCGCACCGCCGGGGCGCGACGCTCGGGCACCTGTCTGCCGAGGGGGGCGGGAAAATTTTGGGTTCGGAGACGGCCCTCGAGACCGCGTTGGCCGATTCCGGCGCCGACGGCTCTTCACCGGCCGATCCGGCGGAGTGGCTCAAGCCCGCGTTTTTGCGCTTCAAGGCGAGGAAGATTAAATAGCATGGATTTCCCGGCGCTCATCCAAAAGCTCGTCTTGAACCGCGGCAGCGATCTCCACGTCCGCTCCGGCGGGCCGGCCTACATCCGCGTGGACGGCGAGCTCTCCCAGGCGGCCCCGGACGCGTTTTCCGAAGAGCAGATCGCGGCGATGCTGGCGTCCGTCGCGACGCCCAAGGCCAAAAAGGCGTTCGAGCAGCGCGGCGAGTGCGACTTTTCCTTCGAGGTCAAGGACGCCGCGCGCTTTCGGGTCAACGCCTTCCGCCAGCGGCAGAGGCTCTGCCTCGCGGTCCGGCTCATCCCCATGCGGGTGCCCACCATCGAAGAGCTGCGCCTGCCCGTCGCCACGGTCAAAAAGATTTCCGACAACAGCCGCGGCCTGGTGCTCATGACCGGGGTGACGGGCTCGGGCAAGTCCTCGACTTTAGCCGCCATGATCGACTACATCAACGAGACGCGGGCCAACCACGTCATCACCATCGAGGATCCCATCGAGTTCGTGCACCGGGACAAGAAGTCCATCATCAGCCAGCGCGAAATCGGCGAGGACACCGCGGATTACGCCGAGGGCCTGCGCATGGCCCTGCGCCAGGATCCCAACGTCATCATGGTGGGCGAGATGCGGGACTTGGAGACCACCTCCGCGGCGCTGACCGCCGCGCAGACCGGGCACTTGGTTTTCGCCACGCTGCACACCATCGACGCCATCCACACGATTTCCCGCATCGTGGACCTTTATCCTCCGCACCAGCAGCATTTGATCCGCGTGCAGCTGGCGGAGAGCTTGAAGGCCGTGATCAGCCAGCGCCTGGTCAAAGGCGCCAAGGGCGGGCGTGTGCCGGCCCTGGAAATCCTCGTGGTGACGGCCCACGTGCGCAAGCTCATCGAGGACAACAACACCGTGGGCATCGTGGAGGCCTGCGCGAAGGGGCAATTTTACGGTATGCAGACGTTCAATCAATCGCTGGTCAAGCTTTTCAAGGACGGACTCGCGACCGAGGCCGCCATCATGGAGGCCGCGACAAGCCCGGACGACGTCAAGCTGGCGCTGCGCGGAATCGAGCAGGAAGTCAGGCAAGGGGGATAAGCAATGTTCGCCGAAGGCTACATCG
Organism: Elusimicrobiota bacterium; assembly: GCA_027451985.1. Taxonomy (GTDB): domain Bacteria; phylum Elusimicrobiota; class Elusimicrobia; order UBA1565; family UBA9628; genus JAGWJU01. The sequence goes on from DAIDHS010000019.1 coordinate 27,464, forward strand.
GAATCGCAGGAACCATCGGGGTGGGCAAGTCCACGTTGACCGTGGAGCTCGCGCGCGCTCTCAATTTCGAGCCCATCCTGGAGGAGGTCGACGGCAACCCCTACCTGGAAAATTTCTATCACGACATGAAAACCTACGGGACGATGATGCAGGTCTGGCTCCTGAACCACCGCTTCCGGCAGCACCGCGAGTTCGTCACGCGCATCAGCCTTGGTAAAATCCGCGGCGTGGTGCAGGACCGCACCATTTGGGAGGACACCATCTTCGCGCGGATGCTCAACGCCCACCCCGACAAGATCATCTCCGACATCGACTACAACACCTACCTGGATCTCTTCGACAACATGGTCCTGCGCGAGCTGGTGTTTCCGCAGCTCCTGATCTACCTCGACTGCCGCCCCGAGATGGCGATGGAGCGCATCAAGATGCGCGGCCGGCCCATGGAGCAGAGCATCGACTTGGAGTACCTGCGTTTCCTCAAAACGAACTACGAGCAGTTCATCGGGGAAATGGAGCGGGCCGGCGTGCGCATCCTGCGCATCAATTGGGAGAAGTTCATGCCGATTTCCGAGGTGGTCCGGATGGTCCACGAGTATTCGCTTAAGCCGTCTAGCTTCACCAAGTGGGTGCGGCCTCTGCGTCGTCCGCCGACCGACGGAGGCGCCAAGACGACCCGCATTGCCGCGCCCGGGAAGGTGAATGTCTAGCGCCGCGGCCCAAGACGCCGCGGCCTGGACCGCGGCGGAGGGGTTTTTTCGCGAGGAACGCCTGGCCCGTTTGGGCGTCGCCCACGGCGTCACCACGCGGGCTTTGGGAAACATGAAAGACGCCAAGCTGCGGGCGGCGGCCATGGAGAAAGCCGGTCTTGGCGGGCGGCCCCTGTTCGTGCCGCACCAGGTCCACGGGACGCGCGTGGAGCCCATTGAGAGCGCGGCGCTTGGGGAGGCGCCCAAGGCGGACGGCTGGATTTTCCGCCGCAAGGACGTCGCCGCCGCGGTTTACGCTGCCGACTGCCTGCCGATTTTCATCTGGGAGCGTTCCGGCGCGGCCTTAGGCGTTTTCCATTCCGGTTGGCGCGGCACCGCGGCCGGCATGCCGGAGACGGCTGCAGCTGCTTTCCGCAAGCACTACGGGCTCGGGGCGGATCGGCTGTGCGCCGCCGTGGGGCCGCACATCGGGCCGTGCTGCTACAAGGTGGGCGCGGACGTGGCCGGGCGCTTCGCCGCGGCGAGCGTGTCCCGCCGGAGCGGCGGGCTTTACCTCGATTTGGGCGCCGAGGCCAAGACTCGGCTCGTGCGGGCCGGCCTTGCACCGGAGGCGGTTTCGGTGTGCGAATCCTGCACGTGCTGCGAGAGCGCGACGTTCTATTCCTTCCGGCGCCAGAAAGAGGACTGCCGCATGATGGCGTTCTGCGCGTATGGCCATGGCTCTTGAGATTAGGCCCCGGCCCTGCTTGTCCCGCATCGCCGCGTACGTTCCGGGAAAATCCATCGCGTCGGTCGAGCGGGAGTACGGCTTGAAGCGCGTGATCAAGCTCGCTTCCAATGAGAACCCGCTGGGCCCCTCGCCCAAGGCATTGAAGGAATTCCGCAAGTCCGCCGCCAAGGCGTTTTTGTACCCCGAGGGCCGAAGCCCCGAGCTGCGCGAAGCCGTCGCCAAGCTCCACGGCTGGAGCGCCGCGGGCGTCATCGTCGGCAACGGCTCGGACGAGATCATCCGCCTGGTGTGCGAGGCGTTCCTGGATCCGGGGGACGGCGCGGTCTTTTCCCAGTATGCCTTCCTGCGCTTCAAGCAGCAGGCCCTCCTGATGGGGGCGGAACTGCGCGAAGTTCCGATGAAGGATTGGAAGCACGACTTGAAGGCCATGGCCGCCGCCGCCCAGTCCGGCGCCAAGGTCGCCTTCGTCGCCAGTCCCAACAATCCGACGGGCACCTACAGCACGGAAGCGGAGATCTCGGAGTTCCTGCGCGCCGTTCCGTCCTCGGTGGTCGTCATCCTTGATGAAGCCTACTGCCAGTTCGCCGCGGCGCTCGGCGACTATCCCGAGAGCCTTCCCGGTTTGGTGCGGCGTCATCCCAATTTAATCGTTTTGCGCACTCTCTCCAAGGCCTATGGACTGGCCGGCCTGCGGCTGGGTTACGGCGTGGGGCATCCCGAGCTTATCGGCTGGCTCGACCGCATCCGCATGCCCTTCAACGTCAATTTGCCCGCCCAGAAAGCCGCGCTGGCGGCCTTGGAGGACAAGGCGTTCGTGGCCAAGAGCGTGGCTTTGGCGCGCCGGGAAGGCGCGAAGCTGGCCCGAGCCTTGAACGGCTGCGGCTTGGACGTCGTCGGAGAGAGCGCGGCCAATTTTTTATTCGCGCGTTCGCCGATTCCCGGAGCCGAGCTGTTCGAGTCCTTGCTCCGGCTGGGCGTCATCGTGCGCCCGCTGGGCGAGTACGGCCTTGCGCACCACGTCCGCGTGAGCATCGGCAACGCGGCGCAGAACAAGGCCCTGGTTTCGGCCGTCAAAATCGTTTTGGAGAAAACACCCGCGGCGCTTTCCGCTTAAGACATGGCTCGGAAAAAAAGAAGAAAGGGATTCGTCATCGCGATGGACGGGCCGGCCGGAGTCGGCAAATCGGCGGTCGGCCATTTGATCGCGAAGAAGCTGGGCTACGGTTTCCTCAACACGGGGGAAATGTACCGGGCCCTAACCTGGAAGGCGCTGGAACGGGGGTTCGCTCCGGAGGACGGCCCCGCCGTCGTGGCTCTGGCTCAAAAGCTGAAATGGGAATTTCGGACTACGGCAGACGGGAGGCTCAAGACCTACGTGGACGGAGAAGACGTGGGCGCGCACATCCGGGACGAGCGGGTCAGCGCCAACTCCAGCGTCGTCGCGGCCCACGCGGGCGTGCGGCGCCTCATGTGCCGGCTGCAGCGGCGTCTGGGCAAGGACGGCGGCGTGGTCATGGAAGGGCGGGACATCACGACCCACGTCTTCCCGGACGCGGAGTTCAAGATTTACCTGGACGCCTCGGTCGAAGAGCGGGCCGACCGCCGTTACCGCCAGCTTAGGGCCGCGGGCAAGCCCGCCGACCGGCAAAAAATCAAGGAAGGCATCTTAAAGCGCGACTTGAACGACTTGCAGCGGAAGATTAATCCTCTCTCGCGTGCCGCGGACGCGATGGCCATCGACTCGACCAAGTTGACTTTGCATCAAGTGGCCAATAAAATATTGAGAGCCGTCAAGAATGCCTCTTGCGCATGATCGCCTGCCTCCGTTCCACCGCGTCTGCCGATGGGTCATCAATGCCTCGGCGCGCGCCTTCTGGGGCCTCCGGGTCAGCGGCCTTGAGCACATTCCGGCAGACGGCCCGCTCATCATCGCGGGCAACCACGCATCCTTGGCCGACGCGCCTTTTTTATTCTGCGCCGCCGGCTCCAGGCGCCTCGTGTCCTTCCTGGCAAAGGCCGAGCTTTTCCGCAACCCCGTTTCATCCTGGTTTTTCACGAACAGCGGCTGCATTCCTCTTGACCGCAGCCGCGGGGACGTCTCCGCGATGCGCGGCGCCCTGGAGTTTCTCGGACGCGGCGGCTGTCTGGGCTTGTTTCCGCAAGGAACCCGCGCGCGGCCAGGCAAAGAGCCCAAGCTCAAGCCGGGCTTGGGATTTTTGGCCGCGCTGGGCAAGGCTCCGGTGGTTCCAGCCCGGCTCGTCGGCATGGACCGGTTCCCGTTCGCCAGGCCTTTGTCGATCCGTTTCGGGCCGGCCATGGAGTTTTCGGGCGATCCGCACAGCCGCGAAGACTGCGTCGCCTTCGCGCAACGCGTCATGACGCGCATTTTCGAGCTTTAAAATTAGGGGGAGACTGACATGAAAGAAGGAATGGGAGAAAAATCGGGCGAGGAGACTGCCGCGGAGGGCGGGGAAAGCATGCAATCCCTGCTGGAGCAGCAGGACATGCTCTCCAAAAAGCTTTCGGAGCACCAAGTCGCCTGGGTGAAGGTCATCCAGGTCACCGACAAGGAGGTTTTGGTCGACGTCGGGGAGAAGCAGGACGGCGCGGTGGCTCTTTCCGAGTTCGAGAAAGCTCCCGCCGCGGGCCAGCGCGTGGCCGTGGTCCTCATGTCCAGGCGCGGCGGCATATCCCTCTCCCACAAGCGCGCGACCCTGGAGCTGGGCTGGCAGGCCTGCCGCAAAGCCTACGAGGAGAAAGCCCGCGTGCGCGGCCGCATCAAGTCAGCGATCAAGGGCGGCTTCCTGGTGGACGTGGGCGGCGTGCCGGGCTTCATGCCGGCGTCGCTCTCCGACTTGCGGCCGGTGCGCAACCCCGAGCGCATGGTCGGTACCGGGGTGCGCTGCACGATCATCGAATTGAACGAGGCGAAGAAGCAGATCGTCATCTCCCGCAAGGCGGTACTCGAGGAAGAGGCCGGCAAGCGCCGGGAGAAAATCCTCTCCGAGTTGAAGCCCGGCCAAGTCCGCATCGGCCGCGTCGTCCGTGTCGGTCCTGCGGGCGTGAGCGTGGACATCGGCGGCCTGGAGGGCTTCGTGCGCCTCTCGGATTTAGCCTGGGGCAAGCCGGACATGAAGGCGTTCGAGCGCGGCACGAAGCTGAGGCTTAAAGTCCTTTCAAAACCGACGGAAGGGGACGAACCCGTGCTTTTCGGCGTCAAGCAGCTCCTGCCCAATCCGGCCGACGCCGTCGCCAAGAAGTATCCCGTCAAGATGATTGTCAAGGCGGAGGTCCTCGAAGTCCTGCCCGAGGGAGTCAAGCTCAAGATCACCGACAAGCAGGCCGGGTTCTGCCCTTTGCGCGAATGCGAGGAAGGTTCGACTTACAAGCCGGGGGACAGGGTTTCGGCCGTGGTTTTGGGCGTGCGTCCGGAAACCTTCGATGTCGCCGTCTCGCTCAAGCGTTACGCGGAAATCGAGGGGCGCAAGAAGGCCGCCCAATACCTGGCGCCACCCAAGCCCTTGACGCTGGGCGATTTGCTCTCGCCCGGAGCTGAATGAAGACCGCGGCGGCCGTCGGCCGCCGTAAGACGCTTCTTCGCGCCGGAAGGCAATGATCGCTTATCGCGGCGGCAGGCTTCAGCTGGAAGGCTTGCCGGCCAAAAGATTAGCGGCCCGGTTCGGCACGCCGCTCTACGTCTACTCCCGAAAAACCGTCCTGGAAAAGCTCGCGCGCATGCGCGCCGCCTTCGGCGGCCTCTCTCCGCTGATTTGCTACGCGCTTAAGGCCAATTCCAACCGCGCTTTTTGCCGCATTCTTTCGGGCGCCGGCTGCGGCGCGGAAGTCGTGTCAGGCGGAGAAATCCTGCGCGCTCTGGCGGCGGGATTTAAGCCCGGGACCATCGTCTATTCCGGAGTGGGGAAAACCCGCGAGGAAATCCGCCTGGCGCTGCGCCGGAAAATTATGGCTTTCAACGTCGAATCCCGGGAGGAGCTTTTTGCCATCGAGCGCGAAGCGGCTAAGCTGCGCATCGTCGCGCCCATTTCGCCGCGCATCAACGCCGACATCAAGGCCGGCACGCATCCCCACGTGGCCACGGGCGAAGCGGGAAACAAGTTCGGGGTGAGCCCCGAGGAAGCGCTCATCATCACCCGGCAGGCGCTTAGAAGCCGTCATCTCCGCGTCGTCGGTCTGCAGTCGCACCTGGGCTCGCAAATCGCGTCCTTGCGGCCCTACAGGGAGCTTTTAAGCGCCCTCGAGAGACTGGCGGCGGCGCTCAAAGGAAGCGGGACGGCGCTTGAGTTTCTAGATATAGGAGGAGGATTCGCGGTCGATTACGATGAGGGGGGTAAGATTCTGGATTTGAGGGGGCTGGCCTCGCTCGCGAAAAAAACCATGAAAGCCTGTCCCGGCGCGCGGCTCGTCATCGAGCCGGGACGCTATTTGTCGGCGGACGCGGGCGTTCTGCTCTCGCGCGCGCTTTATAGGAAGGAGAGCTTCGGCCGCAAGTTCCTGATTGTGGACGCGGCCATGAACGACTTGGCCAGACCCGCGCTCTACGGAGCCAAGCATCCCGTCTGGCCGGAAAAAAAAGACGGCAAGCGCGAGAAAACGGACGTCGTCGGGCCGATTTGCGAGTCCGCGGACTTCCTGGCGCGCGGTATTTGGCTGCCTAAAACCATGCCGGGAGACCTTATCGCCGTCTCAAAAGCCGGCGCGTACGGCTTTTCCATGAGCTCGCAGTACAATTCCCGGCCCCGCGCCGCCGAAATCCTGATTGAAAACGGGAAGGCGAGGCTCGTGCGCCAGCGAGAAACCCTGAAAGAGCTCTTGGGCCCGGAAATCTAGCCTTGCTATAATGAAAACCCATGGGAAAGAAGAGTAAGAGAAAGGAAAAAGCCGCCCAGGCGCTCAATTCGGCCGCGCCCGCGGTCGTTGAACCCATTTCCTCGCGCGGCAAGATGGTGATTGGCCTGGGAATCGGCGTTCTAGCCCTTGGGTTTTTCGTGTTGACACTGACGGACCGTATGGGGCGCAATTGGGCTTCCAACTTGGCGCCTTTCCTCATCTTGGGCGGCTATGCGGTCATCGGTCTGGGCATTTTCCTGCCAGAGCGCGCCGCCCCGTCCCCGGAGCAAAAACCCATCTAAGGGTTTTTTTGGCGCCGCAGTCCGGCGTCCACCGCGATTCTTTCCGGTTTTTTGACCGCCGATCCTTCGGCGGTTTTTTCCCTCGGATCTTTCCTGGGTTTTTTGGCGCGTCCAAATGAGCCAAATTGTTTTCTGGTTTTTTCCGGCCGGGGCCTATTCTTGGCAACTTTTACGTCCTTTCTTTCCTGGGTTTTTTCGGCCTGCTCCGGACAGCCTGATTTTTGCCTGAAAGTTGCCAATTTTTGAGGTGCGCGCGTTCCTCGGTTTTATTTTGCGAAAATTTTGGGAGAAATTTTGCTTTGATTTTGAGTGCTAATTTTAAAAATAGATAAGATTTAGCGAAATATTAAAAAATAACTTATAAATAAATATAAATTTACTAAATAATAATAGTATTTATAGGTTTATAATCATGATGCTGTGTGGTATATTAGGTAACATAATATTTATTATCAGTAATAATATAAATATCCCCTTTTGAGGGATTTGGCTGGATTGCGGCGAATTAGGCCCTGCCGGTGATGGTCCGGCTGAGCTCGTGGGCCAGTAGATAAGCCTTTATTTTGCCAGGACCGGTGAGTTCGTAGCGCCGGGCGCGCTTGGAGCCTGAAGCGATGATTTGGCCCTGCGAGAGCCCTTCCTGGATGGCCCGGTCTATCCTTAATATGGCGTAACCCGAGGCCCTGAGCCACTTAGCCAGCATTGTAGCCAATGGTTTTGGCTCATTTAAAAGCCTTTCCGCCGCGGCCAGGAGCACCAGGCAGGCTTCTTTTTCGGAGTGTTCGGCCTTTAATTTGCCGCGCAGCTGGATCTGGCGGTCGCCGCGACGCTCGATAATGGCGTCCCAGGCGATGTCCGGGACGGCGCCGAGAGCTTGCTGGACTACTGGTTTGCGCTGGATCTGTTCGGGTGTACCGGTGGCTGTGCGTTCTCCAAGTTCCGACAGGAAGACGTCTTTTTCTTCGGTGATGAAACTGCGCGGTCCCTCGGCTTCGAATTCGGCGCCGCTGGGCAGCCTAAAGCGCAGGCGCAGGTTCGGTTCCTTGTGTTCCATGACGGGACATCATTGTGGCATAAGAATATATTTATGTCAATAACATGTTGATAACTAATTTTAAGCAATTAAATGTACCTATATTAGACATATAAATATTTTATAAGCCGGATTAATGCCGTAATAATGACAGGCAGGTGTGAACAGGCTTGTGGATGGATGGAGGGCAGACGGCCTCAGGCAAAAGGGGTGAAGCGCTTAGAACCGGCCGGAGACGGCCACGTCAATCTTGTTCGCCGTCCCCCCTCCCGGGTTGATGGCGGGGCCGATTTTGAAGAGGGCGTAGGTGAGAGAACAATCCAAGGTGCTGGTCAGGTCGTAGCGCAGGCCGATGTCCCACTCGTTGCCGAGCGTTCCCGAGGTGTTGAGCACGCGATCGGCCTGAAAAAAGTAGTAATCGAGGTCCAGGGCCACGCCGTGATAGGCGGGAGGCGTGTAGCCCGCGCCCACGACGTCGATGCCGCTGGCATTGGCGGGCAGGCCGCTGGGGTTGCCGGTGGGCGTATAGGAGCCGCCAAAGGCGCTGTAAGGAGTCGCGCCGAAGAATTCTCCGAAGCCGTCGCGCGTCAAGCCGCTGAACTGGTGTCCGTGGGACGGAAAAAACGCGGTGTCCGTGGTGCTGCCGCCGGGGTTGTAGCCGCTGCCGTGGGCCACGGTGATGCGGGCGATGCCTTCGCCCACGCGATAAAGCGGCTGCTTCCATTTGGCGCGCAGGACCTCGGCGTTGCCGTCGTAGGCCACGCGGCCCAGGGAGTTTCCGGAATTGTCGACCGCATTGTAGCCGTAGCCCTTCTCGACGGCGCCCTCGCCGTCAAAGAACAGCGGGCCCACGTTGATGGTGTAGCGCACGCTGGTGAAGCTCCTAAGCGCGTGCGAGACCGTGCAGGCGGCCGGGTCGCCGCCTGAGCCAGAGACGCAGCCTGGAACCGTTTCCGGCGCCGGGTCGTGCTCCACGAGTTCGTTTAACTGCCAAAGGCCGTCCGTGGGAAAGGCGAGCGTAAAACCGAAGAGGTCGAGGCTGTTTCCCCCGGCCGGGCTAAAATACCCCCCCGCCGGCGCGCTCGACGCGCTAAAGGCGTCGGTCTTAAAGACGAAGAGTTCCGTTTTCATGGTCCACCAGGGCAGGGGGATGAGCAGCGTAGCGCCGGTCAGGCCCGCGCCGTCGTCGTCCAAGAGGAGCCCGCTGCCCAGCTTGAAGGAGCGCCGGCCGATGGTGGCGACCATCCGGGTGTTCAAAAGATTGTGGATGCGGATATAGGCGTTCTCGATGAACGGGGTGAAATCGGTGCTGGGGTAGTTGGCGGCGACGCGGCTGAAGGGAGTGGGCATGGTGTTCAAGCCGGGCGCCCCAAGGGCGTGTAGCAAAAGTTTGACATCCATGGCTTGATCGCCGCCGCCCAGGGACCCGAGGTCGATTTGGTTCACGGCAAAGCCCAGGCGCGCGTCGTCGGCCATGAAGGAATGGCTGTTCGAGGCGTGCGTGGTCATGCCGAGGTTGTCGTAGGCGATGGAGTCGAACTTGTATTGGGCGGTCAAGTCGAGGCTGGCGGCGCGGGCCGCGGATGCCGTGAAGCCAATCGCTGCGAGGCATAGTGCGGCGCAGAATAGGGTTGAAAGCGGTCTCAAAGGATTGTCGGTCCGTTTTAACGGCATAACGAAGCTATCCTATCAAAAACGGCAAAAAATGCCTATTGGAAACGAATGTGGCGAGAGTATTAAACGAAAGCCCCCCCGGCGCAAGGCCGAGGGGGCTTTGTTTGTTGACGCTAGGTTAAGCTCTTTAGAACTTGACCGAAACGTTGGTGCTCGCCAGGAACGCCGGGCTGACCGCACCGCCGTTCAGGTTGTTGATCGCACCGCCGGGCTGGAACGTTCCGATTGCGCCGTTGATGCTGACGTTGTCGGACTCGGCCCAGGAGCCGGTCAGGTCGATTTCAGAGCCGATGTGGGAATTGCCGAGAGTTCCAGCTCCAACGTTGGCTTTTTCGCCAGCCACGTTTTGATAGCCGTAGTCCCAGTAAGCGATCCCCGCAGTGAGCTTGGAGAGCGCCGCCGGGGTGGTCTTGACGCCGATGCCCCAGATGGTTTGGTTGCCAATCTGGTTCAAGGTGCCAAGGCCGAGGCCCGTGCCGCTGCCCAGCGTCGCGGACGCGCCTGCGTATCCGGCAAAGAGGCCGTAGATGCCGCCGGGGCGATAGTCCGTGTTGATCGGGGTGAAGTAGCTGTTCAGGCCCGAGCCTCCGGAGAGGTCGGTGAACTCGGCCCAAGGAGAGACCGAGGCTGCAGCGAGGTCAGCCTTGTAGCCCAAATCCACTTTCAAGGCCCAACCGTTGTAGTTGCTGCTGACGGGTCCCGCAGTGCGATATTCACCGAAGTTCTTGTCGAACTCGGCGCCGAGAGTCGCGCCCTGCATCATGTATTTGCCGCGCAAGCCGGCGACGAAGAGGTCGTTATCGCCCGCCGCGGTGGTCACGCCGCCATTATGGGTCAGCGAGTTGTAGAGGTAAACGCCGCCGTTGTACATCTCGTTGCCCTTAGCCGTAACGTTGATGCCGCGCAGGTCAACGTCGCTCTTTTCACTGCCCGCGCCTAAGGCGGTGACGGTTCCCGCAGTAGTCTTACCCGCGATGCCGGTCACGCCGACCATGTCGTTGGACCAGTCGAAGCGGAAGGCATCCAGGGCGTTGACGGCCAAACCGTAGATGTTGTCCTGAGGGCCGTAATAAACCACCAAGTCTCCGGGGTTGCCGTAGTACTGGCGGCCGATCGTGGTGTCCAGGGCGCCGAAGAGCTTGTCGATCTTCAGGTAAGCCTGGGTCAAGAACGTGTTGCCCAGAAGGCCTGTCGTGCCGTCCAGGGGCTGGCCAGCAACATTGCTTCCGACATTGTTGACACCGGTCTTATCGGCTACGCCGTAGAGCGAGTTGTTGTTGACCACGCTCGCCATGGCGTGCACGTTGTCGAGCATGTCCCAGCCGGCGTTCAACTGTACCCGGGTCTGGGCGTCGCCGATTTGGTCGTATGCCTTGCTGTTGAAGTCCGTAACGTTGTTCGCGGAAACGGCCTGCACATCGACTTTGCCGTTGAAGGTGAGGTTCTTCAACAGCGTATCGGCATTAGCGGCTTGGCTATAAGCGGCGAACATAGCCAGGGCCAATGTCGAGCCTAGGAGCTTCTTCATTGACGTTTGTCCTCCTTAATTTCGCGTCCGTAAGCCCCGCCTAAGGCGGAGATACGCTTTAATCCCCCGCCTTACGCGGGGGCCTACGCTATCCCCAAGGTCGCCCTTGAGGACTTCCCGGATTCTAGCCAAAGCCCCTGTTTTATGTCAAGAGCTATGATTTGTTATTGAGTGTTATTGACTGTTTTTCTGAGCCAGGGCCGCGAAGGAGGTTCCGGGGTATTCGATGGCGATTTTCTGGTAGTCGGCTTTGGCCTGGACCTTGTCGCCGAGGGTGTCGAGACAGCGGGCCAGGGAGAGGTGCACTTGGGGAGCCAGGAAGTTGTCCGGATAGGTGTCCAAGAAGCGCTGGGCCGTGGCCGAGGCGTCTTGGCAGTCTCCCATGGCCTCTTGGGTTAGGGCGGTGTCGCCTAAGGCGAACGGCAGGATGACCGTAGGGCGGCCTTGGTCCAGGACTTTCTGATAGTAGGAGAGGGCATCCTTATATTGGCCCCCCTGATAAAGAACGTCGCCCCCGAAAAGATCGGCGTAGGCCGTGGCCGGCTGGCCCGGATAGTCGTTTTCCATGCGCTGGATTTCTTCTAAAGCTTCTTTGGCGTGGCCGCTATAGGCTAGGCTGCGGCTGATAAACAGGCCGTTCCAGGCCGCCGTGGCCTTTTTATGGGCCGTATAAAGGATAAATCCCCCTACCGCGGCCAGGACAAGGATTCCACCGGCAATGGCGGCCGCTTTTTGGCGATTGAGGCGAATCCAGGTCATTCCCAGGACGAGAAAGTCCTCCAACTCGTTCTGATTCGCCTGCTGCTTGGCCCAGTGTTTTCCCATGACTATCTCCAGTATGCGTCGTTAAAAAGCAATTGAAGCACAAAAGTGCCCCGAGAGGGAATCGAACCCCCATCTTCTCCTTAGGACGGAGTAGCTCTATCCATTGAGCTATCGGGGCGTGAATTCGGACGCCTCCGCGTCAATAGGCCAGGAGCGCGCGGATTTCGCGGCCGTCGAGCTTGGCGCGGCCGCGCAGGAATGCGAGCTCCATGAGAAATGAAAGCCCTTCTACGGATCCGCCCAACTTCTCCACGAGCTGGCAGGCGGCCGCGGCGGTCCCCCCCGTGGCCAGCACGTCGTCAACTACAAGCACCTTCGTGCCCGCCGGCACGGCGTCGGCGTGGGCTTCCAGGCTGTCCTCGCCGTACTCAAGACTGTAGGTGACGCCCACGGTCTTGCGGGGCAGTTTCCCCTTCTTTCGGATCAAAGTGACTCCGGCCTTCAAGCGCTGGGCCACGGGACCGGCCAAAAGGAACCCGCGCGACTCGATGCCGGCCACCAAAGCGATGCCCCGATCGGCAAACGGCGCCGCCATCTGATCGATGGCGTCCGCGAAGGCCTGCGCGTCGGCCAAAAGCGGCGTGATGTCCTTGAAGACGATTCCTTTTTTCGGGAAATCCTGAACGTCCTTGATGAGCGAGCGCAGGTCGCGCGCGGCGGATTTCATTTGGACCCGCGCTTTTTCTTGACGATGCGGCGGATGCCGGAGACCATGACGCGGCGGCGGATGACCTGCGGCATCAGGTTCTGCGAGCTTTTCTGCCGGCCGATGGGCTGGCCCAGGATGTTGGTGCGCACCTGGGGCATGTGCCAGCCGGGCTGCAGGTTGGGGGTGGCGGGCCGAGTCTCGTTGATTTCGATGAGGCCCATTTGATTCGCGATGCGGCGCAGGCGCAGGAGGGCGCGCTCCTCGATTTGGCGGATGCGCTCGCGGGAAAGCTTCAAGCGCTTGCCGACTTCCTCCAAGGTCATGGGGACCTTGCCGGTCAGGCCGTGGCGCAGCTCCACGATCATGCGCTCGCGGTCGCCGATTTCCTTGAGCGCCAAGCCCAGCTCGTCGTGCAGCTTCAAAACGGAGATGAGGTTCTCGGGGGACTGGTTGTCCGACTCGGAGATGGTGTCCTCGATGGTCATGGTCTCGTTGTCGCTGTCGATGGGGGTCTCAAGCGACCCGATGCCCTTGGCGGCCTCGGCGGCGTCCAAGACCCCGCGCACTTGGCGGGCCGTCCAGTGCATCTTGCGGGCCATCTCGGCCAGCGTCGGGTCGCGGCCCAGGGCCAGGTGCATCTTCTCCCACTGCTTGAGCCACTTGCGCAGAGCTTCCCAGGCGTGGGGCGGGATGCGGATGGTCTTGGACTGCTCCTCGACCGCGCGGCGGATGGACTGCTCGATCCAGTAGGACGCATATGTGGAGAAACGGTAGCCTTTTTTGGGCTCGAACTTGTCCACGGCGTGCATAAGCCCGAGGTTGCCTTCCTCGACCAAGTCCAGGAAGTCGATGCCCTGGCGGTGATACTTCTTCGCGATGGGCACGACTAGGCGCAAATTGGCCTCCATGATGCTCTGCTTGGCCGCGTGATCGCCGCGCTTGGCCTTGCGCCAAAGCTTGTGCATCTCCTCGCGATCGACGTTCGCCAGTTTTTGTATGCCCCGGAAATATTGGGTCGTGATGTCCGTCGTTGGTTCCATGTCTCAGCGCTCCTTGGCTGCGCTCGGGATGAGAATTGCGAAAGAGTCAGCGGATTTCAAAAGGAGCCGCCTCCGTGACGGGTTTAAGGTCCTTTTCTTCCATGCTGTCTACGCGAGCGAACGGATGACCGGTCTTGATCATGTTCTTAAATCGGGCCAAATCCTCGTTGCGTCCCTGGACTTCCATCTCCACGCTTCCGTCCGTCCGGTTGCGCACCCAGCCCGCGAGACCCAGGCGCCGGGCGTTTTCCAAGACAAACATCCGGAATCCGACGCCCTGCACGCGGCCGCGGACCCGCAGGTATAGACGCGTCAAGGGCAAAGCGACATGAATTCTACTATATATTTTCCGCGCCGCGGCCAGATCGGAATCGGAAAAAAGAATCGGGGTACTCAGGCTTGAACTGAGAACCTCCTGGTCCCGAACCAGGCGCTCTGCCAATTGAGCTATACCCCGTCAAATCCATCGGGGACCCGGGAATCGAACCCGGAACCTCTCCCACCCCAAGGGAGCGCTCTACCATTGAGCCAGTCCCCGTCTTAGCCGCGCCGACGCACGAGAAGACGGCGCGGGTTTCCTGCAAACGGCCTAGCTGGAAAGTTCCGAGACCAGGCTTTGAATCTCCTGGCGGATTTCCCGCAAAACTTTCGTCGCTGTCCCGGAGACCGCGACGTTTTGGGCCAAGGGCAAATCTCCCGAGGACGTCTTTGCGCCGCGTTTTCTTTCCAAGAGAGCTTTGCGCGCGCCCTCCAGGGTCAGGCGCCTTTTGTAGACGAGATCCCGGACCAATCCGATGGTCTCCACGTCCGCGCGGGTGTACCGCCGGTGCCCGCTGGGCCGCCGCGATGGGCGCAGAACGCCCAAGCGCGATTCCCAATAGCGGAGCGTATAGGCCGGCACCTGCATCAGGCGGCTAATTTCCCCCATGGTGAAAAACTGCTTGTCCGGGAGGGGCGGAATCTCTAAGGGCATCGCGGTCCTAGTCGCCGGAATCCAGAAGATTGCGCGAGGCCTTGAAGCGCACGCCGCGGCGCGGCGGGACGGACACGGATTTCCCCGTTCGCGGGTTGCGGCCCTGGCGCTCGCGGCGCTCCTTGACCCGGAACGTTCCGAAATTGGAGATGACGACTTTCTCCCCTCTTTGGAGAGCCGCCCGGATCGTGTCGAACGTGGCCTCGACGGCCTGGGCCGCCTCGGTTTTCGTTCCTAAAATTTTGGAGACTTCCTTAATGACGTCAAGCCTGTTCATCCCCGCTCCCTTTTCCCTTTTTGTCGTCCTTCCCGCCGTTGCCCTCTTTCTTTTCCTTGATGTCCTTGAAGATGTCCTCGGGTTTGAGGTTCTTGAGTTCGGACTTGAACTTGCTGACCTCGTCCTCCGTAATGGGCTTGACCATCGTCTGGCAGCGGTCGAACACCTTCTCCTCCACGAGGATATTGCATCCGGCCCGCACGGCCAAGGCGATCGCGTCCGAGGGGCGAGAGTCCAGAATCGCGCCGCTGGCGCCCTTGTGAATGTAGATTTTAGCGTAAAAGGTGTTGTCTTTGATGTCCGAGATGACGACCCGGTCCACTCCGTAGCCCATGGTCTTCAGGGCGCTCAGAAGCAGATCGTGCGTGAGCGGCCGCGGGAGGACGATGCCGGAAAAACGGATGGCGATGGCCTGGCCTTCCCCCAGCCCGATCCAGATGGGGAGCAGACGGTTGCCGGTGACTTCTTCCAGAAAGATGATGCACTCATTGGCCGTCGTGGCCAGCGAGTAGATGCGGACTTCCTTTTCCTTGGCCTCCCCGGGCTCTTTAGGCGAGCCCTTGCCGTTCTTTGCCATCCCTATTCGTTCCCCCGAAATTTTAACTCTGATTGTTGTTGCCGCGCCCGAAGCGGCGGAAGCTTGGTATGTCGCATGATTTTAATATTTTTCCCTACCGTAAGGAAATAGTATCACGAT
Organism: Elusimicrobiota bacterium; assembly: GCA_027451985.1. Classification (GTDB taxonomy): domain Bacteria; phylum Elusimicrobiota; class Elusimicrobia; order UBA1565; family UBA9628; genus JAGWJU01. The sequence goes on from DAIDHS010000019.1 coordinate 42,747, forward strand.
TTAAGGCTTGATGCCATCGGCGGCGCGGAGATCCAGGGCGCTTTGGATGCGCCGGATGAGATCCGCAAGGCCGCGTCCTGAAACGGCCGAGACTAAGAGACGGTCGGGGTAGCGCCTCGCCAATTCCGATTCGCGCGCGGCGTCAAGCGCGTCCGCCTTGTTGAAGACACGAATGGCGGGAATCGCGCGCGCTCCCAATTCGGCCAGGGTCTCATCGACGGCCCGATCGTGCGCCTCCAGGTTCGCGGCGGTCGGGTCTGAAACGACGACGAGGCAATCGGCGGCGGCGGCCTCCTCCAGGGTCGCGCGGAACGCGGCGATGAGATCCGTGGGCAGGTTCTGGATGAAGCCTACGGTGTCGGTCAGCACCGCGGGAGCGCCGCCGGGGAGGCGCACGCGCCGCGAGGTCGGATCCAGCGTGGCGAAGAGCCGATCATCGGCGTAGACCTGGGTCTTGCCGGTCATGGCGTTGAGCAAAGTTGATTTGCCGACGTTGGTGTAGCCCACCAGCGCGATTTGCGCCACCGGCACCGAGAGCCTTTTTTTGCGGCGCACGGCGCGCTCCCGGCGGATGCGCTCCAGGTCCTTCTTTAAGTGTTCGATGCGGTACTGGACGTGGCGCCGCTCGTACTCGATTTTGCGCTCGCCTGGGCCGCGCGTGCCGATGCCGCCGACCTGCTGGGAAAATCCGCGCCACGATCCGGTCAGGCGGGGCAGGAGGTAGGACAACTGGGCGAGCTCGACCTGGATGCGTCCTTCGCTGGTGCGCGCGCGCCGCGCGAAGATGTCCAGAATGAGCCTGGTTCGATCGATGATCTTGGCCTTGATGACGGCTTCCAGATTTTTTTGCTGGGAGGCGGAAAGCTCCCGATCGAAAATCACGGTGCGCACGCCCGCTTTTTTTGCGGCTGCGGCGATTTCGGCCGCTTTGCCCGAGCCGATGAGCGTGGCGCTTTGGTAGCGTTCGATCGCCTGGAAGAATTTCCCGGCCACGCGCGCGCCCGCGGTCTGCGCCAAGCCTTCGAGTTCGGCGAAGCTCGCGAGACTTTCTTTCGTCCGGCCCTTGATCCCGACCCCGACCAAGAAAGCGTTTTCGCTCATGAGACCGCGGGTTCGGATCGGGACGAGGCCAGGAAAGGACGCGCCCGTAAAAGCGCTTGGCGGGCCATCTCCTCGGCGCTTGCGCCGGCAATGGAGACGCAGTTTTCTTGATGCCGGAACCACGTGCGTTGGCGCTTGGCGTAAGCCGCGGTGCGTTTGATGAATAGCTCCAATCCTTCCTCTTGGGATATCTCGCCGCGCTCCGCGGCCAGGGCTTCACCGTAGCCGAGGCTTTGAAAGCCCGGCTCGGTCCCGTCGTAGCGCGCGGGCACCAAGTCGCGGATTTCGCGGAGAATGCCGGGCCACATGCCCAGGCAGCGTTCTTCGATCTGTCGCCGCAGCTCCTCAGCCGGCCAATCGATGCGCAGAAACAAAGGCTCCCAATGCCGCGCCGCATCCGCCGGTTTTCCCCACAATTCGGAAATGGGTTGCCCGGTAATTTCCAGCACTTCAAGCGCACGCACGAGGCGTTGGATGTTGTTGGCCGGGATTTTCGCGGCGGCGGCGGGGTCGCGCTCGGCTAGGCGGGCATGCAGAAAGGCGCGGCCTTTGTCCCGCGCGAGATCCTCCAGGCGCCGGCGCACGGCCGCGTCTCCTCGCGGCAGAGGCGAAAGGCCGCCGAAGAACGCCTTAACGTAGAGTCCGGTGCCGCCGGCAAGGATCGGAAGCTTGCGGCGGCGCAGAATGTCTTGCGCGGTTTCGCGCGCCGCATCGGCGAAACGGCCCGCGTCGAAGGATTCGGAGGGCTCCGCGATGTCGATGAGATGGTAGGGAACGCCTTTGGCACGGCCGGAATTATCCCGTTCCGGCTTGGCCGTACCGGCGTCGAGGCGCCGGTAGATTTGGCGCGAATCCGCGGAGATGATTTCGCCGTTTAATTGCCGGGCCAAGGCCAGGGCCAATTCGGTCTTGCCGGACGCCGTCGGGCCGACGACGCAGATGATTTTAGCGGCGGCGCTTATTTTTTCCAATACGCCGCTTTTTGGGGTTTGGCGCAGAGGTGGTGGAATCGGCAATCGCGCACGCAGACTTCGGGAAGCTTCAGGGCGATGCGGATGTCGCAGTCCTGGTTGTCCAGCGCCATGCTGTCGATGAGAGCTTTGTGCTTCTTGTCGATTTTCGTAAACGAAATGCCGACCTTGTAGGTCTGTCCCTTCTCGATGACCCGGGCGACCTTGCCTTCGACCGATACGGATTTAAGGCCGGGAAGGGAAAGGATCATCTCAATTTTTTTCGAGTGAGGCGGCTCGATGAAGGTCACCAGGGAAAGCCCGCCGGCGGAGAGATCGGTCAGTACGGCCGGTTGAGAGACTTTGTCCCGGGAATCCAAACGCAGGGTGATGGGGCCGACGAATCCGCCGACCGGAAACCGGGCGTAGCGCCGCTTGTCCGCGGAATCAGTCCGTTTTTCTTTCATGCTATTTCCCCCAGCAAAGTTCTCTTGGTCGCTCCAGTGACGGCCAAGGAAACGGCTTCTCCCGGCCGCGTGACGCCGGCCCATTTCGCATTGAAGCCCTGCCGGGTTCGGCCGAAGCCGGGCTCCTCGCAGAGGACCTCAACGGTTCTTCCAATATGCGCGTTCAAAGCTTTGCTCGTCAATTCGTCCATGAGCCGGTTGAGCCGGCCGAGCCTGTCTTCCTTGACCTCCCGGGAAACATCGTCCGGCCAGGAGGCGCTTCGGGTGCCCTCCCGCGGCGAATACTTGAAGCAGTAGGCCCAGGCCGGACGGACCTCCTTGAGAAAATCCAAAGTCTCCTGGAAATCGTCCTCGGTCTCGGTAGGGAATCCTACTATAATGTCGGTGGAAATCACAATGCCAGGCACGGCCGAGCGCGCGGCGCGGACTTTGTCGAGATAGGCCGCCGGCGTGTAATTGCGGCGCATGAGCTTGAGCACGCGCGCCGAGGCGGACTGGAGCGGAAGGTGAAGATGCTCGCAGACCGCGCGGCATTCGGCCATCGCGGAGAGCATTCTTTCGTCCACGTAGTAGGGGTGCGGGCTCATGAAGCGCAGTCGCTCAAGGCCGGGCGTTTGATCCATCAGCCGCAGCAGATCGCCGAAACCGACTTTTCCGCCGTCGTGCTCCGACTCATAGCTGTTGACGGTCTGGCCGAGCAGCATGATTTCTTTGGCTCCCGCGGCGACCTTGGCGCGGGCTTCGTTGAGAATGTCTTCAACGGGCCGGTAGAGCTCCCGCCCCCGCACCGAGGGGACGATGCAGTAGGAGCAGGAATAGTTGCAGCCGCGCATGATGGTCAGATAGGCCGAAACGGGCGAGGCTTCGGTCGGCGCGGCTTCCGGCGCGAAGCTTTCCCGCTGTTCGCGAAGGGCGTCAAAGCGGGCGTCGAGGGCCTCCCGCACGAGCTCAGGGAAGCGCGCGATGGATTTGGCCCCGACCACTAGGTCCACGTAGGGGAATTTGCGTCGGATGGAGTCCCCCGCGCGCTCGGCAGCGCAGCCGCTGACGATGAGCACTCGGTTGGGATCGGCCGCTTTCCAGGGCTTGAGAGACCCGATCAGGGAAATCGCGCGGTCCTCGGCGTGCTGCCGGACGGTGCAGGTGGAGATGAGGATGGCGTCGGCTTCGTCCGGGCTTTCGGCGCGCGAGAAACCGCGCGAGGCCAGCGGCGCGGACATTTCCTCCGCGTCGGCTTCGGACATCTGGCACCCGAGAGCGATGGTGTGAAGCTTCATGGGCCGGATTTCGGCGGGCTGATCCATCGATTATATCATACCCATCCGGCTTTCCAGGGAGAGGATGGCCAGCGCCGCAATGAGGGTGGCGGCGGTCACCAGTGCTCCCACGCGTACAAAACGCCAAAAGCCGATGGCGGCTTTCTCTCCGGCTTGCTCCAGAACGATGAGATTGGCCATGGATCCGATGGGAGTGAGGTTCCCGGCCAGGGTACTCGACGCCGCGACCGTCAGCCAGAGCATACGGTTGTGGCCGGCCGCTTCGATGACGGGATGAGCCAGGATGACCGCGGGGACGTTGCTGACCAAATTGGAGAGCACGAGCATGGCTCCCCCCGCCGCTGCCAGGCGCGATCCGGCGGAGCCTTTGAGCGCGGGGGCGACCAATCGCAGAAGGACGGCGGTGGCGCCGGAGGCTTCGAAGCCTTGAATGAGGATGAAGAGCGAGGCGAAAAACAAGAGCAGTTCCCAGTCCACCTGGGCGTGGATTTCCGCCGTTTTGACGCGTCCTATGACGAGAATTAGGGCGGCGACGGCCGCCGCGGCGAGCGGGAAAGAAAAGCCGGCGGCCCATAAGCCGGCCAAAACGGCGGCCGCGAGCGCGCATTTGACCAGTAGGGTCTTGTCCAAGGGGGCCTTGATTTTCCCCGCCGCCCGGGAGAGATCGGGATGGCCGAAAAGACTCTTGCGGAACATGAGGGCCAGGGTCAAGGCGTCCAGGGAAAGCCCGACGAGCGAAATCGGCGCCATACGGACGAGGAAGTCGAAGAAGGAAAAATGCGCGGTAATGCCGATAAAGGCGTTCTGCGGGTTTCCCGTCACGGACATGACGGAGCCGATATTGGCGGCGGTGACCAGGGCGGTCAGGTAAGGAATGGGAGGCAGGTCCAGTCGCTCGGTGATTTCCAGGACGACGGGCGCGAACACGAGGCAGATGGTGTCGTTGACGAAGAAGGCGGACAGGAGGCCCGAGGTGAAGACAAGGAACACCAGAAGCTCGACGCGCGTGCGCGCCAGCGCCGCCGTGCGCGAGGCGACCCATTCGAAGAAACCGGAAATTTGGAAGTGCGCGACCAGAATCATGATGCCCAAAAGGAACAAGATGGTGTTCCAATCCACGCACAGGTAGGCCTGGTCCAGGCTGACGGCTCCCAAGAGCACCATAGCCACTGCGCCGCAGAAGGCGGCGGCCGCTCTGTTGATGTGGGTGCCCACGCCGTTTTCCACCGCGATGAGCACGTAGGCGCAGGCAAAAACGGCGATGAAGACCCAGCGCAGGTGGACGGCCGTCAAGGCGTGGGTCAAGTTTTTCGGCAATCCCGGCACAGCCCGAAAATCTCGTGCCGATGCCATTGCGGGGCGAAGCCGAATTTGCGGCAGGTGTCTTCCTGGATTTTCTCGAGCTTGGGCCAGCGCATCTCCTGGATGCGTCCGCAGGAGATGCAGATGAGGTGGTCATGATGCGGGCGCTCGAGATTGACTTCGAAGCGGCGCCGGCCCGATTCATCCGAAACGTGGTTGACTAGGCCGCATTCCTCGAGCATCTTGAGCGTGCGAAAGACCGTCGCGCGGCCCAGGCCGTGCGGGCGCATGGCCTGGGAGATGTCTTCTTGCCCGAGGTGCCGGTCGCTGTTAAGCATGAAATCGAGGATGCGCCGGCGCTGCGAGGTCAGACGCAGGCCGCTCTGAGCCAAGTGCTTGCGGAAAACTTCGTAAACCCGCTCCGCGTAGCCGCCTTGCGCGTTGGTTTTGGACGGCCGGTAGTCTAGTTCCTTCACGCCGGTAATTTTACTATTTCCGGGCCGCAAGGAAGCGGCGGTTTGGGTTCAACCGAGTTTCGCGTGCGTTCCGTCGCAGTAAGGTTTTTTCGATGAGTGCTTGCAGCCGCACCAAGCGACGGTCTTCGCTTCGTTAATCTCCACGCGGATGGGCGTCATCCCGGTGTTGAGCCGCGAGTGGGATCCGTCGCAGTAGGGCTGGTTCTGGGAATGTCCGCAGGCGCACCAGAATTTGACGCCGGGTTCTTCCTTTTTGACGTAAGGCGCTTTTTGGGCGATTTTAGGTTCGGGCATTGAATCCTCCGTTTGTTGTGTCTTTATCAACTGTTTTCGTTCTACCGGTCGTTTCCATCTAGGGCGCCGGTGACGGCCTTGGGATCGAATAAATCTTCCAGTTCCTTCTTCGATAGGATTTTCTTTTCCAGGACTACGGCTCCAACGGTCGTCTTGCGCTTGACCGCTTCCTTGAAGACCTCGGCCGCCTTCGCGTAGCCGATTTTAGGATTGAGGAGCGTGGCCAAAGACGGGCTTTGCTCGAAGTATGAGCTGCATTTTCCGGCGTCCGCCGAGATGCCGCGCACGCAGCGCTGATCTACCACGGGCAGGTAGTTGACGAGCAGCCGGATGGAATCGAGCAGATCGTAGGCGACCAGGGGCGTCATGACGTTCAAGTCCATCTGGCCCGCCTGGGCGCAGAGCCCCACGGCCAAGTCCCGGCCCACGATCTGGAACGAAATCATGTTGAGGCACTCAATCATCGAGGGATTGATCTTGCCGGGCATTATGGAGGACCCGGGCTGCACTGCCGGCAAAGTGATTTCGGCAAAACCCGTGATGGGTCCCGAACACATGAGGCGCAGGTCGTTGGAGATGCGGATAAGCTCCAGGGCCAACTCCTTCAAGGCGCTGGAAACCGCCGCCAGAGGCTGGTGGCTCTGCAGAGCCATGCGCGGATCGCGCGCGACTTTGAGCGGGAGATTCGTGATTTGTCCTAGGTGCTTGACCGCCTTTTCCCGGAATCCCGGCGCGCTGTTGATGCCCGTACCCGCGGCGTTTCCCCCCAGCGCCACATGGTGCAGAAGCTCCGAACGGCGCGCGATTTCCTCACGGCAAGCCGAGAGCGCTTGGGCGTAGGCCGCGAACTCCTGGCCCAGGGTGATGGGCACGGCGTCCTGCAGGTGCGTGCGCGCCGACTTGATGACGCCAGCGAATTCCTCGGCTTTTTGACCGAAGGTTTGGGCCAGCGAATCCAAGACCGGCAGGAGCTTGCGGGTCTCCATAAGCACGGCGACGTAAGTCGCGGTCGGGAAGGTGTCGTTGGTCGACTGGGCCATGTTGACGTGGTCATTGGGATGGACGAGTTTGTACTCGCCTTTTGCGCCTCCTAGGATTTCCGCGGCGCGGTTGGCGACGACCTCGTTTGTGTTCATGTTGAAGGAGGTTCCGGCGCCGGCTTGGTAGACGTCGATGATGAATTCCGCGTCCCACCGGCCGTCCAACACCTCGTTGCATGCCTTCACGACGGCCTCGGCTTTGTCCTTGGCCAGCGCCCCCAATTCGCCGTTAGCCATGGCGCAGGCCTTCTTAATGGAAGCGTAGGCGCGGATGAGGGACGGGTGAGCCCTTAAGCCGGAGACAGGAAAGTTTTCCGACGCCCGAAGGGTTTGGATGCCGTAGTACGCCTGGGCCGGCACCTTTTTTTCTCCCAGGGAGTCCTTCTCAACGCGGGTTTCCTGTTTTGCCATCGGAGCATGACCTCTTGTGAGCGGAGATTTTTTGGTCTTCACACGCCTTCCACCGAGTCGGACTTGATCCATCCCTGGACGCCTTCCTTCAGCACGCCGATTTCAAGCCAGCTGCCCTGCGGGGCCAGGATTTCCACCCGTCGGCCTTCTGGAGCTGTGAAAATCACGTTGAATCCGCTCCCGGGTCCGCTGCGGATTTCAGCCGATGGGCTTACGATGATTCCGAGGCGCGTGGGCCCAAGGCTTTTCCGCACTAAAAACCAGCCTCCCCAGAAAATCCAAAGCGCCAGGGCGGCGCCGGTCCAAGGCGTGAGCTTAGCCCGGGTCTTGGGCATCAGAACCCATAATCCGCAGAGGAAGAGCGCCAGCCAGCACAGCGCCCACTGCAGGCCGGCAAGCTCCGGCAGACTGAACCAATAGAAAATGTCGAAAAGGACCGGCGGCACTCCGGGAGGAACCAGGGTTTCTCCGGCTTTCTTGAGCGCGAAATTAAGGTTGTAGCGGATGTTGGAATTGCGCGGATCGAGATCGAAGGCCTTCTGATACGCCGCGATCGCCGGTCCGAGCTTTCCCTCTTTGAATAAGGAGTCGCCGAGATTGTAGAGGTAGGCGGAGTTGCGAGGATCTTGAGCGGAAAGCAGGGAGTAGACCGATGCCGCCGCTGCGTAGTCTCCCGCATCATATTCTTTCTGCGCCTGCGCGAACTCCGAGGGCGGCGCAAACGCCGCGACGCGCGCGGGCAGCCACGCGGCCGCCGTCATGAGCGCAAAGACCGCGCCGCATCTTTTCATCCAAGGCTTCACGCGTCGAGCTCCTTTTCCAGGGCCTTAAGTAGTTCGGGCAGATCCACGGTTGTTGCCTGAGCCGGCCCGGTATGAGCGGCGGGAGCGAATCGGCGGAGGTCGAACTCTTCCCAGGCGTTTCTAATGCGAGCCAAGGTTCCGTCGCTGAGTTTTGGATAGCGCTGGCGCAGGAGTTCCTGCGCCCGGCGCAAGGTCAGTCCGGCGGGCGGCTCGCCGATCTTGTCCGCCAGATAGTTGCACAGGGCCTCGCTCAGCAAGTCCGCCGATTCCTTGGAATCTTGCGCGGCCGACGCCTGCGCGATGAGCGAGAGCGCGGCTTTGTAGGCTTGACGCGCGCGCAAGCGCTTGGGATCTGAAAGTCGACGGCTCTCCGCTCCGCGCCAAAGCAGGCAGGCGGCGAAGAAAATAAAGGGGATTGCGTTTTGCGGCCCGCCGCGCCCGAGCTTGCGCAGGAGGTCCGCGATGGGCGACTTGGCCGGGTTCACGTTTAGGTAGCGGATGTCTTGGGATATTTCGGTCAGCCCCGGCTCCGCCGCGCCCGATGAAATGGGGCCGATCGTTTGGTTCGCGGGTCCGGGCTTTACGCTGACCGGAAGAGGTTCGGTGCGGGCGGTTTCGTAAGCGCCGCGGACGGGATCAAAATAGGAAAATGAAATGGGCGGGATGGAGAGCGCCCCCGAGACTCTTGGTATGAGGACGGTCTTGTATACTTTGGAGCCTTCCACGATATCGTTTTTCTTATCGAGATTGAGGGAGCTGACCGTTTCGTAGGTCCTGAAATTCGGCAATGCCGGCATCGCCAGGTCGCCGACGGCCCTTAAGTTGCCCTGCCCCTTGACGGTCACGGTGA
>DAIDHS010000020.1 GCA_027451985.1 Elusimicrobiota bacterium
GAAGAGGGCGGTCGGCACACGCCGTTCTTCAAGGGATATAGGCCGCAGTTCTACTTCCGGACCACGGACGTGACGGGGACGGTGACGCTGCCTGCGGGCGTGGAGATGGTGATGCCCGGGGATAACATCGACATCGAGTGCGAGCTCATCTGCCCCATCGCGATGGAGAAGGGGCTGCGCTTCGCGGTGCGCGAAGGCGGACACACCGTCGGCGCCGGCGTCGTCAGCGATATCATCGCTTAAAATTCAGAAAAATAAGGTATAATAACATGGCAGAGACGGCGGTTGGTCCTCAGCAGAGAATTCGCATTCGCCTTCGGGCTTACGACTATCGCATTCTGGACGCGAGCGTAGGCAAGATTGTCGAAACGGCGCAGCGCACGGGCGCGGTCGTTTGCGGCCCGATTCTGTTGCCGACCCGCATCAAGAAGTACACGGTGCTGCGGTCTCCGCACGTGGACAAAAAGTCGCGCGAGCAGTTCGAGATGCGCATTCATAAGCGCCTCATCGAGCTCAACAGCACGACGCAGCGGACGGTGGACGAGCTCATGAAGCTGGATCTGCCGGCGGGCGTGGACGTCGAAATCAAGCTTTAAGGATTTTTGGGAAACGGTTCAAACATGACAGAGACGGCAGAGGCGGCGAAAACGGGGGGCGTCAAGAAGGCGCCCGCCAGCTTCCGCGACATTTTGGGCGAGAAGGTCGGGATGACTCAGGTCTATCACCCCAAGTACAAGAACTTGTGCGACGTCACGATGGTTAAGGCCGGTCCGTGCGCGGTGCTTCGCGTCAAGACTGCGGAAGGCGCGGACGGCTACAACGCTGTGCAGTTGGGCTATGGGGCGCGCAAGGAAAAAAACCTGCCCAAACCGCTTCTGGGGCAGTTCAAGAAGGCGGGCGCCGCGCCCGCGCGCTACGTGCGCGAGTTTCGGGTCAAGGACGCCAGGGGTCTGGAGGCTGGGCAGACTGTCGCGGTCGGAGAAATTTTCAAGTCCGGAGATTACGTCGACGTCCGCGGCGTGTCCAAGGGACATGGCTTTGCCGGCGTCATGAAGCGGCACAACTTCCGCGGACTTCCCGGATCGCACGGCGCTTCGGACAAGGAGCGCTCTCCGGGGTCTTTGGCCTCGCGCCGGTCTTTGGGCCGCGTGCTTCCGGGCCAGCGCATGGCCGGCCACATGGGCCACGAGGGCGCGACCTCCCAGCATTTGGAAATCGTCAAAGTCGAGGCCGAGCAGAACTTGATTTACGTGATGGGCCCGGTTCCCGGCCCGCGCGGCGGTCTGGTATCCGTCTCCGAGACGGCCAAGGGCCGCAAGATCCGGACCGAGCCGACGAAGCTGGCGGTCAAGAAGGACAAGATGGGCAACATCATCGGTAAGGCGCCGACCAAGGCGAAGAAGGCTTAACCATGCAAGCACCCCTTTTGAATGTTCAGGGCGAGGAAGTCGGAAAAATTGAGCTTCCGGAGAAAATTTTCGGGTGCAAGCCCAACGCCCAGTTTCTCCATGAGGTCGCGACCATCCATGAGGTGAACCAGCGCCGCTGGACGGCCAATACCAAGAGCAAGGCCGAGGTTTCGGGTTCGGGCAAGAAGCCTTGGAAGCAGAAGCACACGGGCCGCGCTCGCGCCGGCTCCATCCGCTCTCCGCTGTGGCGTCACGGCGGCATTATTTTCGGCCCCCGCGCCAATCGCGGCGCGCGCAGAACCATGCCGGCCCGCAAGGCCAAGGAAGCGCTGGCGCAGATCCTTTCAGATCGATTCTCCAGCGGCGCCATCATTTTTGTGGACAAGATCGAGGTGGCCGAACCCAAGACCAAGGCCGTGGCGCAGATCCTGAAGAATCTTAAGTGCGCGGGGTCGGGTCTGATGATGATTCTTGACGCCGCGAATGCGGGCTTGTCCCGGGCCAGCCGCAACATTCCGGACTTGGAACTGGCGCTGGCTGCGGATTTGAATGCCTACGGCGTTTTGCGGGCGCGCCGCTTGGTGCTGACCGCCGGAGCCTTGGAAAAACTCTCCGCCCGTTGGAACTAACCGTGTCCGAGATAAAAATTTACCAGACGCTGGTCCGCCCCATCCTCACCGAGCGCAGCACGCTGCTCAGGGATAAGCATAACCAGTACTTTTTCGTGGCTGACCTTGGCGCCACAAAAACCGGTATCAAGAAGGCCGTGGAGGATCTTTTTAAAGTCAAGGTCGCCTCGGTGCGCACCATGATCGTTCCGGGCAAAACGCGCCGCCTGGGCCGGAGCGAGGGGCGCAGGGCGGATTGGAAAAAGGCTGTGGTGACGCTCGCGGAAGGGCAAAAGATTGATTTCACCCAGGAGACCGTTTAAGCCATGCCGGTAAAAACCTACAAGCCCAGAACCCCGTCGCTCCGGCACATGAGCCGGGCCGATTTTTCGGAGTTGAGCAAAGTCCGCCCGGAGAAGAGCCTGATGCGCCGGCTTTTGAAGACCGGCGGCCGCAATAACACCGGCACCGTCATGGTGCGCCATCATGGTGGCGGCCACAAGAGGGCTTACCGCGTGGTCGACTTCAAGCGCGAAAAATTCGGCGTTCCGGCGAAGGTGGCGACCATCGAGTACGATCCCAACCGCAGCGCGCGCATCTGCCTGCTGCACTACGCGGACGGAGAGAAGCGCTATATCGTCCATCCCGCCGGCCTGCGCGTCGGCGATTCGGTCATGAGCGGCCCCAAGGCCGAGATTAAGACCGGCAACGCGTTGCCGCTGACCAGCATTCCGGACGGCTCTTTCGTGCACAACATCGAACTTCAACCCGGGCAGGGCGCCCGCATGGTGCGCTCGGCCGGCGGCCAAGCGCAGATCATGGGGCGCGAAGGCGGCTATGTGCAGATGAAGATGCCCTCCGGCGAAATCCGCATCGTGCCGGAAGCCTGCATGGCGACCTTGGGTCAGGTTTCCAATATGGACCACAACATGATTAGCCTGGGCAAGGCAGGGCGCTCGCGCCATTTGGGCATCCGCCCGACGGTGCGCGGCGGCGCCATGAACGCGACCGACCACCCTCTGGGCGGCGGCCGCGGCAAGTCCAAGGGCGGCAATCATCCGCGCTCGCCGTGGAACCAGCCCTCCAAGGGCTATAAGACCCGCAATAAGCGCAAGATCTGGGGCTGGATGATTGTGGCCGATCGGCGCGAAAAGAAAATTTTAGGCTAGGAACGAGAACATGGGACGATCAACGAAGAAGGGGCCGTACGTGGATCCGCGGCTTGTGGAGAAGATCCAGAAGTTGGGGGGCGATAAGAAGCCCATCAAGACGTGGTCCCGCGCCTGCACCATCACGCCCGAGTTCGTCGGGCATACCTTCTCGGTGCACAACGGTCGAAAGTTCCTGCCGGTCTATGTGACCGAGCAGATGGTCGGACACAAGCTGGGAGAGTTCTCTTTCACCCGCTTTTTCCGCTCCCATGGCGGCATGAACAAAGAGTCCAAGGATCTGACCTAGATGGAAGCCCAAGCCAGAGCTCGTTTTCAGCGTTACGGGGCCCGCAAAGTGGCTCAGCTTTTGAAGGAAATCCGCGGCAAAAGCGTGCTGGAGGCCGAAGAAATCCTGCCCACCGTGCCCCGCGCCTGCCGCGTCATGGTGGAGAAAGCCGTCAAATCCGCCGCTGCCAATTTGGCCGTCAAGCTCGGCCGCGCCGGCAAGACCGTGGTGCCGGAGCGGGTTTTCATCAAGTCGTGCTGGGCGGGCGCCGGTCCGATGGGCCACATGAAGCGCGTGTTGCCCGCGCCGCAAGGCCGGGCCATGACCTTCAAGCGCAAGGTCAGCCATTTGACCGTGATCGTTTCCGACGGCGCCGAGGAGAACAATTAATGGGACAGAAAGCCCACCCCCGGGGCCTGCGCCTGGGCTACATCGTCGACTGGCAGTCGCGGTGGTTCGCGCCGCGCCAGATGCCCGATTTAATCGGGGAAGATTTCAAGATTCGCAGCCTTATCAAGAATGCTTTCCGCCAAGCCGCGGTCAGTTCGGTTGTCATCGAGCGCGCCGGATCCTACCTGCGCGTCAACATCCACACCGCGCGGCCGGGCGTGGTCATCGGCAAGCGCGGCGCGGACATTGAGGCGTTGCGCACGCAGATTGAGTCCTTGACCGGGCGCAAGACGTTCGTCAACGTCATGGAGATTAAGGAGCCGGAGTTGGACGCCAAGCTTGTGGCCGAGGCCATCGCCTCGCAGCTCGAGAAGCGCATCGCCTACCGGCGCGCCATGCGCCGGGCCATGGAGCGCACCATGCAGGCCGGTGCGCTGGGCATCAAGGTCCGCGTCGGCGGTCGTCTAAACGGATCTGAAATCGCGCGCACCGAGTGGCTGCGCGAGGGCCGCATCCCGCTGCACACCTATAGCGCGGACATCGACTACGGCGCGGTCGAGGCGATGACCGTCGCGGGCCTTATCGGCGTCAAGGTCTGGATTTTCAAGAAACTGCTTTTTGTTAAGAATCCGAAAGAACTTTTGAAGTTCGTCAAGAAGGATTCGCCCGTCTTGACGGCCGGCCACGCCGAGGCGCAGGCTGCCGCGGTTCCGGCGGAGCAAAAGCCCGTCGCGCAGGAGACCCCCCGTGCTGATGCCTAAGCGGGTTAAATACCGCAAGCCGCACAGCCATCCGCGCATCAAGGGCCTGGCTAAAAGAGGGACCAGCATTGCCTTCGGAGAGTATGCCTTGAAAGCGTTAGAGCCCAAGTGGGTGACCGCGCGGCAGATCGAGGCCTCCCGCGTGGGCATCGGCCGGCACCTCAAGAAGGGCGGCAAGCTTTGGGTCCGCATCTTTCCGGACAAGGCCGTGACCAAGCATCCGGCCGAGACGCGCATGGGAAAAGGAAAAGGCGCGCCGGATCACTGGGTCGCCGTGGTCAAGCCGGGCCGCGTGCTTTTTGAAATCGAGGGCATTACGCGAGACGAGGCCAAGGCGGCCCTGCGCATCGCGGCTTACAAGCTGCCCATCCGGACCAAGTTTATCGCCCGGGAGCACCTATGAAGGCCAAAGAAAGAGAGTCGTTGAGGAATTTGTCTTCGGTCGAGCTGGAGGCCCATCTGCGCAAGGCTAACGAGAAGTTATTCCGTCTGGCGTTCAAGCACAAGACCGCGCCGCTGGACAATCCAGCCGAGCTGCGCACGCTGCGCCGCCATGCCGCCCGGCTCAAGACTTGGATCGCCCAGAAGGGCGAAGAGGGGGCGTCATGACGGAGGCCGTGCAGACGAAAGTGGAGCGCGCGCGGCGCAAGGTGTTCCGCGGCGTGGTGGTTTCGGACAAGATGAACAAGACGCGGGTCGTGGAGATCGTGCGCTTGGTCCGCCATCCGTTTTACGAGAAAATCAGCAAGAAAATGAGCAGGTTCGCCGCTCACGACGAGACCAATGCGTCCCACTCCGGCGATTTGGTCGAAATTTGCGCCACGCGGCCGTTGTCCAAAACCAAGCGCTGGCGCGTCGTGCGCGTTGTCAAGGGCGCGCCGACTGCGGGGGCGTAGGTTCGAGGATTTTTTCATGATTCAGCTTCGATCGATTATAAAAGTGGCGGACAACTCCGGGGCGCGCAAGCTCCAATGCTTCCACGTCTCCGGCGGCAGCTACCGGCGCTACGCGAGCCTGGGCGACGTCATCGTCTGCAGCGTCCGCGACGCTTTGCCGCACGGCGCCATCAAGAAGGGCGATGTGGTGAAGGCTGTCGTGGTGAGGGTGTCCCGCAACACGCGCCGGCCCGACGGCTCTTACGTCCGTTTCGACGACAACGCCGCGTGCCTCATCGACGACAAGGGCGAGCCCAAGGGGACGCGCGTCTTCGGTCCCGTGGCGCGCGAGTTGCGCGAGAAGGAGTACTTGAAGATTATTTCCCTGGCCCCCGAGGTGGTCTGACGATTTATGAAGTTTAAAATCCGCAAGAAAGACAGAGTCATGGTGATGGGCGGCCGCGATCGCGGCAAGATCGGCGAGGTCTTGAAGATTTTTCCAGCTGAAGAGCGCGTTTTGGTGGCCAAGGCCAACATCGTAACCAAGCACCGCAAGGCGACGCAGACCGATCCGTCCTCCATCCAAAAACTGGAGGCTCCTCTGCCCTACTCCCGGGTGATGCTGGTCTGTCCCAAGTGCGAGAAGCCCGTGCGGCCCAAGATGGATCGGCTGCCGACGGGCGAATCCGTGCGGGTTTGCCGGAAGTGCGGGGAAACCATTCTATGAGCGCTCAAAAAACGGACGCGGCGGCGCCGGTCAAGCAGCAGCAGCCCAAGCCAAAGCCCGCCAAGAAGGGCGGCGAGGGTCAGGCTGCGGCTCCGGCGATGGCGGTCTCGGACGGCCGCGAGGTCAAGCACGCGACGCCGCGTTTGAAGACGTACTACCAAGAAAAGGTCGTGCCTTCTCTGATGGAGCGCCGAGGCCTCAAGAATCCGTTCCAGGTGCCGCGCCTGGTCAAGATCGTCATCAACAGTGGCGTCTCGGCTGCGCGCGAGAACGTCCAGATTTTGGAGGCCGTGCGCTACGACCTGGCCATGCTGGCCGGGCAGTGGCCGCAGGTGCGCCGCGCGTCCAAGTCCATCTCCAACTTCAAGTTGCGCATGGGCATGCCCATCGGCCTGCGCGTGACCCTGCGCGGAGACCGGATGTACGAGTTTCTGGACCGGCTTATTTCGGTCGCTTCCCCTCGTCTGCGCGACTTCCGGGGCTTGGACGCCCGCGGCTTCGACGGCCGAGGCAACTATAACCTGGGCTTGCGCGATCAGATGATTTTCCCCGAGGTCAACGTGGAGAAGGCCGTGCACCAGCAGGGGATGAACATCACCATTGTCACGACGGCGGGCGAGGACGATTTGGGAATGGAGCTGCTCCGCTTGATGGGCATGCCATTTAAAGCCGCCGCGGGGGGGAATTAAGGCGATATGGCGACGACCGCATGGCTGGCCAAGCTCAAGAAGCCGCAGAAATTTTCGACGCGCTACCACAACCGTTGCCAGATTTGCGGACGGCCGCGGGCGTATTACCGCGACTTCGGCCTGTGCCGCATTTGCTTCAGGAAGATGGCCCATGACGGCCTGATTCCGGGCGTAAGAAAATCCTCTTGGTGAAATCATGGATACAATTGCAGACTTGCTGACAAGCATCCGTAACGCCGGAGCCCGGTTCAAGGATCGGGTGGACGTGCCGTCCTCCAAGGTCAAGATGGAGATTGTGCGCATCCTCAAAGACGAGGGCTTCATTGCCAATTTCAAGCCCATCTATGCCGCGGAGTCCAAGCGCGGCACCATCCGCATCTTCCTGAAATACTCGCCGACGAAGGAGCCGGTTATCCGAGGCCTGCGCCGCATCTCCAAGCCGGGGTGCCGGATTTATCGCTCTTATTCCGATCGGATCATCGAGCGGGGCGGCGGCGTGATGACGATTTTCTCCACATCTCGCGGCGTCATGACGCAGAAGGAGGCCCGAGCCAAGAAAGTGGGCGGCGAAGTCCTCTGCCAGGTGTGGTGACATGAGCCGAACGGGAAAAAAACCGATCGTCGTTCCTTCGGGGGTCCGAGTTGAAATCGCGCAAGGCGCGGTGACAGCCAAGGGTCCCAAAGGCGAGGGCCGCGAACTCTTGCCCAAGGCCGTGACCGCGGCGCTTGTCGAGGGGCAAATCCGCATCGCCGCCGACCTCGGAGCGGGCAAGGACATTTCCGCCCTCTACGGCCTGACGCGCGCGCGCGTCAACAATCTGGTCCAGGGCGTCGCCGTGGGCTATTCCAAGGTCCTCGAGATCGCTGGCCTTGGCTTCAGGGCCGAGGCCGCCGGGCAGAAGCTCACCTTCTCGCTGGGCAAGTCCCACCCCGTTTTGTTCGACGTGCCGGCGGGCGTCGCCGTGGCCGTCGATCCGAAAAAGACGACGCTGACCGTGACCGGCGCCAACAAGGATTTGGTCGGCGAGATCGCCGCCAAGATCCGCGCCCTGCGTCCTCCGGAGCCTTATAAAGGAACCGGAATCCATTACAAGGGCGAACACATCCGACGCAAGGCTGGCAAGACCGCGGCCAGCGCCGGCGCCACGAAGAAATAGGAGAGTCCGAGTTTCGCCATGAAGAATAAATGGATTCGTTACGAGTATCGCCGTTCCCGCACGCGCCGCCGCGTGCATGGCGCCCAAGGCGAGCGTCCGAGGCTTTGCGTCCACAGGAGCCTGACGGCGATTTACGCGCAGGTCATCGATGACGCCAAGGGGGCGACCGTGGCCGCCGCCTCCTCGTTCTCTCCGGAGATTGCGCAGAAAGGAAAGACCGCAAAAAACGTGGAGTCCGCCAAGAAGGTCGGCGAGCTCGTGGCTAAGAAGGCGCTGGCGGTCGGCGTCAGGAAAGTGGTTTTCGATCGCGGGGCGTACTTGTATCACGGACGAATCAAGGCCCTGGCCGAGGCGGCGCGCACGGGCGGCCTCGAATTCTAGGGGATATCATGGAAAAAACAGCGACAACGACGGTGGAAGAGACCAAGAGCGACGGGACCGCGACGATTGTTTCGGCGGTTGCGCCGCGCCGCGCCGCCGTTCAGGATCCGAAGGCTTTCAAGGAGACGGTGGTCGCCATCAACCGGGTGGCGAAGGTGGTCAAAGGCGGCAAGAGATTTTCTTTTTCGGCTCTGGTCGTCATCGGCGACGGCGCCGGCGCGGTCGGCGCGGGCCTCGGCAAGGCCCGCGAGGTTCAGGCCTCCATTCAGAAGGGGCACGCCCAGGCGCTCAAGAGCCTGGTCCGCTTTCCGCTTGTGAAGGGAAGCATTCCCCATGAGATCATTTCCAAGTACCGCTCCGGCAAGGTGTGGATGCGCCCGGCCTGCGCGGGAACGGGCGTCATCGCGGGCCGCGGCGTGCGCGCTGTTTTGGAGGCGGGCGGCGTCAAGGACGTGCTCAGCAAGAGTTTGGGCAGCTCCAATGTTTTCAACGTCGTCGGCGCCACGCTGGAGTGCTTGAAGCGTCTGCGCACGGCCGAGGAGATATCGAAGTTGAGGGGCAAGTCATGATTCATCTCGGCAACTTGAGTCCTAAAATTGGCGCGCGCCGCCGCCGCCGCCGCCTCGGCTTCGGAGAGGGCTCCGGCCACGGGCAGACCTCCACCAAAGGCCAGAAGGGCCAGAGAAGCCGCTCGGGCGACGGAAAGATGCCGGGCTTCGAGGGCGGCCAAACCCCCGTCCTGCGCCGGGTGCCCAAGCGCGGCTTCTCCAACAGGGCGTTCAAAAAAACTTTCCGTCTCGTCCAGTTGTCCGATATCGAGCGCGTGTTCAAGAATCAGAAGGAAGTCTCCCTGGAGGCCCTGCACATCCACGGCTTGGCCTCCGGCAAGGATCGCGTCAAGATTTTGGGGACCGGAACTCTCAGCCGCCCCTACCGGGTCTCCGCCCACGCGTTCTCCGCGTCGGCCCGGGAGAAAATCAAGGCGGCCGGCGGAGAAGCCGTTTCCGTCGCCTCATGATCGAGAAAGTTACCGATCTCTTCGACTCCCAGGATCTCCGCCGCCGGGTGATCTACACTTTGGTGGCCCTGGCCGTCTTCAGGGTCGGCGCGGCGATCCCCATCCCCGGCATCAACGCGGACGCCTTGAAGGCCATCTTCTCCGAGCGCGGCGGGCTGCTCAATTTCCTTAACATTTTCTCCGGCGGCGCGCTCTCCCAGTTCTCGATTTTCTCCATGGGCGTCATGCCCTACATCAACGCGTCCATCATCATCAGCCTTCTTCAGGGCGCCCATGTTCTTCCCTACCTTGATCGTCTCGCGAAGGAAGGAGAGCTGGGCCACCGCAAGCTTAACTCCATCACCCGCTATCTGACCCTAGGCTTGGGTGTGTTCCAGGCCTTCGGTCTGACCATCATGATTTCCAAAATGCCCGCGCCCGGGAATCTTCCTGTGGTCTCCAACCCCACTTGGAGCTTCTACTGCCTGACCGTGCTTACGCTCACCGCCGGAACCATGTTCGTCATGTGGCTGGGCGAGCAGATGACCGAACAGGGCATCGGCAACGGCGTGTCCCTCATTATCTTCGCGGGCATCGTGCAGCGCCTGCCCGGCGCCGCCATCAATTTTATCCGTCTCATCCAGGCCGAGGAAATGGGCATCCTCGAGGCCGCCGTCATCGTGGCGCTCTTGCTGGCCGTCACCATCGCGGTCGTCTGGGTCGAGACCGCCCAGCGCAAGATTCCCGTGCAGTACGCCAAGCGCGTGGTCGGGCGCAAGATGTACGGGGGCGCCCAGAGCTACCTGCCCTTGAAGGTGGATCAGTCGGGCGTCATCGCGGTTATCTTCGCGGTCTCCCTTTTGGCCGTACCCATCACCGTTTCGCAGTTCGCGCGCAACGCGCCCTGGGCGCAGAAGCTGGCCGACTTCATGTCCCGGGGCGACTGGGTCTATCAGGCGATTTACGCCGGGCTTATTATTTTCTTCTGCTATTTCTACAACTCCGTCTCCATCAACCCCGTGGACTTGGCCGACAACATGAAAAAGTCGGGAGGATTCATCCCCGGCTACCGACCCGGCGAGGCGACCGCCTCCTACATCGAGTGGGTCTTGGAGCGCATCACCTTGGGCGGCGCCCTGTTCGTGGCCTTCATCTGCGTCCTTCCCGACTGGTTGCGCCGCAAGTTCAACATTCCCTTTTTCTTCGGCGGCACCGCGCTCCTCATCGTCGTCGGCGTGGCGCTTGATACCATGGGACAGCTCGAGGCCCAGCTCATCATGCGCAACTACGAAGGCTTTCTCAAGAAAAGCGGCAAACTTCGCCAGCGCTGGTTCAACGTGGGAAGCTAGCCGATGATCATTATTTTGCTTGGTTCGCCGGGCTCGGGCAAAGGGACGCAGAGCAAGATTTTGAGCGCGCGCTACGGCTTCGTGCATCTGGCCACGGGAGACGTCTTCCGCGCCGAGATGCAGGCAAAAACCCCGCTGGGCTTAAAGGCCGCGGACTACGTCAAGGCCGGGCGGCTGGTTCCCGATACCGTGGTGACCGAGATGGTCGCGGGACGCCTGGACTCCCGCAAGGACTACCTTTTGGACGGCTTCCCCCGCAATCTGGATCAGGCCACGGCCCTTTCGCGGCTTTTGTCCCCCGCAGGGCAAACCGTGAACTTGGCGATTTTTCTGAGCCTGCCGCGCCAGGAGGCCCTGCGCCGTCTCTCCTCGCGGATGGTGTGCGTGAAATGCGGAGAGGTTTACAACGCCGCCAGCCGCCCTCCGAGGACGGTTGGAAAATGCGACGCTTGCGGCGGCGAGGTTGTCGTGCGGGAAGACGACAAGGACGCCACGGCCGAAAAACGCATCATGATTTTTGAAGATTTGACCAAACCCTTGGTCGCCTACTATAAGGCCGAGGGCGTCCTGCGCGAAGTGGACGCGGCCAAGAGCCCGGACGCGGTGGCTGAGGAGCTTTCCTCCATCATCGAGTCCGCGCGAGTGCGCAGCTGATTTATGACGGCGACTAAGACCATCGAGATGAAGAGTCCGGCAGAAATCGCGATCATGCGCGAGGCTGGCCGCGTTGTCTCGGAGATTCTTGAAATTCTTTCCAAGGCCGCAGTTCCCGGCACGACGACGGCCGAACTCGACCGCATCGCGCGCCGCGAGCTCGCGGCGCGCAAGGCCCAGCCGGCGTTCTTGGACTACCGTGGTTTCCCCGCGACGCTCTGCGTGTCTCTCAACTCTGAGGTGGTGCACGGCATCCCCTCGGAAAAACGCCGCCTGGCCGAGGGCGATTTGGTGAGCCTGGACTTCGGCGCCGTCGTGCGCGGGTTCTTCGCCGACGCCGCGGTGACCGTCGGGGTCGGGAAAATCGCTCCGCGGGCCGCGGAGCTTGTGCGCGCGACCAAAGAGTCTTTGGACCGCGGCATCGATGCGTTTCAAGCCGGGGCGCGCCTGGGAGACATTTCGAACGCCGTGCAGGCGCGCGCGGAATCGGCGGGGTTTTCCGTCGTTACGGATTTTGTGGGCCACGGCATCGGCCGGGCGCTGCACGAGGATCCGGCGGTGCCCAACTACGGCGCGCGTGGCACGGGGCCGCGGCTTTTGCCGGGACTGGTGCTCGCCATCGAGCCCATGATCAACGCCGGCGGGCCGGAAGTGGAGGTTTTGCAGGACGGTTGGACCGCTGTGACCAAGGACGGGGCGCTTTCCGCCCACTTTGAGCACACCGTGGCTCTCACCGAAAAAGGACCGGAGATACTGACTCGACATGCCTAAAGACGATAAAATAGAAGTGGAAGGCAGCATCGTAGAGGCGCTGCCCAACGCCATGTTCCGGGTAGAAGTGCCGCCGGGACGGGTCATCCTGGCGCACATCTCCGGCAAAATGAGGATGCACTACATCAAAATCCTGCCCGGGGATAAGGTCCGCGTGGAGCTTTCGCCCTACGATTTGAGCCGGGGCCGGATTATTTTCAGGGAGTAGAACGATGAAAGTCAGAGCCAGCGTCAAGCCGATTTGCCCGAAGTGCAAAATCATCAAGCGCGGGGGCGTGCTCCGCGTGTTGTGCAGCAACCCCAAACATAAACAGAGGCAGGGATAGGAGAGGATTATGGCGCGCGTCGCCGGAATTGATTTGCCCAAGAACAAGAGAATCGACGTGGCTTTGCGCTACCTTTACGGACTGGGAAAAGCCACGTCCAACCAGATTTTAGCCAAGCTTGGATCCGCGGTGGATCCGGCCACGCGGGTGAAGGATCTGACCGAGCAGCAAGTCGGCATGATCAACACGCTGGTGTCCAAAGAATACAAGGTGGAAGGCGAGCTGCGGAGAGAGCTTCAAGCCAACGTCCAGCGCCTCTACGAAATCAGCAGCTATCGCGGCTTCCGTCACCGCCGCAACCTTCCGGTGCGCGGACAGCGCACCCGAACCAATGCGCGCACCCGCCGGGGCCGTCGCAAGACCATCGGCGCCGGGAAGGCGGCTGAGGCCAAGCCGGCGGCGAAGGCTTAGAGAGGATTTAAGGAGAATATTATGGCTGAACAAATGACGCAGAACGCCGCCGCCAGGCCCAAGACCGCGGGTAAGAAGAAGAATTGGAGGACGCTGTCCTTCGCGAAAGTTTTCATCCAGTGCTCGTTCAACAACACCATCGTGTCTCTTGCCGACGAACGCGGCGATACTCTTGCCTGGGCCACGGCGGGCGGCAACGGCTTCCGCGGCACCAAAAAAGGCACGCCCTTCGCGGCCAGCGTGACCGCGGGCAAGGTCGCCAAGCGGGCGCTGGAATTGGGCGTCAAGCAGGTCGCTGTCTTCATCAAGGGCCCCGGCCCCGGACGTGAAACTGCCGTGCGCGCCTTGGGCAACTCGGGCCTTTTGGTTGTGAGCTTGAAGGACGTCACGCCCCTGCCGCACAATGGCTGCCGGCCGCCGAAGGCGAGGAGAGTCTAATCATGGCGCGTTACACCGATTCCGTCTGCAAGCTCTGCCGCCGCGAGCAGACCAAGCTATTCCTAAAGGGCGACAAATGCCACACCAAGTGCGTCTTCGAGAAGCACCCGACCACGCCGGGCATGGCGCCGCCGCAGCGCGGCAAACCCTCCAACTACGCGATCCGTCTGCGCGAAAAGCAGAAGCTGCGCCGCCTGGCTATGATTAATGAGCGACCCTTCGAGCGCTTGGTGCAGCAGGCCTCAAAGAGCGTGGAATCCTCCGGTACTCACTTGCTGGGTGCCCTTGAGATGCGCCTCGACAACGTGGTGCGGCGCATGGGCGTCGCGACCTCATTGAAGACCGCGCGGCAATTGGTGCTTCATGGGCACATTAAGGTCTCCGGCAAGAGAATCAGCATTCCGTCATACCGCGTGAAGGCGGGGGACGTGGTGGCTCTGGAGCCGAAGCTGCGCGAGAACGTAGGCGTCAAGCTCAGCCTTGAGACTTCAAAGAAGATCAACGGCCGGCCCAGCTTCATGCAGTTCAACGAGGAAGATTTATCCGCGAAGATCCTGCGCCAGCCGGATCGTTCAGAGATGGGTTTCCCCGTCACCGATCAGCTTATCATCGAGTACTATTCCAAGTAGCCGGGAGGCAAACATGGCTTACAAAGAACTCGTTCTTCCCCAGAAGCTCAACGTCGACGAAAAGACGGTCACGGACACGTATGCCAAGTTCGTGGCCGAACCCTACGAGCGCGGCTACGGCCACACCGTGGGCAACGCCTTGCGTCGCGTGCTGCTCTCCAGCCTCGACGGCGCGGCCGTAACGGCCGTGCGC
Source organism: Elusimicrobiota bacterium (assembly GCA_027451985.1). Classification (GTDB taxonomy): domain Bacteria; phylum Elusimicrobiota; class Elusimicrobia; order UBA1565; family UBA9628; genus JAGWJU01. Next base: position 14,203 of record DAIDHS010000020.1, read on the forward strand.
ATCGACCGGGCCCAGCACGAGTACATGACGCTGCCCGGGGTCAAGGAGGACGTCATGGACATCCTCCTGAACCTCAAGAAGCTGCGCCTGAAACTTTTTTCGGACGGTCCGGAGACCATTTACCTCAACGCCAACAAGGACGGCGCGGTCAAGGCTTCCTCCATCACGGTCAACTCGAACGTCGAGGTGGTCAACCCCGATATGGTCATCGCGCATCTGGAAGCGGGCGGCAAGCTCGAGATGGAGATCGAGGTGTCCCGCGGCCGCGGCTACATGACGGCCGATGAGTTGCGCGCCGAAAACCGCTGGCCGGCGGGCTTTTTGCCCTTGGACGCGCTGTTTTCGCCCGTGGTCAAGGTTCACTACGATGTGGAGAACGCGCGCGTGGGCCAGGTGACGGACTATGACAGGCTCATTCTCGAGATTTGGACCGACGGCTCGATGTCCCCGATGGAAGCGCTCATCCAGTCCTCGCACCTCATCCGCGAGTCCCTGCAGATATTCATTCCGCAGGAGGAGGCGCAGGAAGGCGTTGCGGCTGAAGGAGACGGCGTGGCCGTGGGCGCCGCGGCGGGCGATGAGAAGCTTGGCGCGGTGCTCGGCCAGCCTGTCGAAAGCATCGAGCTCTCCTCGCGTGCGTCCAACTGCCTCAAGGTCGCGCACATCAATACGGTGGGCGAACTCGTGGCCAGGCGGGAGGAGGAGCTCTTGTCCATGAAAAACTTCGGCAAGAAGTCCTTGGATGAGATCAAGGAGCGCCTGAAGGATATGGGGCTCTCCCTGGGGATGCAGCTGGGCTAGAAGCCCGGGCCGGATTTAAGGAGACATTCTGATGGTTAAAACTTTAGGCGGACGCAAGCTCGGCGTGACGTCGTCTCACCGCCGCGCGATGTTGCGCAATATGGCGCAGAGTCTTTTCCTGCACGAGAAGGTGGAGACGACCCTGGCCAAGGCCAAGGAGTTGAGGCCCTTCGCTGAAAAGATAATCACGACCGCCAAGCGCGGTCGGCACGACTTGGTGCGCCGGCAGGTGCAGGATAAGGCCGTGTTCAAAAAGCTCTTCGAGGTCATAGCGCCGCGCTACGCGCAGCGCCCTGGCGGGTACACGCGGATTCTTAAGGTTGCTCCGCGCTCCGGGGATGCCGCGGTGCGCGGCCTCATCACGCTGGTTTCCTAAGCGGGGCTTTTAGCCATGATGAACTTCCTCTTCAGCCTCTTCTCCAACGACATGGGCATCGATCTGGGGACTGCCAATACCCTGGTCTACGTCAAAGGGCAGGGCATCGTGTTGCGCGAGCCTTCGGTCGTGGCTATCGACCGGGAGACCAGGCAGGTCTGGGCCATCGGCGCCGAGGCCAAGAGGATGCTGGGCCGCACGCCGGCCTCCATTATTTCCGTGCGACCGCTCAAAAACGGCGTCATCGCAGATTTCGAGATCACGCAGGAGATGATCAAGCACTTCATCCGCAAAGTGCACAACCGCCGCTCGCTTTTGCATCCGCGCGTGGTCATTGGCATCCCCTCGGGCATCACCGAGGTTGAGCGCCGGGCGGTTCAGGAGTCGGCCGAGCAGGCCGGCGCGCGCGAAGTCTACCTCATTGAGGAACCCATGGCCGCGGCCATCGGCGCGGATTTGCCCATTTCGGAGCCGCACGCCAACTTTATCGTGGACATCGGCGGGGGTACGACCGAGTCAGCGATCATCTCGCTGGGAGGTCTGGTAGTCTCCAAGTCCATGGACACGGCGGGCGACGAGATGGATGAGGCCGTTTTGATGCATTTTAGACGCAAGTACAACCTTCTCATCGGCGAGACTACCGCCGAGGAAGTCAAGATGGAGATCGGTTCTGTCTTCCCGCTGAAGGAGGAGAAGACCATGGAAGTCCGCGGCCGCGATCAGGCCACGGGGCTTCCCAAGACCGTGCTCATCACCTCCGAGGAAATCCGGCAGGCGCTGATGGAGCCGGTCCAGCTGATCATCGACGTCATCAAAAATACTTTAGAAGAGACCCCCGCGGAATTGGCCGCCGATCTCGTCGATCGGGGCATCGTGCTTGCGGGCGGCGGCAGCCTTTTACGCGGCCTGCCTGATTTAATCCGTCAGGAAACGGATCTCCCCGTTGCCCGGGCCGCGGATCCGCTGAGCTGCGTCGTTATCGGGACCGGGAAATATCTCGAAGAGCTCGACAGGCTGGGAACCAAGCGTCCGGATTTCGTCGCGTCCTACCGCCACCGCAAATAAGACGTCACGCAGGCTAGCGTCCTGCGAAGGGACCCGCATCAAAAAGCGGGTGCATTATGATGCAGCGTGAAGCGAAGATTTCTAATTATTTCTTGGCGGCCTATTGTGTCGTGTGCCTGCTGCTTCTTTCCTTGCCGCTTTCCGGTCCGGTGCAGACCCTCAAGGCCGGAGTCGCCTATCTCGTGGATCCTGCAATCTTCGCCGGAGAAAACGCGCAGGAACGCGTGGCGCAGCTGCCTGGCCGCATCCGAGACCTCATCATGGCGGATCAAGAGAACCAAATCTTACGGACCCAGGCGCGCGAGTCGCTTTTGCTCGAGGACAATCTGCGGCAGTTGAGCTTGGAGAACCAACGGCTGCGTGCGCTCTTGGGACTTAAAGCCCCGCGCGGCTGGTCTCCCCTCTGGGCTCGGGTTATGGCGCGCGATCCGCTCAACCGCTATCACAGCTTTCTGGTGGATGTCGGCCGCGGAGACGGCGTGGCCGTCGATGACCCGGTCCTGGGGCCGTCGCCTCGCGGCCTCGCAATCGTGGGGCGCGTGGTGGAGGTGCGTTCTCGAGCCTCGACGGTGCTGCTTTTGACGGACGAACTTTCCGCCGTGGCCGCGGACATCTCCTCCGGAACGGTGGAAGGGCTGGTCCAGGGCCAAGGAAACGGCGAGCTTCTTCTTGATTACCTTCCGCCTGGCGCCAAGCCGCAGGAGGGCGAGACGGTCTACACTTCTCCGACGAGCGCGGTGTTTCCGGGCAATCTCCCCGTGGGCACGGTGATTGCGGTCCGGCCTGAGGATCCGTTCTTGGCCGTAAAGTCCGCCGAGGTGCGGCCTGAAGTCGCTGCGGCTGCGCTGGCCGACGTCGCCGTTTTGATCCGAGGCGCGGCGCATCCGGCCAAATTCGGAGCGGTCCAATGAAGGCGCTGCGGGCCATCGTGCGGACGGCGGGCCTCTTTTTGGGAGCGGCTATGCTCCAGTGGTTGTGGTCCACTCATTTCGCTCCCTACGGCCTGGCGCCCCAGCTTCTCCTGGTCCTGACCGTCGCCGAAGCGTCGCGCCGTGGCGCGCCCTCCGCCATGGCCTTGGGATTTTTCTGGGGGCTTTTCCTTGACTCCATGGGGGCCCGGCTGTTCGGCGCCAACGCCTTGGCGATGGTTCTGCTTGCCTATGGGGCCGGCTTGGTCCGCCACCAGATGGATTCGGGAGAGGCCGCGCCTCAGGCGGTGATTTCCATCGTGGCCAGCTGGGGCTACTTCCTGCTTCTCAGTTTGGTGTCCTGGATTTTCACCCAGAGATTCTCCTGGGTCGGCTGGACTGATTTCCTCCTGCTTCCATTCTACAACGGCCTCATTGCCGCGGCCTTGGCTATCTTGAGGCCGCGCCGGAGGGCCTGGTGAGGGAATCCTCGCCGCGTCCGCGGGCCCGTCTAGACGCCGTCGTCGTCCTTTTTTCCGTCGCTATCGGAGCCCTGTTTCTTCGGCTCTTCCAGCTCCAAATATTGGACCGGGCCAACCTGACGGCGGCGGCCGAGCGCAACCGCACCGAAATGATCTACCAGACGGCTCCGCGCGGCTTTGTTTATGATCGAAACGGCGTCGTCCTCGCCACCAACCGGCCCATGTTCTCCCTCATCTACCTTCCCTCGCATAAGGGGCTTGCGGATTTGCGGCCCTTGGCTCAGGAGTTGGCCGCCCAGCTCCGCCGCGATCCGGCGGACATCCTGGCGAGCCTGGAAGAGGCGACGCGAGAGGATTCCGTCGTGCGGCTGGCGGAGAATCTTCCGCCCCGCGTCATGTTCCGGCTTTCCGAACTTCGCCCCATCTATCCCGGCGTGGACTTGGTGATGGAGGCCGAGCGCTATTATCCTCTCGGGGATTTCGCGAGCCAACTCATCGGCTACGTAGGGCGTATGGATCCGCGGGATTGGATCAAACTCCGCTCCGAGGGCTACCGGATTGATTCTCCGGTTGGGCGGACCGGGCTTGAAAAGGTGTTCGAGAGCGTTCTGCGCGGCCGCGACGGGGCCATCCGCATGGAGGTCGACGCGCAGGGGCGATTGAAGCGCCAGCTCGATCGCGTGCCTTGGCAGCCGGGCGATAGTCTCGTGCTGACCGTGAACGCCGCCATTCAGGAGGTGGCCGAAAGCGAGCTGCGGCGCAGCATCAGCGGCCGCGGCGCAGCGGTGGTGCTTGATCCTCGGAGCGGGGCCGTGCTGGCGTTGGCTTCGACGCCGGATTTCAACTTGAACGAATTGGCGGCCTCGGCGCCGCCCAGCGAGCGCCCGGCCAACCCCGCGGATCTGCCGGAGTTTGACCGCGCAATTTCAGGCACCTACGCGCCCGGATCGACTTTCAAGATCGTCGTCGGCGCGGCAGGCTTGAACGAAGGACGCTTTGCGGTCAACGACACCGTGTTTTGTCCCGGTTACTTCAAACTCGGGCGCCACCTTTTCTGGTGCTACGATCATCACGGCCACGGCCTGATGAACTGGTGGACGGGCTTCGCGCATTCCTGCGACGTTTATTTCTACGAGATGGGCCTAAGGACGGGGGCGGCGCTCATCGAGAAATACGCCGAGTCCTTCGGCCTCGGACGACCGACCCGCATCGCGCTTCCCGGCGAGAGCCCAGGACAGCTTTTCGGTCCCAGAACCTTTGCCGCCGAGCACCGGCCGTGGTACGACGGCGACACCGTCAACTTATCCATTGGGCAAGGCGGGCTCTTGGTTACACCCATCCAGATGGCGGTGCTTATTTCCGCGGTGGCCAACGGAGGCACGCTTTGGCGGCCGCATTACATCGATCGCATCCATTATGCCGACGGCGGGCCGGATTATGTGCAGCAACCCGAGAAGATGGGCGAGGTGGACTTAAAGCCTTCGACTTGGAATGACCTGCACGAGGCCTTGAGCCTGGTCGTTTCCTCCGGCACCGGGCGGGCCGTGGCCATCCGGGGTCTCGACATCAGCGGCAAAACCGGCACGGCCCAAAATTCCTCGGGCCGCGACCATTCCTGGTTCGTCGCTTACGCCGCGCGCCCTGGCCAGCCGCCCAGCGTGGCCGTGGCCGTTCTGGTCGAGAACGGCGGCTTCGGCGACGTTTCCGCGGTGCCCATCGCGCGCGACATCTTCAAGGTCGCCTTCGGCATCGGCAAGCCGCCGTCTTGGGCGGAACTGGACCTGCGCGCCAAGCCGGCCGCCGCGCCGCCTGCGAGGGATTCGAGAGGGGGACCGGCCTAATGGCGCTTTCCCACGCCGAGGCCGCCTGGAGAGGGCGGCTGGATATGACGTTCCTGGCCGCCGTGGCCGGGCTGCTCGTGGTGGGAAGCCTTGCCGTGGTCTCCGCGGTCCGTCCGATGCCCCACGCCGGCCACATCGAGATCCGTCACTTCGCGGCGCTGGCCGTGGGAATCGCGTTCTTTTTCTTCGGCTTCGGCTTCGATTACCACGTATTCGAGGATCAGGCCAAAACCATTTACGCCGCGACGATCTTGATGCTTCTGGCCGTCCTGGCGGTCGGGACGATTAGCCACGGGCACCGCTCTTGGCTCAATTTCGGATTCTTGAGCTTCCAGCCGGCGGAGCTGGCCCGGCTCTTCCTCGTTCTTTCCCTGGCCGCCTACCTGGATCGGAGGGAGAGGAAGATTAAAAAATTCTCCGTCGTTTTGGGAGCCCTCGCCGTTTCCATTCCCGTTGTCGGCCTTATCCTCAAGCAGCCCGATTTTTCCACCGCGCTCACCTTTCTGCCGCTCATCTTCGGCATGCTCTTTTGCGCGGGCGTGAGCCTGGCGCAGCTTTCCGTCATCATGGTTTTTGCTGGGCTGACCTTGTCTGTTCCCTTCATCTATACTGTTTGCCAGGTGTTCTACCCGCACGCACAGGCGGGATCGTGGCCTCACGGCATCGTCGACGCCCTCATCGGCGGAAAGACCACGGTGGTGCTGCTGCTGGGAGGCGCGCTCGCCGTCGCCGGGCTTTGGCGCTGGGCCAAGTGGGCGCGGCTGCGGGCCGATGCCTCCCTGTTCCTGGCCTGCTACCTCGTCCTGGCCGGCGGCTTGCTCGCGGGCATCGTGGTCAACCGGAGGCTCAAGCCCTATCAGCGCGACCGCTTCGCCGCCTTCGTCGCGCCCAAACAGGATTTGGAGGGCGCGGCCTACCACGTGCGCCAATCCCAGATCGCCATCGGATCGGGCGGCGTCTGGGGTAAGGGCTTGTTCGAGGGAACCCAGTCCCAATTGGGATTTTTGCCGGAACGCCACACGGACTTCATCTACGCCGTCATCGGAGAGGAAATGGGTTTTTGGGGCGCCGCCGGGGTGCTGCTGCTCTATTTTCTCCTGGTTTGGCGCCTAGCGGAGACGGCGCGCGGAGCGCGCGACCGCTACGGCTATCTGGTTTGCTCGGGATTGGCTGTAATGTTCGGCTTCGAACTCGTTCTCAACGTGGGAATGTGCGTGGGGCTGATGCCAGTGGCCGGAATCCCGCTACCGTTGGTGTCCTATGGGGGATCGAGCTTGGTCATCGCCTTGTGGTCCTTGGGCATCGCGGCGAACGTGCATTATAAGAGGTATTTGCTGGCTTAGAACGAAAATTGACGAAGATTCTGGAAAGGAAGGTGTTATGAGAGAAGAAGATTTGCAGGAGAACGGAGCCAAGGACGCCCAGGAGGACGCTGCGGCCCCGATGCCGGAGCCTCGCGCCGAGGAGGCGCGCGAGCCAGCCGAGGGCGGCCGGGCGGAGCACAAGCACGCCGGACAAAGGCAGGAACGGGGGCATTTTGGCCGTAGGCGCCGCGGCCGCGGAGGGGGCGGCGGCCATGGCGGCGGAGCCCACGGAGGAGGGAGCCACGGCGGCGGCGAGCGCCGGGACTCCCATCAGGCCGCTACGCCGCGGCCGTCCAAGAAGGTCAAGCGCGAAATTTTGGCCAGCGTGAGCGTCGAGGAGACGCGCATCGCCATCGTGGAAGACGGCCGCTTGGCCGAGCTTCTGTGGGGCCGCAAGCGCTCGGAGAGCATCGTCGGGAACATTTATAAAGGAGAGGTGGAGAACGTTCTTCCCGGCATCTCCTCGGCCTTCGTCAACATCGGCTTCGATAAGAACGCCTACCTCTACATTTCGGACGTTCTGGGTGCGCGCGGCAACAACATCGACTCGGTCTTGAAAAAGGGCCAGGACATCATGATCCAGGTGGCCAAGGAGTCCATCGGCACCAAGGGCATGAAGGTGACCATGGACGTTTCTTTGCCCGGCCGCTTCCTGGTCTTCAGCCCCATGGGTTCTTCGGTCGGGGTCTCCAAGCACATCTTAGACGCCGCGGAACGCAAGCGCCTGTCTTCCGCCGTGGAGGCTCTCTCGGCCACGTATCTCGGTGGCAAGGGCGGGCTGGTCATCCGCACCGAGGCCGAAGGCGCCACGGATGCCGATTTGGATCGCGAGGTCAAGTACCTCGCGGGAATGTGGACGGCCGTGCAGAAAAAGTTCGAAACCCTGCCCGCTCCGGCCTTGCTGCACAAGGATCTGGATTTGGCTCTGCAGGTCGCGCGGGACATCTTTTCCGAAGAGAGCGAGGTCTACCTCCTCGACGATAAGGAAACGTTCAACAGCGTCTCCGAATTCGTCTCGGAAATTTCGCCTGAGCTCAAGGAGCGCGTGAGGCTCTATGAGGGGAAGACTCCCATCTTCAAGGCCTTCAATTTGGAACCCGAGATCGAGAACCTGCGCCAGATCAAGGTCGCGCTGCCCAGCGGCGGATCCATCGTCATCCAAGAGGCGGAATCCCTTTGCGCTATCGACGTGAATACCGGACGCTTCACGGGATCGCGCTCACAGGAGGAAACGGTCACCCAGACCAACGTCGAAGCGGCGCACGAAATCGCCCACCAGTTGCGTCTGCGCAACATCGGCGGAATCATCGTGGTGGACTTCATCGACATGAGGAAGGCCTCCAACCGCAACAGGGTTATGGATTCCTTCGCTCAGGCATTGAAGCGCGACCGGGCCAAGATCCGCATCCTGCCTATCACGCGCCTGGGACTTATCGAGATGACGCGCGAGCGCAAGCGCGAGTCGACTGTGAGCCTTCTGACCGCCGAATGCCCCCAATGCAAGGGCGCCGGCCGCGTGCTTTCGGGAGAAACCATGCGCATCCGCATCCAGCGCGAGATTTTCGATCTGACCCGCGGCCGTCCGGGCGGACAGGCGCGCATCATGGTCCACCCGGCTTTGGCGGAGACGCTGCGCGAGGATCAGGCGTTGCTGGAAAAGAACGTGCAGCGCTCCGTGCGCATACAGGGCGATGCGTCCATCCCCTGGGAGGACTACCGCATCATCATCGAATGAAGAAAATCGGAGCCTCCGTCGTTCTGGCCGCGCTTTTTGGCGCGGCAGCCATCGCCTCGGCCCGCGCCAAGACCGTCGACGTCCTGGTCTCGGGATGGCCGCGGGCCCTGCACGGCCGGGATCTGGACGGGCAGGAATATGTCGCGGTCCGCGATCTGGCCGCCATAAGCGGCGGCGCGGTCTATTACTTCTCGATCTCCGGGCGCGTTGAGTTGCGGCTGCCGCGCGCGGACGCCGAGTTCATCGCCGGGTCGGATGAGGCAAAAATCAACGGCCACGGCTTCTCTATGTCCGGCAAAACGCGCTGGCATTGGAACGAGGCGTATGTCCCGATCTCCCTGCTCGCGTCGCCCGTTTTTTCCGCCGCAACGGGAATCGTGCCGGCGGATCCGCCGGCGTCAGTTTCCGCAGATTCGGACAAGACTCTAAGCCACGCGTCCACCGCGGCGGCGTCACCTGCCCCGACCGAGGACGCTCCCGCGCCCGCCCCGGCGGCCACCGCCGCCTCGGCGCAGGTTTCCGTTGCGCCGCCAGCCGCGGCCGCCGCGCAGGCGCACCGGCGCATCCGTGTTGTCATCGATCCGGGCCACGGGGGCAAGGATTCCGGCGCCATCGGCGTGCGGGGCCTGGAGGAGAAGAACGTCAACCTGCTGGCCGCCCGGCAGTTGGCCGACATTTTCAGGAAGGACAAGCGCTTCGATGTGATCATGACGAGGGATAGCGACGTGTTTATTCCGCTTTCCGGCCGCTCGGCCATCGCGAACAACGACGACGCGGATGTCTTCGTTTCCCTGCACTGCAACTCGGCGCCGGAAAGAGGCCGCAACGACTTCGAGATATACTCCATGTCGGATCACGCGACCGACCCAGAGGCCGAAAGGCTGGCCGAGTACGAAAACTCGGTCGTAAAACTGGAAGGCAAGCCTTCCCAGGAGACCCAGGCTCAGCTTCTTTTAGACGAGATGGGCGAGACCGAGTTCTACAACGACGGGGCCAAGCTGGCCGCCTTCGTCGAGCGGGAGGCGGATAAGCGTTTCCCCAAGCTGGACGGCGGCGTGCGCAAGGCCGATTTCTACGTCCTGCGCGGCACCCACGCTCCCGCCATCCTGGTTGAGATGGACTATATCAACAGCCGCAAGGGCGCGCGGAAGCTGACGTCCAAGTCTTTTCGGAAGAAGCTCATGACCTGCATTTATAAGGGCGTGCTGGACTATCTCAAGGCGGAGGGCCCCAAGCCGTGAGCTCGCCGCGCGCTCCCATCGGCATTTTCGACTCCGGCGCCGGAGGTCTGACCGTCTTGAAGGCCGTCGCACGGCGCATGCCGGCCGAGGATTTAATTTATTTCGGCGACACGGCCAATCTTCCTTACGGCTCTAAGTCGCCCCGCGCCGTCCGCCGCGCCTCGGCCGCGGTCGCGCGGTTTTTGGCGGGCAAGGGTATCAAGGCCCTGGTAGTCGCCTGCAATACATCTTCAGCCGTGGCTCTCTCGGACATCCGTCGCGCGGTCGCTCCCATCCCGGTTTTGGGCGTCATCGAGCCTGGCGCTCGCGCCGCGGCCAAGGTGGCCTGCGGCGGACCTGTCGGGGTCGTCGCGACCTCCGCGACGGTGGCCTCCGGCGCCTATCCGCGGGCGGTCAAGATGCGGGCTCCCCGCGCGCGCGTGATTTCCGTCGCCTGCCCTCTTTTCGTGCCGTTGGTTGAAGAGGGCCTTTGGAGCGGTCCGTTGGCCCGCGGCGCGGCGGCGCGCTACCTTCCGCGCTTTAAACGCGAGCGAGTCAAGACACTGATTTTAGGATGCACCCACTATCCGCTTTTAAAAAGTGTTATCGGCCGTTTTTTGGACCGCGGAACGCGGCTTATCGATTCAGGGGAGGAAACCGCCTTAGAGTTGGAGGCTCTTTTGATTCGGCGGGGTCTTCGCCGCGCGGCCCGCGCGCGCGGGCGCCGGCGGTTTTACGTTTCAGACGATCCGGAAAGATTTTCGCTTTTGGCGCGCCGCTTCTTGGGCCGCGGCGTGGGGAGGGCCGTCCTGCATGCCTGCGAATAATCCAGGCTCGGCCAAGGGCTACGCGTCTTTGGTCGCGCTGGCCAAGGCGCGCATCGATCACGGCTTTAGCCGCGCCGGGCGTCACTTTAAGCCCGAGGACGCCCGCGCGCGGGCTGCGGCGCTGCTCGCGGGCCGCGTCATCGCCTTATCCAACGCCCTGGTGCTCCTGGCCCAGCACGATTTGGCCAACGAGGCCCTGCCCGTTTTGCGCTCGCTCATGGAGGCCGCCGCGCGCCTTGCGCGCCTGGCGGAAAAGGACGGGGCGCGGCACGCCGAGACGTTTTGGAAGAAATCGGGGGAGCTTTCGTGGGAAACCCTCTTTGCCGCCGGAACGGCAGATCGCGTGCTGCGAGGAGAAGCTTTCGCCGAGGCGTTCCGTGCGGCCGAGGCTGCCGGCCGCCGGCACTTTTTGGCGAATTGGGGCGCCATCCCATGGAGCCATGCCTTCGGCCCGGCGCCCGAAGAGGCGGCGGCCCCGGCCGAGCTTTTGCGACTGACCGCCCTGGCCATGGCCGGGGCGCTTGAATCGTTGGATTTGATGTGGCCGGAGCGCTTTGACGGCGCGGCGGAGATTTTCTCCCGCGCCGCGGCTGCGGCTCAAGACGCGAAAGACTGAGGATAGGGGTGAGGCGACAATGAACGAGGAAAGGCACGGCGGCGGTGGAGGCGGTGGAGGAGGCGGAGGCGGCGGACACTGGCGGGGAGGCGGACAGCATCGCCAGCGTCGGAGATTCTGGGGCAAGCCCCACGGGGGCGGCCACCACCATCAGAACCAGCATCACAACAACCAGCGGCAAAACCGCCCGCCATCGGGTCCGCGGCCCATGAGCGAGGAGGAGAAGGCCTTTATGACCAAGACTCCTGTCGATCCCTATCAGTGGATATGCCTGGAGAAAGGCTCGACCGACGCCTCCATGCGCGCCATGGACCTGCTCTGCCCCGTGGGCAAGGGCACGCGCGGGCTTATCGTAGCGCCGCCCAAGGCGGGCAAAACCACATTCCTCAAGCAGATATCCAACGCCGTGGCGGCCGCGGCTCCCGAGGTCAAACAGTACTGCCTGCTCATCGACGAGAGGCCCGAGGAGGTGACGGACTTCAAGCGGAGCGTCCCGGCCGAGGTCGTGGCTTCTTCCTCGGACCAGTCTTACGATCGGCACGTGGCCGTGGCCGAGGAACTCATGAAGAAGGCCGTGGCCGAGGCTTCGGCGGGCGCGGATGTCTTCGTCCTCCTGGATTCCTTGACGCGCCTTTCGCGCGTGCACAACCAGTTCGCGACCGGAACGCGCACCATGACGGGAGGTTTGGACACCAGGGCCATGGAGGTGCCGCGGCGCTTTTTCGGCGCGGCGCGCAAGCTCGAGGAAGGAGGATCTCTTACCATCCTGGCCACCATCCTAGTCGACACGGGCAGCAAGATGGACGACATCATCTTCCAGGAGTTCAAAGGCACCGGGAACATGGAGTTGGTGCTTTTCCGCCAAGCCGCGGAGATGCGCATCTTTCCGGCGTTGCGGGTCAAAGATACCGGCACGCGCAAGGAAGAGAAACTGCTTCCTCCTGAGATGCTCGAGGGCGTTTGGAAGTTGCGCCGGCACCTGGCCGACCGGGGCGACCTGGAGGCGACCAAGGCTTTGAACGAGCTTCTGCGCACGCACAAAACCAATAAGGCGCTTTTAGCTGCGCTGCGTTAGGAGGGCGGCGATGAAAAAAGCCGTTTTGTCGCAGCGCGCTCCCAAGCCCATCGGACCCTACTCTCAAGGGGTCGACTGCGGGAAAATGGTCTTCATCTCAGGGCAGATTCCCGCCGACGCCGCCGGAAATTTGACGGGGCCGGCAGTTTCCGATCAGACTAGGCGCTGTCTGGATAACCTGGAGGCGGTGCTCAAGGCCGCCGGCCTGGGGCTCAAGGACGTGGTCAAGACCACGGTCTTCATGACGGACCTGGCATGCTTCGCGGAGATGAACGAGGCCTACGCCAAGCGCTTCAAGCCGCCCTATCCCGCGCGCGCCGCCGTGCAGGTCTCTGCCCTGCCCAGGGGCGCGGCCGTGGAAATCGAGGCCGTCGCGATCAAGCCTTAGGCCGACGCGCAGTCCGCGGGTTTTTAGCGCGTATGCACATAGTCGTTGGCGCAAATAAGCGCCGAACCCACGGCGCCTGCGGCGCCGACTACGAGGCCCCCTAAAAGCCCTCCGGCCGCGGCTCCCGCCGCGCCGCCGCCAATTGTGCCCAACGGTCCGGCTCCCGAGCCTACGACCGCGCCGACGATGAGGCCAAGCGCGCCAACCGCCACCGCGCCTTCCTTGGCCCCCGACTTAAATTCTGCGGCGATGTCGTGGCCGCAGGCGTTGAAGTAGCCTTGCTTGTCCTGTATCTGATCATCATCATTGCCGAAGGGGACGTCTGGGGATGTTTTCTTCACGCCCGCAACGCGCGCGGCGGATAAGGCGGTCGTCGACTTGAGAGCGGCATGCGCGCGCCGTGCTTGGGCCAAAGCCGAGACGGCATGGCGGTTGGCGCGCACACTAATGGACTCGCCGAAGGGGATTCCCGACTGAGCTTTGGCGCTTTCGGCGCTGTCCTCGCCGGCGCGGGCCGGGGCGAAGACCGCCGCGCACAGAGCCAGAGAAACGGCGATAGAGAGCGGTCCTGCGAGTCGTCTTGTTTTCATGGTGGTTCTCCTCAGAGTTTTGGTGCAGCCAGGTCGCTGAAGGCTCCGAAATCCTGGGCCTGGACGGCGGGCGCCGCCATATCGGCCAGGCGCTTCAAGCCCGACGGGTCATGGGCTTTGGAGAGGGCTTCCTGCATGTTGACCAGACCCGCGCGCGTCAAGCGCGCCAAGTCCTGATCGAGCGAGACCATCCCGGAGGCCGAGCCCGTCTCGATGGCGCCGTAGATCTGGGCGATTTTATTTTCCCGGATGAGGCTGGCCACGGCCGAATTCATGATCATGATTTCGCGCGCGCAGGTCAGGCCTCCCGCGGGCTTGGGCAGGAGAACCTGGCTGACGACGGCCGAAAGAACGGTACTTAAGAGCGTGCGCAGGCTGTGCTGCTGCTCGTGGGGAAACTCGTCGATAATGCGGTTGACCGTGGAGGCCGCGTCCTGGGTATGCAGGGTGGAGAAGCACAAGTGGCCGGTCTCTGCAGCGGCCAGCGCCAGGGCCATGGTCTCCTGATCGCGCATCTCTCCGACCAGGATGATGTCCGGGTTCTGGCGGAGCGCGTACTTGAGCGCCCGGCTGAAGGAACCCGTGTGCGCGCCTATTTCGCGCTGGTTCACCAGGGAGTTCTTGTTCTGGTAGAGGAACTCGATGGGGTCCTCGATGGTGAGGATGTGCTTGCTCTGGGTCTGGTTGATGCGCTCGATGAGCGCGGCCAGGGTGCTGGTCTTGCCGGAGCCCGTGGGGCCCGTGACCAGGACCAAACCGCGGGGAAGGTTGCACAGGTTCAAAACGGCCTGGGGCAACCCGATCTGCTCAGGCGTCGGGATGGCCGTGGGAATGTAGCGGAACGCCGCGGCCGTGCCGTAGGCCTGCAGAAAAACGTTGACCCTAAAGCGCCCCACGCCGCGCAGGCTGAAGGCGAAATCCAACTCGCGCTCGCGCTCGAAGTCCTTCTGCTGGATGGGGGTCATGGCCGAGAAAATCCAGCGCCGGCACTCGACCGCGTCCGCGACGGGAAAGCCCGGCAATTTTTTTAAGGTTCCGTCGATGCGCACGCTGGGAGGCTGGTTGGGCGCCAGAAGCACGTCGCTGGCGCGCGATTTGGCCGCCGTGGCGAGGATGTCCGTGATTTCCGCCATTCGACGAGAAGTATAGCCCCGAGCTGGTTTCTTGTCAACGCCCGCGCGATATGTTGCAATTAAAGGCGCCATGGCATCTCATGCCTCTTCCGCGAAGGCGCCGAACGGCCACGCGCTGCCCATTCCTTGGGTACGGCTGCGCTCAGCGGCCTCCGGCCCGCGCGTCTTCAAGCGCATGATTTTGGACGCGGCGCCCGGAGCCAAGGCCGGCGACATCGTCGCGGTCTACGACAAGTCGGACGCGCCCTACGGCGTGGCGATGTACAACCCGCGCAACGTCGTGGCCCTGCGCCTCCTGACCCGAGGCGTCGGCGATTTTGATAGCGAAAAATTTTTCGCGCAGAAAATCGCGCAGGCGGTGGAGTTCAGGCGCGAGGTTCTGCGCTTGGATGAGGCGACGGACGCCTGCCGCCTAGTGCACGATCAGGGCGACGGCCTGCCGGGTCTGGTGATCGATCGCTACGGCGATTTTTTCGTGCTGGAGTTTTATTCCTTGGGCATGTTCCGGCAGGCGGCGCTTTTGGAGCGGATTTTAAAGCAGCATTTTCCCGCCGCGCGCTTTGTGCGGCGCGCCAGCGAGCACTCCCAGTCGATGGAAGGATTCCGCACCCCGCCAGGACCTGCGTTCAAAGCCAGGGTCAGGGAAAACGGCGTGCTCTTCGAGGTGACGCCATCGGCGGGCTACAAAACCGGATTTTTCTGCGATCAGCGCGACAACCGCCTCGCGGCGGCGGCCCTGGCGCGCGGCCGTAGCGTCATCGATGTGTGCGCCTACACCGGCGGCTTTGGACTCTACGCCGCCAAGTTGGGAGGCGCGCGGGAGACCGCGTGCGTGGAGCTCGACCCCGAGGCCCATGCGCTCATCCGCAAGAACGCCAACATCAACGGCGTGCGCATAGACGCCGTCTGCGCCGACGCCTTTCCTTACTTGAGGCAGATGGCGGTTAACGGGCGGCGCTACGGGTTTATTGTTCTCGATCCCTACAAGCTCATCGCCTCCAAGGAGGGCGAGCGCCTGGGCCGGCAGAAGTACCTGGATTTAAACCGGCTGGCGTTCTCCCTGCTCGATTCGGGCGGCATCCTGCTGACCTGCTCGTGCAGCGGGCTCCTGCCGTGGGCCGACTTCCAGCAGATTGTGCGCACCGCGGCGGGAAGCGCCGGACGGCGCGCGCAGATTTTTCGCAAATCCGGCGCGGGAGCCGATCATCCTTTCGCGGTCGACTTTCCTGAGGGCGAATATCTGAAGGCGCTGTGGTGCCGCGCGGCCTGAATATGGGATATCCGAGGGCATCCGAGGAGGCGTCGGCCCAATACCGCGCCGCACAAAAGGGCGCGGCCTTTGCCGTGTTCTCGGACTGGGGCGTCCTGCGCTTTGCGGGCCCGGAGCGGTCGAAATTCCTCCAAGGACTCATGACGAGCGACGTGGCGGCCCTCGCGCCCGGGCAAAGCGGATGGTCCTGTCTTTTGACCGCCAAGGGCCGCATCCGCGCGCACGTTCTGCTGCTGGCCCGCGAGCAAGAAATTCTGGCTCTGGGGCCGTCCGCCGCTTTGCGCAACCTAGCTGAGGATTTTGGGCGGGTCATTTTGCTCAGCCAAACCACGATGTCGCCCGCAGAGGATTTGGCGGCGCCCATCCTCCTGCTGGGCTCCGGTGCGGCGGAGTTCGCGGATTACGTGCCGCCCGATTTGGAAGTCCTGGCCGCGCGAGACGGACGATTTTCTCCTCCAGCCGCCTGGCTTCTGGCGCCCAAGGACCGATCGGAAAAGGTTTTGGCGACCCTGCAAAGTGCGGCGACCGCTCGGCTTGGCCCCGAGGCCTTCGAGATGCTGCGCCTGGAGGCGGGCATCGCCGCCTTCGGCCGCGAGTTGGGCGAGGAGGTTTTTCCCCAGGAGGCGCGGCTTGAGGCCGAAGTAAACCTTAATAAAGGATGCTACCTCGGCCAGGAGATCATGTCGCGGCTCTCGCGCCGCGGGCATGTGAACCGGCTTTTAGTCCGACTCAAACTTGCCGGGCCGGAGATTCCGACCGCCGGGGCCAAGGTGCTCGTTGCTGGCCGTGAGAGCGGCTTTACGGCCAGCGCGGCGTATTCGCCGCGCGAGGGCGGAACCCTGGCCTTCGCTTTCCTGCGCCGCGAGGACGCCACCGCCGGCACCCGCGCGGAGCTTGAGGGCGGAAGGCCGGCGGAAATTATTTAGGAGTCGGTCGCGCTCAGAGCGGCTGATACTGCGGCTTCCAGAGCCGCGAGAACTGCAGGGAAATCCCGGTCATGGCGCTGTAGCCCCACTCGGGCGCGACCTTAAGTCCGAAGACGTAAACGTCGATGAACGGCGCGATGTTGAGCGCGTCCGTGATGGGGATGCTGAGCTTGATGTCGGCGTCGCTTTGCAGGCGCAGGTCCTGGGGGCTATCCTTGGCGGTGAGGAAGGAGTAGTTGGCGTAGAGCTCTCCCTGCAGCGTCGCCGCGCCCCAGGCATGCGACAAAATCGCACGCGTGTGAAGGCCGTACTGGGTGTTCTGCGGCACGCGGGCCTGGTTGCGCAGCAGAACGCCTGAGAGTTCCCAGGAGCTCAGCCACGTGCCGTCGTAGAACTGCACGCCGGGATAGAGGCTATAGGTGTTCTGCTGGGGCAGGCCCGGCGGCGGCGCGAACTGCCCGTCGTACTCGAGGCCAATGGACGGACCCCACGATTTGCCCATCCATGCCTGGGACACGCCGCCAGCCTTGCGCGTGAGCGTGGTTAGGGCCGTGATGTCGTTGGCGGAAGTATTGGTCACGGGTGTCTGCCCAGGCGGCTCTAAGCGGCTTTTGGCGTAGTCCATTTCCAAAGTGTTCGACCATTTATAGACGCTCCGAAAATAATCCGCGTCGACCTTGATATCGCCGCCCAGCAGCATCTGGTTGTAGCCCTGGATGCGGGAGTCGGGAACTTGGGAGAAAGGACCGTTGTTGACCACCTGGGTGTTCTGCAGGTTGAGGCTCACGTCGCGAAAGTTGACCAGCCAGAGTCCGGCTTTGGACGTCGAGCGGCCCTCGGCCCACGCGCGGTAGAGCGCGGGCGCCCCGCCCGCGCGGGCCCGGAGAGCCGCGAGTACAAGGGCGTCCAGGTTCTCCGGCAGCGGCGTGCTTTTGCGGTTTTGCAGCCCGAGCGCGTCGGCCAAAGTCACCGGGATGGCCACGCGGTAGGTCTCGTCTTCGGAGATGCTCCGCCCCTGGATGCCGCCGGTCTTGTCCAGGCCTCCGGCGGTGAACTGTAGGGCGTCGTTCGCGGGTAAGTGCTCCGCGTCGCGCGCTGCTTGGCGCTTGATGCGGGCCAGAAGCGGCAGGATGTCGGAGCCCTTGAGGTAGAGGATTTCCATGGCGGAGTTGGTGCGCAGCCAGGCCCGCACCACGCTTTCCGGGATGGGCGCGCTGGCTTCGACCCGCACGGTCAGCGGCCAAATCCAAAGCAGGGAAAGCTCCGAGTGCGTCCTGGCCGCGGACAAGGACGCGGCCAGGGTCCAGAACTCGCGGTCGCTCAGATACATAGAGGGGCGATTGGGAAAGATGGATCCCTCGGGTGGAATCAGCGCGGCTTGCGTGGAGAAGCCGATGCCGTAGTTTTCCGGGTCGAACTCGGGGTAACCAGGATCGGAGGGAACCGACGCGTCCAAAATTCGGTGGCGCACGCGCACGGTCCAGTCGGAGAGGCCGCGGCGGACGGCGAGATCGGCGTCGATGAAGTCGACCGAGGTCTCGTAGGAGTCGACGACTCCCAGGGGAGGGTCGAAGGGTCTGCGGCCGTTCTGCGAGAAAACGGATTCCGGCGGAGGCTCGGCATGGTCCGGGGTGGAACGGTCGCGCGCTAGGATGAGATCGACCCCCGCGGCCTCGTCGGCCAAAGCCTCCGTGCCGCCGTCCATCTCGGTCAGGAGCACGACCGCGTCGCCGTCTTTGCGCCATTGCGGAACGCGGGCGTAGAGCGCCGCGATGGGGTCCGTGATTTTCATGTTGGAAAGGCCGTTTTCCTTCAGGTATCTTTCGGTCGCGGGGGGGGTCACCGCCGCCAGCACCACACGCAGGCTTCCAGCGTCGACCACCGCATGATCCGGAAACACGGTGGTTTTAGGCGCCGAGGAATAGACGATGTTGGCGGAAATAAACTCAATGCCGCGGGGATGCTTCGCGCGGTAGCGCATAAGCGCGCCCCAATCGCGCAGCTCCGCGTAGCCCACGCCCGAGTAGCGCAGCCCCATGTGAGCCAAGTCCTCGGCCAGCGCTGCTCCGTGCGCCTCGGAGAGCACGCCGCCGAACACCTCGCCGCGTGCCACGCCGATGAAAGGTCCATTTTTCGCCGCCTCGGCCAGCACGCTCGCTTGGCGCCCCAGGCCTCCGAAGCTCTTGCCTACTACGAGGACGCGCACTTTTCGGCCCCGCCAGGACAAATCGTAAATCGAGGCGGCGGTCTGGTGCCAGATGGTGCTCACTGACTTGCCCGGGTTGACGAAAGCCGAGAGCACAATGCCGCCGGGCGCGGGAGATTGGAAAAGAGAGGCGGGGGAGGTGGTGAAGCTCACGCTCCAGGGCCGGCCGTAAGTCTGGGGATTTTCGGCCGCGGCGGCCAAGGAAGCGATGAGATCCGGCTCGGGAGGATAAACGAAGGCCAGTCCCGCACCGGTCCGCAGGACCGAGGCGGCGACACTTCCGGAGGAGGCGTCCGCGCTGCTTTCCGGGACTCGGAAGCGGTAGTCGCCCCCGCTGTAGTAGCACGGGAGGATATGCACGTTCTTGATGACGAGCTCGGCCGCATCTTTCTTGGACAGCGCTTCGATGGGTTGGGCCAGGAAAAAGGAAAAGCGCGGCGGGTTGTCTTCGATGATGGCCAAGCGGAAATGGCCGGTCCGCGTTTGGGCTCGGGCCAAACCCGGCAGGCTGAGAAACAGCGCGGCGAGCGCGCGGGCGATCACGCGGCCGTGGCTTTGCCGCGCCCGCGGCCGGAGTTCGAAGCGATTGGGCTTAAAGTCAGCGCTCCGTCCTCCGTCCCGACCTTGACCGCCTCGCCGTCGCGGATTTCACCGGAAAGGATCAGCCGCGAAAGCGGATCGACAAGGTATTTCTGCACCGCGCGCTTTAATGGTCTGGCGCCGTAGGCCGGATCGTAGCCTTTTTCTGCTAAAAACGCCTTAGCCGCGGCGTCGGCTTCCAGGACGATGCGCCGCTCCGCCAATCGCTTTTGCACCAAGGCGATCTGGATGTCGACGATGCGTTCTAAGTGCTTGGGATCCAGGGCGTGGAAAGCGAGAATCTCATCAATGCGGTTCAAGAATTCGGGACGGAAATGGGTTTTGAGCTGCGAGGGTTCCAGATTCGATGTCATTAATAGGAGCGAGTTCTTGAAGTCGACAAGCCGCCCCTGGCCGTCGGTCAGGCGCCCGTCCTCCATGATCTGCAGAAGCGCGTTGAACACGTCCGGGTGCGCCTTCTCGATTTCATCCAAAAGCACCACGCAATAAGGCTTGCGCCGCACGGCTTCGGTGAGCTGTCCGCCCTCCTCGTAGCCGACGTAGCCCGGCGGCGCGCCGATGAGGCGGGAGACCGAATGCTTCTCCATATACTCGCTCATGTCCAGGCGCACCATGTTTTTTTCCGAGTCGAAAAGTGATTCCGCCAGCGCCCGCGCGAGCTCGGTCTTGCCCACGCCCGTCGGGCCGATGAGTAAGAACACGCCCAGCGGACGGTTGGGATCGGAAAGTCCGCTGCGCGCGCGGCGCACGGCCTGGGCCACCGCGGCCACGGCTCCATCCTGGCCGATAACGCGCCTGTGGAGCTCGTCCTCCAGGCGCAGAAGCTTTTCCGCCTGGCCTTCCAAAAGCTTCTCGACCGGAATGCCGGTCCAGCGCGCCACGGCCTGGGCCACGTCCTCCTCGTCGACTTCCTCCTTTAAAAGCTTGGTCTTGGATTGAAGCTGGGCGAGCTCCTTCTGCGCGGCCTCGATTTTCTTGGCCGCGTCCGGCACGCGGCCGTAGCGGATTTCCGCGGCGCGATTCAAGTCTCCGGCGCGCTCGGCCTTGGCTTCGTCCGCGCGCAGCGTCTCCATTTCGGACTTGAGGCGCCGCAGGGCCGAGATGCAGGATTTCTCCTTGTCCCACTGGGCTCGCAGATCCTTGCGCCGGGCGTTTAGGCCCGAGAGCTCCTTGTCCAGCGCGGCCAAGCGTTCGCGGCTGGCCGCGTCCTTTTCGCGCGAGAGGGCGGTCTTCTCGATTTCGAGCTGCCGGATGCGGCGCTCGGCGACGTCAAGCTCCTGCGGCACGGAGTCCATCTCCATGCGCAGGCGGCTCGACGCTTCGTCGATGAGATCCACGGCCTTGTCCGGCAAAAAGCGGTCCGAGATGTAGCGGTTGGAGAGGGTCGCGGCCGCGACCAGCGCGGCGTCGCGGATCTGCACGCCGTGGTGGAGTTCGTAGCGCTCCTTCAATCCCCGCAAAATCGCGATGGTGTCCTCGACCGAGGGCTCGCCCACCATCACCGGGGCGAAGCGGCGCTCCAGGGCGGCGTCCTTCTCGATGTATTTTTTGTACTCGTCCAAAGTCGTCGCGCCCACGCAGCGCAGCTCTCCGCGGGCCAGCATGGGTTTGAGCATGTTGGCCGCGTCCATGCCGCCCTCGGCCGCGCCCGCGCCGACTAAAGTATGGAGCTCGTCGATAAAGAGCACGATGCGCCCTTCCTGGGCGGCGACTTCCTTCAAAACGGCTTTGAGTCGCTCCTCGAACTCTCCGCGGAACTTGGCCCCGGCCACGAGCGCCCCCAAATCGAGCGCCACGATGCGCTTGTCCTTGACGCCCTCGGGCACGTCGCCCTCCGCGATGCGCAAGGCCAGGCCCTCCACGATGGCGGTTTTGCCCACGCCCGGCTCGCCGATTAAGACCGGGTTATTCTTGGTGCGGCGCGAAAGGACCTGGACCACGCGGCGGATTTCCGCGTCGCGGCCGATGACGGGGTCGAGCTTTCCCCGCTTGGCCGCGGCCGTCAGATCGCGGCCGTACTTCTCCAGCGACTGGAACGTGCCCTCCGGATCCCGGCTGGTCACGCGTTGGGCGCCGCGCACCGCGACCAAGGCCGAGAGGATCTTGTGCTGGTCCAGGCCCGAGGCCTTTAAAATCTTGGCGGCGCCGCCGCCTTCGTCTAGGAGCCCCAGCAGCAAGTGCTCAACGGAGACGAACTCGTCCTTCATCGACTCCATCCGGCTCTCCGCGAAGTTAAAGGCGCGGGTGAGCCCCGAAGCGGCGTAAATCTGCCCTCCCGAGACCTTGGGCTTTTTCTCCAGATCTTTCCTGATGACGGCAGACACCAGCTGCGTGTCGGTTCCGGCCTTGCGCAGGATTTCGGGCACGACGCCGTCTTTCTGGCGCACCAGGGCCAGGAGCAGGTGCTCGGGCGAAAGCTCCTGGTGGCCTTCCCGTTCGGCCAGCGCGCGCGCGTCTTCGAGGGCTTCCTGCGATTTGGCGGTCCAGCGTTCCAGGTTCATTGGAAAAAGAATCCCTTTTGGGGCTATCGGGTCTTCGTGCCCGCGAGGTTAGCGGAGACGCCCAGGCTCTTGGCTGAGGGCTTGCCGATCATGTCCGCCAGCACGTGCGCGGCTTCCTCAAGGACGAAGTCGGTCGGAGGGGGCGCGTGCGCGTAGCTTTTAGCGGAGGCGGAGGACGAGGAGACGGAGAACGCCGCGGCCTTGGAAGCCGAACTCGGCAAGGGCGCGGAAACGGACGCCGCGGGCTCTGGGGCCGGAGAAGCGGCGCTCTTGTCCGCCGCGCCCGCGGCCGTCGAGGTCGAGACCAGCGGGTTGATGCCCGCGATGACGTCCTCAAGCGTGACGTTCGTGATGGTGAAAGGGACCGGCGGTCGGGAGGCGCGCTCCTTCTTGCGCGCTTCTTCCCGGGCCTCTGCGGCCTTCTGCTCATCCAGGCGGACCGCGTAGTTGAGGGACACGCTCTTGTCCTGCTTGTGCTTCATGTAGAGCGCGATGTCCTGGCGCACGTAGGCGAAGTCGGTCGAGACCGCGACGCGCTCTTGGGAGGCTTTGCGCAGCGCGTCTATTTCTTTCGCGTCGACGTCGTTCTTGGGTTCGTAGACGGCAGGCGCGATGTGATCGTAAGGGAGCGCGTTGGGAAGCGAGGACTCGGTCATGTCCAGCTCGTCGTCCAAGGACGGTAGCTGGATGTCGGGCGTCACGCCGCGATTCTGAGTCGATCCGCCGGAGACGCGGTAGAATTTTTGGATGGTGATCTTGAGCGCGCCGGGGTTGTCCTTGCGCATGGACCAGGGCAGATAGTCCGCCAGATCGACCACGGACTGGACCGTGCCTTTGCCGAAGGTGCTCTTCTCCCCGACCACGACCGCGCGGCGGTAGTCCTGCAGGGCCGCGGTCACGATTTCGGAGGCCGAGGCGGAGGCGCGCGTGGTCAAGACCACCATGGGGCCCGTGTATTCGGGCTGGGACTCGGGCGCGCGCAGGACTTCGACGCGGCCCTGGGAATCTCTTACTTGAACGACCGGGCCCGGGCCGTCGAAGAGTCCGGCCATGGTGACGGCCTCGGCCAGCGATCCGCCGCCGTCGTTGCGCAAGTCCAGAATGAGCCCGGCGATGTTTTGCTTCTCGAGATAGGCGACCAGGCGGCTGACGTCCCTGGTGGCGCTGGTGCGCCCGTCAGGGCGCATGTCGGCGTAAAAAGAGGGAAGATAGACCACGCCCAGACGCTCGGTTTTGCCGTTCTCGAGCGGCCAGGTGATGACCTGAGCGCGGGCCTCTTGGTCCTTGAGCTTGATGACTTCGCGGATGATGTTCACGACTACGCGCGTCGCCGGATCAATGGCGTCGGCCGGGATGAGGCGCAGGCGCACCAAGGTGCCCTTTTCGCCGCGGATCATGTTCACGACGTCGTCCAGGCGCATGCCGACGACGTCCACGAAAGGGCCCTCGCCCTGGGCCACGCCCACGATGCGGTCGTTGGGATGGATTTGCTTGGATTTGTCCGCCGGGCCGCCCGGAACCAGGGAGACGATTTTAGCGTAGCCTCCATCGGAACTTAAGACCGCGCCGATGCCCACCAGGGATAGGCGCATGCTGATGTCGAAATTCGCTTCGGTCGAGGCCGCCATGTAGTCGCTATGTGGATCGTAGGTGCCGGTCAAAGCCGTCAGGTAGGCCTGCAGGACGTCGCTGGAGGCGAACTCCTTGTAGTAGGTCAGCAGGCGCTCGTAGCGCCGAGCCACGTCTTTGATCTGGTCCTCGGGCTTGACCTTGTCGAGCATCTCCTCGAGCACGTCATCCTTGAGGCGCTTCCTCCAAAGTTTCCTGGCGTCGCGCTCATCGGCGGGCCAGGGCAGTTTCTCCCGGTCCAGAACCACGCTCTCGTTTTTCTTGAAGTCGAAGATGCTTTCGGGCGAGACCGCGGCCGAAGCGGAAGAAGCCAGGACCCGGTTCATGGCGGACAAGGCGGTGGTTGAGGATTTCCCCCCCGCCATTTTCCCGGCCGGGGCGGCATGAAGGGTTCGCCGCACGAATCGCACGCGCTCGCGCACACGCTCCATGAAGCGGTTGAAGATGAAGTAGGCGGGTCCGATGTCTCCCGCGCGGACCATCTGGGCCATGTCATCGCCGAAGCGCGCCTGGAACTCGGCGACGTCCGAGCGCAGGAAGAACATCTTGTCGGGATCGAAATTCTGCAGGTAGAGCTTAAGCATGTCCCGCGATGTAGCGGCGTCCAGGGGCTTGTGCTCGTAATGGTCCTGCTCCAGGATGCGGGCCACGATTTGGCCGATGACGGGGCCGTCCTGGCTCGGCTCCAGGGGCTTCTTGGGCGCCGTCTTGGCGGAGGCCAATGAGGGAAAAAGCAGGACTGCGCAGAAGAGGAGGAGCGAAAAGGGCTTTTTCAACGCGCTATTGGGCACGTCCCGCGAGAATTTTACGCATTTCCTTAAGGAACTCGATCGTCTTGGGCAAATTACCATACGGAATGCGCACCCCCTTCTTCGACCAACCTTTGTACGACTGATCCTCGACCCACTCGCGCAAATCCACGCCGGTGGCGTCCTTGAATATGGTCACGCGAACGACGAGCTCGATGCCCATGCGCCGAGGGATGCGCGCCAACTCTTTCTCGGCCAGAGCCTGGGGCTCGGCGGGCAAAGACGACAAGGCCTGGATGACGCCCTCCAAGGCCGCGGCGTTGAGCGTGATGCCGGCCTTCGTCGGCCCCGAGTAGTGATCCCCTTTGATGAAGGAGCGGATGGAGCCGTAGCGGTGGCCGCGGTACTCGTCCACGTAGAAGCGGATTTGCGTGACGTCCGAGACGGCGATGGAGCCGATGTCCTTGAGGGGCTTGAATTCCTGGCTTTGGGGCATGGTGGTCTTCACCGTTCGATCAAGACTACCAAAATCCTAGAGATTTTTCATCCCAAGGGCTATAATGGAAAGGCATGAGCGCCTGGGTGTGGCTGCCCATTTTCCTAATTCTCATCAACGGCACCTTTGTCTTAATCGAGTACTCCCTTTTGCGCGTGAGGCCCTCGCGCCTTGAAATTTTGGCCCGGCGGGGCAGCGCCGCCGCCAAGATCGCCCAAGAGATGCAGGCGCGCTTCGACTACTACCTGGCCGCCATTCAGGTGGGACTCATCTTGACCGCCCTGGCCTTGGGCCGCTTGGGGGAGCCCATCGTGGCGGCGTGGGTGCAGGAGCATTTCCCCGGGGCCGTCGCGGCATGGCTTGGCCCTCGCTGGGACGCCGCCATCGCCTTCATCTCGGCTTTGGCCGCGCTCGCTTTCGTGATGTCCGTCTTCGGCGAGCTTTTGCCGCGCGCCGTCGCCTTGCGCCGGGCCGAGGCCGTGGCGCTGTGGGGGGCCTACCCGTTGAGGATTTTCGCGGGGGCGTTCCGCCCCGCCGTGTCCCTGATGACGTTCTCTTCGCGCGGGATTCTAAAACTTTTAGGCCTCTCCGGCCCCGCGTCCTCCGAGACGTCATTGTCTGCGGAAGAGATGCGCGTGCTCATCGGCGAAACCCAGGAGAAGGGCGCCCTGGCCCTGGAGCAGCTTTTTTTGCTGGAAAACCTTTTCGATTTCGGCAAAGCCGTGGCCGCGGACGCCATGGTGCCGCGTGAGAAAATCGCCGCCCTCTCCTTGGCCGAGCCTTGGCCCGTCAATCTGGGTGTCATCCGCGCGCGGCGATTTTCCCGATATCCTATTTACGAAAGCGACTTGGATTCAACCCTGGGTCTGGTTCACGTCAAAGACGTTTTCCTGACGCAGGACGGATCGGGCCCGCCGGACTTGCGCCGCCTAAAGCGCGAGCTCATGAGCGTCTCGGAGACCGAGTCTTTGGAGAAGCTGGTCAAAATCCTGCCCGATCGCGGGGTCCACATGGCGCTGGTGCGCAACGCCCTGGGCCGCGTGGCGGGACTCATCACGCTTGAGGACATCATTGAGGAGCTGGTCGGCGAAGTGCATGACGAGTTCGACTTGCCCCAGGCTTGGTCCTTCATGGACGTGGTCTCGCGCAAGTCCGTGGCGGTGCACCTGCAGGCCGCGGACCGCGCCGCGGCGGTGCGCCGCGTCATGAGCCTTTTGGAAAAAGCGCACCCGGGGATTATTCCCGCGGACGCGCTTTCCGCGGTCTTGGAGCGCGAGGGACGGCTCTCCAGCTGCATCGGGCGCGGCGTGGCCGTGCCGCACGCGCGCCTGGCTTCCATGGACCGGGGTCTGGTCGCGGTCGGGCGTTTCCACAAGCCCGTCGATTTCGGCGGCGACAAAGGGCCGGTCCGCCTGGTGTTTCTGGCGCTGACTCCCTCTTCGCACCCGGTCCTTCAGATCCGCATCCTTTCCCGCATCGCGTCCTTGGTCGCCAACGAGAACCTGCGCCGCAAGCTGCTCCACGCGCCGTCAGCGGAAAGCCTCTTCGACATCTTGCGCACCGCCGACACCATGCTGGCCGACTAGCCCGCGCGCCGCGCGGCTGTTTTTGTAAGATAGGATTCTATGGCGGCGACCGGGAGACCTTCTCTTTTCCTCGACGCCTGCCGCCGGCGCCCGACGCCCCGCCCGCCCGTCTGGTTCATGCGCCAAGCGGGGCGCTACATGAAGGACTACCGAGATCTGCGCGCCAAGCACTCCATTTTGGAGCTGGCCAAGACGCCCGAGCTGGCCTGCGCCGTGACCCTGCAGCCAGTGCGCCGCTTCGGCTTCGACGCGGCGATTTTGTTCTCCGACATCCTCCTGCCCCTGGAGCCCATGGGCGCGCGCCTGCGTTTCGCTCCGGCGCCGATCATCGACAACCCCGTGCGCTCGGCCCGGGACGCCGCGCGCTTGAGGCCCTGCGCGCCTCGCGAGGACTTGTCCCGAGTGCTCAAGGCCGTTTCGCTTCTG
This sequence comes from Elusimicrobiota bacterium, assembly GCA_027451985.1. GTDB lineage: Bacteria > Elusimicrobiota > Elusimicrobia > UBA1565 > UBA9628 > JAGWJU01. The sequence goes on from DAIDHS010000020.1 coordinate 41,013, forward strand.
CGCCGGGAGCTTGGCCAAACGCCGCTCATCGGCTTCGTTGGCGCGCCCTTCACTCTTGCCAGCTACCTCATCGAGGGCGGCCCTTCCAAGGATTTCGTCCGGACCAAGGCTTTCATGAACGCGGAGCCCGCCGCCTGGGCCGGCCTCATGCGTCGGTTGGCCAAAATGGGCGCGGACTATCTCACGGCGCAGGTCGAGGCGGGTTGTCAGGCCGTACAGATTTTCGACAGCTGGGCCGGGGCTCTCTCGCCCGCGCAGTACCGCGGCAAGGTCCTGCCTTATTCGCGCGCGCTCGTCGCCGGAGCGCAAAAAAGTGGGGCGCCGATCATCCACTTTGGCACCGGGACGGCTGGATTTTTGCGCGACTTCGCGTCGGCCGGCAGCGACGCGGTGGGCGTGGACTGGCGCGTGGACTTGGCGCAGGCCTTCAAGACGTGCCGGGGCCAGGCCGTGCAAGGAAACCTCGATCCGGCCGTCCTGGCGGGACCGTTGCCCGCGCTGAAGAAGGCCGCTGCGGAGATTCTCCGCACCGGCCGCGGTCGCAGGGGGTTCATCTTTAATTTGGGCCACGGCGTTTTGCCCCAGACGCCGGAGGCCAACGTCTTGGCCGCGGTTGAACTGGTCCGCAGCGCGGGCCGCCCATGACTCGTCGCGAGCCGCGCTCGCGCGATGGCGGATCCAGCGCCTCCTTGCGTCGGCCCAGGCGCGTCGCGGTTCTGGGCGCCGGCGTCGCCGGCCTCGCCGCAGCCTATGAAGTCTCCCGCGCGGGCGCGCCGGAGCGCGCCCAGGCGCTGGTCTTGGAGGCGGCGGATCGAGTCGGCGGCAAAGTTTTAAGCGTCTCGCGCGGCGGCGTCATCTACGAGGCCGGGCCGGACTCCTTCATTTCCGCCAAGCCGGACGTGCTGGATTTGGCCCGGGAGCTGGGCATTTCGGGAGATTTGGCGGCGACCAAGCCCGGATCCTCCTCGGTCTCCATTTATTTCCGCGGCCGCCTGCGGACGCTGCGCGGCGGGATGTGGCCGCCCAAAGCCTCGGCGCTTTTGAGTTCGGGCCTTTTGAGCTGGCGCGGGCTGGCGCGGCTGGCGCTTAGCCGCTGGCCGGGGTCCGAAGACCCCGTCGGAACGGACGAGTCTCTGGCGGCGTTCGTGCGCCGCCGCTTCGGCCAAGAGGCGCTTGAGCGCCTGGCCGATCCGCTTTTGGCCGGCATCTACGCCGGAGACGCGGAAGAGCTGAGCCTGGAAAGCACCTTCCCCCAAATCAAAACGGCTTTCGCCAAGAACGGCGCCTCCGCCGCCCGGCCGCCCTGGCGCCCGGCGCCCGGGCAAAGCTTGTTCATGACCTTTCAAGGCGGCCTCTCGCGGCTTCCCGAGGCGCTCTGCGCGGCGCTGCCCGGCGGGGCGGTGCGCACGGGCGCGCGCGTGCTTGCGCTCTCGCGCCGCGACCGGGAATGGAAGATTGAGACCTCGGCGGGGGACTTCGCTGCCGACGCCGTCGTGAGCGCTCTTCCGGCCGGCGCCCTGGCGCCCGCGGTCGAGCGCCTCGATCCGGAACTGGCTGCCGTTCTGCGGGAGATTCCCTTCGCCTCCACGGCCACGGTGTCCCTGCTTTACGACGATTCCTCACTGCCGGTCAGGCCCGAGGGCTTCGGCTTTTTGGTGCCGCGCAGGGAAGGCAAGGCGGTCTCCGCCGCGACCTACAGCTCTTCCAAGTTTCCCGGCCGCGCGCCGGAAGGCAAAACGCTGGTACGCTGCTTCGTGGGCGGCGCGGGACGCGGCGCCTGGGCCGAGAAATCAGAGGAGGATCTGATCCGCCTGGCCTCGGAGGAACTCTCCGAAATCCTGGGCCTGGGCAAGTCCTGCCGGCCCGTGGAGGCCAAGGCTTGGCGCTGGATTGCGGCCAACCCGCAATACACCGTGGGCCATGCCCTGCGCTTAAAGCGTCTGGAGTCCTGCTTGATGGGACATCCTGGGCTCATCCTGGCGGGCGCCTCCTACCGCGGCGTGGGCTTGCCCGACTGCGTGCGCTCGGGCCGCGCTGCCGCCCGCGCCGCGCTTTCCCCGCGCGGCGGCTTTCCAGCCGTCGTTTAAAGCTCCGGGACTACGCGTAGCGCTGGATCAAAATCGCCGTGAAACCGGCCGCGAGCACGGCCAACGTGGGCAGGAGCATCCGGCAGCGCCCGCGCGCGCTTTGTGCGGGGCGAAAAAACAGCGGCCAGTTGAGGTTGCTCGCGGCGCTGACCATGGAGGCGAGCACCGCCGCGACGGCCGCGACTTGCTCACCGACCTGGCCGCGCGCACCCAGGTTTGCGGCCGAGGCGACGGCGCTCGCGCTGCTGAAAATCCCGCCCGCGAGGCTCGCCCCGAAGAATCCTGAGCGGCCAATGTGCCGCTCGGCCAGCACGCCCGCGGCCTCGATGGCGAAGAAGAGCGCGGCGAAAGCGGAGAGCCGCCGCAGTGAGATTGGCGAGGAGATTTTAAGCTCGAAGCCCTGGCGCGGGCCGTCGGACTGAAGCTTGGCGAAGAGCAGGGCCGTCGCGGCCATGGCCAAAAGCGGGGCGGCGGCGAAGCGCGCGGAAGAGGGGTAGAGCAGCGCCAGGAGCAGCAGGTTGCGCGAGAACATGGCAAAGACCGTCAGCAGCGATGCCGCGGCCAGGACGGGCTCGGCGGCTTCGCTTAGCCCGCCCAAGGCGGCGGTCAGCTCCGCGACGGTGGCCGTGCTGTTGACCAAGCCGCCCAGGATGGCGGTGTAGTGGAATCCGCGCGTGCTCCAAAGCCGCAGGAGCACGTAGTTGACGAAGCCGATGCTGGCGATGACGATGATGGTGACCCAGAACTCGCGGGGATTTAAAAGCCCCCACGGATCGATGAGGCGGTCGGGCAGAATCGGGTAGATGACGAAGCTCAGGAGGCCCAGGAGCACGGCGCTGCGGATCTCCTCGGGGCGCAAGCGGCTTGCGAAGTTGGTGAGTTCCACCTTCCAAGTGAGCAAAATGGTGGTCAAAATCGCCGCGGCCACGGGCTCGAAGAGACGGCCCTGCCCGATGAGCACGCCCAGCACGAAGGTCAGCACCAGGACCACGGAGGTGGTCACCTCCAGGGTCTTGTCCAGCAGCAGGCGGCGTATATTAAGGAAAGCGATGAGCACCAGCACGCCGGCCAGGGCGGCGATGGAAAAAGCGATGGATAAAAGCGCGCTGAGCATGCCCAAAAGCGCCGTGATGGCGAAGGTGCGCGCACCCGCGTCTTTGTTGGACCACTCGCGCTCAAGGCCGATCAAGAGCCCCGCGCCCAAAGACAACAATAGACGCAGCGCCATGTCTTGGGCGGAGATGGGGATGGGCACGGAAAGTAGTATCTCCCCAGCGGCCAGAATTGTCAAGTCCAGCGCTGTTATGCCATAGTGAGACATGGATGTGTCCAAGGCCGCGGCTGTTTTAAAAAGGCTTAAGGCTCCGCACTTCCGCCTCGCCCAGTTGCGCCAAGCGGTGTTCCGCGATGCGCAGGACTCCTACGAGGCGATGACCACCCTGCCCGAGGAACTGCGCCGCGCCTTGTCCGCGGAGGTCCCGATTTTGCGCCTCTCGCCCGCCCTTGTCCGCGCCTCCGCGGACGGCCTGTGCCGCAAGGCTCTTTTGCGGCTTCACGACGGTCTCAAGATCGAGACCGTGCTTCTGCGCCCGAGCTCCCGGCGCTGGACCGTGTGCATTTCCAGCCAGGCCGGCTGCGCGGTGGCCTGCACGTTCTGCGCCACGGGCCTGATGGGGCTCGCGCGCAATTTGACCGCCGAGGAAATCTCGGATCAGGTTCTTTTTTGGAAGCAGCTGATGCGCCGGGAAAAAATCGCGGGCGGCGAGGCGGGGCCGGACAATGTCGTCTACATGGGCATGGGCGAGCCCTTCGCCAACTATGAGCCCGTGGCCCAGAGCCTGCGCGCGCTCATGGATCAGACGCAGTTCGGTTTGGGCGCGAGGCACATCTCGGTCTCCACTTCCGGCATCGCGCCTAAAATCGAGCGTTTCGCCGAGGATTTTCCCCAGGTGAACTTGGCGCTGTCCTTGCACGCGGCCGAGGATTCGTTGCGGACGAAGCTGGTGCCCATGAACAGGGCCTATCCCCTGGAAAGCCTGGCCGCGTCTTTGCGCGCCTACCTGGAGCGGACCGGGCGAAAAATTTTCGTGGAGTACGTGCTTTTGCGCGGAGAGAACGACCGGCCTCAAGACGCCCGCAGCCTTGCGGACTATCTGCGCTCCATCGGGCCCTTAGAGCGCCTGCACGTGAACCTCATCGCCTTCAACCAGACCGATACGCCGCACCAAGCGCCGCCCGAGGCCGAGGCCCGGCGCTTCCAAGCTCTCTTGCGCCGCGATGGAATTCCGACGACATTGCGCCAGAATTTGGGCCAGGACATCAACGGCGCCTGCGGCCAGCTGTTGGCCAAGAACTAAAGCGCTTCCTTAATATATAAAACGTTCGCCCCGGCGGGAAGCCGGGGCGAATCTCCTAGGCGGGATGCTGCTCTGTTGTCGTTCGTGGTGCCGTACTGTTGCGAACCTGGAGAAAGATTACCACGGCTGCGTCACGGAAATGTTTCGCGGCCGTGAAAAAAATGTTGCCGGATGAGCCGGGGTTTTGGTATCGTCACATCCGTGACGCGCAAAACGCTGGGGAAAATCGCGGCCGCGTTCTTCGCCGGCTGCCTTTTCCTGCTGACCGTCCACGACTTGGCCCACGCCAAGCAGAAGCACCCGGCGCAGGATCATTGCCCGGCCTGCGCGCTCATCGCGCGCACCGCGGCGCACAAGGCCAAGGCCGCGCCGCAGGTCGTCTCGCAGGCCACGCTGGTCAGCGCCGCGCCCCTGCCCGAGATCAAGCTCGTCTGCCGCGCGCTGCCGCACGCCGCCTCCCGCGATCCGCCCGCCGCTTAAAAAGCCGCCCGTCCGTTCATTCCCGGGTTCGTTCTCATTCGTGCGACGATTTCAATTTGGAGGTTTTTATGCGTTCGATTCTCTTGTGCGGCCTGTGCGCTTTCCTGTTGCCGCTTTCGGCTTGGGCGGATTCCCCAGGCGCGTCCGCGGTCGACAGCGGCATCATCACATCCTACGTTCCCAGCGTGCCCAAGCTGTTTCTGCCGGACTTCGGCATCGCCGGAGATTTCGCCTATCAGCATTCGAGCATAACGAGCAAGGATCCTCGCTACAATAATGGAGCCATCAATCAGCCGCAAATCCGCGATGGGCAGATTGTGGCGTTTTCTCCCATCGATCCCTATGCCAATGCCCAGTTCACCGTCGACCTGCCCGGCAACGGCACGCCTAACGTCCAAGAAGCCTGGGTTTATTTCGATCAGTTGCCCTGGGGCGTGGACGTGCGCGCCGGGCGCTTCCTGCCCCAGTTCGGGCTTCTGGATCAGCAAGACACCTTCCAGCTGGCCATGCTCAACCGCCCAAGCGCCATCGGCGATTACATCGGCTCGGGCGGCATGGACGCCTCGGGTGCGGAGGCCGACTTCTACGTGCCTAATCCGTGGAACTTAAACCTTAAGGCGGACTTGAACGCCGTCGAGGGGGACGTCCTTGGCGGCACGGCGCAAAAAGGCGAATTGGCGTACCTGGGGACTCTCGATTATTCGGGAGACTTCCTGACCTCCGGATCCATCGAGGCCGGCGCCAGCGCGGCCCAGGGGCCTTCGCCCTACGGGCTCGCGGAAACGCTGGTCGATCCGTACTTCCAAGTTCAGTATGCCCCGTCCCAGCGCCGCGTCTGGACTTGGAGCGTGGAGGGCATGCTGGCCGAGCGCCAGGGGATGGGCGGAGCCGACTTCAAGAAAAGCGTCTACACCTTCCTGGACTACAACTTCGCGCTCTTCTATCACGTCGGCTTCCTTGTGGACGTCGCGGACTTGCCCGGCGCGCTGCCCGGCGTGACCTATCCGGGCTCCTTCCCCGATGCGTTCGCAGGAGCGCCTTCCTATGGGACGCAGGTGAGCTTCGCGCCCAACTTCACGTGGTTCGTTTCGGACAACACGCGCCTGCGGCTGCAGTACACGCACACCACGCCCGTGGGCTCGGAGCGTCCAAACGAGACCGCGTCCGTTCAGCTCACCTTCTCGTTGGGAAATCTGAAACAGCTTAACTAGGATTATCGAAAATAAAAATGGAGAAATTTTATGCTGAAAAAAATTAAATTCGCGCCGTTGCTTTTAGCGGCTCTTTTATGCGCCGCCGTTCCTGGCGCGTGGGCCGGTCGCCTGCGCGTCCTGGCCACGACGGATTACATCGCGGCTCTGGCCAAGGCCGTCGGCGGGGACAAGGTCTCGGTGGATTATCTTTCGCCCGCGGGCTTCGACGCGGACGGCTATTCGCCGCGCCCGCAGGACATTTTCAAAGTTCATCAAGCCCAGCTTTTCCTCATGATCGGCTTGAACTTGGAGGACTGGGCGCGCGACGTGGTCGACGCCGCGAACAATCCGCACCTGATCAAGGCCCAGATATACCACGGCATCAAGCTGTTGGACAAGCCGACCGGCCCGATTAATTACAGTTTCGGCGACATCCATCCCTACGGCAATCCGCATTTTCAAACGGACCCGGAGGACGGAGGCATCATGGCCAAGAACATCTACAAAGCGCTGGTCTACGCGGATCCGTCCAATCAGGCCTATTACGCGAAAAACCTGGCCGACTTTGAGGCTCGGCTCACCAAGGCCGAGGCGCGCTGGAAGGCGGAGCTGGCGCCCTATAAAGGAGAAGCCATTTTGCCTTACCACGAATCCTGGCATTATTTCGCCGAGGCCTTCGGCTTCGTCGATCCCAACCCGCCCTTCACCATCGAGGAAAAGCCGGGCTTCGTGCCCTCGCCGCGCCGCATCGAGGACGTGATCCAAGACGGCAAGGCCGCCCACGTCAAGCTGGTCATCACGGAGCCTTACTATGACGTCTCCATCGGGCAAGCCGTGGCCAAGGGCATCGGCGCGCCCTGCGTGGTCATCTCTCTCTACGGCATCGGCGCGAATCCCAAGGAGACGGGCTACATCTCGATGATGAACTACATCGTTGGGAAGGTCGCCCGGGCATTGAAGGAAAGCGCGGCTCATGCCGGCTGAGCTCCTGCGCGCCAAGGACTTGGGCGTGGGCTACGGCGCCCACGCCGTCCTGCACGGGATCAACTTCGCCATCGAGCGGGGGGATTTTATGGGCGTTATGGGTCCCAATGGGGCAGGAAAGACGACGCTGCTCAAGACCTTTCTCGGACTCCTGAAGCCCTTGGCCGGGAAAATCGAGCTGACGGGGGCCGGCGGCGGCCGGCCCCTGTTCGGCTACGTGCCTCAGCGGGAAAGCCTGGATCTGCACTATCCGTTGACCTCTCTTGAGGTGGCGCTCATGGGGCGTTTCGGCCGCATCGGCGCGCTGCGCCGCCCGGGCGCCGAGGACGTGCGCATCGCGCGGGCCTGCCTGCGCCAGACGCACATGGACGCCCACGCGGACAAGCCTTACCGCAAGCTCTCGGGCGGGCAGAAGCAGCGCGTGCTCATCTCCCGGGCGCTGGCCTCGGAGCCCGAGATCCTGCTCTTGGACGAGCCGACCAACGGGATGGACATCAATTCGGAGAAGGCCATCATGGAGCTCCTGACCGAACTGCAGAAAGAAAAGGGCACCACGGTCGTCTTCGTGACGCACTTGATGAGCACCATCGAGCGCTACGCCCGCCGCGTGGCGCTCATCACGTTCCAGGGCAAGCTGCTGGTCGGAGCCAAGTCCGAAATGCTCGCCCCCGACGTGCTGGCGGAGGCCTACAAAAGCCGATGATGCAGATCCTTGCCGTTCCTTTCCTGCGCAACATCCTGCTGGCCGGGATTTTGGCGGCCGTGGGCCTGGCGCCCTGGAGCGTCTACGTGGTGCTCCGGCGCATCGTGTTTTCCGGCGCGGCCGTGGCCGAGGTCGCTTCCGCGGCCGTGGCGTTGGCGGTGCTCTTCCAGTTGGCGCCCTTTCCCATCGCGCTGGCGCTGACCGTGCTGAGCTTTTTGGCGCTCTCGCGCCTGGCCGATTCGTCCACGCTGCCGCCGGAAACTTTGGTGGGCATGATCTACGCCGGGGGCTCGGCCGCCTCGGTGCTGCTCATCGCCAAGGCGCCGCGCGGGGAGGCCGACATTCTCAACATCCTTTTCGGCAACATCCTCACCGTCCCCACGGCCATGCTGTGGATCCTCGCCGGGGTCTTCGGAGCGCTTTCTCTGCTCCAGTACCTGGCGGCCAAGGAGTTCCTCATTTCCGCCTATGATCCGGACATGGGACGGACGCTGGGCATCCGTGTGGGCTTGTGGAACATGATTTTCTACGGCGCCTTGGGCGTGGCCGTCGCCGTGGCCATCCGCGCGGTGGGAGCTCTGTTGACCTTCACCCTGCTGGTGGCTCCCGGCGCCTCGGCGCTGTGCCTCACGGGTCGCCTGAGCCGCGCCTTCAAGCTGGCCCTGGTCTTCGGCGTGATTTCGGCCGTGGCGGGGGTGGTCCTGTCCTACCAGTTCGATCTGCCGACGGGCTCGACCATCGTCGCCATCCTGGCCGGCCTTTTCGTCCTGAGTTTTTCGGCAAGCCGGTTGAGGGCCTAAAAGCCCGGGACGGCGGCGTCTTTTCCCCCTGTCAAATCAGTTAAGGATGTTACCGAAGGAGTAGCCGTCGTCGGCCGTTCCTTTTTTCTTTTTGCTCCTTTTTCTTTTTTGTGAATTGATGTGGACATCCGTGAATTGTGTGGATATCAGGCCGCCGCCAGCATCTTCTCCTTGCTCCACGCCCTATGCATGCGGCTGATATCGCGGTCATAACCCAAGGAGCGGCGGTTTGGCTCCATCACTTTGGCCGAATAGTTTTCCATCTGCCAGCGCCTTGAGCGCGCCGTTGGAGCGCTGACTTTGGTCGCCATCAGGCAAATGGATCTGAGCTTGCGCTCGATGACGGCGGAAAGCTGGAAAGGATTGAGCTGTTGGCGGAGCTTGAGCAGAGCCTGTATTTTGGCCGTATTGCCCATGCCCGAGTCGATGAGCCGGCGCAAAGGCGTTTTGGCTTGG
>DAIDHS010000021.1 GCA_027451985.1 Elusimicrobiota bacterium
AGCCCTCGATAAGTCGAATGCGAAGGTCTTCGAAGTGAAAGATGGCGACGAGATTACGGATGCTGACATCAATATTCCGACTCGTTTGCTCCATTCCATCGGCGGCATCGCGCGGGGGAAAAACGAGGTGACGCTGGTATGATCCGCCTGGCGGCCTTGGTTTCGGGGGAAGGCACCACGTTCCAGGCGCTCTTGGACGCCTGCCGGGCCGGGCAAATTCCCGCGGAAATGGTTTTACTGGTCTCAAGCCGCGCCGGAGCCGGAGCCTTGGCGCGCGCCAAGGCCGCGGGCGTGGGCGCCGTCGTTCTTGAGCCCGCTAAATTCGCGTCGTCCGCTGAGTACAGCCGCGCCGTGGCCGAGGAGTGCCGCAAGCGCCACGTCGATTTGGTCTGTCTGGCGGGATTCCTGACGAAGCTGGAAAAACATTTCCTCGACGAATTCGCGGGGCGCGCGATGAACGTGCATCCCTCGCTTTTGCCCGCCTTCGGCGGCGCGGGCTTCTACGGCCGCAAGGTGCACGAGGCCGTGCTGGCCGCGGGCGCGCGCGTCTCGGGCTGCACGGTCCATTTTCTGGACGAGCGCTACGACCACGGCCCGATTGTTTCCCAGGCCGCGGTGCCGGTGCTGCCGGGCGACACGTCTGAAACCCTGGCGGAGCGGGTGGGCCTGAGGGAAAAAGACATTTACGCCCAAGCCGTGCGGCTCTTCGCCCAGGGCCGGCTGCGCCTGGAAGACGGCAAGACCGTCATGGACGCGCCGCCCGAGCCTTCGGGAAAGCTCCGCCGCGCGCTCCTGTCGGTCTCGGACAAAACGGGCTTGGCGGATTTCGCGCGCGGCTTGGCGGACTTGGGCGTTGAGATTATCGCCAGCGGCGGCACGGCCAAGGCTTTGGCTGCGGCGAGCGTCCCGGTCCGGCCGATCGAAAGCCTGACCGGGTTTCCGGAGATTCTCTCCGGGCGCGTCAAGACCCTGCACCCGGGCGTGCACGGCGGACTTTTGATGCGCCGCGAAGACGCCACGCACCGCGCCCAGGCCGAGGAGTTGGGCATCGGGCCCATCGATTTGGTGGCGGTCGACCTTTATCCCTTTTCCGAAGTGCTCGCGCGCGCGGGCGGGACGCTGACGCCCGACGCGGTCGAGAACATCGACATCGGCGGCTCGGCGCTTCTGCGCGCGGCCTCCAAGAACTTCGCCTCCGTGGCCGCGGTCTCCTCGCCCGAGGACTACGCGCCGGTTCTTTCCGAGCTGCGCCGATCGGAAGGGCGGCTGTCCTTGGAGACGCGCCGCCGCCTGGCGCTTTCGGCCTTCAAGCGCACCGCCGCCTACGACGCGCAGATCGCGGCGGCTTTCGCGGGGGAGCCCGCCAAGCCCGCGGCGGAGTTCCCGGCCACGCTCGGCCTGACCCTGCACAAGCTCCAGGATTTGCGCTACGGCGAGAACCCGCACCAAAAAGCCGCGCTCTACGGGCCCAAGCCGCAGGCGGGCTTTGTCCAGCTCCACGGCAAGGAGCTTTCCTACAACAATTTGCTGGATGCCGCGGGCGTCTGGGAGGCGGCCTGGGACTTCAAGGACCCGGCCTGCATGATTTTTAAGCACGTCTCGCCCTGCGGCGCGGCCGTGGGTAACACCGTGGCCGAGGCCTTCACCGCCGCCTGGGCCTGCGATCCGCTCTCGGCTTTCGGCAGCGTCATCGGCTTCAATCGCCCGGTGACCGCGGCCGTGGCCGCGGATTTGGAGAAGCGCTTCGTGGAGGCGCTCGTGGCCCCGGCCTTCGAGCCCGAGGCCCTCGCGATTTTAAAGAAGAAGCAGAACCTGCGCCTCGTGGTGCGGCCGACCGGTCCGGAAAAGGCCTGGCAGCTGCGCTCCGCGGGGCCCGAGGTGCTGGTCTCGGAGCAAGACCGCGAGCTTTTCGGCTCCGAGTGGAGCGTCGCCTCCAAGCGTAAGCCTTCGGCCGATGAAGAGGCCGCGCTGCGCTTCGCCTGGACCTGCGCCAAGCACACGCGCTCCAACGCCGTGGTGCTGGCGGGTCCGCGCGCCGCGGTGGGCATCGGCGGCGGACAGACCTCGCGCGTCGACGCCGTGTTCATGGCCGGCGTCAAGTATAAGGAATATCTTCGCGCGGGCGGCGTGGCCCCGCCGGTCCTGGTGCTGGCTTCGGACGCGTTTTTTCCCTTCCGCGACGGGATGGACGCAGCCGCGTCTTTGGGCGCGCGCGCCGTCGTGGCGCCCAAGGGCTCCATCCGCGACGCGGAGGTGGTCAAGGCCGCGGACGAGAACGATTTGGCCCTGGTGTTCACGGGCTTGAGGCACTTCAAGCACTGATGGCGAATGCGCTGCTGGTCTTGGAAGACGGCTCGGTTTTCCCAGGGCGCTCCTGCGGAGCGCCGGGCGAGAGCTTCGGCGAGGCGGTGTTCCACACCGCTATGACGGGCTATCAGGAGATCATCAGCGATCCGTCCTACATGGGCCAACTCGTCGCCATGACTTACCCGCACATCGGCAACTACGGCGTCACCCCGGAGGACGAGGAGTCGGACAAGCCGCGCCTGGCGGGCTTCATCGCGCACGAAATTTGCGCGAAGCCTTCCAACTGGCGCTCGGCCGAGAGCCTGCCGGAGTATTTCCGGCGCCGGGGCGTGGTCGCCATCGACGGCGTGGACACGCGGGCGCTGACCCTGCGCCTGCGCGAAAAGGGCGCCCTGCGCGGCGCCATCTCGACCGTGGATTTGGACGCCAAGAGCCTGCTGGCCAAGGTTCTGCGTTCGCCTTCCTTAATAGGGGCGGATTTGGCCAAGGCCGCGACTTGCGAAAAGGCGTTTACGTGGAGCGAACGCGCGTCGCCGCAGGGCCGGCGCGTCGCGGTGATGGATTTCGGCGCCAAGTACGGCATTTTGCGCCGCTTAGCCGCCTTAGGCGCCGAGATTCGGGTCTTTCCGGCTTTGACCAAGCCCGAAGAAATTCTGGCGTTTAAGCCGGACGGCATCGTCTTGTCCAACGGACCTGGAGACCCGGCGGCCGCGGCCTACGGCGCGCGCGCGGCCAAGGCGCTCGCCGAGTCGGGCGTTCCGGTGATGGGAATTTGCCTGGGCCACCAGTTGCTGGCCCTGGCTTTCGGCGCCAAGACCTTCAAGCTCAAGTTCGGCCACCACGGCGCCAATCATCCGGTCATGGACCTGGAGAGCGGCCGCGTCGCCGTCACCTCGCAGAACCATGGCTTCGGCGTGGACCCGGAGTCCCTGCCCCGTTTTTTGCGCCTCACGCATAAGAGCCTCAACGACGGGACTTGCGAGGGCTTGGCGCACGCCGAGCTTCCGGTTTTTTCCCTGCAATTCCACCCCGAAGCCTCGCCGGGGCCGCACGACGCCTGGGGCGCCTTCCCGCGCTTTGAAGCCTTGATGTCGCGGCGCCGGGAGGCTTCGCTCCGGCATGCCTAAGCGGACCGACTTGAAGACCATCCTGGTGGTGGGCTCGGGGCCCATCGTCATCGGCCAGGCGTGCGAGTTCGATTACTCCGGCACGCAGGGCGTCAAGGCCCTGCGCGCGGAGGGCTATCGCGTGGTGCTGGTCAACTCCAACCCCGCCACCATCATGACCGACCCGGATATGGCCGAGGCGACCTACATCGAGCCGCTGACGCCGGAAATTCTCGAACGCGTCATCGCGCGCGAGCGCCCGCAGGCTCTCTTGGCGACCTTGGGCGGGCAGACCGCGCTCAACTTGGCCGTGGCTTTGGCCGAGCGGGGAACGCTCGAAAAATACGGCGTCGAGCTCATCGGCGCCAACCTGGAGGCCATCCGCAAAGCCGAGGACCGGCAGATGTTCCATCGCTGCATGCTGGAGCTGGGCTTGGACGTGCCCCGGAGCCTCTCGGTGGCCGACTTGGCTGCGGCCGAAAGCGCCGGGCGCGAGCTGGGATTTCCCGTCATCGTGAGGGCGTCCTTTACCTTGGGCGGCGCGGGCGGCGGCATCGTCTATCACCAGGGCGAGCTCCTGGCCAAGGCGCAGGCGGCTTTGCAGATGAGCCCCATCCATCAGATTCTGCTCGAGGAGTCCATCCTGGGTTGGAAGGAATACGAGCTTGAGGTCATGCGCGACCGCAAGGACAATTTCGTGGTCGTCTGTCCCATCGAGAACATCGACCCCATGGGCGTGCACACCGGGGATTCGGTGACCGTGGCGCCGGCGCAGACCTTGAGCGACCGGGAGTACCAAGCGATGCGCGACGACGCGCGCAGGGTCGTCTCCGCGGTAGGCGTCGAGACCGGGGGTTGCAACGTGCAGTTCGCGGTCGATCCGGAGACCGGCCGCCGCGTGGTGGTGGAAATCAACCCCCGGGTCTCGCGCAGTTCGGCGCTGGCCTCCAAGGCCACGGGTTTCCCCATCGCCAAAATCGCGGCCAAACTTGCCGTGGGCTACACGCTCGATGAAATCGCCAACGACATCACCAAGGCCACGCCCGCGTGCTTCGAGCCTGCCATCGACTACGTCGTGACCAAGGTGCCGCGCTTCGCTGTCGAGAAGTTTGGGGAGTTCGCCTTGGACACGGCCATGAAGTCCGTGGGCGAGGTGATGGCCGTGGGAAGAACCTTCAAGGAGTCCCTGCAAAAGGCTTTGCGCGGCCTAGAGGGAGGCGTGAAGGGCTTCGAGTCCGCCCGAGCCGCGTCCGAGGAGGACCTGATGAAAGGCCTGGCCACCCCGTCATCGGCGCGGCTGGGTTTCGTGAAGGCCGCCTTGGAGCGCGCAATGGCGGCGGAGGAGATCGCCAAGATCACCGGCATCGACCCGTGGTTCCTGGATCAAATGGCGGAGTTGGTCCTCTTCGAGGCCCGGATCGCGCGGGAGCCTCTGTCCGCGGAATTGATGAGAGAGGCCAAGCGCCTGGGATTCTCCGACGCGCAAATCGCGCGGACAAGGCGCTCCGCGGAAGCCCGCGTGCGCGCACGCCGGCAGGCGTTGGGCGTGCGTCCGGCCTTCGACCTCATCGATACCTGCGCGGGCGAGTTCGAATCCAAGACTCCGTATTTTTATTCGACCTACGCCGGCGCGCCGTCCCTGGCTCCAGTGGCTCAGCGCGCCCCTCGAAAGACGCGCGGCCCCAAAAACGGCAAAGTCGTCATCCTGGGCTCCGGCCCCAATCGCATCGGCCAAGGCATCGAGTTTGACTACTGCTGCGTGCAGGCCTGCCAGGCCTTGCGCGAGATGGGGCACGAGTCCGTCATGATCAACTGCAATCCGGAGACCGTGTCCACGGACTACGACACCTCGGACCGGCTTTATTTCGAGCCGCTGACCTTGGAGGACGTGCTGGAAATCATCGACTTCGAAAAGCCGCTGGGCGTGGTGGCCCAGTTCGGAGGGCAGACCCCGCTCAACCTCGCCCGCCCGCTGGCCGAGGCAGGCGTGAAGATTTTAGGAACCCAGCCTCGAGCCATCGACTTGGCCGAGGACCGCAAGCTCTTCGGGCGCGTGCTCAAGTCCTTGAAGCTTTTGGCGCCGCAAAGCGGCATCGCCGAAAACCCGCGCCAGGCCTTGGCCGCGGCCAGGCGCATCGGCTATCCGGTCATGGTGCGGCCCAGCTACGTGCTGGGCGGCCGAGCCATGGAAATCGTCTACGACGACGCCTCGCTCAAGGCCCTGGCGGCCAAGGCCCTGAGCGCCTCGGAGCACTCCTCGCTTCTCATCGACCGCTTCTTGGCCGACGCGACGGAAATCGACGTCGACGCGGTCTCGGACGGCAAGGACGTCTTCGTGGCCGGCGTCATGGAGCATATCGAGGAGGCCGGCATCCACTCGGGCGATTCGGCCTGCACGCTGCCGACCCACTCGCTGTCTCCCATGGTTTTGGACGCCGTCTGCCGCGCGACCAAGAGCCTGGCCCTGAAGCTGGGCGTGCGCGGCTTGGTCAACGTGCAGTACGCGGTCAAGGACGGGGCGCTCTACGTGTTGGAAGCCAACCCGCGGGCGTCCCGCACCGTGCCGTTCGTGAGCAAAGCCTCCGGTATTCCCGTGGCGAAGATCGCGACCGCGGTGCTCATGGGACGGCCGCTGCGGCGGCTGGTGTCCGCCAAGCTCTTGAAGGCTCCGCCCCGCCTGCCTTACGTGGCGACCAAAGAGGTCGTGCTGCCCTTCATCAAGTTTCCCGGCCTCGATCCGAAGCTCGGGCCCGAGATGAAGTCGACCGGCGAGGTCATGGGCATCGACCGGGATTTCCCGCGCTCGTTTGCCAAGAGCCAGGAGGCCAGCGGCATGAGCCTTCCCAAGGCCGGCACGGTGTTCTTGAGCGTCAAGGACGAGGACAAGGCCGCGATCATCCCGGTCGCGCGCGAGCTTTTGCGCCTGGGCTTTACGCTCATCGCGACGCGGCGCACCCGGGAGTTTCTGGTGAGGCACGGGCTTGAGGCTTCGCCGGTGGCCAAAATCGGCGAGGGCAAACCGGATGTCGCCGATCTCATCCGGCAAAAGGCCGTGAGCCTGGTGGTCAACACGCCGTCCGGAAAGCGCGAGCGCGCGGACGGCTTCATCATCCGGCGCACGGCTTTGGAGTTGGACGTTCCCTTCATCACCAATATCCGCAGCTGCCAGGCGGCGCTGGGCGCCATCTCCGCGGCCAAGGCCGCGTCCGGATCCGACGGCCTCGAGGTCCGGCCCATTCAGGACTACTACCGAGACCTGGGGCCGGAAGTCCGCTCGGCTGGGCGGCGCCTGGCCGCTTCGTAAAATCCGCCGTTTGCCGTATAATAAAAAGATGGCCGTTTCTGTCGAAGAAACCGTCGCCGCCGCGCCCGGTCCGCGCGGGCACTGGCTTCTGGGAAGTCTCGCGCCCCTGCGCGATGATCCTTTGGGTTTTCTTCTGGACTCGGCCGCCCAGTTCGGGGACGTCGCGCGCTTCCGCGCCTTCACGCAGCGGGGCTACATTCTCCGACATCCCGAACACATCCAGCGCGTGCTGGTCGACAACCACCGCAACTACAACAAGCAGTCGCGCGGCTTCAAGGTCGTCGCGCAGTTTTTGGGCAACGGGCTTTTGACCAGCGAGGGAAGCTTCTGGCTCCGCCAGCGCCGGCTCATGCAGCCGGCTTTTCACCGCGAGCGCCTGGCCGGGCTCTCCAGCATCATGAACGACGAGGCCCAAGCCTGCGCGGAGCGCCTTAAGCCCAAGGCGCGCTCGGGCGAGGAGTTCAATATCGCCGCCGAGATGATGCGGCTGACGTTGCGGGTGGTCAGCCGCTCCATGCTGGGCGCCGAGATTTCCGGCGCCGAGGAAACGGTCGAGCGCTCCATGGCCGTCATTCTGGCCTACGGCATGCGCCGGATCTCGAATCCCCTGCTCGACGTCCTGCCCGCGCGTTCGACCCGGCGGTTCAACAAGGCGGTGGCCGACATGGACGCGCTGGTGCACGGCATCATCGCCGCGCGGCGCGCCAAGTCCGCCGCGCCGTCCGCCGAGGGGGATCTCCTTTCCATGCTGATGGAGGCCAGGGACGAGGACACGGGCGAGGTCATGGACGATCGGCAGCTGCGCGACGAGGTCATGACGATGTTCACGGCCGGGCACGAGACCACGGCCAACGCGCTGGCGTGGACTTTTTTGCTGCTGGCCCAAAATCCGGAGGCCGAGGCGCGCCTGCGCCAAGAGCTTTCTTCCGTTCTTAGAGGCCGCGCGCCGGCGCTTGAGGATTTGCCGCGCTTGACCTACCTGTCATGCGTGCTCAAGGAGTCCTTGAGGATTTACCCGCCGGCCTGGGTCTCCTCGCGCCTCTCGATCGGCCCGGATGAGATGGGGAGATTTAGGATTGCGCCGGGCTGTCTGATCCTTGTGTCCCCTTATCTGACCCATCGGCACCCCGCGCTCTGGCCCGAACCCGAGCGTTTCCGGCCCGAGCGCTTTTTGGAGCCCGCGACGGCCGAGCTTCCGCGCTACGCCTATTTCCCTTTCGGCGGTGGGCCGCGCCAGTGCATCGGCAACGGCTTTGCCTTGATGGAGGCGCAAATCGTGCTGGCGACGCTTTTGCGGCGCTTCCACCTGGATCTGGTCCCCGGCCGCGCCGTGGAGCCCGAGCCCCTCATCACCTTGCGGCCTAGAGGCGGACTTTGGGTCCGCGCGCGTCCTGCCTGAGCCGCGCTCTCCCGCAGGGCCGAGGCGAAAGTGTTAGAATGTCGCGGTTTGGCACTCTTTACGCGCCCGTAGCTCAGTTGGTTAGAGCGGCCCGCTCATAACGGGTTGGTCGCAGGTTCAAGTCCTGCCGGGCGCAGGATTTGCCGCGCCGGAGATTGAAATGGAAGGCTTTCGAATCGTGTCGGAGGTGCCGGTGCGCTTCGCGGACACGGACGCCATGGGCCACGTCAACAACGCCCGCTACCTGAGCTTTCTGGAGTGCGCCCGCATCGAGTATCTCCGGCAAGTGCTGGGGCTAGACGAGCCGCGAAATTTCGGCGTCATCATCGCGCGCATCGAAATCGACTATAAAAGCCCGGTTCTCCACCAGGAAACGCTGCTGGTCGGCTGCCGCGTCGACGGCGTCGGGGAATCGAGCCTCACGATGAGCCACCGCATCGAGGAGAAGTCTTCCGGACGTCTTGTCGCGCTGTCGAAATGCGTGATGGCGGGCTACGACTACGGCGCTCAAAAGGCTTGCCGCATCGGCGATGAGTGGCGGAAGAAAATCGCCGCGTTCGAGGGCGGGAGCGCCGGATAACAGCTACTTGATGGCGATGGCGCTGGTTATGATGCGGCCAAGATCGTAAGCGCTGATGTAGCCGACGGTTCCCGTTGGGTTGTTGGAATCGAAGGTCTCGAAGATGATTTTCCCATTCTCCGCGCGGAACGGGTTTCCCACCAGCATGGCGTGCCCGCCGTTCTCACTTGAGCGCACGGTGACCAAAACGGGCTCTCCCGTTTCCTTCATGAAGGAAACCATGTTTTCCGGTTCGATTTTCACGGCCGTTTTTCCCACTTTTTGAGCCAAGTCGCCGGCGACGGAGTAGATTTGGCTCCTGCTTAGCCCGCCTGTTTCGCGGAACGTCGGCTTAAGTTCAAGAATTTTGCTTTCGATGTCCGCGACCTTGTCAATCTCCCGGCTTTGGAGATGGGAATCGAAAAGGTTGCACAAGGCGTGTTCGGCGCAGAAGGGCCCGATCTGCCGGGCGGTAGCCTGGCTGCCTCTCGTGGCGATGTAATCCGTTCCTTCCTCGCCCTCTCGCGCCACCTCCGCGTGCAGCGAGTTGTCCAAGCTTTTGAGAGAGTTCGCTTTGCTGCTGCGGTAAATGGCTTTTTCCTCCTGTTCAGCGGCTCCGGGGCGGGCCCGCGCCAAGCGACCCTCCATGATCTGGCCTTCCGCCTGCTGCGGCAGCCCGGCCGTTTCCTCGAGAGATGCCTCCGGAATTCCACGCATCAGGCGATCGGTCTGGCGGCCGACCAGTTCGTCGGCGCCCTTATAGGCGGGATTTATTTTCGTTTCGACCAAGCGGCGCACCAGCGCCTGTTTTTGCTCGATTGAAACGGGAAGGTTCTTGATGCGCTCCAAGCTTGCTTGGACGCCGGCGTCGCGGTCCACGACGCTCGCGAACTCTTCATGATCGACGGCTGAGGCGTCGCCGTAGAGCAATTCCGCCGCTTCCGGCGAGGCGTCCGCGACCCTGGCGAGCGCCGGGAGTTTGGAAAGCAACTTGCCGCCCGCCTTGAAGGCCGGTCCAAGAGCGCCGTCGGCTCCGCCCAGGCTCACGAACGTGACCGCGGCGCGTCCCGCGGCCGCGGCCGCGGCTTTGGCCTTGACGTCCGCGCTGGCGTCGGTCGCGGACAGATACCCGTATTGCGAAACGGCTTTCTCAAATTGGGGAAGGCCGGAGAGGGAAAGCACGCCGGCCATGATTTTTGCCGTCGTGATACGCGTGGTGTAGCCAAGGGCCGATTCTCCAGGCCGGATGTCCGGGTTTTCCCGGGCGCGCCAATACGACAGGCTTTTGGAGACCGCCCCGCCGTTTTCGCGGTAGGCCTGTTCCGCCGCTCGGATGTCTCGGGCGTCCTGTTCGCGGCTGGATTCTTCCGGCGCGGGAACGGATGGCACGCGCAGAGTCTCGCGCGCCTCAGGAAGGATGGCGCGCGGCGCCTGCCCGCGGCTCGGCCAGCCCGCCATGACCGCGGCTGAGAACCCCTGAAGGCTCTGCGCTTGCCGCGGGGACCATCCGGCAATTTGGCCCTGGGCTGAGGCGAGGGCGAAACCGCCGTTTTTCTGCATCGCCGCGCGTTGCTTGGCCGCGGCTTGCGCCTGGGACGCGGAAACCGCGGCCGGTTCGCCGGACTCCGGGAAGCGGGAGGTGGGATTCTTTGACGCGCCCGGGCCGCCCAGGTAAAGTTCGCGGCAGCGTTCGGTTTCCAACGGGGTCATCCGCAACTGGGCGGAAAGGGCGGAGATAAGGCTCTGAATTTCTCGCGGGTTTTTACCGCCGTCTGCGGCCATGGTTTGGACACGATCCACGCGCTGCAGTGCGGCGGAGAACGCGGACATTTCACGGCGATCTCGGTCCGTATGTTGACCCTGAGCGTTCGCGATGTTTAGAGCTTGGACGAGCGGGGCCATGGGGTTGGAACCTGGGGTGCCGTAAACCGGCTGGCCGGACAGGAAAGCGTTTTTGGCTTTGAGGGAGGCGCTTTGCAGCGCCGTCTGGAAGGGATCGCCGGCCGCGATGGCCGAGCGCGTCGCCAAGAGGCACGAGCAGAAAATTAAGGCGTATTTTTTAGCGGAAATTTTGGGCGTCATCGAGCGCCCATAGTATTGCGCCCGTTCCGGCGGGTGTCAATGGCGGATGCGCATTATTTAAGGAAGGTTAGCCTTCCGCGTAAAGGGCCTCGTAGCGCTTGGCGAGCTCGGCCAGGGAATATTTCTCCAAGGCGATCTCGCGGCCTTCCCGGCCCAGGCGCGCGGCCAAGTCCGGATGCGCGAGAAATTTCGCCACCTGCGTCCTGATTTCATCGGTGTTTTCCGGCGCGAAGAGAAGTCCGCTACGGCCCTCCGCCACGGCTTCTGGCGTTCCTCCCACGCGGCTGGCCAGGACGGCAAGGCCGCTGGCCATGGCCTCCAAAAGCGCGTTGGAGAGGCCCTCCGAAACGGAAGGAAGCACGAAAACGTCCGCGGCGGCGTAGAACGGCGACGCGTCGTCCGTGGCCGGCATCAAAAAAACGCGATCCTGCATCCGCTCGTAGGCGGCGATGTCCTTCAATCGCGCCGCCTCGATGCCGTCTCCCACGAAGGCGATGAAAGGCCGGGAGTCGGGAAATTTCTTGACCGCTTCGGCCCAGGCCCCCAGGAAATGCGGCAGGCGCTTTTCGGGTGCGATGCGGCCGGCATAGAGGAAGCCGAGGCTTTCCGCGGGCCAGCCGAAGCGCCGGCGCAGTTCCGCCTTGCGCGCGGCGGGGGCGGGCCGGTAGCGTTCGGCGTCGACGCCGTTTGGCACCACCTGCACGGAGACGCGGCCGAGATAAGCCGCGGCCTCTTCCACGAGGTCGGAGCTCACAGCGATGAAACGGGGCTTGAGGAGCGCCAAGAGCCTGAGTTTGAGGCGGCCGGGAATTGTCTTGGCCGATCCGGAGAGCTCGCCCACGCCGCGGCCGCCGCCGATTTTGACCCAGACCGGCTTATTAAGGAGGCGGCCGGACAAGGCCGCGGCCAGGGCTGGCGAACCGGCCAAGTGAACGTGGAAGGCGTCGTAAAAGAGCGACTGGTTGAGCAAGTGCAGGAAGAGGGAAACGCAAAAGCTCGCCGAGTTCAAGAAGCCATTCTGCCCCAGGCACCAAAGCCTGGTCACGCGCACGCCGCGCACCGTCTCCTCGGCCGCAAGCCCGCGCAGGCGCCGAGTCAGGACCCTCGTGCGCACGCCGCCCGCCTCGAGCGCCGCGGCGAGCTCCAAAGCCTGCTTTTCCGCGCCGCCGACGTAGGGATGGAAGCTCGCGCTCACCATCGCGACGCTTAAGGGGCGGCGTCTAGACGTCTCGGCCATGGCGCAGGGCGCCCTTGATCTCGGTCAGGGTTAGCCCCTCGTGGTAGAGGAACGCCAGGCCGAGCAAAGTGACAAAAATGTAGGCCACCATGTGGTTGAAAAAAGCGTAGGCGAAGGCTTTTTGCGCCGAGACTTTGAAATTCATCAGGAGCGATTTGACGAAGTCCTCAAAGGTGCCGAAGGCGCCGGGCGCGGCCGGAAGCGCGGTCCCCGCGCCAGACCAGGCCAGCACCAGGACCGAGCGCTTGAATCCCAAAACCGAGCCCAGGCGCAGGGCGCGCGCGCCCGCCCAGTAGAATGAGGCGTCGATGAGCCAAAGCCCCAGGCTTCCGGCCGCCGCCGCGGCCGCCGCGGCCGGCTGGCGCAGGACCGAGGCGCCCAGGGCCATCTGCGAGGCTAGGTCCTGGATCTTGGGCCAGCGGGAAAGTTTTTGGTGCCAGGAGCCGCCTGGCTTCAATGGTTTTCCGGCGGCGGCCAAGAAAACGAGGCCGCCGACCGTCAGGATAAGGAGGATGGCCCCGGCGCGCAGGAGTTGCGGGTAGGAAAAATCCGAGGAGGTCGCCCCCACCCAGCAAAACAGCGACAAGAGCGCCGCCAGATCCAGGGCGCGCTCCACGCCGACGCTGGAAAGAGCCGCGAGCACCGGGACTCCGAGTTCCCGGCCGGCCATGTAGGCCCGGGCGAATTCTCCCAGACGCAGGAAAAGGATGTTGTTGAGCGCGATGCCTACGGCTTCTAATCGAAACAACAGCCCGGCCGGCGCCTTGGGTGCCGCGTCGTGCAGAAGAAGCTTCCAGCGCCAAGCGCGCACGGCCAAATCAACGAGGGATAGGAGGCACATCACCGCGACCCAGGGCCAGCGGGCCTGGCTGAAGATGTCCAAAAGCTTGGCGATCTGGACGTGACGCAGAGCCAGGGCCAGGAAAGCGAGGGTGACGCACAAAGCGGCCGCCATGGAGAGGTGCCTGCGCGTGAAGCTCAGCATGAGTGAGGGCCGGAAAGTTTCCGTAAATCTTGGCCGCCCGCGGCGCCGCGGGCGGCGGCGGCGAGCCACAGAGACCAGGATACGATACAAACCCAGAGCCACAAAATCCAGAGGCTGGGCGTAAAGCGCAGAAGCAGGCGCAGGGTTTTGCCCGGCGCCGTGTCCGCGGACAATGGGACGTCCTGCAAAAAGCCGTCCCAGCGCTTAAGGGGAACGCGTCGGCCGTCAAGATAGGCCCGCCACCCGGGGTAGCGGGGGATTGAGACGGCCAGCGCCCGGGCGCGCGGTGAGGGCGTCGCCGTGACGCGCCAGGTCTCGGCGTTTTCCATGAACACGCCGGCCCGCCCCAAACCTGGCCCCGCGTCTTTCGCGGCGTCGGTGAAGAAAACCAGCGGGCGCGCCGGCCCTTGGGCGGGCTTCAGTCTTCCGTCCCGCCCGACGAAATCAGCCACGCCTAAGCGGCGCATTTCCGGGGTGTCGACGTGCGTCAAGTAGGAGCGGCTCGCGTCCGCGGCGGGCCGGCCCTCGCTTCTGGCCGCGTAGAAGGCGAAGCTCTCCAAATAGAACGCGTCGTAGCCGTTGACGTTCATCGCGCGGTAGAGCATGGTCTTGTCCGGATTGGCCAAGCCGGGGTCGGTCATTACGCGCTCGGGCCTGTTCCCGACCGCCTCCGCGATGGCGGGGTTGAATCCCAAAAACGGTCCCGTGGCCTGCGGCTTTAGGAAACGGCTTCCCCACCAGGAAAGCTCGGCGCACAGCGCCAGGGAGGCCGCGGCGTAAAAGGCCTTGCGGAAGCGCCAGCGTCCGGCCCGAGCCAAACCCGCCCCGGCCAGGAGAAGAAGGCCCCAGAAGGTCAGCAGCAAAAAGCGGGAGGGCGTGCGCAAAAAGTCCAGCGCGGTGCTTTCCACTGCGGCGCGGTAAAGGGGATTGTGCCGGCCCAAAGCGACGAAGATTCCGGCCGCGATGAGAAGGAGCGGCTCGGCGCGCGGACGATTTCGGAAAAGGCCCAGAAGCGCCAGAGCCAATCCGGAGAAACCGAGGAAGATGCAGGAGGTTTCGAAGAACACCGAGGGGTAACCGAAAAACCTCGCGGCCAGCGGTGTTCCGAACATGTCCGGCCGGATCCAAGTCCAGAGAAGCTTCGGCGCCCACGAATAGCCGAGACTGAAGGCCGGCTGCCAGATGCGCCGCACGGAGAGGGACAGGAACTGCCAGGTCAGCGGCCAGACGGCGGCGCAAAGCCCCAGGGCCATTATGGCCGCAGCGCCCAAGCGCAGGAGCGGTTTGAAGGCGGTCCGGCCGCGGCTCGCGGCGAACAACAGCATTCCCAGCGCGTTGATGATCAGAAATTGGGGATGCCCGGAGAGAAACTGCAGGGCGAAAACGCCGCCCAAGAGCCAGGTGTCCGCGCAGAGCCAAGCCAAGTAGCACCAAGGCACCCACGACAAGGACGCCAGAAGCGTGGGGATTCCCTCTGTCACGCGGTAGACGAGAAACGGCGAGAGCGCGTAGAAAGCGGAAAGCGCCAGAGCGGCCGGGCGCGGCAGGCGGCAGGCCCGAGCCAGCAGCCAGACGCCCAAGGCTGCCCAGAGAAAGTGAAAAACGTAGCTCCAGGAGAAGGCCAGGATGAGCGGGAAAAAAAAACCGAGAAGGGCGACTGGGTAAAAGACGGCGCTCTGAGGGTTGGCCAGAAGCGGCGTTCCCGCGAAGATGTAGGGGTTCCAGAAAGGCAGGCGGCCCTGCTCCAGAGACGCCGCGACCAAGTGCTGCAAGGGATAGTGATAAGCGTAGAGATCTCCAAAATTGTAGAGGGCCACCCGGGCGTCAAACCAGCAGGGCGCGAGCAAAAAAAGGATCAGCGTCGAAAAAAGGCCAAAGAGCGCGAAGTCTCTAGACCGCATGGAGGGCGTCCCGCAAGCGAATTGCGGCCAAGAGTGCTAATGCGGCCAGGGACGCAAGGCTCAGCCAAAGCCCCCAAAGAAAGCTTGCCGGATCATAGCGAAGCTCCAAGGTCCACGCCCCGGCCGGCACGCGCGTTTTTTGGAACACGCCCATGGCCGGCGCCATGGCCGCCGGGCGCGATCCTGCGGGCGTGACGAGCCGCGCGCGCCAGCCGGGATAGCGCGGCCACGCCGCGTAAAGCCACCCCGGCGCGGCGCTTTTTCCGGACGCCGCGAAGTCTCCGCCGTTAGTATTTTGCCACGAGACCGGGCGCGCAGAGCGCGGCAAGGAAATGGGCGTGGGCTTCGGCGGAATCTTCGCGCCGGCCTTTTCGCCGAAGAAATAAGCCAGGGACACGCGGCGCCGCACGGCGTAAACGTTCCAAAGGGTATGCCCGCCGTATTTGAGCAGCGGGATCTGCGGCAGCTTTTCCGCGGAGAGAAAATAGGCGATTCCGGCCCAGGGAAAAAGCGCCGCCGCCTTTTCCGGGGATCCTCGGGTGTAAAGAAAATTTAGGAAGGCGAAGTTATCCCTGGGAGAGAGCGGATCGCCGAAATTCCCCGCGGCGGCCAAGTGATAGGGCGAGTTGGTCAGCCCGTAGAGGCGGTGCTTCCAATCCGCGTAGGAGAGTCCGCGATCAAGCTCGAGAGTCTTGGGGGTGAGGAGGTAGCGCTCGTCATGGAGCTCTGTTTGCATGCGCCGAACCAGCGGTCCGGCCGAGGTGAAGAGCCCGCGCGGCGCCAGGGGAAAGGCGCGGAAGCCGCACACGGAGAGCTCCAGCAAAATGAGGGCGGCGGCGAGGCCGCGCCGCGGACAGCGCTGCGCGCCTAACGCGACGAGGGGGCAGAGCGTGAAGGCGACGAGGTAATCCAAGTTGCCCGGGTAGCGCACAAAGCGCAGCAAGCCGCCGTGCCGCCATAAAAAAGTCGAGACGGGGTTCGTATTGCCCAAGAGAAGCAATCCGAACAGGAACAGCGCCGCCGCGAGTGCGGCCGCCTTGCGGCGCGGCAGGGCGCGCCACCCCCAGACGGCGGCGGCCCAGCCCAGGAATCCAACGTAGCAGCACTTCCACCATTGCACGGCCGGGTTGAAGGCGGACCAGGGCACGAGCCAAGGGCTCACCCATTGGCGCAGGTCGGCCGGGGAAAATTGGAAGCGGAAGATATCGGCGAGCTTGAGGGCGTGAGCGCGCGGCGACAAGGACAACAGCTGGCAGGCCGGCAGGAGCAGGCAGGCGGAGAGCGCCATCGCTCCCGCCGAGGCCAAGCTCCAGGCCAGCAGATCGTTCCGGAAATCCCAGAACCCCTCACGCCGTCCCAAAATCACGGCCAGGAGCCAGGCCAGCAGCGCGGCGCCGATGAGAAAGGCCGGATAGCCCGCCAGGAAGGCCAGCGCCAAAGCCAGGCTTAAAAGCGTCGGGCGCCGGAAAAAAAGAAAAAACGCCGGAGCCAGGGCCAGGACGGCTAAGTGGTTCAAGAACGGCATACGGCTCAACATGACGCCGCCCCAGGACAGGCCGACGGCGCCCGCAGTCGCGGCCCCGCGGGAGAGTCTCCAGGAGCGCAGCCAGAGGTAGCCCAAGGCCGCGCACAGCCAGTAATGCACGAGGTGATAGGCGGCCAGTGCGGTCGCGAAGCCCCAAAAGAAGAAGGGCAGCGTGCCGGGATAGAACAGGGAGTCCTGCATGGTCGCGGCTGCGGGCATTCCGAAGTAGAGGTAGGGGTTCCACAGCGGAAGCCGCCCAGCCTGCAGAGTTTCCGCGTCGAACGCGCGCCAAGGGTGTTGAAGGTAGGTCAAATCGCCCCAAAAAGGAGTCACCCCGCGCGCCCACGTCGGCAGGAAGCGCAGGAACACGGCCAGCGCGAGAAGCGCCAGCACGAGCAAATCCTTGTCGCTGGGAATGAAGGCGTGCAGTCGCTTCATGGCGCGCCTCCCCGATTTTCCGTCAGCCTGGGGCAGAAGGCCAACGCGCGGCGATAATCGGCGGCCGCAGCCGCGCTGGCGCCGCTCGCTTTTTCCAGGCGGATCATCAGACCCCAGGTCTCGCAGCGGTAGGGGTTGAGCGCGGCAGCTTTCTTGAGCGCGCCCAAGGCCCGGGCGGAGACCTCGGGGGAAAGGCGGGGGCCCGGCGCCGCGGCCAAGTCCAGCTCGGCCTTGAGTTCCTCGGCTTCCGGATCCGGGGCGGCGCGTTCGGAATGCCGCAGCAGGGCGCGCACTTCATCGGGGCTCGCTCCGCTTTTGGCGGCGGCCACCGCGCGCGCCTTCCATTGATCGGCCCGGAACGCGGCCCAGGCGCGGGAGTCCAAGCCCCAGGCCAGCGCGAGGATTGTCGCGACGGCCGGGATTTTCCAGCGGCCCGGGATGTTGAGGCCTCGCGACGGCTCGGGTACGCCGTCCGCGGCGAAAAGGCAGAAGAGCCAGAAAATTCCGGGAATGCACAGAGGGTAATCCCACAGGGATTGGATGAGCAAGGCCGCGATCGCGAAACGCTTGGGCGCTGAGGCGCGGGGCCAAAGAGCCAGGATGCCGGCCGTCCAGAGCAGGGCGTAGAGAGCGCCGCAGCCTGCGGCGATTTCCAGAAAATAGTTGTGGGCGTAGAGAGAGCCGAGGGGATCGCCGGGCGCGCGGTAGGCGGGGAACACGTAGGCGAAGGAGCCCGGCCCGTAGCCCAAGAGGGGTTTGTCGCGGATCATCCGGACCGCGGCCGACCACCACTGCCAGCGGTGGACGGCCGCGGGCGTCTGCAGCTTCAAGGCCAAGGCTCCCAGAGCGAAGACGGCGACGACGGCTCCCGCAGCCAAGACGGCTTTCGGGATGTTTTTGCGCCCCAGCGCCAGCGCCGCGGCCAAGGATAGCCAAGCGCCCACGCTGCGATCCCAGAACAGGATGAGCAGAAGCGCCGCAGCCAGGAGCCAATCCGCGGTTTCCCAGGCCGCAGCGAGCCATAAAAGAACCGCTCCCGCCATCAGGTTCTGGTTGGGAAAAGGCCCCGTCGGACTCGCCTGACCCTGGCGGTAGTGCTGGTAGAAGGCCAAGGCCGCCGCAAGCCACGCGCAGGCGCGCACGGCCTGATCGAGGCGCTCTCGGCCTGAACGCGGAACCAGGCTCAGACAAGGGAAGACGGCTAGGCCCAGGGCCAGGCTCCGCCAGGCCGGAACGCTGTAGAAGCGGACGGGACTCAGGAGGGCGGCCAAGCCCGAGACGGCGGCGAGCGTCCCGGACCAAAGCAGAATCTTCCTGGGCGGCAGGGGGAGATAGCCGTTGGCGGCGCGGGCGCAAAGCCACAGGGCGGCGAGGATTACGCAAAGGCCGAAGGCGAGGGTCTGCGCCCAAAGATCCCACGCGCCCCGCAGCAGGGGCCCGAACGCCGAGAGAAACCCGATTCCTAAGACCGGCACCCGGCTCCTAGTCCGGCATGATGTTGGGCGTCACGAAGATCAGCAATTCGTTGCGCGTGTGGACCTTGCTGGTGCTTTTGAAAAGCCAGCCAAGAATCGGGATGTCGCCCAAGAGCGGAATTTTGTTGGTTTCGGTGGCGATCGCGTCGTGGATGAGTCCGCCGATGACGACGGTGTCCCCGTTTTTGACCATGACGGTGGTCTGCGCGCTGCGGGTGTCGATGCCCGGCGCTCCGGTGGCGGTGTTGCTCGCCGCGGTGGCGGAGGGCTGGCTGATGTTGGGATTGATGGTCAAGGTGATGCGCCCGTCCGCGTTGATGACGGGAGTGACCGTCAATTCGATGCCTTCCTTGGCGTAATTGACGGTTTGCGGAACGATGGATCCCGAGCCCGTGTTCCCCGGGACGACGGTGGTGGTGACGTAAGGGATCTCGGTCGTGACCTGGATGTCGGCCGGCTGATTGTTGAGGGTCGCGATTTTTGGATCCGAGAGGATTTTGACCTTGCCCGCGGCCGCCTCGGCGCTCAGCGTGAGGTTGAGGATGTAGTTGTTGGTGATTCGGCCCAGGGTCAGGGCGCCCAAGGGGTTGAGCGTGGTCAGAGGGTTGATGGCGGGGATGTTGACGCCGGTGCCCTGGCCCGCCGAGCCCACGGGATAGAAGGCCGTGGAGCCTCCGCTGGTGGAACCGGACCCATTCACGTTGATGCTGTTGTTGAGCAATGAAGGGCTGAAAGTGCCGTTGGTGGTCGCCACGCCGATGGGGGCTCCGATGATGTTTGAGCCATGCTGGTTGATGGTTTGGGCGAAACTGTTCCACTGGATTCCGTAGCCGAGGCTGTTGTTGAGGGACACCTCGACCAGCTTGGCCTCGATGAGCACCTCCTTGGGGCGCACGTCGAGCTGTTCGACCATTTGGGTGATTTGGGGCATGCTGCTGGGGGACGCGGTGATGATGATGGAATTGGTCTTGCTGTCCGAGATGGCCTCGCCGGGGATTTTTTCCGCCGTGATGATTTGCTGGATGGTGGCGGCCAGATCGGCGGCCTTGCTGTAGTTGAGCGGGATTATCTGCGTCGTCGTCGCCGCTTCGGTCTGCACTTTCTCCAAGGTGGAGGGGGTCAGCACGCGCAAGATGTCGTCGCCGACCTGGACGGTGGTGAGGTTCATCATGTCCAGGACCGTGCGGAAAGCCTCGTTGAAGGGGACCTTGTTCAGGTGCAGCGTGAGTTGTCCCTGGACGTCGGGGCCGTAGATGATGTTGATCCCGGCTTTGGCGGCGAAAAGCTGGAAAACGTCGTGGATGTCGGTCTGATCGAAGTCGAGCGAGATTTTTTCCTTGGAAAGCCGGCTGAGGATGTCGACGGGCGCTCCCTGGCCGGCGTCGGCGTCCGAAGGCGCCTGCGCGGCCGGCGTGGCGGCGCGATCCGTCGCGGTCAGAGCTGAGGGAGCGGCCGCTGCTTGCGCCGCGGGCGGCGTCTTCACGGGCTTTGTTTGGACCACTTCCCGCGCTGACTGCATGATGGCCGTTTCCGGCGCAGCCTTTGCCTGAACCGCCGCAGGTTCGGTCGCCGTTGGCGCGGCCCTTGCGGCCGTCTTGAGCGCGGCCTGGGCCGCGAGGCTGACCAGGAGGTCGTTCCCATCAGCCATGACGCGGTAGGCGGCGGCCTTGCTCAGGTCGATGACCACGCGGGCGACGGGCACCGGCGCGGTCTTGAACTGTCCGGCGCGGACGTCCTTGAGCACTCCGCCTTGCCCAGGAAAGTTTTTTTGGCCGATCCGGTAGTCGGCGTTGGAAATCTGAAGCACGATGCGGGGCGGCTGCGAGAGGATGAAGTCCTGGTAAGAAGCGTGCCCGTCAAGGCCGACGCGGACCTCGCCGCCTTTAATGATGATGGAGCGCACCACAACGGGAGGCTGGACGGAAGCCCCGGCCTCGTCCGCGGCGAAGACGGAAGACGCCGCCAAGAGCAGGGCGAGGACCCCGGCCATCGATTTTTCGATCCTGCGCGTCAATCCGTGTGCCATGAACAAGCCTCCGATCGCCTCAGCCTTTATATTGGTAGGCGATGAGGGTAAAGTGCGCCGGGATAAGCCCGGCGGTGTTGGGTGCGCCGTAGGCCGCGTCGGCCGCGTTGAAAATGCGTTCCTGGAGCGAGAGCGCGGCGAAGAACCGCCCGATGTCGTTGTATGTCCCTTGGATGGAAACGGAGAAATCAATCTCGTTGAAGAATCCCCTGCCGATCGCTTTTTGGGACGCGAAGCTTTGGAGTTGGACGTGGTACTCCTCGGCCAGATCGCTGACCGAGACGAGGACGGCCGGGATGTCCTCGTTCTGGGGCAGACGCTGGCTGGCTTCGGCGGCCGCTTGGTTGAGCAGGGCAAGTTCTAAGTCGAGGCGGTGCTTTTTCTGCGCCTCCTGGGTCGCGCGGGCGATTTTCGCGTCCACGTCCGAAAGGTTCTTGTGCTCGGCCGCGATTTGCCCCGAGAGCGGGAGCCAGAGGAGCCAGAGGTAAAGGGAGAGAAGCGCGGCCGCGCCGCCCGCCGCGGCGGCCAGCGCCTGCTGGGCCTTCTTGTCGAGCGAAATCTGCTTGACCTTCAGTTTCAGGTTCTGGATATTCATGGCGTTCGCTAGAGGCTCGGCGTGTAGGTGGCGTTGAGGGTGAACGAGTAGGCCAACTGCGGAGCCTGGCCCTGGGCGGAGACCGCGCCCAGGACGACTGAGCTAAAACGCCCGGAGCTTTGCATTGCGCCGATCCAGCGCGCGATGTCGCCGTTGCTCTGCGCCCGGGCGCTGATCGAAATCTTGAGGGTCGTGCCCTCGTTTCCGCCGCCTGTGGTGGTCAGGTCTTGAATTTGGACACCCGCGGGCGCGACGCGCGCGAGGTCGGACATGAAGTCGGGATAGAGCGGGCGATCCTTGAGCAGGCCATTGATGACGTTGAGGCGATCCCGGATGCCGTTCTCGGTCTTCTGCAACTCCTGGACCTCGGAGACCAGGACCTGAAGCTTCTTGAGCTTTTCGGCGGCCTGCGCCGACTGGGCCTGCAGGCTTCTCAGGCGCAGGTACTGTCCGGAGGAGATGAGTCCGAGCACGAGGATGAGGGCCGCGCCCGCGCCCGCGCCCTTGATGATGAACTGCTTCTGGCGCGCCTTGTCCAGGATTTCCTGCGGGACGAGGTTAATTCGGATCATGGCGCTCCACCCGCGCAGCGCAGAGCCAGGCCCATCGCGACGGCAAAAGAGGGCGAAAGCTCCGGCGGGAAGTCTTCCGGGACTTTTTTGAGCACGGCCACGGGGTTGAGAAGGTTCACGGGAACCTTGAGATCTTCAGAGAGAAAATGAGGCAGGTTCCTAAGCCGAGCGCTGCCGCCGGAGAGCGCGACGCCGCTGATGACGCGGTCCGGCCCCTGGGAGAGATAGAAGTCTACGGAGCGGTGCACCTCGGTGACGAGGTCCTTGATCACCTGGGCCGCGGCCGCGGCCGCAGCCAGTTCGTCGGTCTTCTGATCCTGCAGCGCCCGCGCCTTTTCCTCGTCGAGAAAAAGCCCGCATGATTTCTTGAGCTCCTCGGCCCGGGCGTAGTCGCAGGAGAGCTCCTTCATGACGGCCTTGGTGACGGCATGGCCGCCGATGAACACGTCGCGCACGACGCGCGTGCCGCCGCCCGCGATGAGGGAGAGGTTGGTCGCGGAATGCCCGATGTTGAGGCAGAGGACGGCGCCTTGCCCGTCCTGCCTGGAAAGGCGCGTCTGGACGTTTTCCAAGGCGAAGGAGTCGACGTCGATGAGGGCGGGAGAAAGTCCGGCGGCCTGCAGAATCTCCACCCGCGAGGAGACCAAGTCCCGCTTGGCCGCGACCAGCACGGTGTCCATTTTTTTTTGCCCGTCTTCCTCCGCTTCGCCCAGAACATGGAAGCTCAGCTGGACCTCGTTGATGTCGAAGGGGATGAAGGGCTCGGCCTCGATGGGCAGGACCGCGGCGAGTTCGGCCGGGCTCAGGCTCGGGAAGCGGACGTAGCGCACCAGCACGGAATTGCCCGACAAAGACGTCGCCGCGCGCTTGAGCTTGAGGTTTTTGGTGGAGAGCACTTGGCGCAGCAAATCGATGGTTTTGGCTTTGCGGTCGTCCGCGGAAGCTTCCGCGTCAATGTCGACGGGAGCGTGCGCCCAGGCCTTGAGTTCCAATCCGTCGGCTCCTTGGGCGACGAGGGCGATTTTGAGCGAAGATGCGCCCAAGTCGGCCGCCAGGATGGGCCCCCCGGCCAGGAGGGACCGCACCCTGTTTCGGGCGTCGCCTAAAACCACGCCTGCCTGAGCCTTCAGTTTGGACCAATTAGCCATTTAAGCCGTCGCCGGCGAATAAAAAACGCCGAAAGACCTCCTGCGGTGGAGGCCGTTCTCGGCGCGTTTTTTGAGAATCACGGAGGCGCATCCGAAATTTTCGGCGGCCAGTAACATTAATATCAGGTCCAGCCCTGTTTGTCAAGGCTTTTCGCGTGACGAAGGAGCGCTGGTGGGATTCGCGGGGGCCCATATAAGATTTGATACGATACGCCAATTCATGAGCGCGCCTTCAAGCCGGACGCCGCCCGCCGCGCATCGGCGCCGCCCGCGCGTGCTCATCGTCAAGATCGGCGCCCTGGGCGACGTCGTCCGGACCACGCCGCTCTTAAGAGCTCTCCCGGCCGACGTTTACTGGATTACCAGCCGCGAAGCGCTGGAACTTCTGCCCCGCCAAGCCCTGGCCGGGGCTTGCGATCTGCCGTCGTGCGGAAAATTCTCCGGCATTCGTTTTGACGCGGTGTTTTCTCTTGAAGAGGATGCGGCGGCGGCGGCGGCGGCCTCCGGGTTCGCGGCCGACCGGTTCGTCGGGATCAAGCCCGGCAGGCGGGAAAAACTCGTCTACACCGAGTCCTCGGCGCCTTGGTTCGATATGGGGCTCGTTTCGCGCCTGGGCCGGCGCCGTGCGGACGCGCTCAAGAAGAAAAACAGGTCAAGCTACCAGGAAATTCTTTTCTCCATGGCGGGCCTGCGATTTCGGGGGGAGGCGTACTGGATTGAGCGCGGCCGCTCCTCCGCGTCCGCGCCGCCAAGATTCCACGGCGCCCTGCGCGTCGGCCTCGAACCGCGCGCGGGTGAGCGCTGGCTCGGCAAGGTTTGGGGAGGCTATGATGAGTTGGCGCGTCGGCTACGGGCCGCGGGCGTCTCCGTACGCGTCCTTAGGCAAAGGCGCCGCCTCCTGGATTACGTTTCCGACATCGCCGGCTGCGACGCCATCGTGTCCGGAGACACTTTGGCCATGCACTTGGCCTTGGCCTTGGGCAAGCCGACGACGGCCGTTTTCACCTGTACGAGCCCCTGGGAAATCCACGGCTACGGCCGCCTGGAGAAAGTCGTCAGCCCGAGGCTTCTGCGCGATTTTTACAGGCGGGACTTGGCGCCGGGAGCCGCGCCGGTACCCGTTGAAAAAGTCTTTGCCGCCTTGAATCGAGCGCTCGACAAGGCCAAGCTGCCGATCAGGCATGCGCGGTCGTCCGGCAAGACCCCGTAAGCGGACAGGCGCCTGGTTCCCGGCGCCAGCCGAGCGTAGCCGCCCCAGTCTCCGCGCAGCGGATCAGGAAAATCGGAGAAGCGCTCGGCTGGCCTAAAGGCATAGGCCAGCCCCACGATGACGCCGCGCGCGCCGGCGATGAAGACGGTTTGGAGCGGACGCCGGCGCGCGGAGAGCGACCATCCTTTTCCGAATACGCGCCCGACCCGGAGTCCGGGCGCGTCCGAAGGCACGGGGATGAATCCGGAAAACGATCCGGGGCAGCGCAGTGGCGGGCGCGTCTGGAGAAATGAGGAAAGAGGCCGCCCAAGCTCTTCCACCGCCGGGTCGCTGAAGAGGGAGAGCCGGCGCGACTTTAGGTAGGGCAGGACGGAGCGGATCATTTCCAGATGGGGATAGAGGCGGCTCCATGCGGCCGGGTCGGCCGCGCCTACGGCTAAGGAAAGGCCGGAAATGTCGACTTGCCGCGTCCAATCGATGCCGGCGCGAGCGCTGGACGCCTGCCGCGGAAGAACCATGCCCGCAAGTATCGCCGCCGCAATCGAGGGCATCGCCATGATTTTCGCGGCCGACTTGGCGCGTCGGCTCAAAAATAGTCCTGCCCCCGAGGCGAGACAGACCCAGAAAATAAAAATGGGGGTGCCGTAGCGGGAGCTTTCGGCCTGGCTCCATCCTAGGTTGACGCGCCCCAGCGCCGTCAGCGCCGCCGTACCGAAGAGGAAAAGCGCCGAATAGGCGTAGAAGGCGTAGTCGCGGGCCCCGCCTTGCCGCCGGCGCCAAGCATAAGTCCCGAAAAACGCCGCGAAAAGGGCTCCTGCGAAAAGCCCGGCGCGGACCGGTGTGACGAACTTCGGAAGGCCAGCCCAGACGTTGAAAAAATAAATTCCAAGATACCCCGTCAGAAGTTGCGGATGAAGGATGGAAAGCAGCGGGTTCGCGTGCTGCGCGGGAGTGGCGTAGCCGTGCAGGTAGGCCGCCATGAGCGCGGCGCCGAAGGCTAGAACGGTGACGCCTGTTCGAGAGGGCGCGCCTTCCAGGACGGCCATAAGCAGAAAAATCGGCCAGAGTAGGACGCCGTTGGCCATGCAGAATGAGGCGGCGACGGCGAACACCAGAGCCGCAACAAGAACTCCGGCGCCGCGCGTCCGGCAATGGCGGATGAAGCATAGAACGGCGGCGGAAGCCAGCAGAAAAACGGCGACGAAGTTGGCTTGAAACGGCCAGAGAAAATTTTCGAACTGCGCCGCGGAGAAAAAGGCGCCCAGCACCAGCGCGGCGTAGGCCGTCCTGGAAGGTCCTGATTCTTCGGCCCGCCAAAAAATCGCGCACCAGAGCAAGGCGTGCAGAATCTGGAGAGCCCAGGCGCAGGCCGTGGAAAAAGTTCCGCGGGCGGCGGTCATTGCCCGGTCCAGGGATAAAATCAGAAATCCCAGGATCATCCTGTGTTCGTTGTGCTGGCGCCAAAGAAGATTCCAGAAGCTTTGCCGGCCCGCCTGCCAGAGTCGCACGCGGTTGAGGAAGCCCCATTGGTCCATAACCGGCGCGCGGAACACGCCGGCCGCGATCATGCCTAAGGTCTCGCGCAGGACGAAAATGGCCGCCAGCGTGCAGGCCGCCGCCAGGAGCCAGGCGGCCGCGCGCAGCTGGGCCGCTTCGGGAGCGGGTTGCCGCCGTCCGTTCGGTTCGACGTTCATGGACGGGGACATTATAGCCAAACGGCGCCGGAGGCGCCGGGTTTGATTCGCGCCGAGGGCATCTGTTATCATCCGGCTATGAACAAGAACGCCGAGTTGCAGGCCGGGGACAAAGCCCCGGAATTTTCAGCTGTTGATGAGACGGGCGCAAGCCACGCGCTCTCGGATTACAAGGGCAAGACCGTGGTGCTTTATTTTTATCCCAAGGACAACACCTCCGGCTGCACCGCGGAGGCCTGCGACTTCCGCGATCGGCACGCGGCCTTCAAGAAAAAAGGTGCCGTGGTGCTGGGAGTGAGTCCGGATTCGGCCAAGAGCCACGCGTCGTTTAAAGAGAAGCAGAAGCTTTCCTTTCCGCTTCTAGCCGATGAGAATAAGGCCCTATGTTCGGCTTACGGCGTGTGGAAGGAGAAGTCCATGTACGGCCGCAAGTACATGGGCGTCGAGCGCTCGACTTTTGTCATTGGTCCCGACGGCCGGATTAAGAATGTCTGGCGCAAGGTGAGCGTGCCGGGGCACGTCGAGGCCGTAGGCCAGTCCCTTTAGTTTTTGCGGCCGGGCTTGACCAACGTCGTCCCCGGGTGCGAGAGGACATGCGGCATGAAGCCCACCGCGCTTAAAAATCCCAACGCCATCGCTGCCGACGCGTGTCCAAGAACCAGCAGAACCGCGGCCGCTCCTAAAGAGAGAGCCGCGACGGCTTTGGCGGTTTTTTCCGCGGCGCGCGCGGCTTTATAGTCGTCCCTCAGCAAGGCCGACAGCCCGGCCCGCAGCATGAGCCCTCCGTCCATGGGAAGCACGGGCAAAATATTGAACCCCGCCAGAAGCAGGTTGGTGAGGATGAAGGGAACGACCGCCTGCGCCAGGATGGAGGGAACTCCGATGTGCAAAAGGGCCGGCACGAAGCAGACGGCGGCCAGCAGAACGTTGACCGCCGGCCCCGCGGCGGCGATGAGGAAATCCGTCAGCGGCTTGCGGGCTTCATGATCGACGAACGCCGCTCCACCCATCACGTTCAAAGCGATTTTGTGCGTCTTGATGCCGCGCGCACGGGCCATCAGAGCGTGCCCGAATTCATGAGCCAGAACCGATCCGTAAATCAGGACGGCGGATGCGGCGGCGAGGCCGGCTAAAAGTCCTTTGGAGGCGCCCGGCATGGCCAAAGCGGTTTCCTGGAACATTTGAACGCCGACGAGGGCCAGCGCCAGGGCCGTTCCTTGCCGCACCACGACCGGAATTCCAAAGGGGCGCCCTAAGCGTAGTCCGGGCCCTAGCGGTTCTTCCTCCGGGGGGCCGTAGGATGAGGAAAGAGCGTCCGCGACGCTCGCAAACTCGCCGGCCAATGGATGCCAGGCTGGGATGGGCAGGCGCAAGTCGTAATCAGCCCCTGCTTTGCGCAGAGCCTCGTCCGCCTCGGGAGAGTTCTCCTGCGCGAGCTCCGCCGCGGCCGTTAGGGACAAAGCGGAAACCAATTCCGTCCACTGGCCGTTGCGCCGCATAGCAGCGACCATCTTCGGGTCGGCCATCGCGCCGAAAATCTGGCGGTGGTTTTTAAGGACAGCCGACCAAAGCGCGCTGCGCGCATGCCCGCGTTCATCGAGGCTTTGCGCGGCCAGGGCCAGGGCTTGCGCGGTCCGCGGAGCCAGGACGTCCTTGACGGCATCCGTGGTCGGCCGGGCTGAGGCTTCGGCGAGCGCCGGGCGCAGGCTCGCGTACATGAGGCGCGCGCCGGCCTTCACTTCGGGGTCAAGCGCCGGCGCGGGGTAAATCTTGCCGACCAGGGAACGAGCCATGCGCCGGACTTTTTCCGCGGCGCCCTGCTCGGCTTCTTGCCGCGCGGCGTCGCGCACGATGGAGGCCTCATCCGGCGGGAGATAAAACCAGGAGGAAGCCAGGCGCCGGAGGGCCTGCCGATCGGCGGCGGAAAGCGGCACGTCCGGGCGCGAAAGCTTGGCGATGAGCGGCGCGGCCTGGGCAGCAATATCTTGTCCGGCGGCGGCGACGGCCTCGGAAATAATGCGCAGGCGCTGTTTTTCCGGAAGAGCCGAGAGTTTTTCCGGGGTGTCCGCGGTGTCGGGCAACTTCGCGGCGAAAGCCAAGGCGTCGGCTGAGTGGGGGTGGAGAGCCGCTTCTAATTGAATCTGGCCCAGAATCCCGGAGAGGTTTTGCGCCTCCGGATCGTCTAGGACGCCGAGTTGGGAGCCCGCCGCGCTTAAAACGGGGATCCAAGCCGTGGCGCCTGCGCCGTCCGTCGGCGCGGCATCGAAGGCTTCGGCCGCGGCGCAATAAGCCGGCAGGCCGGGCGCGGAGGCGAGGATGAAAAGAGAAAGGGTGAGGGCCAGCCCGCGCTTTAAGTGGGACATCGCGTCATTATGGCACGGGGTGTCCGCAGGGGCCTGAGTCTCCGGGCTTTCCCGGCGGCGTTAAATGGCCCAGCCTGTTTTAGGCCTTTGGGCCCGGATGGCGAGCGGGTTTTCTAGACAAATCCTGGGGCTGAATGCTAAAGTGAGAACCGCAAATTCAGGCTGCCGCATATTAATAAGGAGGGGACAATGAGCACGAAAGGAATTTTGGCCGCCGTATGCGCCGCCTTCATGGCCGCCCCGGTGTGGGCGCAAGGCAACAAAGGCGTGGTCCTGACCGTGGACGGAACGCCCGTGACCCAGAACCAAGTCGAGACGTACGCTTTCCAGAACTACGGCAACGCCGCCCTCAGTGATTTGGTCAACAAAATTCTCGTCGACAAGGCGATGAAGGACTACCACATCCGGCCGGACGACAAGGAGATCGACGCGCGCATCAAGAACATCCAAAATCAATTCAAGGACCGCAAGACCTTCGAGGCGCGCTTGGCCGCCACGGGGTCGAGCCTCACCGCCTTGCGGGCGCAAATCCAGGATCAGGTCATGCGCGAGGAACTGGTCAAGAAAGCCGAGAAGATTTCCGTCTCAAACGCCGAGGTCCGCAAGTATTTCGACGCGCACAAGGACACTCTGGGCACGCCCGCGGCCGTCCGAGTGCGCGACATTATGGTCGCCAGCGAGAACGCGGCCAACGATCTGCTGGTGGCGCTCAAATCCGGAGCGGACTTCTCCAAGGTGGCCAAGGAGGTGTCCCTGGACACCGCCACCAAGGGCCAGGGCGGGGACATGGGCTTCATTCCGCGCGGAATGCTCCAGCCGCAAATCGAAAAAGCCGTGTTCACGGCCAAGCCCGGCGAGGTCGTCGGCCCGCTGAGCCTGCCCAACGGCTATTTCCTTCTCAAGGTGGAAGGTTTTCGGCAGGCCAAGCCCGCGTCTTATAAGGACGTTTCCTCCCGCTTGAAAGCCGCGCTGCTGGCGGACAAGATCACCAAGGCGTGGCCGCAGTTTCTGCAGGATCTGCGCCGCAAGGCCAAAATCGTTCCCAATAAATCCTTGCTGAAGAAGACGCCCTAGGGGGATTCCTGGTCCCGCTTCACCTGGGCTTTCTCGACGGCGCCATCCTCTTCATTTACCTGGGTGCGCTGGGCTGGATCGGCTGGTGGGCCGCCCACCGCACCGCCAAAACTACCGAGGATTATTTCCTCGCCAGCCGTTCCATTCCCTGGCTGGTGGCCACGGCCAGCTTCTTCGCCGCCTGCATCAGCGCGCTGACTTTCGTCGGCGTGCCGGCCGAGGGCTACGCCTCGGACTATCGCTACCTTCTAAGCAACGGGGGCGACATCCTGGCCACCGTCTTTATCGCCTTCGTGTTCATCCCGTGCTTCCAGAAATTCAAGGTCACCTCCATCTACGAGATCATCGCCCAGCGCTTTGGACATGGCGCGCGCGTGACCGCTTCGGCGTATTTCCTCATAACGCGCACGATGGCCTCGACCGTGCGGGTCGTCGTCATCGCCAAGGTTCTGCAGGTCGTGACCGGGGGCGGCGTCTCCTACGCGCATTGCGTCGTCTTCGTTGTGCTGGCCATCCTGGCTTACACGACCATGGGCGGCGGCCGGGCCGTGGCCTGGACGGACACCCTGCAGTTCGTCCTGCTCATCTTGGGCGCCGCGATTTCCATCGTCTACATTGTCCTCCACGTTCCCGGCGGCATCGCGGGCATCATCGCGGCCGGAAAGCACGCCATCCGTCCGGACGGGACGCTCTACGATAAGTTCAATTTCCTCGAGCTCTACAAGCGGAAAAATCTCGCGCTCCTAGCGCTCATGGTGGTCTGGGGTTTTTTCAACTCCTCGGCCGCCTACGGCGTCGATCAGGATATGGTGCAGAGGCTTCTGGCCTGCCGGGACGAGAAAAAGGCGCGGTTCTCGCTGATCGTCTGGGGCCTGGCCGGCATTCCCATTACTTTCATTTTCCTGAGCATCGGCGTCGGGCTCTACGCCTACGCGCAGGCGCACCCTGCCTTCGTAGTCGGCATGCGCGACCCCGACCATGTTTTTCCCCGCTTCATCCTGGCGGTGATGCCGCCGGGCCTGCGCGGGCTTTTATTGGCCGGCGTGGCCTCGGCCGCCATGGGCAGCGCGGACTCGGCCCTGGCCTCCCTCTCCACGGCGTTCGTCATGGATTTCTACAAGCCCTTCTGGGGAAAGAACGCGGAGCAAAAAAAACTGGTCCGGGTCTCGCGGTTCTCGTTCGTGGCCTTCGGGCTGATTTTTTTAGTCCTGGCCCTGACGCTTAAAGGGCTCGACCGGGTTCTGTGGCTAGCCTTCCGGGTCATTTCCTACACCTACGGTCCGCTCTTGGGCCTCTTCGCCGCGGCCATCATGACCGATTGGAAGCTCGACTCCCGCCGCGCGGCCTGGCTCATGATCGTTCCCACCGTCGCGCTTTTCATGGTGGAGATGCTTTCGTGGCATTTCGCCGCCCGAGGCGGAATTTGGGGGCAAATTCACGACACGTACTGGCGGCTCTATATCGTCTTCGGCGCCCTATTCGTGTTTTTTGGGGCGCGGCTGCTCAGGCAGCGGCCTTCGCCGGCGCCCCGGAGAGCACCCTGACCGGCAGGACCATCGTGTTGATGCCGGAGAACTGCAGGCGCCGCTGGAGCTGATAGCCCGTCTCGTTGTGCAGGACCCGCTGGAACCAGCGCTCCTGCTCAAAGACCAGTTTGCCCGCGAAGACCACGGAGCGGGGATATTCCCGGCTGATTTCCAAAGAGAGCCTTTCCGCCTCCTCCACGACCTCCGTGCTTACTCCCAGCCGGTAGTCTGCGGCCAGCCCCAGGCTGCGGGCGAGCTCCACGTAGTGCTTGAGCGAGTCCTCGGTCCTTTGGCGCAAATCATCAACCGCACCCACGCCGTGAAAAGAGGCCGAGTCGATGACGCCGACTGAAATGAAGATGAAGTTCTTGAAGTAATTGGGAAAAAGGCGCTGGATGGCCAAAAGAGAGTGGATGCCGAGTCCGCCATAGCCTCCGACCAGGACCACCGCAGTGGGAGCTTTGGGGTCGAGCGTCGGCGAGTTCGCGGCCTCGGGGCTTTCCGGCAGGGCGGTCAAGATGTCATCTAAGCGCGAGAGCCGGCGCTTGACCGCCTGATAGTGGGCGCGGATTAAGAGGCACATGGCGATGATGCCGGAAGTGATGAGCATGGTCTCCCAGCCGCCCTCGGCGAACTTGATGACCATGTTGAGCACCAGCATGCCGGCGCAGAGCACGAAGCCGAGGACGTGGATCGAGATTTTATTTTTCCAGTCGGGCTTGGTCTTGCGCCCGCGCAGCCAGAAGCGGATCATGGCGGCCTGGGTCAGGCTGAAAGTGACGAACACGTTGATGGAGTACATGACCACCAGCGTGGTGATGTCCCCGTGCGTGTCCCAGAGTAGGAACAAAGAGGCGATAGCCATCACCAGCACCCCGTCCTGAACGGTCAGGCGGTCCGAGAGCGTGCCGAAGCGGTGCGGCATCCACGAATCGTGCGCCATGTTGGCCATAATGCGCGGACCGTCCACGAAGCCGGCCTGGGCCGCGATGACCAATAGGGCGGCCTCGGCGACGAGAGTTGTGATGATGAAGGCGTGCCCGGCCCATGTGCCTGAGAGGCCGGCGCGCGCGATGAAAAGGCTGGTGAGCACCGCGTTCATGGTTCGGCCCGGCACGGGCTTCGCGTCGACTAAAAGATAGCACAGGATGATGCCGCCTGCGGTTACGGCAAGGGAGACGGCCATGTAGAACATGGTCTTCTTGCCGGTCTCGACTTTGGGTTCGCGCATGATCTGGAGTCCATTGGAGACCGCCTCGATGCCGGTGTAGGTCCCGGCGCCCATGGCGTAGGCGTGAAGGAACACCGCGCTCATCCCGGCCAGTCCCAGCGTGGCGAGGCTGGAGCCCAGGTTTGCTCCGACTTGTCCCGTGATCTTCGGCAGAGTCCGGGCATGGAGGAAAAAAGTACCGAAAATGAGCGTGGCGTGAGTGATTAGGAAGAGCAGGAAAATAGGCGCCAGGATTTGGATGGACTCCTTGATGCCGCGCAGGTTCATGAGCGTCATTAGAATGAGAAGGGCGGTTTCAACCGCCAGTTTCCAATGGGCCATGCCTGGCGGCAGGAAACTGAAGAAAGCGTCCGTTCCCGAGACGATAGAGACGGTGATGGTCAAGAAGTAATCGGCCAGGAGCGCGCAGCCTGAAACCAAGCCGAAGGAAGGGCCCAGCAGCTTGGTCGCCACGGTGTAGCCGCCGCCGCCGAAGGGGAAATGCTCGATGACTCGGGAATAAGCGTAGGCGATGATAAAGACCGTCAGGGCCGTGGCCGCGGCGATAAAGACCGCCAAGCCCGTGTGGACGCCTAGGACCTTGAAAGACTCCTCGGGGCCGTAGCACGAGGAGGACAAGCCATCGGCGCCCAGGCCGACCCAAGCCAGGAACGCAATGAGGGAAATCCGGTGGAAAAGCTCCGGATCTTCGATGTCCCGGGGGGACCCCAGAATCAGGCGCTTGAGGCGCTCAAGCATGGATGGGCATTATATCATGATCGCCCGTCGGCTGGCGCGGCCTTAAATTTTGTATACTTAGTAGCTGTTCCAATTTAATTCGAGGTCAATGCCCATGAAAGCTGGAATTCATCCGGTTTACACCGTCTCCAAGGTCGTGTGCGCCTGCGGCAACACGTTCGAGACGCGCTCGACCAAGGAACTCATCAAACTCGAAATCTGCTCGCAGTGCCACCCGTTTTTCACCGGCCAGCAGCGGCTCGTTGATACCGCCGGGCGCGTGGAGCGTTTCCAGAAGCGCTTCCAGTCCACGGGAGGCAAGACCGTGGTCAAGAAGATCGCGAAAACGACGGCCCGCAAGGTTGGGCCGGTGGGCGTCTCGCGCAAGAAGGTCTTGAGTACCGCGCCCAAGCAGGAGGCGTCCAAGCCGGCCAAGGGCGCCAAGAAGGAGAAACCCGCGCCCAAGAAAGCGGCCTAGCGGCCCACCTTAGAAAAAAGCTCCGGCCCCAGGGCCGGAGCTTTTTCGTTTCCATGGACGAAAAACTCAAAAAACTGCTGGAGGAGTTCCGCGCCGTCGAGGAAGGCCTGGGGCGGAGCGGCCTCTCTGCCGATGAGATCAAGACCTTGGCGCGCCGCCGCGCGGAACTGGCCCCCGCAGCGCGGCTCATCGGCGAACAGGAGAGCCTGGAGTCCGACATCGCTGGGCTTGCGCCGCTTCTGGAGTCCTCCGAGCCGGAGATGCGGGCCATGGCCGAGCAGGAGAAGACTCAGCTGAGCGCCCGCTTGACGCACGTGCGCCGGGAGTTGGACGACGCCCTTTTGCCGAAGGATCCCAACGACGAGAAAAATGTCTTCCTGGAAATCCGCGCGGGAGCCGGCGGGGATGAGGCCGCGCTCTTCGCGGCGGAGCTTCTCCGTCTTTACACGCGCTTCTCGGAATCCAAGGGTTGGAAGGCCGAGTTGGCCGATTTAAGCGCCACGGGACTAAAAGGAGTCAAGCAGGCGACGCTCTACGTTCAGGGGCGAGGCGTCTTCTCGTGGCTGCGCCACGAGGGCGGCGTGCACCGCGTCCAGAGAGTTCCGCAGACTGAGGCCTCGGGCCGCATCCACACCTCGACCGTCACCGTGGCCGTCATGCCCGAGGCCGAGGAAGTGGACGTGGAAATCAGGCCCGAGGACTTGAAGCTGGATACATATCGTGCCGGCGGCGCCGGCGGCCAGAACGTCAATAAAGTCGAGACGGCGGTGCGCATCACGCACGTCCCCACCGGCATCATCGTGCAGTGCCAGGAGGAGCGCTCGCAGCTTAAGAATCGTGAGAAAGCCATGAAAATGCTGCGCTCAAAAATCGCGGACATCGAGCGCGAACGCGCCCAGGCCAAGAGCGCGGACGCGCGCCGCAGCCAGGTCGGCACGGGCGACCGATCGGAGAAAATCCGCACTTACAATTTTCCGCAGAATCGCGTGACCGATCACCGCCTGGAGCGTTCCTGGCACAGCCTGCCCGAGATTATGGAAGGCGCGGTGGGCCCCGTCCTTGAAGCGCTGCGCGAAGAAGCGCGCAAAAAAGCCCTCGAATCCACCGCGCCGTGACGGTCGGAGAGCGGCTTCAGGGTGGCGCCGCCAAGTTAAGGCGCCGCGGAGTTCCCGAGGCCCAAGCCAATGCGGATATCCTCATGGCGCACGTTCTGGGCGTCGGACGCAACGAGGTTTTTCTGCGGCGCGGCGACGAATTGAGCGCGCGCGAGGCGTCCGCATTCTCGCGTTTGCTCCGCAGGCGCTTGCTCCGAATTCCTATGGCCCACATCCTGGGCGTCCAGGCGTTCCTTGATTTCGAGGTGGCAGCCGGACCGCAGGCGCTCGTCCCTAGGCCGGAGACGGAAGAATTGGCCGCGGCGGCAATGGATGCTCTGCGTCGTCGGTGGCAAGAACCTCTGCGCATTTGGGATTTGGGAACGGGAACGGGCTGTCTGGCGGTGGCCCTAGCCCGGTTTTTCCCCAAGGCGCGCATTTTGGCGACGGACAAAAGCCCCGCGGCCTTGCGCTTGGCGCGCCGCAACGCGCGGGCTAACGGTGTTGGGGAGCGCGTCCATCTGCGCCGGGACGATTTTTTCGCGCCGCGGCGGGGGCGGCGTTCCAGGCCGCGCGCTTGGGCGGACTTGGCGGTTTCCAATCCGCCGTATATTCCAAGCCGAAGCCTTCCGAGTTTGATGCCCGAGGTCCTTCGAGAGCCGCGTCTGGCTTTGGACGGCGGAAAAACCGGATTGGACGCCCTTGCGGCCGTTATCGAACGGGGCGCCCAGGCCCTGAAACCGGAAGGCGTTCTGGCGCTTGAGTTCGGCCGGGGCCAAGCGCGCCGCGTGTCCGCTCTCCTGGCGCGGCGCGATTTTGAGAGCGTTCGGATTCT
This sequence comes from Elusimicrobiota bacterium, assembly GCA_027451985.1. Lineage (GTDB taxonomy): Bacteria > Elusimicrobiota > Elusimicrobia > UBA1565 > UBA9628 > JAGWJU01. The sequence goes on from DAIDHS010000021.1 coordinate 34,882, forward strand.
AAAAGACGCTCAGGGCTTGGACAGAATCGCCTTGGCGGTCAAAGTCGGCCGCAACCCTTTGGAATCCTAGGGTTCGATAACCGCGGTTTTGACGTAGTCCAGATTCGGGAAGCTGGCCTGCAGGTAGGAGTTCCCCTCGCTCTGCAGCCGTCCTTGGTCTGGTCCTCGCCCGCTGGGCGGCCCGTCGCCGTAGCCGCCGTAGAGGCTTTCCGCCACGTTCATTCCCTCAACGATTTGCCCAAAAGGCGTAAAGCCCTGGGAGTCCAGGAAGGAATTGTTCCCGTAGTTGATGAAGATCTGGGTCGTGCGGGTGTTGGGACCGGCAGTGGCGAATGTGACCATGCCCATGCTGTTGGAATGGCCGACGGACGGATCGTCCGGAATCGCAGCCTCGTGCCAGGCCGCGTTGACCGCAGGCGAGCCGTTGATGCCGAACTGGACCATGAAGCCCTTGACCACGCGGAAGAACGCGTCGCCGTTGAAGTAGCCGATTTTAACGAGGTTGTAGAAGCGGTCGGCGCCCCGAGGAGCCCAATCGCGATGGACCTCCACGACAAAATCGCCCTTGGTGGTGCTAAAGCGCGCGCGGTAGGTCTGCGGCGCCTGGGCGTCGGCCATGGCCGGATTGGTCAACGCCGGGTTTTGCCCGGCCGGAGACGCCGACGCGGCGCTCTGAGTTTGGGTTTGTGCGGGTTCGGGGGCCGTGCTTGACTGGCTGGCGCTGGGGCCTTGGCAGGCGCACAGAGCCAGGGACGCGGCGGCGAAAAAAGAAACGGCGGCGGCGATCTTTTTGGGTTCAATCATGGGGAGAGTGTATTCGGTTTGTCCGCGCGAAGTCAAGGCCGGGTGGGAGTAGTATAATTTCGGCGTGGACAAAACGCGGGAGCGGGCGCTTTTTGCGGGCGTCTTTATCGCCTCGTGGGCTGTTTTCATCGCCTTGGGCGCGGGATTTATCCGCTCGGCCGCGCCGACTTATGACGAGCCCGTGCACTTGGCCTCCGGCTACAGCGTTTGGGCCGGAGCGCTTGAATCGCTGAATTACAAGAACCACCCGCCGTTCGGCGAGGCGTGGGACGCGCTTCCCCTGGTTTTCTTGAAGCCGTTGACGTTCTTTTCGAGTCCCGACTGGATGGCCCGCAGACTCTACCATTACGGCGATCTCTTCCTTTATAAGAATATTGTCCCGGCGAACAGGCTCATGAACGACGCGCGACTCTGGAGCTTGATCAGCTGGGGCGCGCTTTTGGGCTTCGCGATTTTGGAATGGTCCTTTCGCCTGGGCGGCACAGAGGCCCTGGTTTTTGCGGGATTGCTCTTCGCTCTTTGTCCGCCGCTTATTTCCAACGCCGCCCTGGTGACTACAGACGCCCCCGCTGCCGCGTTTTATTTCCTGACCTTCTGGGTGCTGTCCTTCTCGCCGCGGCGGTTTTGGCATTGGATCTTGGCCGGCGCCTGCGCGGGCTTCGGGCTGGCCTCGAAGTTCAGCCTTGTGGCCGTTCCTCCGCTGGTTTTAATCGGGGTCTTGACCGAAATGAGAATTCGCTGCGACGAGAAAAAATTTCCATCCGCAGGACTATCAGTCATGGCCGCGACGGCATTTTTTTCCCTTTGGGCCGCCTATCGCTTCGGCGATCTCGGCCAGTATTGGACCGGGCTTTACGCCACTTTTTCCCGATTGAACAACGGCCGGCCTACGTTTCTTTTGGGAGCCTTTTCCATGACCGGATGGTGGCTGTATTTCCCGGCGGCGCTTTTGGTCAAGACGCCGCTCCCGGAATTAGTTATGGGCGCGCTTGGAACGGTGCTTTGGCTTCGGCGTCCCTCCGTGAATCGCTTTTGGGTCCTGATGCCGGCGGCTGCCTATTTCTGCGCCGCGGAATTCTCCAAGACCCAAATCGGCTGCCGCTATATTCTGCCGGTTTATCCTTTCTTGCTGGTTGCCGCCGCGTATGGCGCGGCGTGGCTCTGGCGCCGGGCCGGAGCTTTTCGCTGGGCCGCCGCAGGCCTTTGCGCGTGGCTTGTCTTCGGAGCGGCGCGCGTCTATCCGTTTTATCTGTCCTATTTCAACGAGATTGCGGGCGGGTCCGCAGGGGGATATCGCTGGCTGGCTGACTCAAATCTGGATTGGGGTCAGGCCCTGCCGGCTTTGGCCGGCTATCTGCGTTCCCGCGGCAATCCGCCTATTGTCTTTTCGTATTTCGGTTCCGCTGATCCGGCGCATTACGGCATCCGTTACGTCCCTTTTGGAATCGTTTCCAACGTGGAGCGCTTGGGCGACGCGCCGCCGCCGCTTCGGATGAAGGCGCTGCTCTTGGCCGTTTCGGCGACCAATCTTGACGGCGTTTACTACCGGGACCACGCCGTGTTCTCGTGGCTTAAGCGGAAGACGCCGGTCTTCGTCGCGGGGCACGCCATTTTTGTCTACGATTTAAGCGGCGACGCCTCCGCACGTGCCCGGCTGGGGCGAATTTTGTCGGGTAACGGCGACGGGCGCTTGGCCGAAGCCTTGGGTTTGATTCATGGCTAGGGGGGCGAGCCCGGATCCTTTGCGGGAAAAACAGCGCTTGTGGCGGCGCCAAAGGCTTGCGGGCGTGGCGGCCGAGGCGGCGCTGCGGCTTTTAGGCTGGTTCTTGGCGGCTGCAGCATGTCTTTGCTGGGCCGACCGGCTCTGGTCCCCCGGACACGCTGTTCGGTGGATGATGTGGTGGGCGGCGCTGGCCGCCGCGCTTGCGGCCCTCTGGCTCTGGGCCGTGCGGCCTTGGCGCGAAGTCGGCTGGGAGTTCGTTCTCGGGGAGGCCGAGAAGCGGTTTCCGGAGCTGCGCAGCCGCCTGCGCGCCGCCTGGGATTTATCCGCGGCTCCTGAGGATCCCGCGACTTCCGGCGCGCTGCGGGAAGAGCATCTGGAGCGGACGCGCCGTCTTCTGCGCGCTTTGCCTCCCGCGCCGCTGTTTCTATGGAGGCCCTCTCGTTTTGCCCGGCGCGCCGCGGTGGCTGGTATTTTGGGCGCGGCGTTCCTGCTTTGGACGCGGCCGGCGGGTTCTTTCGTGCGCGTCTTCGCCCCGTGGCAGGACAAGCCTCTGGAAGCGCTTCTGACGGTGTCCCCCGGAGACGCGCGGGTGCCGTGGGGCCAAAGCGCCGAAATCTGGGCGTCCTGGGCGCCCGCTTCGCTCGTCACCCGGGCGCCGCAGGACCTTTTGTTGTGGGTTAAGGATCGCGGTAGCTGGCGCGTGGTGCCGTGGGATCGTGCTGGCGCGGGTAAGGCGCAATTCATTGCGGAGAATCTGACCGCTCCGTTTCGGTACAAGATGTCCTGGCGCGGGCTCCTCACCCGAAGCTACGCGGTTACGCCCGTGCCCGCTCCGGCTTGGCGGCATCTGGATGCGGCTGTGGAGGGATTGAACCAGGACAAGACGATTTCCCTTGACGGTGGCGCCGCGCCCAGGCTTTTGACCGGCAGTCGTGTCGTTTTGGAAGGGGCTCCCACCGAAACCTTGTCCAAGGCCGAAGTCGTCTTTTCCTCTCCGGCCGCCATGATGCCCATGCGCCGGCGACTGGACGGCCGCTACGCGGCCGCCTTCGAACTGACGGGCGACGTCCGTTTTCATTTCAACTTATGGGCAGCCGACGGCCGACGTAACGCCTCCGCCCCGGACTACGCCATCAAGGCCGTGGCGGACCAACCGCCGAGCGTGGAAATGCTTTCACCCGTCGCGCCCGTTTCGGCGGACATCGGTGGCGAGATTCCGATTTCCTACGCAACCCAGGATGACGGCGGCGTCGCGACCCTGTCCTTGGTTGTCCAACACGAGGGCGGCAGAGCGGAAGAAAAAGCCATCCGAGCTTTTGTTCCGCCCCTCAAGGACGACATCGGGGATTATGCCTGGAGCTTGGCCGGATATTCGCCTGGCAGGCTCAAGTTCCGGCTCAAAGCCTATGATAATGCGGAGCCCCCGCATTCCGCCGTAACTCCGTGGCAGATCGTGGACATTGAAGATTGGGGCGCCATCCGCCGCGCGGAGCGGCAGTGGTGGGGCAAGTCCCAAGCGCAGCTGGACGCCCTTTCAGAGCAGGAAGACCGCTTTCTAAAACGCTTGGGGAATAAAGATCGGACGCAAAACGAAGCCGCGCTATCCCGCGAAGACGCCGTGCTCGAACGGAATTGGCGCGCCGCGGCCGAGGGTCTGGGAAATCTTTCCTCGGCGCTGTCCCGGGATCCGGGCGCTAATCCAGGCTTGGCCCGAAGTTTGGCCGCTTTTGCGCGCGCCGCGGCCCGGGCCGCGGCGCGGGATGTCCCGCGGGCCGCGCGCGCGCGGCAGATGGGGGATTTCGCGCAGGTTCAGGATATCCATCAGCGGTTGGCGAGCTTGGCCGCGCAGGGCGGAAATCTTCTGGCGGCGGGGCGCCAAGCTCAGCAGTGGCGGTCAGCCGCGGCGCGCGCACAAGATTTGAACCTCTCTGCGGCCTCTTTCCTGGGTGATTTGGCGCGGCGAAAATCCGGCGCGGTCTTGGGCGGCACGGATCGCCGAGCGCTGGTAGAGAAGCTGGGCCGCATCGAGCGGCAACTAGCCGGTTTGGCGAGGCAGATCCAAGGTTTGGCTCGGACCGCGCCGCCGGGATCCGACGTCCCGTCTGAAAATATTCCATTGCAGTCGGCGCTTGACGCGGCCCGCTCGCTGGAGAATGCGTTGGCCTTGGGAGATGCGCGTTCGGCGGAGCATTTGGCCGACGAGCTTTCGAGAGAGTTGTCCCGAATTTCGCGGGCCTTGCAGAGAGCCTCTTCAGGCGCTTTGTCTGCGGCCGAGGCGGCCGCGACGGAGCAGGCTCGGGCCGTTTCGGCCTTGTGGTCCCAGGTTGTCCGGGAAGAGCGGGCCGCGCGCGCCGCCGCGCAGGCGCTCGATTCCCGCTGGACTGCGCGCGACATTCAGCGCCAAAAGGACATTCTGGCGGCGCTGGCGCGGGAGCAGGCGTCTCTGGTCTCGGAGGCCTCAGCGGCCAAGTTTTTTCCGGGCGCCGCTTTGAAGCAGATGAAGAGCGTGGAGAGCCAGTTCGCCGCGCGCCAGGTCAGCGACGCTGGCGAGCGGTTGCGAAAAATCATTGGCGTGCTGCACGATCTCGATTCCGTGGCCGGACAGTATCCGGAGAAAAAAACTTGCGCTTCCATCGCCGCGGGCGAAACGGGCGTCTTAAAGCGCCTGCGCGAAGCGCAAGAGGACACGGCGGCCCAGCCGGATGCCGAGTCCGCGGACCAAGCCGCGGGCCAGGGACGCATCCTGCTCCAGACCATTGGCCTGGAGCAGAGCCTACGCGGCCTGCAAGAAGACGGCTTTGAGTTGCCGGGCGCCGCGCTCAGCTATGTTTCCGGGGCGGCCGGGCAGGAAGAGGCGGCCCGCCAGGCGCTTTCCTCCGGCGACGTCCGCCAAGCGATTTTCCACCAAGATAAGGCGCTGGAATTGCTGGATTCTGGGAAATCCTCCTTGTCTTCCGCGATGGGCTCCGGCCGCCGTGCTTTTTCTTTGGAGCTTTCGCCCGTCGGTGGGATGGGCGGCGGCGGAATTTTAGGCGCCGACACAGGTTTGGTGCCGCTGCCTTCGGCGCGGAACTATCTGCCGCCCGGCGTCCTGCGCGGCGAGTTGGAGGAGTCCATGGGCGAGAAAAAGCCCGCGGCCTTGGCGCCCGTTATTCGGGAATACTTCCAGCGCATCGCGCAATAGTCTATAATGCCCGAACGAAAACATGGCGTTTAAGGGACTCATTGAAGCCGTCTGCCCGAAGGGCTGCGAACCATTCGAGACCGAGGTGTGGAGCTTTGTCCGAGGCGACAAGGACGCGGAGCTGCGCGAAATACTCGTCGCACAGGAGCTCAATCTTTTGCTCTGCCCACAGTGCGGGACGGCTTTTTTCCCCGAGGCGCCCGTGGTTTACCTTGATTCCGCCGCTGAGCTCTTAGCGTTCGTCTTCCCGGCGTCCTACCGCGAGCGCGAGGAGTATTGGCGGGGCAAGATGGGAGCTGACTTCGCGGCCATGCGCCAGGCGCTTGGTGAACGGGCCCTGGTGGACATGGAGCCCAGGATTTTTTTCGGTTTCGAGGAACTTTCCCGCCTTTTGGAGGAAGACGACTACCAAGGCGAGGAGCGCGAGGTGATGGAATTCATCGCGCGCGATTTGGGCCTCTCGCTTTATTCCGTCAGCCCCAGCTATGCCCGAAACAACCGCATCCCGTCCTCGCTTCCCTTCGTTCCCGGATCCGCCGGGGCGACCTTGGCGAGTGTCGCGGCGGGACTGGAAAAGCTCCTGGGCGTTAACGCTCATTTGGAGTCTTACGGGGCCTTTTTCGAGGCCCTTCGAAGGGGTCGGCACAAAAAACTCCCGCCGTCCGCAGCCCGTGGCCGTTAGGCCGGGGCCGTTGAGAATTCCCGCACGGGCGCGAGCCGTTCTCTATCCTTTGTCCCAGGAGGCGCATTCCGCCGGGCTTCCATTATTTCTGGTGGGAGGCTGCGTGCGCGACTGGCTGCTGGGCCGTTCTTCGGTCTCGGATTTGGACTTGTGCGTGGTGGGAGACGCCTCCTCGCTCGCGCAAGCGTGCGCGAGACAATTAAACGGACGGGCCGAGGCCTTCGGCCGCTTCGGAACCCTGCGCGTTTTAGCGCCCTCCGGGCTGCGCGTCGATTTTGCCCAGGCTCGGCGAGAGGCCTATCCGTCGCCGGCGTGTCTGCCCGAGGTTTCGCCCGCCCGGAGCATCGAGGAGGATTTGATCCGCCGCGATTTTACCGTCAATGCCCTGGCCTTGCGGCTTTCCCCGGGGCCTCGCGTGCTCGTCGATCCGACCGGCGGGCTGGCGGATCTTAAACGCGGAACCCTACGACTTTTGCATCAGGAGAGCTTCCGGGACGATCCGACGCGGGTTTTCCGCGCCGCGCGCTACCTGGCGCGCTTCGGGTTCGCGCCCACGCCGGAGATGGTCTCGGCCGCACGCCGGGCTCTTGCCGCCGGCCACGCGGCGAAGCTTTCTCCGCACCGGGTGCTCCAGGAGATTCTGCGCATTTTAGAGGAAAAAAGCCCTGAGCCGGCGCTGCGGATTCTGCAGCGCTGGGGTTATCTTCGCCTCGTTCACCCGCGCCTCACCGCGCCGCGTCGCTTCGCTTTGCGCGGCCCGATGGATCGCCTGGCGCTCCTGGCCCTGGGCCTGGGGCCGGAGGAGGCTCTGCGCTGGATGGACTCCCTGCCCCTGGAACGCGGAGCGGCGGCCTTGATCCGGGAGACGCTTGTTCGGGCGCGCGATCGGACCGCCGCCCGCTCTCCATTATCCCCTTTCTCATGCTGCGTGCTGAAGGCGGCCTATCCAGGGCTCGCTCCCGGCGCCCTTAAGCCACTGTTTCTCTCCGGACAGGATGTTTCCGCGCGGGGTGTTTCGCCGGGTCGGCGCATGGGGGAAATCCTTGACCGCGCAGCCAGACTGCAGTGGCGTGGATTTTTTCCTTCGCGCCGCCGGGCATTGGCGTGGCTGGACGGTTCTGGCTTGAAGAAATCCTGAACTGCCCGAAACCTGGCCCATGCGGTCTGGTATGCTAAAATTTCTTGTTTACTGAATATGATTTTTACCGCCGACCTGCACATCCACTCGCGAT
>DAIDHS010000022.1 GCA_027451985.1 Elusimicrobiota bacterium
TGAGCTTCTGAAAAGCCGTGGCGGAGACGTAGGTCGGATCGGAAAGCTTAATCTGCAAAAGCCGCGCCACGGTCGGGAAAAAAGCGAAGGCCACAGCGGGCGCGTGTCTCTGCGGACAGGCGTGGAAGGCCTGGACCACGATGTCCAAGGCCACGAAAATCAGGATAGGCGCCAGGACCGCCTGCGGGATAAGCTCCACGATGGCGCCCAAGTAGCCGAAGATGCCGCCCAGGCCGATGAAAAGGCCGGCCAAAAGCGTGTAGCCCGCGCGGCTGCCCATGTGCTTATAGGCCGGCTGTCCGATGTAGGGCGTCGACTGCGCCACGCCTCCGCAGACCCCAGCGACTAAAGTCGCGATGGCCTCGGTCAAAAGGATGTCGCGCGTGTTGAAGTCGTCGCCGGCCACGCGCGCGCTCTCGGTCACATTGATGCCGCCCACGACCGTCAGGAGGCCGAAGGGAATCGCGATGGGCAGGTAGCGCAGCGCGGGCTTCAAACCCCGCACGAAATCCAGCGTGGGAATCGGGAAGCAGAGCTGGAGGTGGCTGGCGTGGTAGGCCTGGGCCATGGCGCCGGCCGGGGCCATGGCGTAGTAAATGGCGGTGCCGACCAAGACCGCGGCCAGGACGCCGGGAAACTTGGCGGGGAGCTTCAAGTGCGCGATGAGCGCGTAGACGATGATGCCCAGAGAAATCAAGCCCACGACCGGCAGGCTGAAGATGTCGACCAGAGGGATGAAGCCGATGAGCGCCAGGCCGATGCCGGCAAGGGAGCCCAAAAGCCCGGCCTCGGGCACGACCTTCTGCACCCAGGGGCCGAAGAACGAGAACGCCACCTTGAAGAGTCCGATGAAAATCATGGTCGCCATGCCGATGTACCAAGTCTCCATGGCCGCGTCATGCACGGACATGCCGCTTTGCTTCATGGCCAAGAAGCAGGGCCCCAGCACCGCCAGCGCCAGCCCGATGGTGGACGGCGCGTCCAGACCCAGCGGCATCGCGGTCACGTTATGATTGCCGGTCTTTTTGGCCAGGCGCACCGCCATCCAGGTGTAGACCAAGTCGCCGAACAAGACGCCCATGGCCGTGCCCGGGAACATCTTGGTGTAGACCACGTCCGCGGGAAAACCGAAGCCGTAAATAAGGATGCCGGCCAAAAAGGAGAGGAGGGTCAGGTTGTCCGAGATGAGCCCAAAAAACCCGTTGATGTCGCCCAGCACGAACCAGCGGTAATGGGATTTTTCGTGTTCTTGGCTCATTTGCAAACCAGGGAGCATTATATCAGAATTATTTGTAGAGCCCGCGCGCGCTTTGCTATGTTAAGTCGCCATGAAGCTCGATCATGTCGGCATCGCGGTTTCCTCCATCGCGGAGACGCTTCCTTTCTACCAGAAGACCCTGGGTTTGGCGGTGTTCCATGAGGAGAGCGTCGCCGCGCAGAACGTGCGCGTCGTCTTCCTCAAGGCCGGCGAATCGTCCATCGAGCTTCTGGAGCCGACCGGCGAGGGCGCCGTCGCCAAATTTTTAAGGGAGCGCGGGCCCGGTCTGCACCACGTAGCTTTCGCGGCGGCAAATCTCCGCGCCGAGATGTCGCGCCTGGCCCAAGCCGGCGCGCCGCCGCTGGAGAAAGAGCCGCGCCCCGGCAGCCGGGGCCACCACGTCTGCTTCCTGCACCCCAAGCACGCAAAAGGGACTCTCATAGAACTGGTGGGCCATGACTGAGCCCAAGCCCTCGGTTTCGCCCAAGACGCAGGACCTCTTAAAACGCCGCGCGCGCGCCGAGGCGGGAGGAGGGCCCGAACGGGCAAAGGCCCAGCACCAGCGCGGCAAGCTCCTGGCCCGCGAGCGCATCGATTTGCTCTTAGACGAGGATAGCTTCGAGGAAATCGACCTGCTTATCGGCAAGAATCGCCCGGAGCTTGGGTCCGAGGACGGAGAATCTCCGGCTGACGGCGTGGTGGCGGGCTACGGCAAAATCAACGGCCGCGGCGTGTGCGTCTTCGCGCAGGACTTCACCGTGTCCGGGGGCTCGCTCGGTCTCGCGCACGCGCGCAAAATCTGCAAGCTTCTCGATCGCGCCGTTGAAGCGGGCGTGCCCGTCGTGGGCCTGTGCGACTCAGGTGGCGCGCGCATTCAGGAAGGCGTCGACGCCTTGGGCGGCTATGCGGAGATATTCCACCGCAACGTCCTGGCCTCGGGCGTGGTTCCGCAGATTTCCGTGGTGCTAGGGCCTTGCGCCGGCGGCGCGGTCTACTCTCCGGCCCTGACCGATTTTGTGTTCATGGTCGAGGAGACTAGCCACATGTTCATCACGGGGCCGGACGTGGTGCGCCAAGCGACCGGCGAGCAATGCGACTTCGAAACTCTGGGCGGCGCCAAGACGCACAGCGAGAAGTCCGGCGTGTGCCATTTCCGCGCGGCCAGCGAGCAGGACTGCTTCAGGCAGGTCCGCGAGCTGCTTGACTACATCCCCTCCAACTGGAAGCAGCCGGCGCCTTCCGTCATGCTTTCCGACGACGCCGCGCGGCCCAGCGAGATTCTCGACTCCATCGCCGCCTCGGACTCCAAGAAGCCCTACGACATCCGGGAGGTCATCGGCGAAATCGCCGACGGCCACCGCTTCCTGGAGGTCCATCGCGACTTCGCCAAGAACATCGTGGCGGGATTCATCCGCCTGGGCGGCGAGAGCGTGGGTGTCGTCGCCAACAATCCCGCGGTGCTCTCGGGAGCTTTGGATATCGACGCCAGCGAAAAGGCCGGGCGCTTCGTGCGCTTCTGCGACGCCTTCGGCATCCCGCTCCTGACTTTGGTCGACGTGCCCGGCTATTGGCCGGGACTGGCCCAGGAGCACGGCGGCATCATCCGCAAGGGCGCCAAGCTCCTCTACGCCTACGCCGAGGCGACCGTGCCGAAGATCACCGTGATTCTCCGCAAGGCCTACGGCGGCGCCTATGACGTCATGAGCTCCAAGCACATCCGCGGCGACATCAATTACGCCTGGCCGGGCGCGGAAATCGCGGTCATGGGCGCGGCCGGCGCGGTCGAGATCATCCACCGCCGTGAAATCGCCTCCGCCGCCAATCCGGAAGCCAAGCGCCGGGAACTGGTCCAAAGCTACGTCGAACGCTTCGCCTCGCCCTACCAGGCCGCCAAACGCGGCTACGTCGACGAGATCATCGAGGCGGGCAAGACGCGGCAGAAAGTCGTATCGGCGCTGCGCTTCCTTAAAAACAAGGCCGCGCCGGCCCCCGCCAAGAAACACGGCAACATCCCGCTCTAACCCGCTCAAAGACCGCCGCCTCTTTCCGGATTTGGTATCATAGTTTAGCGGCATTTTTTTAAGGAGGCCCTCTCATGGCGCGCAAGAAAATCACGGTTGTCGGAGCCGGAAACGTCGGAGCGACTTTGGCGCAAAGACTCGCGGAAATGGAACTGGGCGACGTCGTGCTGCTCGACATCCCGCAGACCGAGGGCATGCCCGCGGGGAAGTCCCTCGACATCATGGAGTCCGCGCCGGTCATGGGCTACGACTCCCGCCTGACCGGAACGACCTCCTACGAAGCCACCGCCGGCTCGGATGTTGTCATCATCACCGCCGGCATTCCCCGCAAGCCCGGCATGAGCCGCGACGATCTTCTGAAGACCAACGCCGGCATCGTGAAGTCCGTCACCGAGCAGATCGCCCGCTACTCGCCCGAGTGCGTCATCATCATCGTCTCCAACCCCCTGGACGCCATGTGCCTGGTGGCGCTCAAGACCTCCAAGTTTCCCAAGCACCGGGTCATCGGCATGGCCGGCGTCCTGGACTCCGCGCGCATGCGCTGCTTCATCGCCGACGCCTTGAGCGTCTCCGTCGAGAACGTCCACGCCATGGTCCTGGGCGGCCACGGCGACACCATGGTCCCGCTGCCGCGCTTTTCGACCATTTCCGGCATCCCCGTCACCGAGCTGCTGCCCAAGGACAAGGTCGAGGCCATCATCAAGCGCACACGCGACGGCGGCGCCGAAATCGTCAAGCTCTTGAAGACCGGCTCGGCCTATTACGCCCCCTCGGCCTCGGCCGCGGAGATGGCGGAAGCCATCTTGAAAGACAAGAAGAAGGTCCTGCCCTGCGCGGCTTACCTCGAGGGCGAGTACGGCGTCGACGGCGTGTTCGTCGGCGTGCCGGTCAAGCTCGGCGAGCGCGGCATCGAACAGATTATCCAGCTGAACCTCACCGTGGAGGAGCGCACCGAGCTGCTCAAGTCCGCCTCCGCGGTCAAGGAGCTCTCCGTCGCCCTCAAGTAGGGCCGCCAGGAGATACCGGCATGAAACGGAGTTTTGCCGCAGCCGCGGCGTTGCTGATGCTCTCGTCTCTATCCTTCGCGACCGAGTTCGGCAGCTTCTACAACTCGGCCACCCAGGCGGACTTGAAGCCCTTTGCCCGAGACCTGGGCGGGCTCTTGGGTTCGGACACGTTCCACACCGGGCGCGTCCTGGGATTCTCGGGCTTCGACATGGGCGGGCACGTCGCCGTGCAGTTCCTGCCGGACAAGAACGACGCCGTCATGCGCGCCGACGGGCGGCACCCCGCCATCCTGCCCTGGGCGCAGGCTGAGGTCGGACTGCCGCTCAAAATCGACGGCTTCGTGCGCGGCACGGAGTACGACGGCATGACCGCCGTGGGCGGCGGGCTGCGTTACGGCCTCTTGAAGGTGTCCGACGAGCCGTGGAAGCCGCAAATCCTGGCGGCCGTGGTCGGCAACACCGCGACGTCCCAATGGTTCACCGCCGACCATCTGGGGGCCTCCCTGGTCGGCTCCATGGGAAACCAGACCATCACGCCTTATCTCGGCATCGGCCTTGATCGCACGCGGGTCACCGTCACCAGCGCAGCCAACGTCGCGCCGGGGACGTCCGTGCTCACTCTGGAGGGACGGTTCACTGCGGGGCTGCAGTACCGGCCCTGGACCTTCCTTTACGCGGACGCGGCTTACGTGCTCATGCACGGGCAAAGCGGGGCCGAGGCGGGTCTGGGCATGCGCTTCTAGCGCGCCCGGAACCCCCGCTAATCTTTGTAGCTGCCCCGAAAGCTCTTCTCCGCCTCGCGCGCGACGGCTTTTTTCTTCAGGTCCTCACGCCGATCGGCGCCTTTCTTCCCGCGCGCCAGGCCGACGACCACCTTGGCCCAGCCGCTCCGGAAGTAGACCTCAAGGGGCACCAGGGCCAAGCCCTTGGTCTGCAGGCTCCCCGCGATCTTGTCGATTTCCCTCCGGTGCAGCAGGAGCCGCCGCTTGCGCCGCGGATCGGCCTCGGCGTCGGGACGGGCGAAGCGATAGGGTGGAATGTAGAAATTAAACAAGTAGACTTCGTTGCCCTCGGCCCGGCCGAAGGAGCCCTCCAAGGACGCCTGGCCGCCGCGCAGGGACTTGACCTCCGGGCCTTCGAGACTCAAACCCGCCTCGAAGGTTTCCAGGATGTCGTAGAAATGCCGCGCCTTGCGGTAAGTCGCGACCGGAATCTTATCCGACTCTTTTTCGCTCTTGGACGCTTTCATCGCCAGCGCAATTATAGCAAGTCGGGCAAAGCCGGGCTCTTTTTGATAGAATAAGCCGTCGTGCCGCAGACGGCCTCGTTTTGGCGGGCAGGTGGCGGAATTGGCAGACGCGCACGGCTCAGGACCGTGTGGCCGCAAGGCCTTGGGGGTTCAAGTCCCCCCTTGCCCATTTTTATGGCGGACTCTCCCCAGTTCTTCAGTTGCCGCATCTACGGCGTGTTGCGGCGCGGCTCCAAAATCCTTTTGACCCGCAGCCGGTTCATCGATCAGGAGTTCGTCAATTTCCCCGGAGGCGGCATTGAGTTGGGCGAGCCTCCCTTGAGCGCTCTAAAGCGCGAATACAAGGAAGAGACGGGGCTTCTCATCCGCCCGCTCAAAATCCTCTACGCCAGCGAAGGCCTCCACGTGTCCTCCCGGCGTCCAATGCAAATAGTGAGCCTTTACTGGCTGGTGGAGGAAGCCGGCGGGGTGCTGCGTTCGGGCGGCAACGGCGACGACGTCATCGACTTATTCTGGGTCGACGCGGACAAAATTCCGACCGCCGAGATGTTCCCCTCCGACAAGGAGTTCGCCTTGAAGCTGCGCGGGCTAGCCGCGAACGGGCTTTAAAATCCGGCGCGCCACGGCCACCGGATCGGAGCGGTGATCGAGCATGCGCTCCAGATCCTCGTCCGTAATCCGATCGAGCGCCTTCCGGTAAAGCCGGCGGGAAATGTAGAGCGAAAGCTCCTCTTTGTGCTGGGCCGAACGCCGGGCACGTCCCTCGCCCGAACCCATCAGGTGCCGCCAGTGATCCTCCAGGATTTTTCCCAATTCGGGCACGCCCTCTCCGGTCGCGGCCGAGACCGCGACGACCGGCGGCTCCCAAGGTTTTTTCTCCGGGCCGCGGCCCAAAGCCAGGGCTGAACGCAAGTCGCTGACCGCCTTGTCCTTGCCGCCCAAGTCGGCCTTGTTGACCACGAAGACATCGCCGATTTCCATGACGCCGGCCTTCATGGCCTGGATTTCATCGCCCAGCTGCGGGGTGGTGACGTAGGCTACGGTATCCGCCACCTTGGCGATGGTCACCTCGTCCTGTCCCGTGCCTACGGTTTCTACGATGATTTTGGAGAATCCGGCCGCTTCCAGAGCGTGAATGGCGCCGAAAATAGTCTGCGAGACGCCGCCTACCATGCCGCGGGAGCCCAATGAGCGCATAAACACGCCCGGATCCGAGACGTGCTCCTGCACGCGCAGCCGGTCGCCCAAAAAAGCCCCGCCGGTCAAGGGACTTGTGGGATCCACGGCCAGCACGCCGACCCTGAGTCCCAGTCCGCGGAAGTGGGCGATAAGGCGTCCGCATAAAGTGGATTTGCCCGTGCCGGGCGGGCCGCTCAAGCCGATTTTCTGCGCGCGACCGGAGTCGGAAAAGAATTTTTGGATGAGGATGTCCGCGTCGGGGGCCTCATCGATGAGCAGGCTCAGCGCCCGGGCCAGGCTACGCTTGTCCCCCGCGCGCACGCCTTGCGCGAGCGCGGCGGCGGAGGCTTTACTTCCCGCGCGCACGGGGCAGGTTCTCTTGCAGGTAGCCGACGATGGAGGACAGGGGCGTTCCCGGGCCGAAGACCTGATGGACGCCCTTTTTCTTGAGCGCCGGAACGTCCTCGTCCGGAATGATGCCGCCGCCGAACAAAAGAACTCCCTTCATGCCTTTTTTCTTGAGCAGCCCCGCCACCTGCGGGAAAAGCGTCATGTGCGCGCCGGAAAGCAGCGAGAGCCCCACGGCGTCCACGTCCTCCTGCAGCGCCGCTTCCGCGATCATTTCCGGCGTCTGCCGGATGCCGGTATAAATGACCTCGAAGCCCGCGTCGCGCAGGGCCCGAACGATGACCTTGGCGCCGCGGTCGTGGCCGTCTAGGCCCGGTTTGGCGATCAAAACCCGGTAGGTTTTCTTCTCCGTCACCATACGCCCTCCTCGTTCGCCGCGATTTCGGCAAAAGCCCTGGCCACATGCGGGTCGAAGCGCGCCCCCGCGCCAGCCTTGGCCAACGCGACAGCGCGATCGCGGATGCTTTCGCCGTCGGTTCCCTCGCTCATGCGCATGTCCTCGACCGCTTCGACCAAGCCCAGGATTCGCCCGCCCAGGGAGATGGCCTCGCCCTTCAAACCCGCGGGGAAGCCCGCTCCGTCGAAGCGCTCATGGTGTTCGCGAATGGCCGGAAGCGCCCCTTCCAGAATCTTGATGCCATCCAGCATCCGCACGGACAAAAGCGGATGGGTCTCCTCAGAAACGTTGGATAGGCCCATCTCCCCCAGAAGCCGGATATTACGGAACGCCAAATAGCCCACGTCGTGGAGCAGGCCGGCATAGTAGAGCATCCGGTAGTCGTGCTCGTCCACGTCCAGGGCTCGGCCCACGGCGCAGCAGAGCCGCGCCGCGCGGCCGGGGTGGCCCTGCATACCCGGTTTGGCCGTTTCAATGAGGGAGACCAGGAGCTCTAGAATGTGGGAGAAAAAATTCTTTTGATCGGAGATCATCCGGGTGTTGGTGATGGCCACCGAAGCCAGGCCCGCGAGGCTCTCGAGGAGCTTAGCGTCGGTTTCGACATACTTCCCCCGGCGCTTATTCAAGACCTCGATGACCCCGACGAGGTCGCCTTTAAAGAACATGGGCACGCACAGCACCGAGCGGGTCTCGAAGCCCGAAGCCTTGTCGAAGCGGCCCGTGAAGCGCGCGTCGTTCTTGACGTCGTTGACGATCTCGATCTTTCGGTTGGTGGCCACCCAGCCGGCGATGCCCTGGCCCAGTGGCAGCGTCATGGTCTTGATGGCCCGGGCTTTGTCGCCGGAGGCCACGCGGAAAAACAGGTTTTTCCGATCGTCGGTCAGGAGCATGATGGCGCTGGCTTCGGAGTCAAGGAGTTTTTCCGCCTCGGAACCGATTTGACGCAGCAAGGTATCCAAGTCCATGCTGGAATTGAAGTTCCCGGCGATGGAGAAAAGCTCCAGGGCCGTACGCGTATCCAGTGAGAGTTCCGCGGCCATTATTCGACCCCTCCAAGAACTTCCCGCACCGTAGTCAGGCCCATGAGCACCTTGTGCAGGCCATCCTGCACGATAAGGCGCATGCCTTCCTTCACGGCCAACTGGCGGACCGGGTCGGCCGCGATTTCCCGCAGGCAGAGCGCGCGCAAAGAGTCGGACATCACCAGGAGTTCGTGCAGCCCGATGCGGCCGCGGAATGCCAGCTTCTTGCAGGCCTCGCAGCCCTCGGCCGAGGGCCCGTAAATCTTCGCGTCGGCCTTGAGCTCCACCTGGTTTTCCGCGAAGATCTGCTTTTCCTCGGGCGTCGGTTCATGGGCGAGCTTGCACTTGTCGCAGAGCTTGCGCGAAAGCCGCTGCGCCATGACGGCCTTAAGCGTGGTCGCCACCATATAGGCGGGAATGCCCATCTCCACCAGCCGCGAGATGGCCGAGGGCGCGTCGTTGGTGTGGATCGTGGAGAAGACCAAGTGGCCGGTCATGGCCGCTTCCATGGAAATGTGCGCGGTTTCTTTGTCGCGGATTTCGCCAACCATGATGACATCCGGGTCCAGGCGCAAAAATGAGCGCAGGGCCGTGGCGAAATCGAAGAACTTGTCCTCGCCCAGCTTTAGGTCCGGGTTGACCGGGACCTGGATGATGCCGTCCAAGTTATACTCGACCGGGTTTTCCGCGGTTAAAATCTTGATGTCCGGGCGGTTGATGTGGTTCAAGGCGGCGTAGAGCGTAGTCGACTTGCCTGAGCCCGTAGGGCCGCAAAGCAGGATGAGGCCAAAATTTTTCTTGCCGCCGATGCCCTTTAAAAGGCTCAGGAACTTGTCCTGGGTGTCAGGTAAAAAACCCATCTTTCCGATGTCCACCTGCGCGGCCTTGCGGTCCAAAATACGCATGACGCAGGACTCGCCGTAGACCGCGGGGACGATTTCGACGCGGAACTCGATCGGATTGCCCTGCGCCAGAATCTGGATGCGCCCCGACTGCGGGATGCGGCGCTCGGTGATGTTCATCGAGTTGGTCATGATCTTGATCTTGGCCGAGATGGCGTTGCGGTAGCCCCATGGCACGCTGAAGGGGCCAGGCACCAAGCGGCCGTCTACCCGGTAACGGACCAGGACGCGCGAGTCGCGCCCAGTGGGATCCTCAAATGGCTCGATATGGATGTCCGAGGCCTTCATGGAGAGCGCCGTCAGAATGATGGCGTTGACGAGCTTTTCCACCTCGGGGGCGGAGGCGTCGACCTCCGTAATGTCGGTCTTGATCTGATCCGAGAGAAGATCCACGCCGCCAGGCTGGCCCGACTCGTCCTTCTTGGCAACCTCCTCGATGAGCCGGCTCACGGCCGCGGCGCCGCTGCGCCCGTAGACGGTGTCGAGCGCGTCGGAGATGTCCTGGGGCAGGGCCAGGACGCCCTGAACCTGGAGCCCCGTGCGCAGAGCCACGTCCTCGCAGACGAAGAAGTCCTTGGGATCGGGCATGGCCACGTAAAGGAGGTTTTCCTCCTTGGCGAAAGGGACGGCGCCGTGGCGTCTGGACGCGGACTCCGGGATGATGCGCGCGACCTCCAAATCCATCTCCACCTTCGTCAGGTCCACGGCCTGCACCTGCCACTCGGTGGAAAGCGCCGCCAAGAGATCGTGCTTGGACACGGCGCCCAAATCGACAATCGACTGGACGAAGAGCTTCCGGTCTTTCCTTGCCGCTTCCTCGGCCTGGCGGATCTGTTCGGAGGAGACCAGGCCCTTGTCCGAAAGGACTTCGGACGCGGTCTTGCGCCGCGAGAGGCCCTTAGCCGGCATGGTGCTCGCCGAACTCCGCGCGCAGGGCGCCGCAGATTTCCCCGATGGTGGCGCTCTTCTCGACGCAGTCCAGAATGGCCGGCATCAAGTTGTCCTTTCCGCGCGCGGATTGCTTCAAGGAGGACAAGGCGCGCTCGGCACGAGCAGAACTTCGGGTCCGGCGCAGACGGGAAAGTTTTTTAACCTGATCCGCCTCCAATTTTGGAGAGACCTTGAGCGTTTTTTCCTTCTTGCCCGCGGCCCCCTCGTCAGTCTGGAGGCAGTTGACGCCGACGATTTTGCGCCGACCGGACTCGATGTCCTGCTGATAGCGGTAAGCCTTGTCCTGGATTTCGGCCTGGGGCAGACCCCTGTTCAAGGCCGCGATCATGCCGCCTTGGGCGCGGATTTTCCCGAGCTTTTCGCGGATGCGCGCCTCCAGTTGGGAGGTCAAAGATTCAATCGCGTAGGAACCGGCCACCGGATCGACGGTGTCGGTCACGCCGGTTTCGCAGGCCAAAATCTGCTGAGTGCGCAAGGCCAGGGCCGCCGATTCCTCGGTGGGCAAAGCCAGAGCCTCATCATAAGCGTTGGTGTGCAGGGACTGGCATCCTCCCAGCACCGCGGCCATCGCTTGAAGCGATACGCGCATGACGTTGTTCCTAGGCTGCCGGCTGGTCAAGGTCGAGCCGCAGGTCTGCACGTGGAAGCGCAGGGCCATGGCCTTGGGACTTTGCGCGCCGTAGTCTTCCTTCATCATGCGCGCCCACACGCGCCGCGCGGCCCGGAACTTCGCGATTTCCTCCAGAAAATTGTTGTGGCAGCCAAAGAAGAAGGCCAGCTTCTCGCCGCAGGCATCGATGGGAACGCCGCGGGCAAGCACTTCCTTAAGATAAACCTCGGCATTGGCGAAAGTAAAGGCGATTTCCTGCACGGCATCCGAGCCCGCCTCGCGGATGTGGTAGCCGGAGATGGAAATGGGATGGAAGCTGGGAAGGTTCCGGAAGGCGTACTCCATGGTGTCCGCGCAGAGGCGCAGGCTCGGTTCGAGCGGATAAATGTAGGTGCCGCGAGCCAGGAATTCCTTCAAGATGTCGTTTTGCACCGTGCCGCGGATGTGCGCGGGAGGCACGCCGTGCTTCCTGGCGCAGGAGACGTAGAAGGCTAGGAGGACGGACGCCGTGGCGTTGATGGTCAGGGACGTCGAAACCTTGTCCAGGGCGATGCCGTCAAAGAGTTCCTCCATGTCCGCGAGGCTGCCGATATGCACGCCCACGCGGCCCACCTCGCCCTTGGCGCGCGCGTCATCGGCGTCGAGGCCGATTTGCGTGGGCAAGTCGAAGGCCGTGGAAAGCCCGGTCTGTCCCTCGTCGAGCAGGTAGCGAAAGCGTTTGTTGGTTTCCTTGGCCGTGCCGAAACCCGCGTACTGGCGCATGGTCCAAAGACGGCCGCGGTACATGGTCTTTTGGATGCCGCGAGTAAACGGATATTCCCCCGGCCGGCCCAAATCCTGCGGCGAAACGGAGGCGGTGTCCGGGCCGTAGTATCGGGCGATTTCCAGCCCCGAAGTCGTCTCGAACTCGGGCGCGGAAGCCGTCGCCGGCTGCGGGGCGGGAGCGCCTTCGCTCATTGGCGGAACTCCAGCGTCTCGCCCTTGGAGACGTGGCCGGAAGCGGCGCCGGCTGGCAGTTCCAGCACGCTCTTGGCGCGGAACACCCAGGGCGAGAGGCGCCAAGGCTTCAAGTTCTCCAGAACGCGCACCACGCCCAAATCCGAATCGAGAAAGACGGCGTCAATGGGAAACTTCATAAAAAACGTGTGAATCATGGGGCAAGGGACGATCCACATCCCCTCCGAAGCTCCCAGTGACCTACGGCCCAAAAGCCCGCGCGAACGCGCCTGCGGCGTGTCCGCCTTCGAGACTTGCGAGGCCAAAACGGCGTTGCGGCTGACGTTAAACGCAATCACGGTTCTTTCGGTTTTTTACCTGCGGCTTCGTCTTTTAAAATAGCAAATTTATCGGCGAGGAGGGCGTAAGCTTCCGGCGGGATGTCCTGAGCCCGGCTGGAGACAGGAAGGCCGCAGTCCGCAAGCATGCGCGCCGCCTCGCCCTTGGAGATGCCGAAAGCCTGCGCAATAGGCGTCTGCGCCATCTTGCGCCGCTGGCTAAAGGCCGCCTTGGCCAGCCGAAAAAACGCGGGCTGCCGCGCGGGAGCCAGCTTGGGCTCAGTTCTCCGCACGAGCCGCACGACAGAGGAATCGACCCTTGGCGGAGGCGAGAACGATCGCGGGCCGACGTCAAAAAGAATCTCGGTCTCGGCGTAAAGCCACGCCGACAGAGTTAAAATTCCATAATCGGCGGTACCTGGTTCCGCCGCCACGCGCATCGCGACCTCCTTCTGGAACATCAGAACCGCCTCGTCCCACAGCCGCCAGGGCAGGATTTTCTGCAAGATGGGCGACGCCACGGAATAAGGCAGGTTGGCCGCGATCGCAAAAGCGCCCTCCGCCGCGGATCCGAGTTCGGCCAGGTCCAACGTCAAAAAGTCCGCCCGAAACAGGCGAAAGCACGGGACGCCGGAAAATTCCTTTTGAAGCGACTCTGCCAGCCGCTCGTCCATCTCCACCGCCGTAACTTCGGCGCCCGCCGCGAGGAGGGCCCGCGTGAGCACTCCGCGCCCCGGCCCTATCTCCAAAACGCGCCGGCCTTTTTCGGCCGCCACGCAGGACACGATGCGGTCGCGAGCGCCCCCGTCAACGAGAAAATGCTGCCCCAGCCTGGCCGGCATGGGGGCCTAGCTCCGCCCCGCGCGCCCGGAGCCCAGCCGGAGCAGGAGTTCCTCGCCGATCTTGCGCACGTCACCCGCGCCCAAGGTCAGCAGAGTGTCGCCGCTGCCGAGCTCCCGCAAAAGCGGCTCTGCACCGGAAAAAGGCGCGCAGGCGACGCCGCTACGGGACAGCGAATCAAGGATAAGCTTTGAACTGACGCCCGGCAGGGGCTTCTCTCCCGCCGGATAGATGTCAGTCACGTAGACGAAGTCCGCACCGCAAAAAGCCGGGCCGAAACGCTCGGACAAGAGCTTGGTGCGCGAAAAGCGGTGCGGCTGGAAGACCACCACGATCTTTTTCCGGCGCGTCCGACCGGATCCGTTGGCGAGAGCGGATAGCGTCGCCGTAATTTCCGTGGGGTGATGGCCGTAGTCGTCCACGAACTCGACGCCCGCGGCCGAGCCCAAGAGATCTAACCGCCGGCCCACGCCGGAGAACTCCCCCAATCCTCGCGCCAAATCCCGCGGATCAAAGCCCAGGTAGGCGCCGGCGGCTAAGGCTGCCATGGCGTTCAAGACGTTGTGCCGCCCGGGGACCTTCAAGGCCACCTCCGCAATCCGGCGACCTGCCTTCAAAACTTCGAAGCGCGATCCGGAGCCCGCAAGCCGCATGCCGCGCGCGCGCCAATCGGCCCTGCGATCCAGCCCGTAAGTCGCGACAGGACGCTCGACCCGCGCAAGGATCGAGGCCGCGCCCGCGTCATCGCGGCAGATCACGGCGCAACCGTAGAACGGCAGGCGATGAAGATAGTCGAGGAACGAGCGCTTCAAGCCGTCCATGGACTTATGGAAGTCAAGATGATCGTCGTCGATATTGGTCACGATGGCAGCCAAGGGCGCCAGATGGACGAACGAACCGTCCGATTCGTCGGCCTCGACTACCATGTAGTCTCCCAAACCCAAACCTGCCGCGGAGCGGACGTTTTTAAGCCGTCCCCCGACAATCATGGTGGGCCGCGCTCCCGCAGCCGCAAGTGCCGCCGCAGCCATCGACGTCGTGGTGGTCTTGCCGTGGCTGCCCGCCACGGCCAAGGTTTTCTTGAAGCGGCACAGTTCGGCCAGCATCTGGGCGCGCGGGATGACCGGGATGCCGTCGCGGCGAGCGCGCAGGAGCTCGGGATTCTCCTGGGGAACCGCGGAACTTGCGACCACGACCTGGGCGCCGCGCACGTGCGCGGCGGCGTGGCCCAGCCAGACCTTGATCCCGGCCGCAGCCAGGCGTTCGGCGGCTTCGCTCCGCTTGGCGTCCGAGCCCGTGACCTCGTAGCCCAGATTGTGCAACACCTCGGCAATGCCGCTCATCCCTGAGCCGCCGATGCCCACGAAATGGACGCGGCGCAAAAACGGCCGCATCGCGTCCCGCGCCTTATCCGCCATGGACGCCTCCGGCGGGCGACGGCTTAAGAGTGGAGGGGCGCAAAAGCCAGTTCAAACCCTGGCGCGCCTCGCGGTTCTTGGGATCGAGACGCAGAATCCGGCGGTAGGTGTCCTCAGCGCCCTTGTCATCTCCGGTGATGACGTAGGCCACGCCCAAACCTAAAAGCGCCGATTCGTTCGTCGGATCGAGAAAGACCGCGCGCTTAAAGGCGTCAAGCGCCCGCT
Organism: Elusimicrobiota bacterium; assembly: GCA_027451985.1. GTDB lineage: Bacteria > Elusimicrobiota > Elusimicrobia > UBA1565 > UBA9628 > JAGWJU01. The sequence goes on from DAIDHS010000022.1 coordinate 14,762, forward strand.
GGCCCTGGCCTAAATCCGCGCGGGCCAAGCCCTCGGCCACCCACCAGTCCGTCTGATCCGGATGATTGGGCGGCTCTCCGGGCTGGGGCAGAGTCTCCTGCACCAAAGCCATCCATCCCACGCCCACTATCCAAAGCCCCATGTCGTTGCCGACTTGGCGCGGCTCGTAGAGAACGTTGGAATTGGAGGGATTTTGTCCCGTGCCGCGCGCGCCGCCGGACTGGGATGAGGAAGACACTTCCTGGAGCTTGTTGAAAGTCAGGTTCATGCCCAAATGCACGTCGCTGCCCGGAGGCGCCTGGGCCACGGTCCGCTGCAGATCGCGCAAAATCGCCGCGATCTCGCGGCGGCGATCGGCGGGATCGGAGGCGCGGATTTGATAGCTGCGGCTGACGGCCTGGATTCCCCGTGACGGCCCGCTGACCGCCATCTGCAGCGCCCGCTTTAGCTCGGAGGAGCCCGCACCCGGCTCCTCCGACGAAGGCTCGATAAGCCGAGGCTTGGGCAGGAACACGGCCTGCACCTGCATGACCGCATCTTGATTGAGCGGAATACGCTCGAGATTGCGCTCGAAAACGTTAAGCGGATCGTTGGCCGAAAGCTTGGGCAGCCCGCCGGGCAAAGCCGGCAGGTTCGGGGACGACGTCTGCGTCGCGGCGCCGCTTCCAGCGCCGGCTTCGCCGCCCTCGGCGGATTTCCCGGAATAAGCGACGGAGAGCTGCAGCCCCGCACCGCCGGCGCGCGGCGTCAAATGGAAAGCCGCCGCGAAAATCTTTCGAGCCTCCGCCATGCGCCCTTCGCGTAGCAAAACGCGGCCCAGGCGCAATCGGGCAACCGAATCGCGATCCTTGAGCGCCAAGGCTTTTTCGTAGCTAGCCAGCGCCGACTTCAGGTCGCCGTCGCTTTCCTGAACCGCACCCATCTCAAGCCAGGCGTCCTCGAACGTTGGGTTGAGGGAGAGCGCCTTGCGGAACGCCGCCTCCGCGTCCTGACTGCGGCCGAGCAGATAATAGAGCGCTCCCAACTGGAAGCGATAAAGCGGATCCGATGGAGAGAGCTCCACCGCGCGACGCAGATGATCGAGAGCGTCGGAAATTTTTCCGAGGCTCTCCTCTAGAGAGGCCAGGTCCATGAACGCGTCCGGGCGGGTGGCGTCGAGCGCGATGGCCCTGCGGAACGCCTGATAGGCCTCCTGATCGCGGTCTTCGTAAGCAAGCGAGATGCCTTGGAGGATATAGAGCTGGGCGCTGTTGGGATTGAGCTTGAGGCTGACTTGATATTCCTTAAGCGACTCGTCGACTTCGCCCAGCCAGTAATAGGCGGCGCCCAACATCATGTGCGCGTCCGCGTTTTTCGGATCCGCGGCCACGGCGCGGGAAAACTTCATGGCCGCCTGCGCGTAGCGGCGGTTGGAGAAATCGTCGTAGCCCTGGGCAATGTCCTGATTGGACTGCGCCGCCATCATCTGGTCCCAAACGGTCTGAGGCGGCTGCTCGGTCGGAAGCGCGCGAGATGTAACGGCCCCGACGCAGAGCAGGACGGCAACCAAAGCCAGCGCCCGCTTGATTCTCGGCAAAATCGCAGCTAAGGCCCGCGCGCGGTGACTCAGCCTGTTTTTTTCATCGAGGCTCATCTCCGCCAGCGTTCTTTTCTCGGCGGGAACGTAGAACACGGGATCATAGCCGAAACCCTCGCGCCCGCTGGGTTCAAGCGCTATTTCCCCCTCCAGGCGCCCTTCCTCGCAAACGACCGAGCCATCCGGCCCGGCCAGCGCCATGATTGTGCGGAACGCCGCGCGCCGCGGCGCCGGAACGCCCTGAAGTTCGGAAAGAAGTTTCCTGATATTGTCCGCGAAATCGCAGCCGGGCCCGGCGTAGCGCGCCGAGTAGACGCCGGGACGCCCGGCCAACGCCTCCACCTCGAGCCCCGTGTCGTCAGCCAAAGCCCACGAACCGCAAAAGCGCGCTCCGATTTGCGCCTTTTTGCGCGCGTTGCCTTCGATGGTCGGCTGATCCTCGTCGATTTCCGGGAACCCCGGGCAGTCCTTGGGCAGGATCAGGGCGGCATCGAGCCCGTTGAGGGCTTGCGAAATTTCACGGACCTTGTGGAGGTTCCCCGTGGCCAGGAAAAGGCGCCTCGTTGGCATGGTCGAGTGGTCGGCGAAATTGTATCATTATTGTCGCGATGCCGATGATGACCGCGTCCCGCTGGCGCTGCTGCCTCGCCGTCCTAGTCTTGGGCTTGGCCGGATGCGCGGCCGGCACTCAGGATCTCAACCTCTCCGACGCGGCGCTTCAGGCGCGGGTCGAGGAACGACTGGCCGCGCGCAAAGACCTGGACCTGCACCAAGTCGACATCGACGTCGTCTCCCAAGTGGTGACTCTCTCCGGGGTCGTGGACTCATGGCACACCAAAGAGGAAGCCGGCCGCGTCGCGGCGCGCACGCCGGGCGTGCAGGAAGTCCTCAACAACCTCCTGATTCAAGAATAAGCCGCCTGCTGGCGTGGTACCACGCCAGCAGGCGCGACCTGCCCTGGCGGCGCAGAGTCAGTCCCTATTCTTCCTGGGTTTCCGAGATCATGCTCCAGCAGACCACCGTGGCCGCGGTTGCACCCAGATTCGAGCGCTTCTTGGCCCGGTTTCCCGACGCCAAGACCCTGGCCGCAGCTTCCGAGGACGACGTCCTCTCCGCATGGGCGGGGCTGGGCTATTACTCCCGCGCGAGAAACCTTCGCGCCGCGGCGCAAAAAATCGTTCGCGAGTACGCCGGCCGCTTCCCGTCGACCTACGAGGGCATTTTGTCCCTCCCCGGCGTGGGCCGCTACACCGCCGGCGCCATCGGCTCCATCGCCTTCGGGCTGCGCTTGCCGGTTTTAGACGGGAACGTCATGCGCGTTTTTTCGCGCTGGTTCGCCGTTCGAGACAATATTAAGAACGCCGCGGTCCAAAAAAAATTCTGGTCCACCGCCGAGAAGCTGGTCCCGCCGGACCGGCCCGGAGACTGGAACCAAGCGCTCATGGAATTGGGAGCGACCGTCTGCCTGCCGGAAAATCCGGAATGCCCAAAATGCCCCGTCTCGAGCAGTTGTCTCGCGTTCCGGCGAAAAATTCAAGACCGCCTGCCGGTTGTTTCGGCGCGCAAAAAAGCGGTCGATTTGCGCTGGACCTGCCTCTGGATTGAAAAAGACGGCAAGGTGCTTTTATGGAGACGCTCCAAGGACGAGCGTTTTTTAAAGGGACTTTGGGGATTTCCCGAAGCGCGGCACCTAAGCATCAAGCCCGGAGCTTTGCTTAAAACCGCGTCGCATTCCATCACGCACCACCGAATCACGGCCGAATTGCGCCGAGCCAAGACGCCGGACGAAATTCCCGCCCAGGCCGAGTGGATCGAAAGGGAAGATCTGGGCCGCCATCTTGTTTCTTCCATTTGGACGAAGCTTCTGAGCGGCGATAAGCGCCGAGCCAAGCTTTAACCCAAAAGCTCGTTATGCTAGGATGGCGTCTCTACGGAGGAGGGCAATGAAAATGAATTGGTTTTCCATCGTCACCGGAGCATTTCTCATTCTGTTGGGCTTGAGCATGATCCTGCATGTCTTCGGCATCCACCTGCCGCTGGTGCGCGCGGCCATCGCTCTCATCATCATCTACGCGGGAGTCCGCATGCTTATCCCCGGTTCGCGCGGCTCCTGCAAGGCGTGGAGCAAAGACGGCGGCCGCAGCACGGCATTTTCATCGTCTTCCGTCGAGCATGCGGGCGCCGCCCCGGCGGAGTATAGCGTGGCTTTCGGTAGCCAGAAAATCGACTTGACCAAGGCCGACCTCTCCAAGGGCGACGTCCACGTCCGCATCAACGCCGCTTTCGGTTCGGCCGAGGTCAGGCTCGATCCGTCCATGCCCGTCAGAATCACCTTCAGCTGCGCCTTCGGCAGCGTGAAATTTCCGGGGGGCAGCGCCGCGGTCATCGGCACCAACACGTACAAGAGCGAGAGCTACAAGGAAGGTTCGCCGGCGCTCCTCATCGACGCCGACGCCGCTTTTGGCGAAATAAAAGTCGTCAACTAGCGGCGCGCGGCCTTTTCAAGCCGCGGCGAGCGCCCGCTCGAAGTCCGCGAGCAGATCCTCAGCCGCCTCCAAGCCCACCGACACGCGGATAAGGCCGTCGGAAATGCCCATCCTGCGGCGCTCCTTGGCCGGCATGCCGGAGTGCGACGTGGTGGCGGGACGAGTAATAAGCGATTCGACGCCGCCGAAGCTGGGAGCGACCGCCGGCAGCGTAACGCGCCCAAGGACGCGCTCGGCCGCCTTAAGTCCGCCTTTCATCTCGAAGCTCAGCAGCCCGCCGAAGCCGTCGAAGAGCTCCCGCGCCCTGTGGTGGCGCGGATGGTTTTCCAGGCCGGGATAGTTGACCCGCGCGACCTTGGGCTGACGCTCCAAAAACCGCGCGAGCTCCAAAGCGGTCCGGTTCTGACGCTCCATCCTCACCGCCAAAGTCTTCATGCCCCGGTCGAGAAGGAAGCACGCGTGCGGATCAAGCGAGCCGCCGAGATGATTCAAGCGGTGCGTGACCTTCTCAATCAGAGACCTGGATCCGACGACGGCGCCGGCCACGATGTCCGAGTGGCCGTTTAAGTACTTGGTCGCGCTGTGCAGCGACAAATCGAATCCCCGCTGCGCGGGCCTGAAGTTGACGGGGCTTGCGGAGGTGTTGTCGATGAGGGAGACTAGGCCGCGCTCCTTGGCGAACCGTGCGACGGCTTCAAGATCTCCCACCTGCAGAAGAGGATTGGTCATGGTCTCCACATAGATCGCCCGTGTGTTGCGCTTGATCTTTTTCTTCCATGAAGCGGGTTCGTCGGCGTTGATGAAGTCGCAAGAGACGTCGAAGGACTTCAAATCGCGGGCGATGAATTCATGCGTGCCGCCGTAGAGGCAATCCTGCGCGAGCAGGTGATCTCCGGCCGAGAGTACGGAGAGCAGCGCCGTGGAGATGGCGGCCATGCCGCTGCCGGTCACAAGAGCGTCCTCGGCGCCCTCGAGCGACGCCAGCTTGCGGTGCAGGGCCTGGTGGTTGGGCGTGTTGTTGAGCCGGATGTACTTGAGATCGTGGTAGCTGGTCTCGCCCGAATATTCGTAGATGGAGGACTGGAAGACCGGCATGCTCACCGCGCCCAATATCCGGGGATGGACGTCCCCGGCATGGACGATGCGCGTGTCCAAATGTTCGGATTTTTTCGCCATAGTCAGGCTCCTTTGCGCAGGCAGCGCCGCGGCGCGGCTAAACCATACAATTTTTGCTCGGGACGCGCTATCGCGACTGGACGTCGAGCTTCAGCTTCGAAACGTCATACCCGAGCGCGGCAAGGCGCTTTAAAATGCCGGCCTCGACTTTTTGAGGAAGCTTCGGAGTGCGCGACAAGATCCAGAGGTACTTCCTTTGGGGGTGTCCGACCACGGCCCAGCGGTAGTCCGGATCAAGTTCGATGATCCAGTAAGGAGAGCTGAACGGCCAAAAAAACCGGACTCTGAGGCGGGCGTTGGAAGCACCCGTTTTCCATGCCCGGCCTGAAGCCGTCCTCACCGGGCCGCGGCTGGAGCCCTCGTGGCAGGTATTGAGCACGCTCAGGGTCCCGTCCGGGCGCAAAGCATAGTCCGCGGTGACGCCGTAGCAGTTTTTTTCAAACCATTTCGGGTAGCGCGCGATTTCGTACCAGCGCCCCATGTAGCGAGACAGTTGGACATGCGGCATCGGTTGGGACGCCGGAGAAACGCTGGAGGCGCAAAACGAAGCCAAAAGCAGCGAACACAGCGTCTTCAGGGCGCCGCCTCCAGATGCCGCGCCAGGAAATCCGCCGCCAATGACAAATCAAATGGCCACAAGTAGCGGATTCTAAGGTTGGGAAATTTTTTGCTAAAAACGCCGACCGCATGGGGAATTTCACACTCCGAGTGGATCCCTCCCCTGGTGAACATCGTGGTGACAACGCGGATGTCCTCAAAACCTTGCGCCGCGAGATGCTCAAGAGCCTCCTCCATACTCGGGCCGCAAAATTCGTTATACGCGCAGATCACATTTTCGCCGCGAAGACGCGCGGCCAGGGCGTCCCGAAGCGTCTCCAAGCCGTATTTATAAGGATCAGTTTTCTGCGTCCGCGGCCAACCGCGGACCAAGGCGTCAAGCTCGGCCTCCTCTCCCGCAGGCTTAGATTCCTTGCGGGCCAGCCTTTGCCCCTCCAGCGCCTTTAGCCGCTGCAGTTTTTCCTTTGGGAAGTCCGTCGGAGCCCCGCCGTGCCCAACGAGCAGAACCGCTTTCTTCATGAAACCACTATAGCAGGTGAAAATCTATCTGTCAAGTTTTTTTAATTATTTTTTATTAAAACAATTGACAAACGTGCATTCTCCTGCTATTCTTCCCTCATGAGCTACTCGCTCAAAGCCGTCAGCAGCTATCTCGGCGTGCCCCCGGACACCGTGCGCAAGTGGGAAATGAGGCACAAGCTCGTCGCGCCGAAAAGACTCTCCAATGGATATCGGATATACACGGAAGAAGACCTTCAGCGCCTTTTGCGTTTTGCGGAAAACCGCCGGCGCGGCCTTCCCGTCCCGGAAGCCATCAGCCAAGCTTTCGTCGCGCCTTCGCCAGACTCGCGCCGTGGAACACTGCATGAAACTCTATCCGCCATCCTCGATTTCGATCGCCCGCGGTTAAAAAAGCTTTGCGCCGGGCAAATCCGCCGCCTCGGCCTGCGCCGCGCCTTCGGGGAAGTCTGGCAGCCGGCCCTGGTCCAATTGGGCGCGCAAGCGCACAAAAAATCCGGCATCTGGATTGCGGCGGAGCATTTCGCGTCGGCTTTTTTTCGCGAGAATCTGCTCTCCTCGCTCAAGGAACCGGCGCGCCAAGGCCCCCGCCTCATCCTAGCCGCGCCGGAGGGCGATCGCCACGAAATCGGAATGCTGGCGGCCTGCTGCGCGCTGGAGAACCTGGGCCTTCCCTGCGTCTACCTCGGGGCCGATCTCCCCTCCTCCAGTTTGGCGGCCGCGGTTGCCAGGCTGCGCGCCGACGCAGTCAGCTTGACGCTGACTATCCCCAGGGCGCGCAAGGACGTCAGGGCGCTCATCGCGCAGCTCATGCGCGCCCATCCGCGTATCCGCATTTACGTCTGCGGGCAGGAAAGCCTCCGTCACGCGAACCTTATCCGGGAAATGGGCGCCCGCTTCATCGGCACGGATTTTTCCCGGGGCATCGACGCCATTTTGTCGGATGTAAAAGGCCCCGCAAAATGAAAACGACCCTGGTCTGGTTCCGCCGCGACCTGCGGCTGATGGACAACCCCGCCCTGCAGGCGGCCGCCAGCGCGGGGCGAGTCGTGCCCGTCTTTGCCTGGTCCCCGGAAGAAGACGGCCGCTGGCCTCCCGGAGCGGCGTCGCGCTGGTGGCTTCACGGCAGTTTAGCCGCGCTTGATCGCGCTCTGCGCGTCCGCGGCCTCCGTCTTGTTCTCCGGAGCGGACGCGCCGCCGAGGCCCTGACACGCTTAGCCCGCGAAACAGGCGCCACGGCCGTCTACTTCGCAAAGCGCTACGAGCCCGCGGCGCGGCGCCAAGAGGAGGCCGTGGCCGCCGCAGTCTCGAACCTAGGGATCGAGGCGCGCGCCTTCGCCGGAGACGCGCTGTTCGCCCCCGATTCCGTGCGCGGCCGGGAAGGCCGCCACTACAAGATCTTCACGCCGTTCTGGAACCGCTGCGGAGAGCTTCCCTCTCCAGAAAAGCCTTGCGGAGATCCGGGCCGACTTCGCGGCGTCTCTCCCGCGCCCAAGTCTGAACGTCTGGAAGATTGGAGGCTGCTGCCTTCAAAGAACTGGGGCAAAGGCCTTTCCGAAGCGCCTGAGCCGGGAGAAGAGACCGCGCGGTACGATTTAAAAAAATTCTTGGCCCGCGCGCGGGGCTACGCCGCCGGGCGCGATTTCCCTGCGCTCGATGGGACATCGCGCCTGTCCCCCCGTCTGCACTTCGGCGAACTTGACGTGCGCCGCGTTTGGGCGCAGGCGTTGCCTTTCTCCGATCCTCCGTTCCAAAAAGGCGGATTCTTGGGTGAACTTGGATGGCGTGACTTCGGCAGGCACGTTTTGTTTCATGAGCCCTTCACTCCGGAAAGGCCCCATGATGGGCGCTTCACGGAGTTCCGGTGGAGAAAAGATTCCGCCGCTCTCGAGGCGTGGCAAAAAGGAATGACCGGATACCCCATGGTCGACGCCGGCATGCGCGAGCTCTGGGCGACCGGACTCATGCACAACCGGGTCCGCATGATCGCCGCGTCATTTTTGGTCAAGGATCTTCTCATCGATTGGCGCGAGGGCGCGCGCTGGTTCTGGGATACGCTCGTGGATGCCGACCTGGCCAACAACACGCTCGGTTGGCAATGGAGCGCCGGATGCGGAACGGACGCCGCGCCGTTTTTCCGCATCTTCAATCCCGTCGAGCAGGGGCGGCGCTACGACGCGGAGGGACGCTACGTCCGCCGCTGGGTGCCCGAGCTCTCGCAGCTAGATGGCCGCTGGATCCACGCCCCCTGGACGGCGCCTCGGGAAATTCTAGAGCGACACGGCATCGTTTTGGGTCGGGACTATCCCGAACCCATTGCCAACCACGCGCTGGCGCGCGCGAGGGCGCTGGCGGCCTATGGAGCGTCCAAATGAGCGCGCACACCCTTAGGCGCAGTCAGTGGGTGGACCGTCCGTTGGAAGAAGTTTTCGCGTTCTTTCAAAATCCGGGAAACCTGGCTCTGCTGACCCCGCCCGATCTGGGATTCGGAATTCTGACGCCGCCTCCCATCGTGATGAAGGCCGGCGCAAAAATCGAGTACCGCATTCGGCTCTTCGGTCTGCCGCTGCGCTGGGAAACGCTCATCGAATCCTACGCGCCCCCGCACGGCTTCACCGACGTTCAAACGCGCGGCCCCTACGCTGTGTGGCGCCACACCCACACGTTTTCCCGCGAAGACGGCGGCACGCGCATGACCGATGAGGTTCATTACGCCCCTCCCCTTGGAATGCTGGGGCGCTTGGCCCTTCCTCTCATCAGCCGAGAACTGCAGCGGATTTTCGATTTTCGAAAAACGGCCATCGAGCGCCTGTTCGCTCGCCGCCAGGAGGCACGCCATGAAAGTCGTCATCGCCGGAGGGACGGGATTCATCGGACGGACTCTCGCGAGGAAACTTTCCTCCCGGGGCCATGAGGTCTGCGTTCTTACGCGCCAAGACGCGCCCGGCGATATTCCCGCGGGCGCGCGCTCTCTCCGCTGGAATCCGCAAAACCCGGGAGATTGGACCCAGGAAGTCCAGCGGGCCGACGCGGCCGTCAATCTCTGCGGGGCGGGCATCGCGGATGGCCGCTGGACCAAGGCCCGGCGAAAAATCCTTCTGGACAGCCGCGTCGAGGCCACGCGGGCTTTGGCCGATGCCGTGGGACGCGGGAGCGTCCTGGTGAACGCGTCCGCGGTCGGCTTTTACGGTTATTCGGGCGACACGGCGGATGAAAAATCGCCCAAAGGGCGCGGCTTCCTCGCCGATATCTGCGAAGCGTGGGAAAACGAAGCGCGCCGAGCCGAGCAACGCGGCGCGCGCGTCGTGCTGCTGCGCATCGGCGTGGTTCTGGGCAAAAACGGCGGCGCCCTGGCAAAAATGCTCGCGCCCTTCAAGCTTGGCCTCGGCGGAAGGCTCGGTTCGGGCCGCCAATGGTTCCCCTGGGTTCATGAGCAGGATCTTGCCGGACTCATCGAGCAAAGCCTCGCCGACGCCCGCTACCGCGGGCCCGTCAACGCCGTGGCTCCGGAGGCGGTGGACAACGCCGTCTTTACGAAGGAATTAGCCGGAGCCCTGCGCCGCCCGGCCGTTTTCCCCGTGCCCGGATTCGCGCTCAAGCTGCTCCTGGGTGAAATGTCTCAAATGCTGCTGGAAGGGCGGCGCGTCAATCCGACCGCGGCGCTGGCCAACGGCTATCAGTTCAAATTCCCGACCATTGAGACGGCGTTGAAGGACGTCCTGGGAGCCGCGCAGTCTTAAAACTGGCGGGGTCGACGGGATTTGAACCCGCGGTCTCCGCCTTGACAGGGCGGCGTGTTAGGCCAGGCTACACCACGACCCCAAAATTTGGGAAGCGGGGTATTCTAACATTTTTTTGATTTTCAGCGCGCGCGGGCAGGATGTCCCGCGGGCCGATGAGGCCCCGAGCCTGAAACGCCCACAAGTAGAACGCGGAGAAAAAGATCGCGCCCATCGCCCGCATAAAAAGCCAGCGGGCGCAGAAATAAGTCGATTCGCCCTCCGCATTTTTTGACATCACCCGCGTAAAATATATGCAATAAGGCGCGCCGCTCCAAGCGCTGCTTTCATGCACCTCCTGATTCTTTTCCTTGACGCCTGGACTCTGCTCCTGATTGCGGCGCTATGGGCCTGCGTGGCCGCGACCTGGGCTTACTTCCGCCTTTCGCCTCAGCCCAAATGGGGAGACGAGATTCTTCCCATGACCGTCGTCAAGCCCGTGCGCGGCCTGGACGAAGCCATGATTCCGGGCCTGGAAGCGATTATCGAGGCCGACCCCGGCAAGCGCGTGCAGATTCTCATCGCGATGGAAAATGCAGATGATCCGGCCTACGCCGCATGCCGAGAGTTCATCGCGGCGCATCCTGACCGAGACGTCGAAATCGTGCTCTCCGGCCCGGCCGGGGGCCGCATGGGCAAAATCCACAACATGATCGCGGCCCTGCCCCGCGCCAAGCATCCCCACGTGATTTTCTCGGACGCCGACACCGTCGCGCCGCCCGGCATGTTAGCCGAGACCAGCTCGGCGTTCCGCCGCGGATACGACGCAATCTATGCGATCCCCTACCACCTGAAGACCGACAGCTTGAGCGGCTATCTGATGCAAATCGCCTTCGGCCACGGCTTCAGCGTCTCCGTGGCGCTGGGCTACTACCTGAATAACTTCCATTTTTACGCCGGAGCCTGGATGGCCTACAGCAAAGACCTCATCAAAAAAATCGGCGGGCTGGAACCCTTTGCGCACCAAATCGCGGACGACTACTCTATTGGCGCCGCGGCCTCCAAGGCTGGAAGCCGCAAATACCTCCTGCACTCGCGTATCGGCGTGCGCGAGGACGACCGCACCTTAGGAGAATCCCTGCGCCACTTGGCCAAGTGGGCCGCCATCATCCGCAGTTCCCTGCCCGTCGCCTACGCCCTCTTGCCGTTTTTCGACGGCCCGCTCGTGGCTTTGACGGCCCTGGCGCTTGCGTTTTTCTCGGGCCTTCCGACGGGGCCGGCGCTGGCCCTCTTGGCCGGGGCCGTTGGTTCCCGGGCCCTGGCCGGCGTCCTGCAGGACGCGGCGCTTAAAGAACCTCTCATGCCCTGGCACGCCTACGCGGGCCTGCCCTTGGTCGACGCGCTCAACGTGATTCTCTGGCCCTTCGGCTTCCGCCCCACCATCTTGTGGCGCGGCACGCGCTACCGGCTTTCCGCTGGAGGCAAAGCCACGGTGCTTTGATTTATAATCTAAGCCTTAAAGGAGGTCTTCACATGAAATTGTCCGGATTCATCGCGGCCGTTTTGCTCGGCACGGCCCTCATCCCGCGCGCCGACGCTCAAATGCCTACGCCGGTCCTGCCCAAGGATCTCCAGTACGCGCACTCCATCGAGTTTTCCGCCATAGACGCCGAAGTCTACCGGATGGCGTGGCCCATCGTGCGGGCCGCGGCCAGGCGGCAGAAAGGGAAGTGGGCCGTGGTTCTAGACGTCGACCAGACCGTCCTCGACAACGCCGCGTTCCAGCGGCAGCTGGGCGACCGTCCCTTCTCTCAAAAGATATGGAAAAGCTGGACCAAACTCGCTAATGCCGCGGCCATTCCGGGCGCGCGGACCTTCCTCGACAAGGTCCGCGCCCTGCCGCACGGAGAAATCGTATTCATGACCAACCGCGGCGATGACGAGCATGCGGCCACTCTGAATAACCTGAAGGCTCAAGGGCTTTTCAAGCCGGGCGACGTCCTGCTCACCAAGAAGGACGCGGCCGATAACAAGGGCGTGCGCCGCGACTGCGTGGAAAAGGCGACAGACCAGCGGTGCAAAGCGCAGGGACCGCGGACCATCATCGCCCTCTTCGGCGACAGCGCGCGCGATTTCGAGGAGCTCCACGGGCGCGAGATGCAGACGCGCGGCCGCGAGGACATTTCGCGCTTGGCTGGAACCAAGTATTTCGTGCTCCCCAATCCCATGTACGGCCAGTGGGAAAACGACTACAAATGAGCCAAGCGCGCGTCCAACTGCACGCCGGAGGACCTTTAAGCCCCGCGGCCAAGGCGGCGCTCGCGGCATTTTTCGGCGAGCGGCGAAAGGTCGCTTTCCTGACCGCGGCGAGCCTTAAGGATGAAGACGCTTATTTCGAGCGCGTGCGCCAGGCGCTTGAACCCGCGGGACTTCAAGGCGCCGGACTCTCCCTTTTTCATCTGCGCTGGAACCGCCGCCCGCTCGAAACGCTCGCCCAAGCCGAAGCCATTTTCATCGGCGGCGGCAACACCTACGCGCTTTTGCAGCGCCTGCAGTCNTCGGGCCTTCTGGACGCCGTACGCGACAAAGTCCGCGCGGGCCTGCCTTACGCCGGCTCCAGCGCCGGATCCAACGTCGCGGGCCCCAACATCCTCACCACCAACGATTGGAACGTAGTGGGGCTCTCCCGCTTCGACGCCTTGGGACTTATCCCCTTCAACATCAACCCTCATTACAAGGAAGCAGACCCCGCCATGGCCCAATTCAGCGAGACGCGCGATGACCGCATCGCCGAGTACCACACGGTCCGCGACAACCCCGTGCTCGGCATCGAGGAGGGTTCGTGGGTCCAGACAGAGAACGGCCGCGCGGTCGTGTTGGGCCTTTCCCGCGCAAAGCTTTTCCGCCGCGGGCAAGCGCCGCAGTGGCTCAAATCCGGAGAATCCCTGCCCCTGCCGCCTTGGCCTTAGCCCGACGCGAAATGGTAAGATGGCTCTATGAATTTTGATCTCGACGCCGAGCACGCAGAACTCCAGCGCCAAGCGCGGGAGTTCTGCCAAAAAGAGATCGCCCCTAAAGCCCAGGCCAACGACGTCAAGGAGACCTTCCACTGGGAGACCGTTCCCGCACTGCGCCGCATGGGCTACTTCGGCATTACGTTCCCCAAAAAATACGGCGGTTTAGGCCTGGACGAACTCTCGCTTTGCCTCATCTTGGAAGAGTTGGGAGCGGCCGACGCGGCCGCGGCGCTCACCATCGAGTCGCACAACGGCCTGTGCACCAACCACATCTACCTCAACGGCAACGAGGAGCAAAAAGCCAAGTACCTCCCCCTCTTGACCTCGGGCGAGATGCTGGGCGGCTGGGCGCTGACAGAGCCGGGCTCGGGCTCGGACGCCGGCGCGGCCAAGACCAAGGCGGTCTTCGACGGCAAGCAGTGGATTTTAAACGGCTCCAAGACCTTCACCACGCAGGGCTCGGTCGCGGGCGTCTACGTGGTCTTCGCGCAGACCGGAGATCCGGACGCAGGCAAAAAGGAGCTCACCGCCTTTCTCATCGACAAGGGCACGCCGGGATTCACCATCGGCAAAATCGAGCACAAGATGGGCATCCGATCCTCGGACACGGCCCAACTGCACCTTCACGACGTCCGGCTCGCTCCCGATCGCATGATCGGCCTTAAGGGCAAGGCTTTCGGGCACGCCTTGAAGATTTTGGACGGCGGCCGAGTCGCCATCTCCGGCATCTCGGTCGGCATCGCGCGCTCGGCCCTCGATGAGGGTCTGCGCTGGGTCGCGGCGCGCAAAGGCGACTACGGCATCGTCCCCGAAAATCCCGGGCTTACTTTCGCCCAAAAGACGCTGGCGCAAATCGCGGCCGAGGTGGACGCGGCCAGGCTCCTGACGCACCGCGCGGCCTGCCTCATGGACGCGGGCCGGCCGTTTTCCAAGGAAGCCTCCATGGCCAAGCTCATTTCCGGCGATTTGGCCATGCGCGCGCCCACGGACATCTTGGACGTCATCGGCCCAGAGGGCGCCTCTCTCGACTGCCCGGTCCAGCGCGCCTTCCGCGACGCGAAGCTCTACCAGATCGGCGAGGGTTCGAGCCAAATTCAGCAGCTGGTCATCAGCCGCATGCTCCTCGCCGACAAGCCGCGCGCCGAAGACAAGAAAAAAGCCGCCGCGCCCGCTTCATGAGCGAGGGCCTCAAGACCGAAGCCTCGCCCTACTCGGCGACGCTTAACCTTCCCCAAACGGAGTTCCCCATGCGCGGGGACCTGCCCAAGCGCGAACCAGATATCCTGGCCTTCTGGGCAAGCCTCGATCTCTATGGGAAAATGCGCCAGCGGCAGCAGGGTCGCAAGCCCTTCGTCCTGCACGACGGCCCCCCCTACGCCAACGGGCATATCCACATCGGCCACGCGCTCAACAAAATCCTCAAGGACATGGCGGTCAAATCCCGCGCGCTCATGGGCTTCGAGACGCCTTACGTTCCGGGATGGGACTGCCGCGGGCTGCCCATCGAGACGGCGCTTTTGAAAGAACTAAAGACCTCCAAGCGCGGCATCAAGGACGTACCGGCCTTCCGCAAGTCCGCCTCGGAGTTCGCGGAGAAGTTCATCGCCATCCAGCGCGAGGAGTTCCGGCGTCTGGGCGGCGTGGGCGACTGGGAGAATCCCTACAAAACCATGTCCCGCGGCTACGAGGCCAAAATCCTCGAGTCTTTCCGGCGCCTGCTCCTACAGGGCTACATTTACCGCGGCTTAAAACCCGTCTATTGGTGCATCACCTGCGAAACCGCGCTGGCCGAAGCCGAAATCGAATACAAGGACAAGACCTCGCCGTCGGTTTACGTGGCCCTGCCCATTAAGGAAGGCCCGCAGGAACTCCTCGGCAAGGACGTGCTCGTCTGGACGACGACCCCCTGGACTTTGCCCGCCAACATGGCCGTCGCGTTCAATCCCAACGAAGACTATCAACTCGTAACCATGGAAGGGCCGGACTTGCCCGGCGGAAAGCGGGACGTTCTCTTGGCCGGAAAACGGCTCCCCGAAATCGAGAAAAAGCTCAAGCTTTCAAAACACAGCCGGGGGCGCTCCTATCGCGGCGCCGACCTCGTGGCCGCGAAGCTTGCCTGCGAAACGCCCTTCGGCGGCGGACATTCGCTCGCGGTCGCGGCGGATTACGTCACCATGGAGGACGGCACCGGCATCGTGCACACCGCCCCCGGGCACGGCGCGGACGACTTCCTGACCGGCCAGAAATACGGACTCAAGACTCTTTGCCCAGTGGACGGCTCCGGACGCTTTACGGACGAGGCACCCGAATTCCTGCGCGGCGTGAAGGTCTTCCCCGAAGGCAACGCGGCCGTCATCGAGGACTTAAAAAGCCGCGGACTGCTGTTGGCGCAGGAAAACATCCAGCACAGCTATCCGCACTGCTGGCGTTGCAAGAACCCCATCATTTTTCGCGCCACGGAGCAGTGGTTCTTGACCCTGGGCGGAGATGCGGCGAAGTCCAACTCCTTGCGCGCGAAGCTTTTGGCGACCATCGACACGGTCTCCTGGATTCCGACGGCCGGCAAGGCCCGCATCTCCAGCATGGTGGAGAACCGCCCGGACTGGTGCCTTTCGCGCCAGCGCGTCTGGGGCACGCCGATTCCGATTCTTTACTGCGCCAATCCGAAATGCGCCGCGCCGCTCAAAGACGAGTCCGCTTTTACGGCCATCGAGGGCAAGATCGCCAAGGACGGCGACGACTTCTGGTTCGAGAATGCGGGCGCGGAGATTTCCGCCAAAACCTGGAGTTTCCTGCCGCAAAACCTGCGCTGTCCCGCCTGCGGCGGAGAGAATTTTCGCCGCGAAACGGACATTCTAGACGTCTGGATGGACTCGGGCACCTCGTGGCTGGCCGTGCTGGGCCAGGATGCCGAAAATCCCGCGGATGCCCCGGTCGCCGACCTCTACCTCGAGGGCTCGGACCAGCATCGCGGATGGTTCCAAAGCTCCCTCGTTCTCTCCGCCGCTTTGACCGGCCGCGCGCCCTACAAGGCGGTCTTGACCCACGGCTTCGTCTTGGACGCCCAGGGTCGGGCGATGCACAAGTCCGCGGGCAATGTCGTTTCCCCTCAAGACGTAGTCGACAAGATGGGCGCGGACGTGCTCCGGCTCTGGGTCGCCCTGGCGGACTACAACGACGACGTGCGCATCTCGGACAAGCTTTTAGCGGTGCCCGCCGAAGCCTACCGCAAGTTCCGCAACACCATCCGTTATCTTTTGGGCAATACGTCCGACTTCGACCCGGGGAAAGACTCCGTTCCTCCCCAAAAGTTGCCCGAACTCGAGCGCTACATGTTCTCGCGCCTATCGGACCTCGAGCACGGAATGTTGGCGGACTATAGGGAGTTCCGCTTCCGCCAAGCGGCCCGCCGCTTGGTTGATTTCTGCGCCTTCGATCTTTCCGCCTTCTATCTCGACATCGTCAAGGACAGGCTCTACGCCTTCCCGAAGAACGATCCGTCCCGCCGTGCAGCCCAGACCGTAATGGCGGATATTCTGGAAAGATTGCTGCTCTTGGCCGCGCCGGTTCTATCGTTCACCGCGGAAGAGGCCTGGCGGATGGGCCCGCGCAACTGGGGCAAAGGGGAAAGCGTCTTTCTCGCGGACCTCCCGGTCCGCTCCGCGGAATCGAATGAGGTCTTGAGCGAGCGCTGGGGAAAAATCCGCGCCGTCCGGGAAACCGCGCAAAAGGCTCTTGAGGAAGCCCGCGCGGCTAAAAAAATCGGCAGCTCCCTGCAGGCCGCCGTGACGCTCTCGGGCCAGGATTGCGGGCTCCTCGATGAGACCGGATGGTGCGAAGTGCTCCTGGTGTCCCGGATTTCCCTGCGCCCAGAGACGGACCAGACCACGGCCGAGGTTTCCCCCATCACAGGCCCCAAGTGCGCCCGCTGCTGGCGCTATCCCGAGGACGTGGGCGCCGACGCCGGCCGCCCCGACGTGTGCGGCCGATGCGCCAAGCACCTGAGCCAGACAAAAGGCTAAGCGTTCCGGCCCGCGCCGCCGTCATCGCGGCGCTCGTCGGCCTCGATCAGCTCACCAAGCTTTGGGCCGTCCGCTGGCTCAAGCCCAAAGCCCTTATCCCGGTTTGCCCTTTCTTTCAGTTCGTCTACGTGGAGAACACGGGTATGGCCTTCGGGCTGGGCCGCCACCGCAACGACTTTTTTCTGATCCTATCCGCCGCGCTGCTTTTAGCCCTTTTCCACCTGCAAAAAATATGGGCGCGGAAGAATTTTTGGATCCAAATCGGGCTGCTGCTGATCATTTCCGGCGCCCTCGGCAACATCCTAGACCGGATCATCTACGGCCACGTGGTGGATTTCCTGGACTTGCAAGTGCTTTCCCACGCCGTCTTCAACGTGTTCAACGTCGCGGATTCCTGCGTGAGCGCAGGAGCGGTGTGCCTGGGAATCGGAATCCTTAAAGACGACGCGGAAGAAAAACGCCTCCGGCAAGGCGTTAGTTAGCTGGAAGGGTGCTCTATGTGCCAGAGATGGCTTCCGAAGAGATACCCGCCCGCGGCCGCGAATAAAATCCCGAAAAAGCCCATCCCAAAAGCGGCCATTGCCACGTAGCCGCTGTAAGCGCCCCAAACCGCGCCGGCGCGGCCTTCCCGGTGGTCTTTCGATCCCGTGGACTTGGGTGCCGGAACGCTAATAGAGGAATCCGTAAAGTACGACGAACCCGGAGAGCCGGAGCCTTCAGTTGCTTTAGAGTCACGCAGAGCCAGTTGTCTGCCCGCTTCGCCCATCTTCCGCGCCAAATCGTTTTCTTCGCTCACGGAACTTGCGTTAGCGTGGTTTTCGGAAGGAGTGCCATCCATGGCATGATCCGCGTTCGCAACCGCTCCTTGGGCCTGTCTCGCCGTACCACTATTTTGAATAGTGAGGACATGCTTTGGCGGCGCCTTAGGAGAAGGAGTCTGATCTACCGCGCTCTGCGCGCAGGCAAAGCTGGTCCCCATGGACAAAAGCAAGACCACAAAAAAAGCCGCTAAATCCATCTTCCTCATCTTAATGCCCTATTTCGAGGATAAACGAAGAAGCCGCCCCTGTCAAGGGTCCGCAAAAGTAAAAATAGGGTTAAAAATCGCGGCTTTTACGCCGCAAAAGGCCGACGAGTTCCACATGCGAGGTCTGAGGAAACAGGTCCACAGGCTGGACTCTCTCCAATTTATAGCCCGCGCGCGCAAGCAGCCCGGCATCTCGGGCGAAGGTGGCCGGATTGCAGGAAACGTAAACAATGCGTTCCAACGCCGGATGGGTCAGGGCGCGCAAAGCGCCGGGCAAAAGCCCCTGACGAGGCGGGTCAACCACCGCTGCGCAGGCGCCGGAGAGCTCCCGCGACACACGCGCCAGGGACGTCTCTACGCGCCCGGAGGCGAATCGGGCGTTCTTGACGCCGTTTCTGCGCGCGTTGGCCCAGGCGTCCTGAACCGCCTCCGAGTTCTCCTCAATGCCGATGATTTTGTCCGCCGCCGAGGCCAGCCAGACGGCCAGCGTCCCCACGCCGCAGTAGAGGTCAAGAACGCGGTCGAACCGCTCCGCGTCCTCCGTCAGCGCCTCGCGCGCGCAGGCGTAGAGAATTTCCGCGGCCGGGGTATTCACCTGCAGAAAGGCGCCGGGAGAGGCCGAAAAGGAGAACTTCCCGACCTGCTCTTCGATGCGCGGCGCGCCCCAGAGCCGAATCCAGCGCGGCCCCAAAACCACCGAAGTTTTCTCCGGCTGGACGTTGAGGTAAATCGAAACCAACGACGGCTCCTGCTCGCGCATCTCCTCGACGAAGGTGTCCCGGTCTGAGAAATCGGCCGTCCGCGCGACCAAGGCCACGAGCGCCTGCCCTTGAGCGTTGGTGCGCGCGAAAAAGTGCCTGAGCCAGCCCCGGCCGCTTTTCTCGTCATAGACCTGCCAGCCGCGGCTTCGGGCGGTGGCCTTGGCCTTCAAGGCCAGCCGCACCGCCAAATCAGGCTGGACCGGACAGGCGGGAAAATCGGCGATGCGATGGCTCTGCGGAGAGTAAAATCCGGCGGCGATTTCCCCATTGTCCGTGAGTCCGAACGGAATCTGCACCTTATTCCGATAGCCCCACGTATAAGGAGAAGCCAGCGTCGGGCGCACCTGCGCGCCAGATATTTTTCCGATGCGGCGCAGGCAATCCTCGACGAGGCTCCGTTTCTCTCTCAGCTGGGCCTCATAGCTCAAGTGCTGCCAGTCGCAGCCGCCGCAAAAGCGTCCGGGAGCTCCGGGGCGAAAATAGATGGCGCACGGAGGCTCCACGCGGTCCGGGCCCGCCTCAAGAACGCGCCGGATTTGCGCCCGGGCGTAGGTCCCCTTGGCCGTGGTAACATCCGCTTCAAGAAGATCTCCAGGAGCGCCGTAAGGGACGAAAACCACGCGCGAAGAGCCCTCGGCCCGGGCAATGGCCTCTCCCTCGGGCGCCATGCGCTCGACGCGAAGCCTTAGGATCTCTTTTTGCCCGGGCACGGTCTTATCCTACAATTTTGTAAAATGGACGCTCTATGAAAATCCGCGCGGCTCTCTTCGCCGCAGCCGCTCTTGCAGCCGGAGCCTGCGTGCCTTATCCGCAGGGCGGCCCGACCGGGGCCGACCAGTCAGCCGCCGGGCCTGCCGTCATCCAGGCGTCTTTTGCTCCCCTCGATGCGGGCGCCAGCCAGATCGACAGCCTGCACTTTTCGGTGCACGCCTACGGAGATCAGGCCGCCAATCAGATTTCCCAGGCCGCCGAGACCGATTACAACAACATCATGATGGACACCAACCTTTATTCCTTCATGCCCCAAAGCGGGCTCTATCAAATCTATGTCTACGCCGATCAAGCCGAGTACCTTAAGAAGACCGGCCAGCCGGAATGGTCCGGTGGCGTGGCCTACGGCAACGCCATCTACACCTACATGGGGCCGCAACTCTACCCCATTCTGGCGCACGAGATGACCCACGTGGTTTTCTACGAGTACATGCGCTATCCGGGTGGCGACATCGATCCGCAGCATCGCTGGGTTAACGAGGGCCTGGCCGTTTACGAGGAGGAAAAAGCGGCCTCCGGTGGGCAAGGACTCGTGGATATCTTTCCCTCCGTGCGCCCGGCCATGATTCAAAATCCCATCCCCATGGACCAGATGATCAACCTCGCGCCCGCAACGGAGCAAGCCCATACGGTGAGCGTCTGGTATTGCGAGGCGGAAAGCCTGGTCCAGTTCATGATCGAGCACGGCGGCCGCATGGGTTTCTCCCAGTTCCTAGCTGCCCTCAAAAAAGGGGAGACCCTCGATCAATCTGTCGCGTCGGGATTCCCCGGGACCTGGAGCGGCCTCGCTTCACTTTACGCCGCATGGAAGACATCCCTCCTTCAATAAGCGCCGCCAATCCGGTCTCTCTTTTCCAGATCGCGGCCGGACTGCTCATCAGCGCCGCCCTCCTGGCGCAGAGTGCCTTGAATTTTTCCTCCTACACAAGTTTGGCGCTTTCTTTTCTGCTGACCCTGGCCGGGGGATGGAGCTTCCATAAAAGCGCGGCCAGGAATCTCATTTGGAGGGACATCAACGCCGACGCCCTCATCTCGTTCTCATCCTGGACAACCTTGTTTTCGATTTCAATCGCCGTCCTGTTCCCACGACTCCTCCCGGACTCGACGCGGACCGCCGGAATGAGCATCCTCTGCGCCTTGGTGCTCGCCTCCTCCTTCGGCCGCAGGCTAGCCGGCGATATGGAATCGCACGGGAGACGTTCTTTGGAAAAGCTTTTCCGGCTCGCGCCAAGAACCGGACGGATCCTCGATTCTTCAGGTGAGAAAGTGGTGCCCATCGAGGAGATCGAGGAGGGCGCGATCGCCCACGTCCGGCCCGGAGAGCAAATCCCCGTAGACGGCGTCGTGGCCTCGGGGTTCTCCCTGGTAGACGAGCGCATCATCCACAATTCGCCCCTGCCTGCGGAAAAATCCGAGGGAGCCGCCGTCGCCGCTGGAGCGATCAACAAGTCGGATTCTCTCTGGCTGCGCGCTCAGAAGCCCGGAACCAGAACGGGCGTGAGAATCATCTCGGACCAGATCCTCGCGAGGAGAAAGCGGGACTCGCGCCTTTTCGGCTTCTCGGACGGCGCGGCGGCCCTAATTCTTCCTTTAGCGCTCATCGCAGCCCTCACCATGGCCGTAATCTGGGCCATCGACGGCCCCAAGCCTCGCGCGGTGTGGGCCAGCGCCGTTTTGTTCTCAGTGCTGTCCGCCAGTTGTCCGTACGCGCTTGTCCTAGGAGAACCGCTGACGGTTCTGCTCGGACGACGCCAAGCAAGCAAAGCAGGAATCCACTTCCGACGGCCCGGCATGCTGGCCGGAATGAACCGCATCGACGTCATCCTCATCGGCAAGACCAGCGTCCTGACTCGTGGAAGGCCCGCCGTCGTCAAGGTTCTGGGAGATCAAACCCAAATGGACCCGGAATCCCTTGGCGCAATCCTTGCCGTCTCCGAGCGCTCTTCGCATCCCATGGCCGAGGCGATTGCGTCATACGTCCGCCGCGCGGGGGCAAGGCCCTCCGCAGTAGAGTCATTCGAGTCAGATCAAGGCCGCGGCTCCGCCGCCAAGATCGCGGGCAGGACCGCACGCTTAGGCAGCTTGCCTTGGCTCAAGTCCAACGGAGTCTCCGTGCCTCAAACGGCGCTCGAAGGAGCCGTTTCGGCCGTGGGCTTTGCCTGGGGAAACAGCGCCGCTCTGATCTTCATACTGGAGGATCAGTTCCGGCCGGGCGCCACCCGCGCCGTTGCCCAGCTGAAAAAAATGGGGATAGAGCCGATTCTAGTCTGCGGCGACCGGAACGAAAGCGCTTACCGCGCCGCCGAAACGACCGGCATTGCGCGCGTATTCCCCGAAACATTGCCTGAGGAAAAAATGCAGCTCGTCGAGCGCCTTCAGGGCGAGGGAAAGCGGGTGGCACTGCTTGGGCAAAAATTCTCGGACGCCGCGGCGCTGTGCCGGGCGGACGTCTCCCTTTCAGCCGTCTCGGGCTCTGAAGTTGTGCGAGACATCGCGGACGTGGTCTTAGATGACGCCGACATCTCCCGCATAGCGCGAGCCTTCGAGGCGGGGCGAGCTCTGCGCAGGGCCGCGCGCAGAAGCATCATCTGGCTGCTCGGGATTAATACGCTTCTTCTTCCCGCCGCCGCCGGGATATTTTATCCGCGCTTTGGGCTCCTGATTCCGGGGGCTCTCGCGGCCGGAGTCATCTCCGCGCAAATCATCGCCCTACTGGCAAATTCCAGCAACATCATCAAAACGGAGGAGGCGGCATGAAAAAGAAACCAAAGGCGGAGGCGTCGTTCTACGGTTACGCTCCGAACCTCGCACTCTTGGGCCGCTCGGAGGATCTCCCGCCGCTGGAGACCTGGCCCAACCAATACCGCGGCTACGAGATCAAAATCGAGTGTCCGGAGTTCACCTCGATTTGCCCCAAGACCAAGCTCCCCGATTTCGGCACGCTGACCTTGCGCTACCTGCCGAACAAGGAATGCATCGAGCTCAAGTCCTTCAAGTATTACCTGCTCGGCTACCGCAATCTGGGAATTTTCTACGAAAACGCGGTCAACCGCATCCTGGATGACGTGGTCAAGGCCGCTAAACCCGTTTGGGCGGAACTCGAAGGGTGCTTCGCCACGCGCGGCGGCATGCACTCCACAATCACGGCGCGCTATCCTCGGCGAGGAAACGGCGGGTCAAAATAAGGCCGGAAGGGATATCTAGGCCGGTTCGTCCAAAAGCTCGCGCAGGGCGCGCTCGACGTCCGTCTTCTGCGGCACGATGGCGTACTCAAGAACGGGCGAAAGCCCGATGCCCGGCGTAGCCTTGCCGCACAAGAGCCGCGGGCGGACCTTCAAGTCGTAGAACAGTTCGTCCACGGTGCGGCGGAAAAGGTGCTCGCCAAAATTAGTGATCTCAGTCTCCTCGTTGAGGAAAAGGACGCGGCCGGTCTTCTTGATGGACGATTTAATGAGTTCCCAATCGTAGGGGACCAAAGAACGCATGTCCACGACCTCGACGTCTCCCGTCCCGGCCGCGGCGAAAGCCTTGGCGACCTCGAGCGCCACGGGCGCCAGTCGGCCGTGGGTCACAACCGTCGCGTCCGCGCCGGGTTTGGAAATCTTGCCTTGACCGATGGGAATCGCGTATTCCTTAACGTCCGGCCAGCGCGGCTTCCACTGCGAGCGGTCGCCGATGGGCGCGTCAATCATCGAGCGCAGCTCCTTCTCGTCCGAGGGCTCGCCGGGGATAAGCTCCTCGCCCTTGACGCGCAAAAGCGCCTTGGGCTTCAAGAAGAGCACCGGGTTGTCGTCCTTGATGGCGGAAATCATGAGCCCGTAGGCGTCCAAGGGCGTCGAGGGACAAACCACCTTCATCCCGTGAAGCTTGGTGGCGATGGAATCAAACGAGTGCGAATGATAGATGGAGCCGTGGATGCCCGAGCCGGTAGGGGTCATCACCACCATGGGCGTCTTATAGCGCCCGCCCGAGGTCCAGGTCGCGTTGGCCGCGAGCTTGAGCAAATCGATGACGTTAAAGATATAGTCGACGAATTGGATTTCTGCCACGGGCCGAAATCCGGCCCAGGCCAGGCCCATGGCCGCGCCCACGATGCCGCGTTCATCCAGCGGCGAGTTCCACGCCGTGCGCAGGCCCTGCGTCGCGGTAAAAACGCCGCCCAGGGGCGGGCCCACGTCCTCGCCAAAAATTTCCTTCACACCCAAATTTTCTTCGCCGTAGTGAAGCGCCAGGCGGATGGCCTGAACCATGTTCGCCATCAGCTGCCCCCTTTGCGCGGGTAAGACGAAGGCAAGGACTCGAAATAAACGCCGTCCCAAATGGTGTCCGGCGCGGGGTAGGGTTCCTTCTTGACCTGCTGGTGGGCGGCGTCGACTTCGGCCAGCGCTTGGGTCCAAACCTTATCAAAATCCTCTTTCTTGGCGATGCCCTGGGCCGCAAGCTTCTCCTCAAAAATGGCGATGCAGTCGGGCTCGTTCACGCGGTTGGCGCCAGACGCGGAGGAATGGCCGTGAAGCCGGCTGCAGACGGCCTCAAGAAGATACGGCTTTCTTTCCTTGCGGCAGTAGGCCAGCGCTTCTTGGATGGCGGCGTAGGACTCCGCCACGTCGTTGCCGTCGATGGTCTTGGCCGCCATGCCGAAGACCTTGCCCCAGTCGGAAATCTTCTTCTCGCCGTGCTGGGTCGCCTCGGGCACGGAGATGGCGTAGTGGTTGTTGACCACGATGATAAGAATGGGCAGCGGCAGAACGGGTCGATTGGCCCAGACCAAACACGAATGAAAATCTCCCTCCGCCGTGCCGCCGTCGCCGCCGGTGACGATGGTGACGGCGTCTCCGGGCGTCCGCGCGTTGGCGATGGCCGTGCCGATGGCCGAGGAATACTGCGTCTCGATAGTCGAGGTCACGGGCACAACGTTCCACTCCGGAACGCAGTAATGGTTGACGAAATTGCGTCCCTTGGTGTAAGGATCGGTCGCGACCGTGCGCATCTGCCGGATGCTGTCGATGGTGGCGGCTCCCATCGCCAGAAGCGTGGCGCTGTTGCGGTAGTGCAGATTCAGGTAATCGTAGCGAGGCCCCTGGCCCTTTTTGACCTGGAGGCCCAGGCTCACGTTGAACGCCTCTTCCCCGGGCCCGCCGATCCAGAAGTAGCCCTCGCCGGTGCGCCCCATTTTGATGCAGCGCTCTTCCAAAACCCGGGCGCGGACCATCAAGGCATGAATTTTCAGCAGCAGGGCCTTATCCATTGTGCCGAAGGGTCCGCCGGAGACGGCGACGCTCGATTGCGCCATAATCTTAGAATAGCAAAAAATCGCGGAGACTTAAATTCAGGAACCGGATCAAGGATGGGCAGCGGCCGAGGTCCGCGTCATGCTCCAGAACGAGGAAGCTCCGTCATTGCCGCTGAAGGTTCCTCGGCAAGAGTTCGCAGAAACACAGCTCCCGCTGCCGCTGCCGCCGCCGCAAAGGTCCCCGGACGGTGCCGCGGCGGTCAGGGAGACGGAGCCGTCGGAACCGACGGATCCCTTGGCGTCTGCGGCGTCGAAAGTCCCATCGCTCGCGATGCTGACCGGGAGAGTAAACGGGCCCCACTGCGAAGAGCATCCAGGAACGGCGGGAGCGGACTCGGGCTTGGCCGTGAAGGTCCATGAGCCCGCGTAAGGATTCTTCTCGTTATAGGACAAACCGCCAAGCCTCATTCCTGAAAACCCCTGGCAGCCGACAAGCCCTCCCGCTGCGGCCAAGACCAAGAGAAGCGCCGCCAGCCGGTCGTCCAGCGTCATGCCGCGTTTCCGGTGCCCGCCAGCCAAGCTGAGAAAGCCAGAATCGCCGCCGAAAAGCCAGCCAGGACGATTAGGCACGCGGACAAGGAGGCGAACGCCGCTCCGCCGACCCGTCCGGGTGAAAGAGCTTCCTGCAGTCCCAAAACGGCGTAAGTCACGGGATTAATCCGCATTACCCAGCGCAGCCAGATCGGAGCGGTCGCGGCGGGGAACAAGGCACCCGAAAGCATCCACAAAGGAATGAGGAACAGGTTCATGACCGCGTGGAAGCCCTGGGTCGACTCCATGCTCCAGGCAATGCAGAACCCGATGCCGGTCAGGCCCAAGGAACACAGCGCCAGCACCAGCACGGCCCACAAATAGTCCGCCAGTCCGGCCGGAAGCCCCACGGCGCGGGCGAAAACCAGGAAAAATAATCCTTCGACGAAGCCCACCGTGGCCGCGCCCAGAACTTTGCCCGTGACCACGGCCAAGCGCGAGGCGGGCGAAACAAGGACGGACTGGAGAAAGCCTTCCTTGCGGTCATCGATGATGGAAATGGTCGCGAACACCGCGGTGAAGAGCACGATGAGCACGAGCGTGCCGGAAAAATAGTATTGCAACACCTTAGGTCCCAACCCGGAGCCGATCAAGAACCAAAAGAGCACCGGTGGCGCGATGGCGCCGAAGACGCGCGCGCGGTCGCGAAAAAAGCGCTTCATCTCCCGCTCCCAGAGGCTCGTCACGGCCAAGGCAAAATTCATGCGGCCTCCTCTTCTTCCTTGACCCAGAAGCGGTGTCCGGTCCGGTGCATGAACACATCTTCCAGCGTGGGCTTGGAGAGGCTCACGGTCCGAATCGCGCCCGGGAAAGCCTCCACGAGTTGGGGGATGAAGGCATGGCCGCTCTCGCGCTCGATGCGCAGGACTCCGTCCATCTGCGCGGGCGCGACGCCGAAACGCTCCTTGATGCGCGCTCCCAATCCCGCGGGATCCGCGGATTCGATGACGATGACATCGCCGCCGATTTCAGCCTTCAACGCCGCGGGCGTGCCCTGCGCGGCCAGACGCCCCTCATCTAGAAGCGCCAGCCGCGAACAGTTCTCCGCCTCGTCCATGTAGTGGGTCGTGAGCAGAATCGTCGAGCCTTGCGCCGCGCGTAAATCCTTCATGTGCGTCCATAAATCGCGCCGCGCACCCGGATCGAGGCCGGTCGAGGGCTCGTCGAGCAGAATCAAATCGGGTTTATGCAGGAGGCTCTTGGCCAGTTCCACGCGGCGTTTCTGCCCGCCGGACAAGGCGCCCGCATAATCATTGGCCCGCGAGGCCAAGCCGTAGCGCTCGAGCCCCTCCGCAATGCGGCGGGAAAGCTCCGCCCCGCGCACGCCATAGAGCCGCCCTTGCTGCTCCATGTTTTCCTTCACCGTCAGCTTGACGTCCAGGCTGGGATTTTGGAACACCACCCCCAGCCGGCGCCGGACGGAATTAGCGTCCTTAAGCACGTCCAAACCGAAGATTTCGGCCGCGCCGGAAGTCGGCTTCAGAGCGGTCGATAAAATCTTAAAGAGCGTGCTCTTGCCGCCGCCGTTGGGCCCCAGGACGCCGAAAATTTCGCCGGCCTCGACATCAAAGGAAACGCCTTTCAAGGCCTCGCGCGCGGGAGATTTTTTCTTCGCGGGATAGACGTGACCGACGCCCTTAATCGCGACCGCGGGAGCCGTCATTTCGGCGCGCTCCAAAGAGTCTCTTTTTTCCCCGACTGATGGTTGGCCCAGCGCGCTGCGGTAAAGAGATAGTCGGAGAGGCGATTAAGATAGACCACGACTTCGGGCGCGGCCGCCTCGGCCAAGGCCAAAGCGACCGCCGAGCGCTCGGCCCTGCGGCACACGGCCCTCGCCCAGTGCAAGGCGGCTCCGGACTTGCCGCCGCCCGGCAGGATGAAATTGGACAGCGGCTCCAAGGCTGCGGTCATGGAATCGATGGCGGACTCCAGGCGCTTGACCGCGCCCGCGTCCAGCGCCGGAGCGCGCGAAGAGGCGCCCTTCTTGATGTCCGGCGGAGACGCCAGGATGGCGCCGATGACGAAAAGCTCTTCTTGGATTTTGCGCAACTCTCCGCGCAGATCGCGCAGGTTCTCCTGCGGCTCGATTTCGGCCAGGACCGCGCCCAACGCGCAGT